>NZ_CBCRZJ010000003.1:0-598780 GCF_965137575.1 Flavobacterium longum | reverse complement strand
CAACAATATCATGCATCGGAAAACCGATCGCAAACGGCCTAAGGTGGTTATTGCGGCGGGGCTCACCTCTTCCCATCCCGAACAGAGAAGTTAAGCCCGCCTGCGCAGATGGTACTGCAATTTGTGGGAGAGTATGTCGCCGCCTTTCTTTGAAAACCCTGACTGAATAAGTCGGGGTTTTTTGTTTCCAAGCGGTGCAGTGCAGTCGCGCTATCGTGCTCGTGCCGCCGCCTTTCAAGCGTGAAGATGTGGATTGATGCCCGCACGAACCCCAAACTTGGAACCTTAAACTTCAAACTTCAGCCTTTAAACTTCTAGCCCGCGTGAGGGATGGCAGCGGCATCCTTTTGCGGCGGCGCAGCAAGCCCAAAAGATACAGCAATCGAGAGCAAAGTGCAACTTTGTTCGAAGATATCGAGCGAAGCTCTGCCCGACGGCGTTTCGGCGTACTTCCCGCAACCCACCGACACGAAAACGCCGGCACGCCCAAATTGTTCTTACTAAATGTGTTAACGCACGCAAAAATAATTGGTGCGTATCAAAAAATATTTATATTTGATATGCTAAATAGTTTGTCATGAAAAAACTGTCGTTGCTTTTCGTTTTCTTCTTGTCGGCGTCCATGTACGGGAAAGACCACCAAGGTCCTGGGCCATTTTGGTATAACATCTCAGAGCGGATTTTGACCAGTACGCACCAACTCATTAGTCCGGACGATACGCCTGCAAAGCCTGCCAAGGTCAAACCAAAGGCAAAACCAGTAAAAGTACCGCTCAAATGCCAGCCAAGAGAAGAGAAGAAAATTCTTCCGGCGCCAGTATTCAGCTTAAATTTTAGCAGTTTTTGGAACGACGGAGAGTAAAAGATATAAAAATAAAAAGCGCCAAATAGGCGCTTTTTTTATTTCAGTACGTTTCCTATGGCTTCTACCGTGGTGGCATGATAACCCGATTTTGCCTTGTCGAAAATTCGCCTGGCCCAAGTTTTTCCTTCAGGCGTCTTGGTCATTTCCCGATACAAAGTAGTCAGTGAACCCGTGCGGCTCGTGGCCACCATGAATTGTTCAATGGCGGGATAAGCCGGCTTGTATTGCTGCCTGATGGCAATGGCGAACCATTGGCGCCGGATGACGAAATTTCCTTTCTCCGTAAACTTGAACTCGTTGTCTAACGCCGCCATTTCTGCAGCGGTCAAATCTTCAGGCAAATAATCGATGAAATGCTGTCGCTCGTTCGTCGATTTGATTTGCGCTGCCAACCCTGTTACGCCGGTCTTTCGCCAGGAAACCTGAATCGCATCGATGCGTTTGAAATCTTCAGATGTCACTACGGGAATGTTTGCCGGCACGTCTGGCTTATAGATCCAGTCTTCCGCTTTGATTTTATCGGCCAAAGCCTTGTCTCCTTTGATCAAGTGCTCGTTAAAATAGGCTAGGAATTCCTCCGTTGTAATCGACTGGAATGCATGGTCGTTGAAATACTGCGTGATGAATTTGTCGAACGTCTCGCGCCCCACGGCCAGTTCCACCGCCTGTAAAAATGCATACCCTTTTTCATACGGAATGTCACTCAGGGAATCATCAGGGTTGCGCCCGTGCGTGGATACTTTCAACCGTGTGTCTTCATGGCCGCTGCCGTAATCTGACAAGTTATCGGTGAGTACTTTCCGGCTCATGACATCCTGCATTTTTGCTTCGCGTACGCCAAAAACGGCTTCCCCGATTCTGTGCTCAACATATGTTGTAAAACCTTCGTTGAGCCAAACATCATCCCAGGTCGCGTTGGTTACCAGGTTTCCGCTCCAACTGTGTCCCAGTTCATGCGCCAACAAACTCGTCAGCGAACGGTCGCCGGCAATCACTCCAGGCGTCAGGAACGTCAGGTTCGGGTTTTCCATCCCGCCATACGGGAAACTCGGCGGCAACACCAGTACGTCATATCGGCCCCAGCGGTACGGCCCGAATAGTTTCTCGGCTGCGTTTACCATTTTGCCCAGCTCGCCAAACTCCCAGGCAGCTTTGTCCAGCACCGAATGTTCGGCATACACGCCCGTCCTGCCGTCAATTGCCTTAAACCCAACATCGCCTACGGCAATGGCCAGCAAGTAAGAGGAAATCGGTTTTTTCTGTTCAAATGTGTAAACGCCCGTATCATTTTTCACCTGCGGGTTGTCGGCGCTCATCATCGCGAGCAATTCCTTCGGCACGGTCACTTTCGCGTCGTAGGTAAACTTGATCGATGGCGAATCCTGGCACGGCAGCCAAGTCCTGGTCCAGACGCTTTCGCCCTGCGAGAACACAAACGGGTATTTCTTATCGGCTGTTTGCGCGGGTTTCAGCCACTGCAGCGCCACGCCGTCTTTTGTGGTGCGGTAGTAAACCGATACTTTTTTCGTGTCCGGCTTGATTTTTACCCGAACCGCGCGTCCATGGTATTCCACTTTATCGCCCAAACTAAACGTCGTAGGTTGGTTGTCGTCCAGCGTGACTTTCTCAATCTCCAATGCGTTTTCGTCAAACACGATTTCGTTGCCCTTAGATTTGTTGTCAATCGTCCAGATAGCGCAGCCCGAGATCGTTTCGGTGTTGAAATCCACGTTAATGTCCAAACTCAAATGCGTCACTACAGCCTTATCCGGCTCGGCATAGGAATGTTCGTCTTTCACCGCTGCGTGTTCGGTTGTTTCAGCAGTTTCCTTTTTGCATGCAGTCAAAACCAAGACTGCCAATAGGAGAACAAAGGTCTTTTTCATGTGTTTGGGCGTGCCGGCGTTATCGGCACTTTTATTACGTTCAACATTTCCGGAAACGCCGTCGCGCAGAGCTTCGCTCGATATCTTCGAACAAAGTTGCACTTTGCGCTCGATAGTGCTCTATCTTTGCGAAAACCCAAAAGTTTTATTTCGTTGCGCTCCATACAGTTCGGCGGTGCCTCGGGTTCAAATCCTTTGGGGTTTCCCAAAGGATGCCGCTGCCATCGCTCACGCGGGCCGCGGTATAAAAACAAAATCCCGTCGCGAAACGGGATTTTCAATATGTTTAGTCGGCGTTAGGCCAACATCGTTACTGGGTTTTCCAGATACGTCCTGAGTGTTTGCAGGAATTGCGCACCAGTGGCACCGTCAACCGTTCTGTGGTCGCAGGCCAGCGTCACTTTCATGGTGTTGCCCACTACGATTTGTCCGTCTTTCACCACTGGTTTCTGCTCAATCGCCCCGACCGACAAAATCGCCGAGTTCGGTTGGTTGATGATCGAAGTGAATTCAGAAATCCCGAACATGCCCAAGTTAGACACGGTAAAGGTTGATCCTTCCATTTCGGCCGGCTGGATTTTCTTGTTCTTCGCCTTGCCCGCCAAATCCCTAACGTTGCCGCCAATTTGCGTCAGCGTCATCTGGTCGGCAAACTTCAACACCGGAACGAGCAATCCGTCTTCAACGGCTACGGCCACGCCCACATGGATGTGTTTATGCAGCAGCGTCGCGTCTTCTTTCCACGTCGAGTTCACTTTCGGATGTTTACGGAGCGCCATTGCGCAAGCCTTGATTACCATATCGTTGAACGATACTTTCGTCTCCGGCATGGCGTTGATGGCTTCGCGCGCCGTCATGGCATTGTCCATCAGGACTTCAATAGTTAAGTAAAACACCGGCGCCGTTTGCGCAGATTCAGACAAACGTTTCGCAATGACTTTGCGCATCTGGTTGTTCTTGATCTCCTCGGTTTCTTCTTTGCCCACAGGAACATACGGTTTAGCTACAGACGCATCAGTTTTCTGCTCGGCTGGTGCCGCCGCTGCTGGCGCCGCAGTTTGTGCCGCCGTTGGGGTAAAGTTCTCGATGTCGGCGCGTACGATACGGCCGTTTTCGCCAGAGCCTTTTACCTGTGAGATATTGATGCCTTTCTCTTCGGCCATTTTTCTGGCAAGCGGCGAAATGAAAATGCGTTTGCCGTCGGATACGATTTCTTCGTGTTTGTCCTCTGATTTGCCTTCAGCGGGTTGCGCCTCTACTTTTTCAGCCGGAGCCGCGCCGCCTTTCTTGAAATTTTCGGCCACGCCAGTCACATCGGTTCCTTCCGGCCCGACGATGGCGAGTACACTATCCACCGGCGCCGATTGGCCTTCGTTGATGCCAATGAACAACAACGTTCCGGCATTGAACGACTCGAACTCCATCGTCGCTTTGTCGGTCTCGATTTCGGCCAGGATGTCGCCTTCGGCTACTTTGTCGCCTACTTTCTTGAGCCATTTTGCGACCGTTCCTTCGGTCATCGTGTCGCTCAAGCGCGGCATGGTGACAACGGTTACGCCTTTCGGCAAGTCGGCCGATGCAGCGGGAGCGGGTTCTTTTGCTTCGGCTGCCACTTTTGTCTCCTCAGGCTTATCTTCTTCTTTCTTTTCTTCGGCTTTTGGCGCTTCAGCTTTCGGAGCATCGCCTTTAGCTTCGCTCAGTTCGGCTCCGCCTCGGGTCAAAGCGTCGTCAATTTTCTCGCCCGGTTCGCCGATAATGGCCAGCAAAGAATCCACGGCGGCGGTTTGTCCTTCCGGAATCCCAATGTGCAAAAGCGTTCCGGAATTGAATGATTCAAATTCCATCGTGGCCTTGTCGGTCTCGATTTCGGCCAAGATGTCGCCTTCGTTTATTTTGTCCCCAACTTTTTTAAGCCATTTGGCGACCGTGCCTTCTGTCATGGTGTCGCTCAGTCGCGGCATCGTTACGCGTGTTGCCATAGATTATAATTTATGAGGGATGAAAGGATAGTTTGGTTCTTCGTAAACCACATCGTAGAGTTGTTGCGCCTCCGGGAACGGTGATTCCTCGGCGAATTTTTCACATTCGTCCACGAGATTTTTCACGCGCTCGTCCATGGCTTCAATCTCCGCGTCGCTGGCGTAGTTGTTTTCTTTGATGATATCGAGCACTTGTGTAATCGGGTCGATTTTGCGGTATTCCTCCACTTCTTCTTTGGTGCGGTACAATTGCGCATCAGACATCGAATGCCCGCGGTAACGGTAGGTTTTCATTTCCAGGAACGTTGGGCCATCGCCGCGGCGTGCGCGCTCAATGGCTTCATCCATGGCTTCGGCCACTTTTACCGGATTCATACCGTCTACCGGGCCGCAAGGCATTTCATAACCCAAGCCCAATTTCCAGACGTCGGTGTGGTTGGCGGTACGCTCTACCGATGTACCCATGGCGTAGCCGTTGTTTTCGCAGATGAATACCACCGGCAGTTTCCATAACATCGCCATGTTGAATGCTTCGTGCAATGAACCTTGACGTGCGGCACCATCGCCGAAATAAGTTAGCGTTACGCCGTCGCGTCCAAAATATTTATCGCCAAAAGCCATTCCGGCGCCTACCGGGATTTGCGCCCCAACGATGCCGTGCCCGCCGTAAAAGCCGTGTTCTTTTGAGAAAATGTGCATGGAGCCGCCCATTCCTTTTGAAGTTCCGGTGACTTTGCCCAGCAATTCTGCCATGACTTTGCGCGGGTCAACGCCCATGCCTATGGGTTGCACGTGGTTGCGGTAGGCCGTGATCATTTTGTCTTTGCCCAGTTCCATGGCGTGTAAGGCGCCGGCCAGAACCGCTTCTTGGCCGTTGTATAGGTGAAGAAACCCGCGTACTTTTTGTTGGATGTACAGTGCGGCTAGTTTGTCTTCGAATTTTCTCCAAAACAGCATTTCTTCATACCATTTCAGATAAACCTCTTTGGTGATTGGTTTCATCGGTAAATTCTAGTGTTTAAATCGTTTGTGCAACAATGTCGGACGCAAACAGGTTGTTTGTCTGTGGCTTATATTTTCTAACTGTCAGCCAAGAACACAAACAATCGGAGCTCCGGCCTCACAATAGAGCTTCAGGTGTTTGTGTTTCTCACACGCAGATTTGCGAAAAGCAAAAGTAAGACATTTGCCCCGAAGAAATAAAATTTAAAACGGCCTTTTTACAGGAAGTTTTTATCGAAAGTAAACGGCAGCAAATTTTTCAGGGAATCCGATTTATAGACTTTCCCGGTTTCGCCCATGAAATAGATTTCGATGTCGTGATCCTGCTTGAATTCATATTCCGCGATGGACTGCCGGCACGCGCCACAAGGCGGAATCGGAGCCGAAGTAGTGTTCGTGTCCGAAGCGGCCGAAATGGCCATTTTCAGGATTTTGGCTTCCGGGTAAATCGCGCCCGATTGGAACACAGCCACACGTTCGGCGCACAACCCAGACGGATACGCCGCATTTTCCTGGTTTGAACCCAAAACGGTTTTCCCGTTGTCGAGCATCAAGGCTGCACCCACACGGAATTTCGAATACGGCGCGTAGGCTTTCTTGCGGATGGAGATGGCTTGATCCATCAATTCCAGAACGTCTGCCGGAAGTGCGTCCTTGGCATCAAAAACCGAAAAAGAAGTTTGAAGTGTAATTTCTTTCATGTTACCGACGGCGGAAAAAAAATCCAAACTTCAGTTGAAATTTGGATTTTCTTTTTACGCTTTATAATGATTAGTATTGGTCAAATTTTTCACCGAAGTTAAACGTCAACGAGAATCGGAGTGTGTTCTCCAGCGGGTTTTTCACCTGCGAGGCCGAGAACAGATACGACACATCTACTTTCACGATGTTGTATTTGAAACCGGCGCCCAGCGAGAAGAATTTCCTTGCGCCTTTTTCCGGACTTTCATTGAAATAACCCAAACGGAACGCAAACGAATCCTGATACAAGTATTCCGCGCCAACCGAGTAGGTGAACTCCTTCAACTCTTCGCTGAAACCGTCCTGGGCATCATTGAATGATTTGAAAATGCCCGAAACCCATCCGATACTGCGGTATTCTTCGTTGTTGCGTGCGCGTTGTTCGAGGTCTGTGATGTCTTCGTCGTCGTCAAAATCTCCATCGCCATTGGTGTCAACCGCCGGGTCGGGCGTTTGTGGCGAAGGCACGAGCAATTTATCGAATTCAATGCCCAAAGACACTTTGTTGTATTCGTCGAAGATGAAATCAAAACCGCCACCCAGTCGCATCTGGGCCGGTAGGAAGTTTGCGTTGTCATCGGTGCCTGCAGCGTCATACTTGATTTTAGGTCCCAAGTTCTGGAAGTTGAAACCTGCCCTCCAACGGCCGTTGAAATCGCTGTAGGCCACTTCTTCAGACTGGTAATAACCTGCAATGTCCACGGCAAAAGAACTTGCCGGTTTGGCATCGCCGGTAGCATCCGGAATGCGCAGGTTAGACCTGATGTAGCGCGCACCGACGGCCATCGAGAAAACTTCACTCAATTGCAGGGCGTACGAGCCGTCAACAGCCAATTCATTCGGTTTTACGACATTTGGCGGGTCGTCGAAATTCTGGCGCAATTCAATCTCGCCCAATCCGAAATAACGGAGACTTCCGGCAAATGCACTCCTGCCATCGGCACCAAATCTTTTGTAGTAGGTTACCTGCCCGAGGGAAATGTCGTTCACCAAATCAGTCAGATAAGGTGTGTAGCTTACCGAAGCGCCTTGCCCGTCCAGCGCGAAAGCGTATTTGGCCGGGTTGTATTGTTGCGAATAAGCGTCGGGCGCAGTGGCCACGCCTTGATCTGCCATACCGGCAGAACGTGCGTCGGCAGCCACCAGCAGGAACGGAACTCCTGTAGTAATGACGCGGTCTTGGGCTTGGGAAATCTGGAAAACAATCAGGCAGAGAAATACTATCGAGAACTTTTTCATGAATTTTTTTACAAACGAATAATTAAACAAATATAGTACTTTATTAAAGGATTACAAGTTTCTCGTACTTTTCAGATTGCACGCCCGTAGCCGCGGAACGTACGGTAAGCTTGTAAACGTAAACGCCTTTCCCGATGCGGTCGCCAAAATCGTCTTTGCCGTCCCAGGTGATTTCTCTCGAGAGAAAACCTTCGGTAGTCACGGTTTGGTTCTTGGTCCAAACCACTTTTCCGGTCACGGTCAAGACCTGGACTTGCACTTCCAACGGTTCAAACGGGCGGTTGTGCGTAAACCAGAACTGTGTATAAGTGGAGAAAGGATTCGGATAATTAAGCACGTTGGTGAGCGTGATGCCTTCGTCACCAACAACCACGAACTGGATTTCGGCCGTAATCGGGTTGTTGTACACATCCCAAGCCTTGAAAGTTATCGTATGCAATCCTTTTTCCAGATTGCGGAACGGGAAACGCACTTTGCCTTTCGTGAAATCGTCAAGTTCGGTTTCGTAATAATCATTCAGGATGTAAGGATTGCTCTCGTCGCCGTCCAGGATTGCCACGATGTCGTGCCCGATGCCACTGGCGGTATTGATGCCGTGTTCGTCTTCCAGGAACGCCAGGAAAATAGGGTTGTCATTGGTGATGCCGCCGTTTACGAAAGTTTGGTCGTTCATGTACAATTTTACGGTCGGGCCAATGTTGTCGGCAACTGCGTTTTGGTTGATGCCGCCTATTTTGATCGTCGTGTCAAAGCCCGTTTTGTCCAGTTGCAGCAAATTCCGTTTTGAATAAAAGCTGATGCGGCCATTCGCGACCGGAATCCTGATGTCGCGCGGCACGACGAATCCGAACTCAAATTGGCCATTGCTCACCGAAGCGTTGCCGCGGAAAATCGTTTCGCCCAATGTCGTAAAATTGATTGGGTCTGCGAATCCGTCGTTGTTGAGCGTTTGGCGCGTCACCGGTTTGTCGAAGATGTTCACGGCCAATTCACCATTATACGTTGGCAGCGGGTTGTCGTTTTCATCGGTGACTTCGCCGGAAAGCTTCACGAAAGCCAGTGATTGTAAATCGTCGATTGGGCCGGTAACGGGCTGGTCGTTTACTTTCGTCAACCTGATTTTCGGTTTCGGGATGGCGAGTTTCAAAGCCGGATCACCCAAACAAACCACGACGTTAGCGCCTGAATTCGCACTCAAATTCTTGGCTTCACGCAACGCTTCGGCGATGGAAATGTCTGTGCCTGCGGCCACGCCGTACGAAAACAAAAACTGCGCTAGTGTATTGTTGAAGCTCTCAGCCTGTGTTTGGTCAATGGAACGGATCGTCGTCAGCATCGAAATGGCGCCGCCGCGCGGGTTCCAATAGGTGTATTCGCCCGCGGTTGGCCTATACGGGTTGTCGAATCGCGAGAATTCGCAAGTAATCGTAATGAACAACGGATAACGGTACCGGTTCTGTAGGTTTTGCCCGTCAGACTTTTCCCAGATGCGTTCGCCGGAAAGCCCATCTTCGCCGCCGTGCCCGAGATAGTTGAAAACCAACGCGCCTTTTTCGAAGGCATTGAAAATATCCTGACGTGCTTTCGGGTAGCGGTTGCCGCCCGCAGAGGTTTCCTGTTCGTAAGAATCGAGCAATATTTTTTCGGCGTTAATGAACGGTTTTTGTGCCACGATAACGTCGGCCAACGCATTTTGCTTGGTTTGCAAGGTCCAATCCGGTTCTTTGTCCGAGTCGTCGGAAATCATCACGATGTTGTTACGCCAGCTTCCGTACGATTTGATGTCGTGGTAATCGATGACTTTGTCTACAAGCTCATCCGCTTCATTGGCGTCATTGGCAATCATCCGGCCTACTGCTATATCGGTGCCGCCAAAATCAGTATTCAATGTGCCGTTGGCGCTGAAATAATCAATCCGGCCTTCTTCTGGATCCATCAATCCGAAGAAATCATCCGAACAAAATGAAATCTGACCGATGGTGTAACTGAAAATGGCCTGATAGATCGGGACAAGGTTGGTGTTGTTCGGGATGCGATCCTTGAAATCGAACGATGCATCGCCAAACAAATTCAGGTATTTCACGCGCGCAGAAGGCGTGGAAGCATTTTCATAGACATACTTTACGAAGTTCCTGATGGCGCCGATGTCTTGTTTGCCGGAGCCAAATTCCTCGTAGATGTTGTCGAGTTTTACGGTTTTTACGTTCATGCCGCCGGCGTACGTGCGCCAGAAGTTGGCGAGTTTTTCAGCTTGGGTGTAAAGTGATGTCGGCGTGACGATGATGTAATCGATGTCCTCGAAATTGCCTTGCGCGTTATTGAAAATCGTGCCCTTTAAATCCTGATTGGCCACGCGCGACTTTGATTCCTTGGACGGCGAATAATAATCGGACTGATCAACAGCGATGTATTTGCGGAGTTCGCCGAGCGGCGCTTTAAAAGAGAAGCTGGCCTGTCCATTATTTTCGGTTTTGGTGACGTTGTAAATGTCTGTGATGTCCCAAACCTGCTTGATGCCCGCTGCATTGGTGACCTGGTATTGCCCGATGCCGGACAACGTCGCCGAATTGTCCAACTGGAACCGGAACTGTTTGCCGTACCCGGTAAGTTGCCTTTTGGCGCGAAGGATAATATAATCGAGATAGCCTTTCGAGGTCGGGACGCCGCCGTTGTTGTAGGACACGGAAACCGTCACGTTTTCGGCTGCCGGAAACGAGCTCGTCGTGGGCAAAGCGCCGCCAATGGCTTCGGTGCCAGAGTTGGCAATCAGCGCCGGAATGGAAATCGTGCCTACGTTTTGTGAATTGGCCTGAAAGGTAAAAGTGGTGGCGGCGAATGCCGCAGATGCCGCTACAGCACTGATTTTAATGGGTTGCGACGTGTCAATGTTCGGGAATTTGAAATCGAATTCCTGTTGGTCTTCAATCCCGAACTGCTCGCCAAACCAACGTCTGCCCAAACGCACGATATTGACCAAATCTTTTTCATGGTATTGGTAATCGTCGAAAGTGGTGATGTTGATATCGGCCGGGCTGCCTTCGAGCGGGTCCATCGGCTGGATGCGTTTGCCATCGGAACCTTTGTTGGTCACATAATAATAGGAACGGTCTGCGTAAAGGTTGTTGTGCGTTTGGCTGTCGGCGTTCCAGTTGTCCATGCCTTCGGCGTAAAATAGGATGTAGTCTTCGGAATCAAAAACGCCGTCGCCTTCTCCAATGAATTGAATGGCATTTTCCTCTGGATCCATCGGATAGTAGACGTCATTGGCCAATGGTGCCATGCGTCCGCCATTGCCGTAAATCTTGATTTTACGCGGATCGACAGAAGTGTTCATCCCCAATGATTGCAGGAAACTTTTGGAAATTTTATAGACGCCGGATTTTTCAACGTAAAAACGATACACATCGCCCGAAGCAAAAAGGGAATTGGAAATCGAAGATACGTTATTAAAAAGTGGCGTTGGGCGGGAAGCCGACGGATTCAGGCTGTACGCAAAAGATTTTACCCGTTTGATGCTGTTGCCGTCCTTAATAATAGGCGAAAACGTGATGTGGGCGAACATCCTGCCGCGCGCACGTACCGTTTTTACTTTGGCGTTGATTTCTTGCGGCAATGCAGAAACCTTGAGATCGCCGACTTGCGCCTGCTGTATTGGTTCGTAGGAAATGTTGGTAATCTGAAGCGCGTTGGCATCAACCGCTTGTGTAACCGGTGTTTTTATGGAAAAAAAAACCGTCCGGGAATGGACGTCCACATTGAAGTTCTCTGGATTGAACTGCGGTACGGTCAGCTTGAAATCGCCGAAATTGACCGATGCATTGTCTCGCCATTCCACGACAACATTGCCCGACTGTTGAGCGGAAATGATTATCGAGAAAAGGAGTGCGAACGAGTATAGCAGTTTTTTCATCGGATTATAAACGCAACTACGCGTGAAATATTACGGGCGTAAAAATAATTTATTTAGCCCAAAGCCATATAATAATAGTTTTAAAAAACCGTTCTGTAGGAACTTGCGCCCGTCGCAAAAGGACTAGAAAGTATATTTTGTAAAAAAGATGTTGCGGTTTAACGGTTAATTGTTATATTGCGCCTCGAAAATTTTATTACCTACTAGAAGTATGAAAGTAACGAAATTAATGACTATCAAGCTGTTACTGTGTGTCGCTGTAGTGGCAGGTTTTTCCTCTTGTGGCAAGAAATCAAGCGGAAAAAGTTCTTCCAGGGCAACCGGTTGGAAGATTAACGATAGCAAAGGTGGTTTTCAGTACGCCTCAAAGTTTAAGAAACAGGCTACCGGCCCCGGGCTTGTATTCGTAGAAGGCGGTACATTTACCATGGGTAAGGTACAGGACGATGTGATGCACGATTGGAACAACACGCCAAATCAGCAGCACGTTCAGTCGTTCTACATGGACGAAACCGAAGTGACCAACCTGATGTACATGGAATACCTCGATTGGTTGAAAAGGGTTTTCCCGCCAGACCAAGAAAACTACAAAAACATCTACGAAGGTGCTTCTCCTGATACACTTGTTTGGAGAAACCGTTTGGGTTATAACGAAACCATGACCAACAACTATTTGCGTCACCCGGCTTATGCTGAGTATCCTGTCGTTGGTGTAAACTGGATTCAGGCCGTTGAATTCTCAAAATGGCGTACAGACCGCGTGAACGAGAAAACCCTCGAAGATCAGAAATACTTGAAAAAAGATTCTCACTTGGCTGATTCGGCTGAGGGAACATTCAGTACAGATACTTACTTGGCCGCGCCAACACAAGCTTTCGGTTCTAAAAACGAAGAGTTGGTGTTGAAGAAAGGCAAAGGCCGTTCGGCTTCTAAGAAAGGTTCAGCCGCTCCGGCCGGAGATCCGGGCGCCGGTTCAGGTTCTGCAACTGCCACAAACGGCAACAGCCCTAAAAATGTTTATGCCCAAAGAACTTCTGGTTTGATTTTGCCAGAGTACAGGCTTCCAACCGAAGCAGAATGGGAATATGCCGCTGCTGCCGATATCGGTCAGCGCCAATACAATGCTTACAAAGGGCAAAAGAAATATCCTTGGTCTGGTAGCTATACCCGTTCGGGCAAGCGTCAGGTTCGTGGTGACCAATTGGCCAACTTCAAACAAGGTAAAGGTGATTACGGCGGTATTGCAGGCTGGTCAGATGACGGTGCCGACATCACCAACAAAGTTAAATCTTACCCAGCCAATGACTTCGGTTTGTATGATATGGCTGGCAACGTAGCCGAATGGGTTGCTGACGTTTACCGTCCGATCGTGGACGACGAAGCGAACGACTTCAACTACTACAGGGGTAACGTTTACATGAAGAACAAAATCGGCGAAGACGGAAAAGTTGAAATCGTAACCGCCGAAAACCAGAAGTTCGATACTTTGGCCAACGGTAAAATCATGGCTAGGAATTTCCCTGGCGAGATTGCTCAGGTTCCGGTGGATGAGAATGAAACGTATTTGCGTCAGAATTTCGATAAGTCAGACAACCGTAACTACCGTGATGGTGACAAGCAATCTACCAGATATTTCAAGTTTGGTGACGCCGAAGAAGACGTATCTAAAATGAAAGACAACCAAAGGATGTATGACTCGCCTAAACACAACGTCTCAACAGACAGTTTGGGCAATATGGTCCGCAAGTTCGATAAATCAAGCAAAAGGACAACTTTGGTGAACGACGACGTTCGCGTGTACAAAGGTGGTTCTTGGAGAGATCGTGCTTACTGGTTGGATCCGGCCCAGAGAAGGTATTTCCCGCAGGATATGGCCACAGACTATATCGGTTTCCGTTGCGCAATGTCTAGGGTTGGTCCTAAATCTGAGAAAAAGAAAAGAGCAAGAAACTAATTTGCATCATAATTTAAGTAAAGCCCTATTTTTAGGGCTTTATTTTTTTGCCGTAACTTTAGCCGCGGTTATTCTTTTCAATGTAACCTAATATTATTGATTTTATGGAAATCAAGGCCATCCACGATGCATTTCTGACATGCTCTGGTATTTCTACCGACACACGGAAAATACAACCGAAGTCAATGTTCGTTGCCATCAAGGGCGAGCGGTTCGATGCAAACACTTTCGCTGCCGAAGCATTGGAGAAAGGCGCGTCGTACGTGGTCATCGACAACAAAGACTATTACATTGACCCGCGTACCATTTTAGTTCGCGACAGTCTGGAAGCCTTACAGGAATTGGCGCGGTACCACAGAAATTATTTGAAGCTGCCCATTATAGCCCTTACGGGAAGCAACGGGAAAACCACGACCAAAGAACTGATTCACGCCGTATTGAAACAGAAATTCAATGCAAAGGCCACCGTCGGCAACCTGAACAACCATATTGGCGTACCGTTGACCTTGCTTTCCTTTACAAACGAAACTGAAATCGGTATCGTGGAAATGGGCGCAAACCATCAGAAGGAAATCGAATTTTTGTGCACGATTGCAACGCCTGATTACGGCTACATCACCAATTTCGGGAAAGCACACTTGGAAGGTTTCGGCGGCACCGAAGGCGTCATTAAGGGAAAGAGCGAGTTGTACGGCTATCTCGGTGCGAATAATAAAATGGCCTTCATCAATCTGAACGATGCCATCCAGGCCGAAAAAGGCCAGTCGCTCAGGAGGTATGAGTTTGGCGTGCAACAGCCCAAAGCGGCCGTAAACATTGCACAAGTTTCAGCCAAACCATTCGTTGAAGTTTCCTTTGATGGCGTGACCATTGCGTCCAAACTCATCGGGTTGTACAACGCCAGCAACATCAATGCGGCCATTGCCATCGGGAAGTATTTCGATATCTCGAACGAGAAAATCAAGCAAGCCATTGAAAGTTATACGCCCGAAAACAACCGCTCGCAAATCCTGCACAAAGGCGGGAATGAAATCATCCTCGACGCTTACAACGCCAATCCGAGCAGCATGGCCGTGGCCATCGAGAATTTCCTTCAGCTTGACAAGCCGAACAAAATAGCCATTCTGGGTGACATGTTCGAACTCGGGTCGGAAAGCGCTGCCGAGCATAAAGCGCTGGTTACTTCCGTGGCCGATGTCGATGATGTTGATTTTATCTTCATCGGAAGGGAATTTTCAAACAACAGTCTGGAGCGGGAACATTTTACTTTTTATGAATCTTTCGACGCCCTGGCGGAATTCCTCGACGCGCATCCATTGTCCGGCAAGACGATGCTTATTAAAGGGTCGCGCGGTATGGCGTTGGAGCGCGTGTTGGATCATTTAACGTAACATCGTTTCATCTCGGTTGCTTGCCTTTTTCCGGCCGATTATCCTACTGCAAGCATTTTGTTGTGGTGTTGTACGGCCAACGAAAACGTTTTTTTAGCGGAAAGGACAAATTTGTATGGTTTTTATCATCGCCTATCGCGACCGCAGTCCGTAAACTAAACTTAACTTTCATCACATTGAAATTACAGGCAATCCGTGCCTTTGTTTCTGCTGATGAATATGAAGAAACTGCTATCTTTTATTTTCCTGTTGACTGCTGTCGGTGCTCATGCCCAACTGGGTTTTTGTCCCGGAAGCAAAGGCGAGCCGTTGTTTACGGAAAACTTTGGCAATGGCACCACGTATGGCCCGGCCTTGCCCGCGGGTGTCACGACCTACGCGTTTGTGACCGGCGCACCAAATGACGGACAATACACCGTTCATAACAATTCCTATCAGTACACGACGTGGCACAATGCGCTCGATCACACACCCGACGCCACCAACGGCCCGAACGGCAAGATGCTGCTGATGAATGCCAATGCGGTCACTTCGGGTGACTTTTACAAGAAAACCGTAACGGGTTTGTGCGTCAACACGACTTTTGAATTTTCGGCTTGGGTGATGAACGTATACAATCCCAGCAGTAATTACTGCGGTGCCGGCCAGATCCCGATTAACGTGCGGTTTGAAATCTGGAACGCCGCCGAGACCATTTTGCTCGGTTCGGGTAACACAGGGAATATTTTCGGGACGCCAACACCGCTATGGCAGCAGTTCGCATTGGTTTTTACGACCGTGAGCGAAACCTCGGTGGTGTTGAAGATGAAAAACAATGGCGTGGGCGGCTGCGGCAACGATTTGGCCATCGACGACATTTCGTTTAGCGCATGCGGCGATGTGACTACCGTTTCAAGCCCGTCTGTAACCGGCGATACCTTTACGACCTGCACCAACCCCGTGTCGTTGCAGCTTCAGGCCGCCACGGCGAGTGCGGTGCCTTATTTTTACCAATGGCAAACCAGTACGGACGGCGTTTCTTGGACTGATGTGGTTGGCGCAACGGCGTCCAGTTATACCACGCCCAACATCGGTTCACTGACATACTACCGCGTAAAAGCCGCGCAGGATGTCGCCAATTTGTCGAATGTGTTCTGCTCGACCGCTTCAAACGTCTTTACGATTTCCATCCTGTCTTCGCCCGGCGCGGCGGTCAGCAATGGCAATGTGACGATTTGCAGCGACGAAACCATTCCGGCATTGTCGGTGGTCAGCCAGCCGCAAACCAGTGTCAGTTGGTACAGCGCGGCGGCCGGTGGCACATTGTTACAGGCCAACAGCACGTCTTACACGCCCACGGCGCCGGGAATTTTTTACGCCGAAATGTACAACGTCGTTACGGGTTGTATCGCCAGCCCGAGAACGCCTGTACAATTGAACGTGGTGCCGTTGCCCGACGCAACCATCAGCGGCACAGCAACCATTTGCGGCGGCAATACGGCGGTCATCAGTTTTACGGGCACGCCGAACGCCACCGTTACTTTTTCGGATGGCACGACCAATCAAACCGTGACGTTGAACGCTGTGGGGTCAGCCAGTTTTACCACGCCGGTCTTGACTGCGACCACTACTTACACGATGCTCGATGTCGCATCGGCAGTATTGGGCACTTGTGTCCGTAACAAAAACGATTCGGTGACCGTTACCGTGAACAATTCGGCAACGGCCGCTATATCTATCGCATCTTCCGTTTGTGCCGGAAGCGCGGTCACGCTCAACTTTACGGGAACGCCCAACGCTACGGTAACCTATTCTGATGGCAGTGGCAACCAAACCGTAAATTTGAACGCTTCTGGAACGGCATCGGTCGTTTTTCCTAATATCACCGCGACGGCCACTTTTACTTTGGTCCAAGTAAGTGTTGGTGGCGTCTGTACACAGTCTTTATCGCAATCGGTCACGGTGAATGTCGTGACTTCGCCGACGGCTTCAATCAATGCAAATCCGTCGACGGTATGTGAAAACCAAACAAGTACGATTGCGTTTACGGGTACGCCGAATGCCGTCGTCACTTATAAAATCAACGAGGGCGGCAACCAAACCGCGACTTTAAATGCTTCTGGGTTGGCTAGTTTTACCACATCGCCGTTGGCATCGAACAGCACGTTCACCTTGGTCAGCGTGGCTTTGGGCGCGTGCAGCAATACCATCAACACGACGGCAACGGTTTCTGTAAACGGCTTGCCGACGGCTTCCATTGCGAGCAATTCGCCCGTGTGCAGCGGCAATCCTGCTACAATTACATTTACGGGAACACCCAACGCGACTGTGGATTATACGGCAGGAACGACGGCGCAATCCGTTACATTGGATGCATCGGGTACGGCGTCGGTCACGATTCCAAATGTGACGTCGCCGACAGTTTACACGCTCATTGGCGTCACATCTTCGGGCATTGGCGGTTGTTCTCAGACCTTGTCGCAATCGGTGAGCATTTCGGCCGTCACATTGCCTACTGCGTCTATCGCTGCCAGCGCGTCGTCAGTCTGCGCAAACCAAACCGCGACACTCACATTCACGGGTACGCCGAATGCCGTAGTGACCTATCTTGACGGAAGCAGCAGCCAAACCGTAACGCTGAACGGATCAGGAAGCGCAGTCGTTGCCACGAACCCATTGACGGCTGGCGTAACTTATCAATTGATGAGCGTTAGTTTATCTGGTTGCAGTCGTCCGCTTTCAGATTTTGTCTCCATTGCCATCAATCCGTCGCCAACGGTCACTTATACAGGAGATTTGGTGTATTGCGAAGGCGAAAACATCAACCTTGCACTGTCGGGTATGGCTGGCGCTACATTTAACTGGACGGCAACCCAAAATGGGGCAAGCGGCGCGACGTCGGGCAACGGAAATCAAATCAACGATGCCATCACGTTAAACGGAAATGCCGCAGGTACGATAACCTATGCGGTGACGCCATCTTTCAACGGCTGCGTCGGAAGTTCGGTCTTGATAACAGTTACAGTGCATCCACTTCCGGTTCCGCAAATCCAGGACGGCGTGATATGCACGAGTAGTATTGCGGCGCCATCCACGCAATTTTACACGCTGGATACAGGTTTGAATCCGGCCAACCATAGTTTTCAATGGTTTTTCGGTACGAGTCCGATTCCGGGCGCGCTGGGCAGCAGCTACAATGCCACGCAAACGGGCAGTTATACGGTGATCGCGACCAATGCGGCAGGTTGCGAGTCTGCATCGGTGACGGCTGTTGTGGGCGAAATGCCGCAAGGAGAAAGCCTGCTCATTGAACAGTCCGAAGCCTTTGCAGACCAACCGCGAATCGTCGTGAACGTTGTGGGCGGCGGCGGGCCTTTTTTATACGCGCTGGACAATGGGCCGTTCCAGTCGTCGAATGTGTTTGTGGATGTTCCGCCGGGAACGCATACCGTGACCGTGATTGACGATTATTGTACTAATTTGTCGGCATCGGTAACACTCATCAATTATCCTAAGTTTTTCACGCCGAATGCGGACGGTTTCAACGATTCTTGGAACATTGACGGTTTGGACGCAATCATCTGGATTTTTGACCGCTACGGCAAGTTGCTCAAACAAATCGGGACAGGCGGTTCTGGCTGGGACGGAACGTACAACGGGCAGCCGATGCCGTCGTCGGATTATTGGTTTGCCGTCGATTATACAGAAAATGGCGCAACTAAAACATTCCGCGCACATTTTGCGCTGAAGCGGTAACGTTGGCATAACATCACCGTTTGGCGACGGTTTTGTGCAAGTTGAGGGTGTAAATGCAAACGTTGTAGTTCTAAAAAAAGGAGAAAAAAACTATACAACAACCATACAGAATTGGCAAAGGTGATTTTAATGGGTTTTGTTAGCCGTTTATTTTGAGCCGTTTATCCGCTATTCCTAGGGATTTACAAATTTTTGGTTGTATAGTTTGTATGACGGCATTGCGAATTGTTTAAATATGTTATTGTTTATTTTAGCTTTTATCAAATTTAATTTTAAAAAAATATAATATGAGAAAAATTACCCTTTTGTTCTTGTTGGTTTTGCTGAACGCTACCTATATGTATGCACAGCCAACGACCAACGCGCCCGTTCCAACCAATGCGCCTACGGATGTGATTTCTATTTACGGCGGCTCGTTCACGAATGTGGCGACGAATTATGATCCGAACTGGGGCCAAACCGGTTTCGGGCAAGTCAACCCGAACTTTGATCCGGGCACGGGAAATTTGGTGTTGGCTTACCCGAACTTCAATTACCAAGGCACCGAACTGACGACGCAGAATGCATCTGGTATGGAATACCTGCACATCGACATCTGGACGTCAAATGCAACCAACGTAAAAGTTTCTCCTATTAATAACGGAACTGGTGTCGCTGAAGTCCTTGTGAATGTGCCGCTGGTACAAAATGGATGGAGCAGCGTTGACCTCCCGAAAAGTGCATTTGTCGGCATGACCTGGGACAGCGTTTTCCAAATCAAGTTCGACGGCCAGGGCGGCGTTTCGCCATCTACCATTTATCTGGACAACATTTATTTCTGGAAGACACCAACCGCGGCAGGCTCAGACGCATCTTTGAGCGATTTGCAAGTAAACGGCACGACGCTTCCGGGCTTTAACACGTCGGTAACAGAATATACGTATGAATTGGTGGTGGGCACCACAACGGTTCCCCAGATTACATCGGCTACAACTACAGATGCGGGCGCGACCATTACTTCAATTACCCAAGCGTCTGGAATTCCGGGTACGGCTTCGGTATTGGTAACTTCAGAAAATGGCACGGTCACAAAGACCTACACCATCAACTTTGCGGCTACTTTCCCTAATGTGGCGCCCATTCCGGGCACGCCAGACAACCAGGTGTTGAGCATTTACAATGATGTTCCGGGCTATACGAATGTTTGGATTCCGAACTACAGCTTTGGGGTGAACTCTGGTACGCCAGATCTCGACTCGACCGATGTAACCAACCAAGCCATCAAGATGAACTTCGCGGTAGCCGGTTGGGGACAAGGAACAAATACCGTGACCGACATCTCTGCTTACCAATGGGTGCATTTCGATTATTTCGCCGATGCGAATTCAAACGAAATCAGGTTCATCATCATCGGCAACAACGGTGGTGTCGTAGAATACAATTATGAATTGCGTACCGAAGGCAGCGACGGCACGCTGGTACAAGGTTCATGGCAAAGTGTAAATGTGCCGTTGAGTTTCTTCGAAGGAAAAGGCTTCAATAAATCGACGTTCTTCCAGTTTAAATTGGGAACAACTTCAGATTTGGTGTCGGACATCGTGTACTTCGACAACATTTATTTCTCGACCGTCGAGCCAACCATTTTGAGCACGCGTGATGTGAACGCTTTGACTTTTAATGCCTATCCAAACCCGACGAAAGACGCATGGAATATCTCGGCAAGCGAAGCCATTTCATCGGTGCAGTTGTTTGACATTACCGGAAAACAGATCCAATTGATCCAACCGAACGATTTGAATGCCGTGATTGATGCTTCGGCGTTGGCCAGCGGGATGTACTTCGCCAATGTCCAAACAAATAGCGGAAGCAAAACCGTAAAATTAGTTAAGAATTAATTCAAGTGAGTTTTGAAAGCAGACTGGTTTCTGAATTACAGTCTGCTTTCTTTTTTGAGTATATGCCCAAATGATATATTCAATGATTGTTTCCTACTGATAATTGTTGATTGCAGATCAGCGCCTTATTGAAAAGTCTCCCGAAAGCGGTTTATCGTCCCCAAGATGAACATGTCATCACGTTTTTCGGCAGCATCGTTTAGACACATTTTGAAGGATAATAAATCCCGCCTGGCGTAGGTCCAGGTACGGGAAGAGGATTTTTACGCTAACCGGAAGGGCAACCTTCCATTAATCAACCCTACAAACCAAGACAATTTTAATTATGGAAACACTAAAAAAACTAGTACTGGTGTTGCTGCTCTTTGCGGCAGTCATTCCCAGTAGTTTTGCCCAAAACACCGAGTGTACGGGCACAACCAACGAAATTTCGCAAGGCAGCGGACTGCCTAATTACAAGTACACGTTTACCACTTCGGGTTCAGATGTAACCGTCGAATTTGAAGTGCTGAGCCCGCTCACCGGCCTGGTGGCCTACGCCTGGACGTTCAACCCTGGATTTCAGGAATTGCCAATGTCAAACGTCGGCGGGCAGAAATTCAGGCGCACGTATTCAGGATTCACGGCAGGTGCAACCTTTACCGTTGCCTGTAAATTTGCTTGGGCTGCCGGCGGCTTCGCTGTGACCAAGAACTTTACCTATACTGTCGGAAATACCTGCGGCGGCGGCGGACTTCCTGCCCCGACTATTGGCGCGCTAAATATGCCGCCTAGAGTATTGGGCGATGCGCCATTTACCATTACACAGCCAACCTCGAACAGTGGTGGCGCGTTCACTTACACCAGCAGCAACACTGGTGTGGCACAAATCAGCGGAAACACCATTACCATTGTAGGCGGCGGTACGTCTACCATTACAGCGAATCAAGCCGCAACGGCGTCTTTCGCTGCCGGAAGTGTCACGGCAAATTTAGTTGTCACTGTTCCAGCCACTACACCAACGGCTGGGCCGCCAACGCCACCGGCCAGAAATCCGTGGGACGTGCTTTCGCAATACGGCGCAGCTTATACCAACCAATCGGGTGTTGTATTCGATAGTTTCGGCGGCAGTACAATTGTCGGCGACGTGACTTTGGGCGACGGAAGCGTCGTAAAGAAATACACCGGTCACAGCTATTCGGGCATTTCCACCAGTGGTGCGATGACCCTGAACGTATCACAGATGACGCATTTGCATATCGATGTGTGGTCACCTGACTTTGTTTCTTTCAAGATTAAACTCGAAGCCGTAAACGGAAGCAACCGCGAATTGGAAGTTCCGTTCGCGAAAGCGCAAGGCACGTGGAATTCGTACGACATTCCGCTCAGCACGTATACTTCTGGCGGCGGCTCTGTTGACCTGTCGAACCTGCGTTGGATTGTTCCCGTTACGTTCAACCCGAACAATACCACTTTGTTTATCACAAACGTTTATTTCTACAGGCCGGCCACTACACAACCACCAACTTTGGGCACGTTCACCGTTCCTGCTAAAAATGTGGGCGATCCGGCATTCCAGTTAACGCCGCCAACATCCAACAGCGGCGGTGCGTGGTCTTACACCAGCAGCAACACCGGCGTGGCCACGATTTCGGGCGACATTTTGACTATCGTGGGCGGCGGAACATCAACCATTACTGCGACCCAAGCAGCCGACGGAAGTTTCGGTCAAGGCGTTGCGACGGCTACATTTACCGCAAGTTTCCCTGCACCGGGCGCATCGCCGGTACCGCCTGCGCGTGATCCGGCAGACGTGGTTTCCATGTTTACGGGAACGCCAACGGTTTATGCCAATGGCGTAACTGCCGTTCGAGCCGATTGGTCTAACGGCGCGGTGACGCTTACCGAGATTCCAAACGGATCGAATACCGCTTTGCAAGTCAACAACATGGGCTGGTTGGGTTATGTGACCAACGGCGCCAATTTCAGTGCGGCGGGCATGACCAAGCTTCACGTGGATATGTATCTGAATACGTCGTTGCCGAGTATGTTCATCTTCCTGCTGTCTAACGGCGACAAGATTTACACGGCCACCAACCTCACAGCGGGATGGAACTCGCTTGATATCGATTTGACCAACTACACCAACGCGGGCGCAGATTTGTCTAGCATCTACGGATTGAAATTCGAATCGAATTCCGCTTCGGGCGCATACCAAATGTATCTGGACAATATTTATTTCTACCGTCCGGCCGGTATCGAGCCAACGCTCAGCAACTTCACCGTTCCTTCAAAAGTGTTCGGCGACCCGGATTTCACGTTGACTGCACCAACGTCAGATAGCCCAGGTGCCTTCACTTACACCAGTAGCAATACCGCGGTGGCTACCATCAGCGGCGACACCGTACACATTGTTGG
This sequence comes from Flavobacterium longum, assembly GCF_965137575.1. Lineage (NCBI taxonomy): Bacteria > Pseudomonadati > Bacteroidota > Flavobacteriia > Flavobacteriales > Flavobacteriaceae > Flavobacterium > Flavobacterium longum. The sequence continues at coordinate 575,807 of NZ_CBCRZJ010000003.1, read as the reverse complement.
ACCGGGCACGACGACCATTACAGCCAACCAAGCTGCGTCTTCGCCTTATGAACCAGGTTCTATCGCGGCCACATTCGTAGTGGCCAACCCGCCATTGTCTACTCCGGCACCAAATCCACCAGCCAGAAATGATTGGGATGTCAAGTCGGTTTACAGCAACGCTTACACGACACAAGGTTCGCCGGTATGGCAGAATATCGCCGTGACTACCGATGAATTGCTTTCTGGTAACGACACCAAGAAGATGAGCAATTTCCTTATCGAGATTGTCACTTTCGCGCCACAGAATCTTACTGAGATGACCACTTTGCATATGGACGTCTACTCTGAAGATTGCACTGGAATGAACATCTGGCTGTTGAACAACGGCGACCGCAATGCCCAGATTACACTTACGCCAAACCAATGGAACAGCATCGATATCCCGATGTCAACCTATGTCAATTTAGGATTGAACCTCAATGGCGTCAGCTTGCTGAAATTCGAAAGCCTCAATGGCGGCGGAAAAACCGTTTACGTGGACAACATCTATTTCTACAGGCCGGCCACATTGCTACCGCCAACGTTGTCTGACTTCAGCATTCCTGCGAAAGCCTACAACGATCCAGATTTTGTACTGACACCGCCAACGTCCAACAGCAACGGTGCGTTCTCATACACCAGCAGCAATACGGCTGTTGCCACCATCATCGGCGACACTGTTCACATTGTTGGTCCTGGAACATCCACCATCACGGCTACACAAGCGCCATCGGGCAGTTACGGCACGGCCAGCATCACCGCACCATTGGTGGTGAGTTATCCGGCCCCGACCGCTTCACCGGTGCCACCGGCCCGAACCCCTGATCGCGTCGTATCGATGTTTACCGGAAACCCGCCAGTGTATGCCAACGCTTTCAACTTGGTGCAGTCTTCTTGGACAACTGGAACGACGATGACCGAAGTAGCCAACGGAACCAACACTGCGCTCCAACTTGACAACTTCGGCTTCTCTGGATTGATTGACCAAGCCGAGACACGCTTCGACGTATCGGGCATGAGTCATTTGCATATCGACATTTACCTCAATGCGCCACTGAGTTCGAACCCGGCTTTGTCAAGAATCTTCATTTTCCTGTTGGCCAACGGCGACTATTTGTACGAAGCGTCTAATTTGACTGCGGGCTGGAACTCTTTGAGCATCCCGTTGTCTAGCTTCGGCGCCGCCGACCTCACGCAAGTTTGGGGCTTGAAACTGGAGCAGAACACCGCTTCAGGACCGCAGATTTTTGTGGACAATGTGTATTTCAGCAACGAATGCTATCCGTACTACGCGGATGCTGACAATGACGGATACGGCGACCCTGCTGTTTCACAATTGGTGTGCGGCGATGGCGCTCCGGCTCCATCAGGCTATGTGGCCAACAATACAGATTGCGACGACACCAAGAACACCGTTCACCCAGGTGCAGCCGAAGTAGGTTACAACTTGATTGATGACGACTGCGACGGTTTGACCGACGAAGGTTTTACACCGATTACGACCGTCATCCAAGGACCGATGTGTAATGCGATGCTGGCGGCTATCGACAGCCCTATTACAGCGAACATCGTGGCCGGCGCACAAGGCTATCGCTGGAGAGTGACCACCATGAGCGGTCCGTCGGCAGGGCAAGTCCAGACATTGGATACGGCCTTACGCACCATGAGGCTGACACAGTTGGTCAATTATGCGTTCAACACACAGTATAAAATTGAGTTGTCTGTTCGTTACCTTGGTTTCTGGCAGCCGTTTACTGCGTCGGAATGTACCGTGACCACACCTGCAACGGTAACATCGCTCACCAACTGCGCCCAGGTTTTGACGAATCTGTCTGATCCGGTGTACGCCAACCTGGTGCCGTTTGCTACCGGTTATCGTTTCCGGGTAACCGACCCGATCAATCCGGTCAATACACAAACGCTCGATCGTTCCATCCGTGAATTCAAGATGAACCAAATCACGAATTTCGTGGTGCAATACGGCAAGGCTTACAACGTAGAAGTGGCCTTGAAAAATACAGACGGTTCTTACTTGCCATACAGCGGCATCTGTACTGTTACCACGCCAAATTTCCCGACCACATCATTGCAGGATTCGCAGTGCGATAACTATCTCGTGACCAACAACGGCACGCAGATTTACGCGATTTCCTATCCGGGTGCCATTGCCTACGCCTTCCAGATTTCCGGCGGCGGTTTGCTGACACCGATTGAAGTGGTGAGAAGCACGCGTACGTTTACACTCAACGATTTTGCCGGACAACTCTTGCCAGGCGCGACATACAACGTAAAAGTCCGCTTGATTTTCAACATGGCCGATCCTGCCGGACCTTACGGCAAGACCTGTTCTATCGTAACGCCGGGATTGTCGAGGATGAATCAGGACAAAGACCTGTCATTTGACGCAGTGGCTTTCCCGAACCCGTTCGCGGACAGTTTCAGTCTGGAATTGACCACGTCGCTTGACGCGCCAATTGCGGTGAAAGTGTACGACATGACCGGAAGGTTGCTTGAAAACAAAGAGGTAGGCGCGTCTGATATGGGAACGTTTGCTGTAGGTCAAGGTTTCCCATCGGGTGTTTACAATGTCATCGTCAGCCAGGGCGAAGCGGTGAAAACCATCCGGGTGATCAAAAGATAAACTTTGGGTTACTGAAAGCACACCTCTTTAAACGGAGGTGTGCTTTAATTTAAAAGAAAAGCAATGAAAAACTCAAGAACGAAACTAGCCATACTGTTTTTTTTAATTTCAGTTGGGGCGACAGCGCAAGTAGGCGTCGGTACAACAACGCCCGGAGCCACACTTGACGTAACGGCTACCAGCTTGGCAGGCACTACAGTGGACGGTGTTTTGATCCCGAGGGTTTCAAGGCTTCGTGCACAAAGCATGATTGGCACGCCGACCTCCACCTTGATTTACGTAAACGATGTCACCACGGGCACGGCCACTGGAACCACGGTGAACGTAACGGCGGTGGGCTTTTACTTTTTCAATGGTACGGTTTGGGAACGACTGGCCTCGGGCGCCGCAAACGCTTGGAACGTCGTTGGCAACTCAGGCTTGTCTGGAACCACGAATTTCTTGGGTACGACCGACGCGGTTGATGTAGCCTTTAGGCGAAACAACGTCGCATCGGGTAAGATTGGGGCTACCAGTACCGGGTTCGGCGTCAATGCACTTACCGCCGGTGCGGCTACCAATAGTACCGCATTCGGAACCAATGCGCTGGCGCTCACTACGGGTGCCGACAACGTGGCTTTTGGAAATGGCGTGTTGCCACTAGTAACCACCGGAATCCAGAACACAGGCGTGGGCAACGCGGCATTGGCGACCACGACGGGCAGTGCCAATACCGCTGTGGGCTATCAGGCGCTCAACCTGAATGCTGGAGGCAACAACAGCACGGCCGTCGGGTTTCAGGCGCTTACAAGAAACACCGCGAGTAATAATACGGGCGTGGGTTTTCAGGCGCTCGCCAACAACATCGCCGCTACGCAAAATACCGCACTTGGCTTCCAGGCTTTGACAACAGCCAACGGCAGTCGGAATACTTCGGTAGGATATGCCGCTTTGCAACTCAACGCTGCGGGCAATGAGAACACCGCTGTCGGCAATTTTGCGCTGGGCCGCAATCTCGGTTCGGCCAATACGGCAGTTGGGCATGAAGCCATGTTTGGATCAGGCGCTGCTTTTGCCAATACGACGGCAGTAGGCTGGCATGCGCTTTTCGGCAATTCCGGATCGGGCAATACGGCAGTAGGTTACAATGCCTTGCAGGGCAACGGCGCTTCTACGGGAAACACCGCCGTGGGTTCGTCTGCGCTCAACAATGAGACAGGCGCCAACAACACCGCCATTGGTACGTCGGCCGGATTTGAAAACCAGACCGGAACCAACAATACCTATGTGGGTTTTGAGGCTGGGCGTTACAACACCTTCGCAGCCAACAACAATGCATTCATGGGCTATCAGGCCGGGCTTTTCTCGACGGGTTCTTTTAACGTCGCCATCGGTTCGAATACGCTTAAAGCCAATGCGGCAACCGCCAACAACGTTGCCATCGGATACAATGCACTTACGACCAATACAGGAACAGGCAACGTGGCCATCGGTTCTAATGCTGGTGCGCTCGAAACCGGTTCCAACAAGCTGTACATCGACAATTCCAACGCAGACCAGAGCAATGCTTTGATCTACGGCGAATTCAACACCAACATCGCACGTGTCAACGGTACGTTCCAGATCAATAATCCGGCGAACGCCAATGGTTATGCGATGCCGAACGTCCGCGGAACAAACGGTCAAATCCTCCAGACCGACGGCGCAGGCGGAACGAGCTGGGTCACCAATCCGGCAACGACGCTCTCTTTGGTACGCGCGCATCTGTCGGCCAACCAAGTGCTCACCAACGGCGGATGGCAGAAAATCGGGTTCAATACGGAAGTCTTTGATACCGGTAATGAATTCAACACGGCTACCAATCGTTTCACCGCAACAAAGGCGGGCTACTATCGCGTAGAAGCCGCGTTCCATACTGACAACCAGAGCAACACAAACCTGTATTCCATCGGCGTGCAGGTGAACGGCGCGTATTACCAGATGACGGCGCACGACCATTCCGGTTCGGGCAATGTAGAACGCTCGGTAAGTTGCATCGTGCAATTGGCTGTGGGCGGTTATATCGAAGTCTTTGCGGAAAATTTTGTCACCGGGGTAAACCTGGACAGCTACAGTGGCAAAACCGTGCTGGAAATCCAGCAAATACGATAATTTCAAGATTTAGTAATTAGTAGGGAAGTGGTTAGCGGCCGGATTTTTATCTGGTCACTAGCCACTAGCTACTACTACTTTATTATATTGCAACAACTTTCGGCCAACGCCGAGCAACAACAAACTGAATACCCTAGAAATGAAGATCAAATTCGCCCTTATTTGGTTGCTGTTTCCCGTTTTCCTCCTCGCGCAGGAATTGGCGCCCATCGTAAAATACAGCCCGGCCACGTATGGCGCAGGCAACCAGAACTGGATGATTTCGCAGGATGCACAACGGTTCATGTTCTTCGCCAACAACGACGGTTTGCTGGAGTTCAACGGGTCGGCCTGGACGCTGTATCCGTCGCCCAATGAAACCATCATCCGGTCTGTGCAAGTCGTTGGCGATCGCATTTACACGGGTTGTTACATGGAATTCGGATACTGGACCAGGGACGCGAACAACCATTTGAAATACCATTCGCTCAGCGCGAAAATCAAGAGCAAAATCGAGGACGATGAGCAGTTTTGGAACATTTTCCCGTATGAACAGTGGATGATTTTCCAGTCGCTTGACCAAATTCATATTTACGACACCAAGACGGGCCAATTTTCCGTCATCGCGCCCCGAAGCGGCATCCTGAAATCATTCCAGGCGAACGGTTCCATCTATTACCAAGTGCCTGGCGAAGGCTTATTCGAAATCGAGAATGGCAAGGGCAAACTTGTATCGAACCAACCGATGGCCGCCAACAGCAAAATCATTGCGATTTTTGCCACCGATGAAGGACTGCTGTTGCAAACCATGCAGCATGGTTTTTACACGTTAATCAACGGTGTTTTTTCGCCATTCGTAACCGATGTGGACGCGCAGATGGCCACGGGCAGCGTGTACAGTTGCCAGCAATTGTCGGACAAGGGTTTTGCGATAGGCACGATTTCCGACGGCATTTTCATCCTGACGGCCAACGGGAAGCTCCGCTACCACATCACGCAGGACAAAGGATTGAGCAACAACACGGTATTGTCCATCTTTGAAGATGTCGATCAAAACCTCTGGATCGGGCTGGACAACGGGATAAACTGCATCAACCTGCAATCGCCCATCCGGACGTATTCAGACAAAACCGGATCGCTCGGCACGGTTTATACTTCGCTGCTCCACAATGGGAAATTGTACGTCGGGACCAATCAAGGTTTGTTCTGCAAAACCTATTACACGAATGAACCTTTGCAGTTCATTGCCGGGACGAAAGGCCAGGTTTGGTCGCTTTTTGAATACGAAGGCAGTGTGTTCTGCGGCCACAATTCGGGGACGTTTGTCATCGAAAATAATACGGCAACGCCCATTTTCTCGGCTTCGGGCACTTGGGGTTTCGTGAAGATTCCGGGCAAGCCGGATTTGCTGTTGCAAGGCAATTATTATGGTATTTCGGTGCTGCAGAAAGTCGGAAACCAATGGAAATTCAGGAACAAGCTGGCCAAGTTCGATTATTCGGCCAAGCATTTCGAGATTTCCAGCGCGCGCGATATCTATGTGAGCCACGAGTATAAAGGCGTTTTCCGGTTTCATGTGGATGAGAATTTTGCGACTTGTTCTGCCCTGACAACGCTCGATACACCACGCAAAGGCAAGAACGCCAGCCTGATCAAATTTGCCAAGAAGATTTACTACGCCAGCAAAGACGGGATTTTCGTCCTCGACGATGCCAGCAAAACCTTCCGCAGAGACAAAACCCTGAGCGCCGTTTTCGAGAAAGACGAGTACACTTCAGGAAAATTGGTGGCCGACAGCTCCAACAAACTCTGGGTGTTTTCCAAAAACTACATCCATTATTTTACGCTGAGCAAAATCGGGAGCGCGCTCAAGAAAAATACGATCCCGATTCCGTTGTCGTTGACCGGTTCTATGCTCGGATACGAAAACGTGACGCGGTTGTCCAACTCGATTTTCCTGATTGGCACGACCGACGGTTATTATACCATCAACCTCAACGACTTGCGGCTCAAGAACAACGGCGTGTCCATTACAGGTGTCACGATCAACAAACTAGACGAGAAACTGATTAGCTGCCCGGTGAAGCAGGCCGGCGAATTTTCATCGGACGAGAACAACATCATCCTGAATTTCACCGTGCCCGAATACAACAAGTACATTTACACCGAATACCAGTACATTCTCGAAGGTTTTCAGGAGGAATGGAGCAATTGGTCGGCCCGGACAACGGCGAATTTCAAGAACTTGCCGCCTGGCGATTACACGTTCAAAGTGCGGGCGAAGATTGCAAACTCGAACCCGAAAAACTTCGCCACGTACAGTTTTACCATCGCAAAACCGTGGTACGCAACCTATCTGGCGCTGTTCATTTACCTGATATTGCTGGTGTTGCTGGCGCTTTACGTCAACAAAACCTATAAGGAATATTACCGCAAGAAAGAACAGAAGTTGATCGAGGAAAACAACTTGCTCTTGGAAATCAAGGAACTCGAGAACGAGCACCAACTCATGAAACTCAAGAACGAACAACTGTCGAGCGACGTTGATAGCAAGAACCGTGAACTGGCGGCCTCGACGATGAGTTTGATGAAGAAGAATGAACTCCTCGCCCTGATCAAGGACGACTTGAAGCGCACCAGCGGCAACAACGACGACAAGAACATCAAATCCGTCATCAACACGATTGACGAGAACATTTCCGAGGACAATTCCTGGGCGATTTTCAAGGAAGCCTTCAACAATGCTGACAATGACTTTTTGAAGATTGTCAAGCAGGCGCATCCGTCGTTAACACCGAACGATTTGCGCTTGTGCGCGTACCTGCGATTGAATTTGTCGTCCAAGGAAATTGCGCCACTGTTGAACATTTCGGTCCGAAGCGTGGAAGTGAAACGATATCGTTTGCGTAAGAAAATGGATTTGCCGCACGAAACCAGCGTTGTGGAGTACATTCTCTCGATTTAGCCCGCTACAACAACCGCGGTTTTAACCATACATTAACCATACAAATCGGTTTTTCTGCCCGAAGCAAAGCGGGTTACGGTGTCCGTCATTTCGCTTAAGAATACCGTAAACAAAGGTGCTGGAAGAAATTCGCCGGTAACGCCTTTTTGTATAGTTTCTTTAGACGAACCAATTGAATTACAGAAATATAAAAAATGTAGTTTTAGCAAATCGCTAACAATTGCGCGCATTCACCAAATTTCGAATCACACCAAATCAAATAGACTATTCAAATGAGAAAACTGTATTTATTTTTCACCTTTTTTATTTTTTCTTCGGCCGCCGTGGCTCAGGGCAATAGCGTTGTCGTGTCCAATGGCAGCGACGGTTCCAAACTGATCGTGGACGGAAAAGATTTTGTCGTCAACGGCATGAACTGGGACTATTATCCCATCGGCACAAATTACACGTATAGTTTGTGGAACCAGCCGGACGATTTCATCAAGCAGGCACTCGACGAGGAAATGGGATTGCTCAAGAACATGGGCGTAAACACGATCCGGGTCTATGCGGGCATGCCTAAAAAGTGGATTGAATACGTCTATGTAAACCACGGCATTTACACCATGCTCAATCATTCTTTTGGCCGATACGGACTTGATTTGAACGGTGCGTATGTGCCCAATACCGAATATGCTGATCCGCAGGTGCGTGAGTTCCTGTTGGCGGAAGTCAATAAACTGGCCACCGAATACAAAGACACCAAAGGTTTGCTGTTGTTCCTTTTAGGAAACGAGAACAACTATGGTCTCTTCTGGGACGGCGCCGAAACCCAAAACATCCCGATGCCGGAGCGTGTTACCACCAAACGCGCCGTGGCCATGTACAAACTCTTAAACGAGGCTGCGGTTTCCATGAAAAGCATCGACGGCAAACACCCGATTGCCTTCTGTAACGGTGATTTGATGTACCTCGATATCATCAGCCAGGAGTGTAAAGACTTTGACATTTTCGCTACCAACGTGTACCGCGGGAATTCGTTCGGCGATTTGTTCGAGCGTGTTAAGAAAGAGTACGGGAAGCCGGTATTGTTCGCGGAATTCGGCGCCGATTCGTTCAACGCCATCACCAATCAGGAAGACCAAACCTCGCAAGCGTATTATTTGCTTGGCCAATGGAAGGAAATTTACCAGAACACAGCCGGTTTGGGCAAAGCCCAGAATGCCATCGGCGGCTTTACGTTCCAGTTTTCGGACGGCTGGTGGAAATACGGCCAAACCTCAGGTCTGGACGTCCACGACAGCAACGCCTCATGGTCTAACGGCGGTTACATTCGCGATTTCGAGCAAGGCCAGAACAACATGAACGAAGAGTGGTTCGGCATCTGCGCAAAAGGGCCAACCAATGCGAAAGGTTTTTACGAACTGTATCCGCGTGCGGCGTATTACGTCTTGAAGGAAGTTCACAAACTCAATCCGCTTACACCGGGCACATCGGTGACCGCCATCGACAACTATTTCAACAACATCCAAATTACCGATGCCACTTTGCGCGCCCGAGGCGACAAGGCTGCACTCGATGCCCAGAAAGGCGGCATGATCCGGTTCAGCAAGCTCAGGGCGGAATTCACGACCTTCAACACTGGCGGCTCGCTCATCACGACGCCTACCGATCCAAACCCGAACGTTACGGAATTTCCAAACAAACTCGGCTTTGACCACATGCAGAGTTTCTACGTTGGGGTCGAAGGAAATCCTGCACCGAACATGCGCGCGAATGTCGAATTCAACATCCTGGGAAATGTGGCGCTCAACCCGATTGACCAGATTTTCTACGAAAACCGTGGCCGCCCGATTACCGTCGAGAACGACGGTGTAGACCAACGCGTCGATTCCAACAACCGCGTACAAGTCTATAGCGCGAGCTACACCTGGAACCACAGTCATTTCAACCTGACCGGTTTTTACCGTACCGGCCATTACCACTGGGGTTACGAAGGCGATTTCTTCGGATTGTACCCGGAAGCCAACTACGGCCCGAACATCGACACCTATAATGGTATTGCACCATCAGGCTTTGAGATTGAAGGCAAGAAAATCTTCAACGGTTTCAAACTCGCATTCGGCCCACAACTTTGGTGGGGCGCCAACCCGGCCGTTTTGTTGAAATACTCCAAGACCATCGGCAAGTTCGGCGTGACCGGTATTTTCCACGAAGACCTTGAACAACAAACCAACACCGAGAGTTCATTCGCCATCCCGCAACCGAAAACCAGGAAATTCACGCTCGCCATCAACCGCAAAGTCGGCAAGTTCGGTGTTGACGTGGGCGGCATCTGGGCCGGTTCGCCACTCAATGGCCGTCCGTATCAATTCGTCCGTGGCGACGAGGGCAACCAGCAGGTCTATGAAGCCGAAGTCGAATCCAAAGACAATTGGGGCGGCAAGGCAAAAATTACCTACACAGGCGGCAAGTTCAACTGGTATGGGCAAGGTGCGGCGTACGGCTTGGTAGCCAACGGCGGCGGCGATTACACACAAACGTTCACCGGCTGGCGACTCAAGGAAAGCGGCGTGGGCAACAACTACAACTTCCTGACAGGTTTGACCTATTCCATCGGAAAACTTCAGATTGCCCCGAACTTCCTCTACCAAAAACCGCTCGAAGGCCCGATTACCGCCGATGTTCCGGCACCGGGCAGGCCGCGCAACATCTTGGACGATCCGTTCGTGGTGCGCGCCAACCGCGAGCAAACGGCAGGCGAAATCCTATTCACCTACGACCCAACGCCGGGCAGTTGGATGTACAACTGGGACAGTGACCGGACCGAAGACGCAAAATTTGCCATCAGCGCAGGCTTTGTGTACCGTCATTACCCGACATCGCAAGATGCGGCCATCGGTATTTTGGGCGACGGACGTACCACGTTCGCCTTTGACGGCGCGGCTCCGGCCAAAGACCTTTATGAAATCAATGCCCGCATCGTGTCGAAACTCACTAAGGATTTGGGTTTCATCGCGACATTATATACCGGCGATGCCCAGGCCAACGGCAGCGACTCGCGCACCATTCATCGTTACGGGATGGATTTACGCGCCATTTACAGAAAACTCAAACTCACGTCGTTCGTCAGGATCAATGATTGGGGTCCGTATGACTACCACCGCGATTTCAACTTGACGTATCCGCTCCAATTGATGGCCGACCTTTCCACAGAAATCGGCAAACCGGATTGGTTTATCCTGCCGGGCACACGCATCGGCATCCGTGGCACGTGGCGTTCACTCGACCGTTACTCGCCAAGGTATAACCCGACGCAAATCCTCGATCCTTCAGGCCAGTGGGTTCCAGATCCAACAGCCATCGGCTTCCCGAACGGCAACGAATGGGAAATCAGGACGTACATCCATATTAATATCGGTAACTAAAAAAAAATAAAAGAGAAAAAGATGAAAAGATATGCAACATCCAATCTGGTAAAGTTACTGTCCTTGTCGGCCATGGCTTTGGCAGTGTTTAGCTGCGAAAATGAGCCGGAAGACTTTCAGGAAGCCAGTTATTCCAAAAACCCACAAGTCTTTATCGACAATTTCAGCACGGGCTTGAATTACGCGTCATTTGGTGGCGCCGTGGCCAATGCATTCCAGGTCGATAATGAAGTAACTTATAACAATTCGGCGGCATCGATGCGTTTCGATGTCCCGAATGTGAACGATGCATCGGGTGCTTACGCTGGCGGATCTTTCTTCACGACTGTTGGGCGAAACCTGACCGATTACGACGCGCTGACCTTCTGGGCGAAAAGTTCCGTGGCGGCGACCATTGACGTGGTAGGCTTCGGCAACGATTTCGGCGAAAACAAATACCAAGCTTCCATTTCCGGAATGCAGATCAGCACGGTCTGGCGGAAATACATCATTCCAATCCCGGATCCGTCAAAACTGACCGTAGAAAAAGGCATGTTCTTTATTTCTGAAGGTCCAGAAAACGGCAGCGGCTATACGTTCTGGATCGATGAAGTTAAATTCGAGAAATTGGGCACCATCAACCCGCAACAGCCGCAAATCCTGGGCGGTCAAAATGAAGTGCAAACGTCTTATGTGGGCGTTACCAGCACCATCGATGGCTTGGTCTGCGCCTTTAACATGCCAAACGGCATCAACCAGGGCGTAAATGTTACCCCGGCGTATTTCAACTTTACGTCTTCAAACCCTGCGGTGGCTACCGTGGACGAAGTGGGCAATGTCAGCACGATCGGGTCGGGCACAGCAGTCATCACCGCTTCGGTCAATGGCGTGGACGCTTTGGGTTCGTTGACCTTGAACTCTCAGGGCGCGTTCCAACCTGCGCCGCTGCCGACCGCCGATGCAGCGGACGTCATTTCAATTTTCTCCGATGTATATCCGAACGCGCCGGTAAATTATTACAACGGATACTGGCAGCCTTACCAAAACACGCAATCGGCAGATTTTACCGTGAACGGCGACAACGTCTTGAATTACACCAACTTTAATTTCGTAGGCATCGAGTTTTCAACGCCAACCATTGATGCGTCTTTGATGTCGCACTTAAATGTGAGCATTTACATTCCGAACGCCTTGCCGGGTGGCGCGAATTTCCGCGTCCGTCTGGTTGACTTCGGTGCAGACGGTGCTTTTGGCGGCGGAAACGATGTAGGATTCACCCTGACTTTTACCGCGCCGACATTGATTTCGCAAGGTTGGACAAACCTCCACATTCCGCTGGCGAATTTCACCGGATTGCCGAGCAGGGCGCATTTGGGCCAGCTCATTTTTGAAGGCACGAACATCACGAATTTCTACGCAGACAACATTTATTTCGAAAGCGACGGCAGCGTCATCCCGACCACGCCAACAACGGCCGCACCAACGCCGAGTTATCCGGCTGCAAACGTAACATCTATCTTTAGCGACGCCTACACCAATGTGCCGGGTTCAGACTTGACCCCGAATTGGGGCCAGTTAACCACGGCATCACAAGTGTCGATTGCCGGAAACAATACGCTGAAATACGCCGGGTTGAACTACCAAGGCTTGCAGTTGGCCAGCGGCATCGACGTATCGGGTAGGAACTTCCTACACCTCGATTATTACTCCGCGAATTCAACGGCTCTGAATGTGTATCTCATCAGCCCCGGGCCGGTCGAGAAACTTTATGCCTTGACCGTTCCGACGACGGCCGGATGGAACAGCGTTGACATTCCGTTGGCGTCTTTCGCACCGGTAAACCTCACCAACGTCATCCAGTTGAAGTTTGATGGCAGCGGTGATATTTTCCTGGACAACATCTTATTCAGAAATTAATTTTTCCACAAACAACCACCGCTATCCCGGTGAAATGCCGGGATAGTTTTAGAAAATCAAGAACACGATGAATCAATTTTCGACTTTTTATAAAAAACCATTGGCGATGGCCTTGCTGGCCGCGGGCGCTACACTTTTTACCGGATGCGACGAAGAGGAAAAACAAACGGTTTCCAGCCGCAACTGGCAATTGGTATGGAGCGACGAGTTTGAAGGCACGGCCGGAACCTTGCCTGATGCCTCAAAATGGGGTTATGATCTGGGGAACAACGGCGGCTGGGGCAATGCTGAATTGCAGAGTTATACCAACGATCCGGAAAATGTCTCGCTCGACGGTAACGGCAATCTGGTCATCACGGCCAAGAAAGCGGGCAGTTCCTACCGCTCGGCGCGCGTCAAGACACAAGGTAAATTTTCACAGGCGTATGGCCGTTTTGAGGCGCGACTGAAAACACCTTACGGCCCGGGCATCTGGCCAGCATTCTGGATGTTGGGCGACAACATCGGCGAAGTGGGTTGGCCCAATTGCGGGGAAATCGACATCATGGAATTGAAAGGGCAACTGCCTTACGTCATCAACGGAACGGTGCACGGCCCGGGTTATTCTGCGGGCAATGCGATTTCATCGGCGTATGCGTTGCAGAACGACCGCTTTGACCTCGATTACCACATTTTCGCTGTGGAATGGTCTGAAGATCACATCGATTTCTTCTGCGACGGGTACCTGTACAAGCGCATCACCAAGAGCGATGTTCCCGGCGAATGGGTGTACGACCAGCCGTTTTTCATGATCTTAAACGTGGCCGTTGGTGGCAACTACGTTGGTTTCCCGACAGACCAGACGCCATTCCCGCAAAAAATGACCATCGATTACGTTCGCGTGTATCAATAAGCTTTTCGAAAAAGACAACGGCCGCCACCGTGAGCAGCGGCTTGTCATAAATCGCATTACAATGAAAAAAAGTGTATCGCTTCTGATGCTGTTGGCTGCTTTTTCCGGCGTAGCCCAACACAAAGACATTGACCAAAAAGTCGAGGCGCTGTTGGCAAAAATGACACTGGAGGAAAAAGTCGGCCAGCTCAATCAATACTCGGGCGACAATACCGTGACCGGGCCGCTGACCATCAACCCAAACAAGGAGCAAGAAATCAAGGACGGGAAAATCGGGTCGCTGCTCAACATCATGGGCTCGCGATACACGAGGCAGTACCAGGAATTGGCCATGAAATCACGGATGAAAATTCCGTTGCTTTTCGGGCTGGACGTCATCCACGGCTATAAAACCACATTCCCGATTCCGCTAGCAGAAGCCGCGTCCTGGGATTTGGCAGCCATAGAATTGTCTGCACGTGTTGCAGCGCGTGAGTCCGCGTCAAGCGGTATCCATTGGACGTTTGCCCCGATGGTGGATATCTCGCGCGACCCGCGCTGGGGCCGTATCATGGAAGGCGCCGGTGAAGACACGTATCTGGGTTCGGCTATAGCTTATGCCCGCGTCAAAGGTTTCCAGGGCAAAAAGCTGGGCGACCTGGATGCCGTCATGGCGTGCGCGAAACACTTTGCGGCGTATGGAGCAGCTATCGGCGGACGAGATTACAATTCCGTTGAGATGAGCGACCGCACTTTGTGGGAGACGTATCTGCCACCGTTCAAGGCGGCGCTCGATGCAGGTGCCGCGACATTCATGAATTCCTTCAACGACATCAACGGCGTGCCGTCTACGGGCAACAGGCATTTGCAACGCGACATCCTCAAAGGACAGTGGAAATTTACGGGTTTCGTAGTATCAGACTGGACGTCGATCAACGAAATGATTGCGCACGGTTTCAGCGCCGACAAGAAAGATGCGGCGTTTGCGGCCATCACGGCCGGTAGCGACATGGACATGGAAAGCAGCGCCTACCGTGAAAATCTTGCACAACTGGTCGCGGAGGGTAAAGTGCCGGAAGCCATTGTGGACGACGCCGTGCGAAGAATACTCCGCAAGAAATTCGAGCTTGGGCTTTTTGACAATCCATACCGTTTCAGCGACGAAAAGCGCCAGCAGAAAGAACTGAATAATCCCGAAAATGCGAAGGCTGCCCGTGAGGTTGCGGCCAAAAGTATCGTCCTGCTTAAGAACGAAAAGAATATTTTGCCGTTGTCCAAAGGCACCAAAACCATCGCCTTCATCGGGCCAATGGTCAAGCCAAAAAGGGCAAACCACGGTTTCTGGGCCGTTGATGTGAAAGACATCGATTCCACGTACATCGTGTCGCAATGGGAAGGCTTGGAGCGAAAAGTAGGGAAGAACACGAAACTGTTGTACGCACGCGGCTGCGGATTCAACGACACCAGTAAAGCTGGTTTTGCCGAAGCCATCGCCGTGGCCAATCAGGCCGATGTAGTCATCCTGAGCATCGGAGAAAAACACGACATGAGCGGAGAGGCCAAAAGCCGCAGCACGATCAACTTACCCGGCGTTCAGGAAGAACTTGTCAAGGAATTGCAGAAAACCGGAAAGCCCATCGTCATCCTGATTAACGCAGGCAGGCCATTGGTTTTTGACTGGACGGCAGATAACATGCCGACAATCGTTTACACGTGGTGGCTGGGATCGGAAGCTGGCAACGCCATCGCCGACGTATTGTTTGGCGACTACAATCCGTCCGGGAAATTGCCGATGACTTTCCCGAGAAACGAGGGCCAGATTCCGATTTATTACAACCATTTGAATACCGGCCGGCCAGCCAAGAACGAAGACGACCACATTTACGTTTCGGCCTACATCGACCTGAAGAACACGCCGAAATTCCCGTTTGGCTTCGGCTTGAGCTACACGACATTCGCTTACGCAGACTTGAAATTGTCCAAAACGGCCCTGAAACGCAGCGAAACCCTGACAGCTTCGGTCACGATTACCAACACCGGAAAAGTAGCCGGCGAGGAAGTCGTGCAATTGTACCTTCGCGACAAAGTGGCGTCCATCGTGCGGCCGGTAAAAGAGCTGAAAGGTTTCCAAAAAATAAAATTGGCGCCGGGCGAAAGCAAGACGTTGACCTTTACGATTGACGACAACATGCTTGCGTTCTACCATGCAAACCTAGATTTTAAATCCGAAGCCGGACAGTTTGACTTGATGATTGGCGCGTCGTCCGAAGACATTAGGCTCAAATCAGGATTCGAACTCTTGGAAAGCCAAGGCGTCAACAAGGACGAAAGCAATCTGTCGATGCCGAAGCCGTAATAATATGCCCAGCGATTCCGTCGCGGCACCAACAAATAATCAAGCGACACAGATTGATTTCAGGGAAAATCCGTTCAATCTGTGTTTTTCATTTTACGTTTAGTATGGAAAAGATAATAAAGACTTTTTTGACGCTTTTGTTTGCCTCTTCAAGTTTCTCCCAAGTCGATGTCGTGTACAACAACTTAGTTTGGGCCGATGAATTCGACGGAAACGGTCCGGTCAACGCCGCCAATTGGCACCACCAAACCCAACTGCCTTCCGGCGGAAGCTGGTTCAACGGCGAGGTGCAGCACTACACGAACCTTCAGGCGAATTCATTTGTGGATGCCGGCGCGTTACACATCGTCGCCAAGAAACAAACCTACACGGACCAAGGCATCACAAAAGAATACACTTCGGCGCGGCTGAACTCAAAATTTGCCTTCAAATACGGTAGGGTCGATGTGCGTGCGAAAGTGCCCATTGGTGCCGGAACCTGGCCAGCCATCTGGATGTTGGGGCGCAACGTCAACGAAGACGGCGGTTATTTCGATGCCACATACGGCAACACACCGTGGCCGGCTTGCGGTGAAATCGACATCATGGAACATGGGATTTTTCCGTCGCAACCCATCGATTACGTCCAGAGTACGCTGCACACGCCGTCGTCAAACGGGAATTCCGTGAACCACGGCGGCACGATCGCGACAGATTTGCAAAACACCTATCATGTCTATTCCATGAATTGGTCGCCCAACCAAATTACTTTCCTGCTGGACGGCGTGGCCTATTACACGTACAATCCTGCGGATAAAAATGCCAGCACATGGCCTTTCGACGCCGAACAATACGTGCTGCTCAACATTGCCATGGGCGGCATCGCCGGCGGCATTCCATCCAATTTCAACCAAGCGACCATGCAGATCGACTATGTTCGGGTGTATCAAAATACCACTCCGGATACGCAGGCGCCGCTGGATTTTGCGGGTACAGTTGGGAACGTCGGCAGCGACCAAGTCGAGTTATTGCTGCAGGCCGAGGACAATTTCGGCACCGTGGTTTACGAGGTAAGTTACGGCGACACAACGCTTTCGTTCAACCGCACTTCAGGATTGCAGTCCGTCATCATCCCGGATTTGCTCCCGTCCACGAGTTACACGTTCACGGTAACGGCAAAAGACCTGGCCGGGAATCAGGCCGCGAACAACCCGATTGTGCTCAACGCGACCACAACCGCAGATTTGAGTTGCGCCGGTACCGACAATCAGTCCCAGCAAGGCACGTTCGCCATCGGTTACAACTATTCGTTCGAAACCATAGGGAATAATGTCGTGATTACTTTTGAACTCCTCGATACAGGGTTGGTGGGCGTCGTGGGCATTTTGTGGCGCCAATCGCCGTTTGCGGAAATCAACATGGATCAAGTATCCGGGAATGTCTTTACGAAAACCATCACCAACCAGACGCTGGGCGCAACGATTTCCTATGCCGTAAAATTTGCCTATGCGGGCGGGCTGGCCGTGACCAAATATTTTCAGTACGTGGTTGGGAGCAGTTGTGTGCTCGGCACCGAAAACCCATTGTTGCAGCAGTCGTTTGCATTTGAAAATCCTGCCCGCGATACCGTGCACATCCATTCTGTTTCGGCCATCGATAAAATAGCGATATACAACACCTTGGGCGTCTTAGTGGGCGAAGTGAACCATGCCAATGAAATTCCGGTGCGCCATTTATCGAATGGGGTTTACCTTCTGGTCGTGCAATTGGGCAACGAAAAAAGTGTTCGCAAATTGATCATCAGTCAGTAAAGCAAATCATCAGACACAAAAAAAGCCCTGAAACATCGGGGCTTTTTTGATGACTATTGGGCGCGATTGATGTAAATCCAACCCGTTTTGGCCGGCGCATCGGGCAATTCAATGACGTAATAGTACGTGCCGTCGGGCAGTTCGTTGCCGTCATCGGCTTGGCCATACCATTGTTTTTGGTAGTCCGCTTTCGTATAAACGGCCATGCCGTAGCGGTTGTAAATGCGCAACTGCCGCACATTGAAACCTTCCAGATCGAAGTAGTCATTCATCCCGTCGTTGTTGGCAGAAATCCCTTTTTGGATGACGCCGCCGCACGCCGTTGACAGCACATTGATTGTTTCCGACGTGCTGCAGCCGCCTTGCGTAATTACCAATTCATACACACCCGGGCTGTTGACCGCTACCGAAACGTCGCTCCCGATTTGAATGTCATTGGCGTTGAACCAAGCGTAACTGGCATTCGACGCATTTTCCTGCACGGCATTCAACACGAAGGTATTGCCGTCGCATCCGCCGCTAATGCTGAATACCGGAACCGGATTGACGACAATGGTCAAGTTCGTAGGCAAGGCGCATTGGCCGGGCGTTGGCGTAAACGTGTACGTGGTCGTGGCCGTATTGTTCAAGGCCGGTTGCCACGTTCCTGCGAATCCGTTGTTGGACGTCGTGGGCAGCGCGTTGAGAATCGCTCCGGCGCAAATGACCGGCACCGCATCAAAAGCAGCCGCAACAGGTTGGTTGACGACAATGGTCAACGTGGTGGCCGATGCGCATTGGTCGGGTGCAGGCGTGAACGTATAGGTCGTAGTCACCAGATTGTTGAGCGCAGGCTGCCAAATTCCGGCAAATCCATTGTTGGAAGTCGTGGGCAACGCATTCAGATTTTCGCCGGCGCAAATCGCGGGTACGGCGTTGAACGTTGGGGTGGTTGCGGGCGTTACGGTAACGGTGACGGTTTTTTGATAGAAGCAACTGAGCGTTTCCTTAAACGTGATGTCGTCGAGGGCAAAATCGTTGCCACCGCTGGCAAAATTCCGGTTGTAGATCGTGAAAGTGGCCGTTGTATTCGTACCCGAATTCCAGTTGTACGACACTTCGGTCCATAAACAGGTAGTGCCCGGGGCGGTTACTGGCGCGCCTTGTGAGACGCCGTTGATGATGACTTCCAGTTGCGCCGGATTTTCGGGCGCGGCCGAAGCCACGAAATAGGAGAACGTGTATTCGGTATTGGGTGTGACCGCGACTGGATTTTCATTGCTCCAAACGATCACGTTCGCCAACGGAACTGTTGCGCCGTCAAAAACCATCATGTTTCCGTTGCCGGTCGTGTGGTCGGCGCCCGTGCAAAAAGGCGCAAACCAAGCCGCCGGGTTGGTCACGATGCCATACGCGCCCTGAACGCCAAAAGGATTTGGATTTTCCACGTAATTGTATTCGGTGATGAAAGCCACATCGCCCTGCGAAAAATCGCCATTTTCGATGAGATTGATAGGCGATGAAACGCTGCCCGACGTGACGGTATAGGTAGTGGTAACCGCTGGGCTGACGGTCTGGGTGGCGTTGTTGGGGTTGGTGAGCGATGCGTCGGGCGGGCTGGCGGTCCAAGTGTAATTTCCGGTGCCGCCGGTGGCCGAAAGCGTTGTGGATGCGCCCGAACAAATGGTGGCCGCAGGGCTGAGTTGCAAGGCATTTGGCGCCGTCAGGACGATTCCGGTTTGGCTGTAGGTTTCGCCCGTAGCGTCAGACACGCTGATATTGTAAGTTCCTTCGCCCAGCCCGGTGAATATGCCCGTGTTGTTGGATTGGTTGGCCGAGCCCGATAAGACATAAGCCGTGTAGGGCAAAGTTCCGCCGGTAAGGGTCACCGTAATCTTGCCGTCATTGCTGTCTGGGCAAGTCGGGTTCACGGACGCAAATGAACCTTCAAGCGGCAGCCCGCCTTCAGTGATGGAAAAATCGTCAATCGCGAAATCATGCCCGATGGCTTGGCCGTTGTTGGTCTTCAACCGCACCATGACATTGTCGGCGGTGGCCACAAACGAATATTGGATGTTGACCCAGCCTTCCGCCGGAAGCGGTGCCAAAAAGTTTTGGTTGGTCGGATTAATGTTGTTCGCATTCACAAAGAATATCCCGATGTTGGCACGCGTGGCATCCGAAACCACTTCGTTCGAAACGGACTTGATCCAAAAACTGAACACGTAGGTCGTGCCGGCCGTGAATCCGGGAATGGCCCCGCCGGTACTTCCGGTGGTCCAGAAGAATCGGTTGGAAAGCGTCGAGCCGTCAAAAACCAACATATTGCCGGTTCCCGTGGTGTGGTCGCCGCTTGAAATGTATGTTGAATTCATGCTGGCCGGGTCGGTGGTGCGGGCATAAAAACCGGGCGTACTGGTGCCGTTGACCGGGTTGATGACCGTGTAATCGTGCACCAGAAATCCATTCGCGTTCCCACCGCTTTCAAAATCCCCATTGGTCAGGATTTGGGCATGCAGCGGCGCCATCGTCAGTGCCAACAGCAACAACAATCGTTTTGTTTGTCCGTGAAAATAACGTAGAAATCTTTCCATAGCGTAAAAAATGTGAGTATCATAAATGTATCGATACTTTTTTTACGAATGTTGCAGCGCGCAGCTATAAAAACCATACATCCGGCAAATTTCACCACTTTTAAAAACCGCCCAAAAGCCTTGCTGTTATTGTGCTTTGCTTTAGAAACTACTGTTTTGTTGTAGTCATGTTTGGGTAGAAAAATGCGCGACTTTCCGGTTTGACGCCGCTTTCATCGTCTCGTATTGGTTTCCCATTCACGAAGATGTGTAATGTTTATCGGCAAAAAAAAAGCGTCAATACATGACGCTTTCGATTACTTTTTGCTGGCGCAGCAGCCGGCCTTTTTCTCTTTGTCGCAAGACTTTTTCGCGTCTGGCGCACAAGCTTTTTCAGTTTTGGCTTTCTTTTTCTGCTTCGGCGCTTTTTCCTGTGCGTTCATGCCGAGTGAAAAAACCAGCGCCAGTGCCGACGCCAATACAATTGCTTTTTTCATGTTGTAAGATTTAATTATTGTGAAAGGTATAATTTCATGTTGCCTGCAAATTGAACTTGCTCCACGTGTCCCATTTTTAGGTGTTCGGCGGTCATCAAATGCATATGGATAAACGTATCATGATGCGTAAAAATTGCCTGGTGCCTGGTCGAGTAGAAACCAACAATCGTCACTTCTTCCGAGCCCAAATCGTAATTCACCTGCCCGGTATGCGCATCGTCGGGTGACGCAACAGTTTTTCCTTCCGGCAAATTGACGATATGGATGTTTGCTTTTACGATTGGGCCAACCAACTTAAAGACAAAGGGTTGTTCGCGGTTTCCGGCGAGCGTTTGCAAATATTTCTCGAGTGACACATGATCTGTGACCGTTTTGGGAAGATTGTGCGGCCGCCATGAGATAACATTTGCATAAACAAAAAAAGGTGCTTTCACGGCGAAAGTCTCGGTTACTTCCATTTCAGTTCGGGAAACCACCTTTGAGCGATAGGACTTTCCGTCCACGACCATGATTTCACCCGCGAGGTTTTCACATGGTCCCAATCCGTATAAGTGGTTTTTGTTGGATATTGTGTCAAGCGCAATCGTGCCGTAAAGTTGTCCTTTCCACATCACATTTTTCATTGCACCCGATACCCGGACGGTTGTTTGGGCCGATGACGATATCGACACGATAAGACACGATAAGACGACCCAATATGTTCTCACTCTGCGGTTTTGGTCATATTTCCGACGGCGCAACTTACAAAGGAAATTCCTTTGTGCAACAAACTGTTGTGGCCTTTTTCGGGATAACCGAGCTTGGACAATTTCGCCACGATAGTGTCGCGATTGGCGTCGCCCGTCACGGTCACGGTGTCGGTTTCCTTGTCGATGGCCACTTCAGACACATCGTCCATCTTCAGGAGCGCGGTCTTGATGCTGTTCATGCAGCCGCCGCACTTGATGTTTTCGACTTCTATTTTTTGGATCATCGCTTTCTTATTTGATATTTTTCGTCGTATGCCACGGCGTCTTGCAAGGTTGACAACGGGATTTCACGTTCGCTGGCGACCAACACTTCAGAAAAATCGGTGCTGATGCTGGCGTTGGTTACCCCGTCGATGGCCTTGAATTTTTCCGTAATGGTTTGCTGGCAGCCGCTGCACGTGATGCCTTCAAAATGGTACAACGCCACATGCCCATTTTTTTTCCGCAGTGAGAAAATGGCTTCGGCACCCGCGCGTTTGTCCACAGAATTTTGTGCATCGGCCATCATTTCTACGGCAAAAGCGCCGGCAAACAATTGCTTGTATTCACGCACGCTTCCGCCGAACGGCGGCCCGGTTTCGAAGTCGCGGTTGAACAATACGCCGGCCAGCATTCCGTCGTCGGCCAGCAATTGGTGCATTTTCCAGACGTAGCGTTGGCGCAGGCTTGGCGGCAACGCGCAAAAGAAGGTTTGTTCCAGGATGATGTCATACTGGCCGTCGTGTGCGAAGAAATCGCCCAAGACGATGTTGATGGGCTTTCCCGCAAACTTTGCGCGTAAATTTTCCACCAGCGTAGGGGCAATGTCAATCACGGTGACATTCGTAAAGCCTTGTTCCAATAGGTATTCGGCCTCGTAACCGTTGCCACAACCCGGAATAAGGATTTTTGCATTCTTGTGCTGGATGCGGTCGATATGGCTTTGGAGCGGCGGGGAAACCTTGCCCAAATCCCAGCCTGTATCGTTGGCCTGGTACTGGTTGTCCCAGTAGGTTTGGTCTAGCGTGAGATCACAGCTTACCGTACAGCATTTTTCAGGTTCCATGAGTTTTTATTTCTGTTCGCGCGTATCAATTCCGAAAGGGAAATACAACGGACACGTGCCCACGAGCGATGTCAGCACGAAGACCACGGCAATCGCGCCGAAAATCATCGTCTGGGTGGCGTCTATCGTGCCGGTGAAATAGAGTATCGCGACCACAACCGCAAATACCACGCGCATTCCGCGGTCCAGCATTCCCATGTTTTTTTTCATCATCAGTCTTTTTTAGTTGATTTTCTCCAGCACGGTGCCGATGATTTCATCTTTCGACATGACGCCGGATTGCCGCCACAAAGGCTTTCCCGACCGGAACAGCATCATCGTGGGCACGCCGCGCACCTGCATTTGTGCCGCAAGTTGCGGATTTCTATCCACATCAATCTTGATAATTGTCAGGCGCTCGCCCAAACTGTCTTTGACTTGGCTGAGAATGGGCATCAACGTCTGGCATGGGCCGCACCACGTGGCATAAAAGTCAACCAATGTAGGCGTGTCGGAAGCAATCAAGTCGTCGAAGCTGGCCATGCTACCGTTTTTTTTGTTGCACAATCTGATCGACGCGGTTCCACGTGCCGCCATTGATGACATTGTTGAATCCGTTGCGTTCCAAAATCGATTTGGCCTGGCTGCTGCGCATGCCGCTGCGGCAGAACACGACAATTTCAGGTTTTCCCTTGAATTTGACAAGCTGGTTCTGGATTTGGTCCAGCGGAATGTTAACCGAACCTTTTACATGGCCCGACGCGTATTCGCTTGGCGTGCGCACGTCCACCAAAAAGGCATTTTCGCTGATTTGCAATCCGGACGATGCCGAACCGAACAAAGATTTGAGTATTCCGAACATAGTAGGTGTGTAAAGGTTATTGTAAAACTTTGCTCTGACAGACGAAGTCGGTTCTCGGAACGCTGGTTTTTGCGATGGCATTGAAGCCGCCGTCCACTTCGCTGAAATTGTGGTAGCCGCGTGCCTGCAGGATGGACGCCGCCATCATGGAACGATAACCGCCTGCGCAATGCAGGAAGAAATGTTCATCAGGATTGATGTCCTTGATCCAGTCGTTGATGGCCGCCAATGGCCGACTGTAGGCTTCCGCCACATGCTCGGCTTCGTATTCTGAGGGTTTGCGTACGTCGATGACTTTGCTTTCCCCGATTTTCACTTGGTTGGCGAAATCCTCGGCCGTAATCCTGTTCACGGTTTCCGTTTCAAAACCGGCCTGTTGCCACGCTTCGAATCCGCCTTTCAGGTGTCCGATGACGTGGTCAAAACCCACGCGGGCCAAACGGGTCACGGTTTCTTCTTCCAGACCCGGATCGGTCACCAATACAATGGGCTGTTTCACATCGCCGATGAGTGCACCAACCCACGGGGCAAAATCGCCCGAAATCCCGATGTTAACCGATTGAGGAATGTAGCCTTTCGCAAAGTCGCCGCTTTTTCTGGTGTCGAGAATGAGCGCGCCGGTTTCTTCGGCTACAGCCTCGAACTCGTTGGCATGGATGGCGCGAAGCCCGTTGTGGAGTACTTTCTCGAAACTGTCGATGCCCGATTTGTTCATCGCGACATTGGCTCCGAAATACGACGGCGGCGGCAACAATCCGTCGGTGACTTCCTTGATGAACTCGGCTTCGGTCATGTTGGCGCGCAACGCATAGTTGTTGGCTTTTTGTTCGCCGATGGTGGAAACCGTTTCCTTACTCATGTTTTTTCCGCAGGCCGAACCCGCACCGTGCGCCGGATAGACGATGACATCATCGGGCAAGGTCATGATTTTCGTCCGTAGCGAATGGTATAAGGTAGCGGCCAATTGGTCTTGCGTCATGGAAGCGGCTTTCTGCGCCAGATCCGGACGGCCAACATCGCCGATAAACAATGTGTCGCCCGAGAATAAGGCGTGTTCTTTTCCGTTTTCGTCGATCAACAGGTAACTCGTGCTTTCCATGGTATGGCCGGGCGTGTGCAACACCTTTATCTTGATGTCGCCCACGGGAAAGACTTGGTTGTCTTCGGCCGAAATGAAATCGAAATCGGGGTTGGCGTTGGGGCCGTACACCACGGGCGCGCCGGTTTTCCTACTCAGGTCGAGATGCCCAGACACGAAATCTGCGTGGAAATGCGTCTCAAAAATGTATTTCAAAGCGACACCGTCTTTGTCGAGCCGGTCTGTATATGGCTTGGTTTCGCGCAACGGGTCGATGATGGCGGCTTCGCCCCGAGACGTGATGTAGTATGCGCCTTGGGCAAGGCATCCGGTATAAATCTGTTCTATTTTCATCGTTTGTGTTTTGTAGTTGAACTGTTGCAAAGGTACGGCAACGGCTCAGGTTTTATAGTGACAAAAGTTACAAAGAAAAAACGCCACCCGAAAGCAGCGTTTTCCTATGGAACAAATAACCAAAAAAACTATAACAATGTGGTCGGGCAAACGTAATCGGTTTTGGGCAGGCCGGTGTTTTTTAGTCCGGCGAATCCATCGGAAACATCCATGAAATTGTCCCAGCCGCGCTGTTTCAGGATAGAAGCCGCGATCATGCTGCGGTAGCCGCCGGCGCAATGCACGATGAATTTTTTGTCTTTCGGGAATTCGGCGAGATGCGTATTGATTTCATTGAGCGGTACGTTGGTGGCCGCGACGAGGTGTTCAGACGCGTATTCGCTGCGTTTGCGGACATCGAAAATCGGTATCTGTGACAAGTCCATGTGTTCCATTTCCTGTGCCGAAATCCGGTTGACCGTGTCGATTTCAAATCCGGCTTGTTTCCAGGCCTCGAAACCGCCGTCGAGGTAACCGATGGTATGGTCAAACCCGATGCGCGAGAGCCGGATCAAGGCTTCTTCTTCCGTGCCTGGGTCGCATACCAGGAGGATTTCTTGTAGGGTATCGATGACCATTTCGCCAACCCACATCGCGAAAGAACCGTTTAGCGCAATATTGATGCTGTTCGGGATGAAGCCTTTGGCGAAATCTGCGGCGTTTCTCGTATCGAGCACGAGCGCGCGGGTTTCGGTAGCGGCCATTTCAAACGCTTTCGGATTCATTGGTTTTTTGGCTTTTTGCATTACCGCGTCTAGGTTTTCATAGCCTTTGATGTTCATCAGCACATTGGCCGGAAAGTAGCCCGGTGGCGCAGTCAAGCCCGTGAGTACGGCTTTCACGAAATCATCTTCAGACAAGTTCGGATTAAGGGCGTAATTGGTTTGTTTCTGATGGCCCAGCGTATCGGTGGTTTCCTTGCTCATCATTTTGCCGCACGCCGATCCCGCACCATGGTTCGGATACACGATCAAGTCATCGGACAGCGGCATAATTTTCTCGCGCAATGAATGGTACAAATGGCGCGCGAGTTTGTCCTGTGTCAGGTCGGCGATGACGTGCTGGGCCAAATCCGGCCTTCCAACATCGCCAATAAAAAGTGTGTCGCCGGTAATGATGCCGTGCTCGTGGCCATTTTCGTCGATGATCAAATATGTGGTGCTTTCCATGGTGTGGCCGGGCGTATGGATCACTTTCACCTTACAATGCCCGATGTCGAAGATTTGTCCGTCGGTGGCGCAAATGATTTCATAGGCAGGTTTCGCGGTTGGGCCATACACGATTTTCGCGTTGGTCTTATTGGCGAGATCCAGATGTCCGGAAACGAAATCTGCGTGAAAGTGCGTCAGGAATACATATTTGATCTTAGCGTTGTCTTTGAAGGCGCGGTCAATGTACGGTTGGACTTCACGCAGCGGATCAAAAATGGCTGCTTCGCCATTGCTTTCCAGATAATAGGCCGCGTGGGCGATGCATCCGGTATAAATCTGCTCGATTTTCATGGTGAATTCAATTTTAGCGTTTCACGCAAAACTAATGGCATCGTTTGTCCTGATGTGTGACGATTGTCAGGTAAAAATCAGAATTTCATCAGTATTTACAGTATGTGACAAAACTCACAAAGCGAATTTCACAGGCATTTCCTTCGTCCGGAAATAACAAAAAAGCCACCGGAAGGCAACTCTTTTTTTGATGGATCCCACATCAGTTTTTCACGGAAGCATTTTCGCACGCCGAACCCTGATGGTATTTGTCGTCATTGTGGAAGAAAATCGTCAGCCACAACACCCGGGACAGACGCATCAGCCACGGCTGCAGCATGATCAGGAAAACGATGTGTACTGGTAACCAATAGAAGATTTCCTTGTCGCGGAAGCCATAACCCGTAATGAGTGACCACGTGACGAAACTGGTCACGGTAAGCGCGACGGTCACCATGTAACTGATGTAGCCCGTACCATGATAGAATCCAGGTTCCAGCTCGGTGCGTTGCCCGCAAACCGAACATTGTTTGACCATTTTGTTGCCGCTGAAAACGTGATACCATTTATGGACGAACAATTCGCCCTGATGGCAGCGCGGGCATTTCATGGAAAATAAATGTTTTAAGTAAAGAAACATATTGCTCATATTTCCCGCAAAGCTACACCCGCTGCCCGGAAACGAATGTGATAAAAGTTACTAATCCCAAAATTTGAACACCAACGTGTCCACCTGTATTTTTCCGCAATGATAAGGGTTGCGGTTTACGCGCTTTGAGGTGAAAGATATACCGGTAAAAAGCAAAGCAGGGTTGGCTGAAAGACGACCAATTATTTCAGCAGTTCGATGTGGTTTCTGTGGAGTTTCAGTGCGCCGCGTTGCTCCAGCTTCTTGAGCAGGCGCGAAATCACCTCGCGGGAGGTGTTGAGGTCGGTCGCGATTTCTTGATGCGAGAGTTTCAAATCCATGCAGCCACAGGCGTCTTTTTGGCGTTTGAGGTAGAATTCCAGCCGCTCATCCATGGCTTTAAAGGCAATACTGTTGATGACTTCCAAGACTTCCTCGAAACGGCTGCGATACGTATCGATGACAAATTCATACCAACTGCGGTGCTGCATCATCCATTTGTCCATCAGCGGCAGCGGTACCAGGAGCAGTTCGGCATCTTCCACCACTTTGGCCATAATCTGGCTGGTTTCGCGCTTGGTGGCGCAAATCATCGAAATCGCGCAGGCTTGGCCGGGTTGCAGATAATACATGAAAAACTCTCCGCCTTCATCGTCTTCCCGGTAAATCTTGATGCTGCCGCTCATCACCAGTACCGTGTTGTTGATGTACTGACCGGTACGCATGATGACATCGCCCGCCTTGAAAGATTTCTCTGTCGCGTGCGCCGCAATATCATCCACAAGCGCATGGGAAAACGAAGGGAAAAACTTTTTCAGATCTTGTTGCATGGCAAAGGATTTCAACAAAGCTAGCGGATTTTTCCCGATTACGAATAGGATTTCACCACGCAAAAAAACCGCCACTAGGGAATGGCGGTTTTTGGCACTAAGAGCAGAACAAGTAAAGACTAGTTGGCAACAACTATTTTGTTTCTGAAGACGACCTCGTCAATGTTGCTTTCCAGCAAGTAAATCCCTGAAGCCAATCCTTCGATATTGACGGTATCACCGGCAGCCGAAAGTACTTTCCTGCCATTCTGGTCATATACCGTGTTGGTGATTTGGGAATATCCGAACGGAATCGCCAAAGATATCGTTGATCTTGCCGGGTTCGGGTAAATGGCAGGTTTTGCCTGGTCGTTTTCTCCTATTGACAATGTCGTCAACGGCAACTGCACCAGCGGTCCGCCGGCAGGCAGGGCAACCCAGAGCCCGAATGCCGGCCCGTCGCTGTTCTGTGCCGGGTCGAGGAATCCGCTGGCCAATACGGTCAGTGCGGCCCCGTCGAGGTTGAGGGTATCGAGTGGTGCGAGGTAGCTTGCCACGACGGTCGATCCGTCTGCGGTGGCCACGCTCAGGGTGTAGTCAGCAGTAGGCAGCTCGAGGTAGCCTGCGAATTCGGTGTAATCGAGGTTGTCCACGATGGTTCCCGCGCCCACGGCCTGTACGTCCACGGTCGGTGCGTCGGTGGCGCCGTGGAACACGAGTACGTCGGTATTGGTGGAGACGTTCGCGGCCTCACGTGCGGTAGGGTATACGTAGATGTTGAAGGGCTGGTTCGGGGTGTAACCCGATGGGCTCACGATGCCGTTGGCGATGGCGATGTAGGTCTCGCCCGCGGTCAGGGTCTCGGTGAGGTTGTAGATGCCGTCGGCGGATGAGGTGCTGTCGGCAGGCGCCACGTCGATGGAGAGCGGCACACCGGCTGGCACGTCGATGAATGGCGTCGCGTTGCGGAAGGCGAAATCATTAAGGAGCAACACATCGTTCACATAGACGTCCACCTGTGCGGCAGCAAGGTCTGCGGAATTGTGGATGACCTGGAGGCGTGAGGTGATGGTCGCACTAGGCAACTGCACTAGCGGTCCGCCTGCAGGAAGCGCCACCCAGAGCCCGAATGCCGGCCCGTCACTGTTCTGTGTCGGATCGAGGAATCCGCTGGCCAATACGGTGAGCGCGGCCCCGTCGAGGTTCAGGGTATCGAGCGGTGCGAGGTAGCTTGCCACGACGGTCGATCCGTCTGCGGTGGCCACGCTCAGGGTGTAGTCAGCAGTAGGCAGCTCGAGGTAGCCTGCGAATTCGGTGTAATCGAGGTTGTCCACGATGGTTCCCGCGCCCACGGCCTGTACGTCCACGGTCGGTGCGTCGGTGGCGCCGTGGAACACGAGTACGTCGGTATTGGTGGAGACGTTCGCGGCCTCACGTGCGGTAGGGTATACGTAGATGTTGAAGGGCTGGTTCGGGGTGTAACCCGATGGGCTCACGATGCCGTTGGCGATGGCGATGTAGGTCTCGCCCGCGGTCAGGGTCTCGGTGAGGTTGTAGATGCCGTCGGCGGATGAGGTGCTGTCGGCAGGCGCCACGTCGATGGAGAGCGGCACACCGGCTGGCACGTCGATGAATGGCGTCGCGTTGCGGAAGGCGAAATCATTAAGGAGCAACACATCGTTCACATAGACGTCCACCTGTGCGGCAGCAAGGTCTGCGGAATTGTGGATGACCTGGAGGCGTGAGGTGATGGTCGCACTAGGCAACTGCACCAGCGGTCCGCCTGCAGGAAGCGCCACCCAGAGCCCGAATGCCGGCCCGTCGCTGTTCTGTGTCGGGTCGAGGAATCCGCTGGCCAATACGGTCAGTGCGGCCCCGTCGAGGTTGAGGGTATCGAGCGGTGCGAGGTAGCTTGCCACGACGGTGGATCCGTCTGCGGTGGCCACGCTCAGGGTGTAGTCAGCAGTAGTCAGCTCGAGGTATCCGGCGAATTCGGTGTAATCGAGGTTGTCCACGATGGTTCCCGCGCCCACGGCCTGCACGTCCACGGTCGGTGCGTCTGTCGCGCCGTGGAACACGAGTACGTCGGTGTTGGTCGATGCGTTGGCGGCCTCACGTGCGGTAGGGTAGACGTAGATGTTGAAGGGCTGGTTCGGGGTGTAACCCGCCGGGCTCACGATGCCGTTGGCGATGGCGATGTAGGTCTCGCCCGCGGTCAGGGTCTCGGTGAGGTTATAGATGCCGTCGGCCGAGGAATCGCTGTCAGCGGGAGCCACGTCGATGGAGAGCGGCACACCGGCTGGCACGTCGATGAATTGCGTCGCGTTGCGGAAAGCGAAATCATTAAGGAGCAACACATCGTTCACATAGACGTCCACCTGTGCGGCGGCCAGATCCGCCGAGTTGTGGATGACTTGGAGGCGTGCGGTTTGGGCAACGGCCCAGCCGCCACATAAGAGCAGGAGCAGTGCGGTTAGTTGAGTAGTTTTTTTCATGATTTTTTGTTTAATGTTTTATCAAAAATAATAAACAAAATAATCCAATAGAAATTTAACTTACTTAATATCAAATATTTAACTTTTGTGTAAACCTATTCTAAATCGGTATTCTGTCAAAACTGCCGCCATTAAAGCCATAAGCAAATTATTTTTGTTTAATTATTTTTTATTAAAATATAACTGTTGTTAAATATGAGTTAAAGAAAATATACAGATGTAGCTATACTGGGCGTTTCGAACTTTGCACTTAACTTGATACCAGTCATAATTCTCGTCCGTAATTTGATTTACCTTTGATGCTATGAGGAATGCTTCTTACTTTTTACTCGCAGTAATGATGGCCGCCTGTAGCGATGAGAGCCAAAAGGTTCGGGTCACGTCGGGCCAGATTTCGGAATCGGTATATGCATCAGGTGTGGTGAAGGCAGTCAACCAATACCAAGTTTTTTCGCCGGTCACGGGCATCATCGATACCATTTATGTTTCGGAAGGCGATACCATCCCGGCCCATGGTCGTATCTTGTCTGTTGATGCCAACGTGCCAAAATTAAATAAGGACAATGCTGCATTAGCAGCGTCATTTACCGACATCCGCGCCAACACAGGCAAGCTCAAGGAAGCAGAACTCGCCGTATCGCTCAGCAAGAGCAAGATGGCCAACGATTCGCTGATGTATGCCCGGCAAAAACGGTTGTGGCAACAACAGATAGGTTCTAAAGTGGAACTAGAGCAAAAGGCATTGGCCTACGAATCATCGAAAACGGCATACGCCTCCGCCCGGCTGAATTACAACGATTTACAGCGCCAGTTACGGTTCAATGATTCACAATCGCGGAAGAACCTGATGATTTCAGGGCAAATCGCCGATGACTATGTACTGAAAAGTAAAATATTCGGCACGGTATACAGCATCTATAAAGAGAAAGGTGAAATCGTCAATCCGCAGACACCACTCGCCGTGGTTGGTGACGCCGGCAATTTCATCTTAGAAATGCAGGTGGACGAGCACGATATTTTCAAGATACGGAGAGGATTGCCGGTCATCGTATCGTTTGACAGTTATAAAGGACAAGTGTTTGATGCCGTGGTGACGAAAATCGATCCGCTGATGAATGAACGCGGGCGCACATTCAAGGTGGAAGCTTCGCTCCGCAAGCCGCCGGCACGCTTGTATCCGAACATTTCATTCGAGGCCAACATTGTCTTGGCAACGAAGAAAAAGGCGCTATTGGTTCCGCGAAGTTATGTGGCTGGCGATTCTGTCGCCTATCGGAGCAACGGCGATAAAATCCGCGTCAAGACAGGATTGAGAGATTATCGGATGATTGAAATCACCGCAGGTCTTTCTGCAAACGATGAACTGATGCTTCCGCCCGAATGAAATACAAATTACTCCGAAATATTGCATTTTCACTCGTGATGTCGCGTTGGCGGCAAACGGTTGTCGCGGCGGTTGGCGTTACTTTCAGCATCACGATGTTCGTCGCCTTGCTGAGCTTCATGTCGGGACTGAATGACTTGCTCGACGGGCTTATCCTGAACCGAACGCCACACATCAGGCTGTACAACGACATCAAGGCCACCACGCCCCAGCCCATAGACCAATCGGCGCAGTTTTCCGGCCACTATAATTTTATCCATTCCGTCAAGCCTAAAGGAGAACGCCCGGAATTGTACAATGTTTTGGGGATAACTGCTGCACTTAAAAAAGACAAGCGTGTTTTAGGAATAGCGCCCAAAGTCAGTACGCAGGTGTTTTACAATGCCGGTACCATTGACCTGAACGGCACCATCGACGGCGTTGACGTTGAAGCCGAAGACCGTTTGTTCCATTTTTCGGATTATGTGGTTTCGGGCCATTATGCCGATCTGAAGAACACACCCAATAGCATCATGCTGGGGATAGGTGTTGCGCAAAAAATGCTCGTGCAACCCGGCGACGTCGTACAACTCACAACCGCAAAGGGCGAACATGTGCAACTTAAAGTGGTCGGGTTTTTCCAATCGGGCATCCGCGATATAGACAACGTCCAGAGTTATTGCTCGGTGGCCACTACCCAGAAATTACTGGGCGTTTCCGCGAATTACATTACCGATTTACAGGTGAAACTGCGCGACATTGAACTCGCGCCTGCACTTTCCAAGGAGTATCAGTCGCTGTTCGATGTAGACGCCATCGACATCCAGACGGCCAACGCACAGTTTGAAACCGGAAGTTCCATCCGGACATTGATTTCCTATTCGGTTGGGATTACACTTTTAATCGTGGCCGGTTTCGGCATCTACAACATCCTGAACATGATGATTTACGAGAAAATGGATTCGATTGCCATCTTAAAAGCCACCGGATTCTCAGGCCGTGACGTCAAGGCCATTTTCATCATCGCCGCTTCGGCGATTGGCGTTGCCGGCGGACTGCTCGGACTGGTATTTGGACTCGGCGTTTCTGCCCTCATTGACCAGATTCCGTTCAATACCGATTCGCTGCCCGCCGTAAAGACGTACCCAATCATCTATGATTCCAGTATTTACATTATCGGGTTTTCGTTCGCATTCATCACCACGTATTTTGCCGGCTATTTCCCGGCGCGACGGGCCAGTAAGATTGACCCCGTAATCATCATCAGAGGAAAATAATGGCTGAATCAATCTTAAAAGCAGCAAGTATTTCAAAGTATTTCCATGATCCGGTGCAGGTCAAGGTGTTGGATGATGTATCGCTTGAGGTCAAGAAGGGTGAATTTGTGTCGGTTATCGGGAAATCCGGTTGCGGAAAGTCGACCTTATTATATATTCTTTCTACGATGGATACCGATTACACCGGAGAACTCTGGATCGACGGCGAGTTGACGCGCGACAAAAAAGAACACGAACTCGCCCAGATCAGGAACGAAAAAATAGGTTTCGTCTTCCAGTTCCACTACTTGCTCAACGAATTCTCCGTACTCAAAAATGTGATGCTTCCGGGTCTTAAACTGGGTAAGATCAGCGAAGAAGAATTGGAATTCCAAGCCATGGAGAAACTCAAAATCCTTGGGATAGATCGCATGGCGGCCAAGAAAGCCAACCAACTTTCGGGCGGCGAAAAACAACGCGTAGCCATTGCCCGGGCGCTCATCAACAACCCGTTGATTATTATGGCCGACGAACCCACGGGCAACCTCGACCGCCGGAATACCGAAATGGTCTTCGACATCTTCAACGAACTGAGCGGGCAATACGGCCAATCACTTTTGGTGGTTACCCACGACAACGAATTTGCGGGACGTACAGACCGCATCATCGAAATGCTAGACGGGAAAGTGCTGCGGATGTAGGCGTAACCAAATAAAAAAAGCCCGAAAACAGATCGCTTCCGGGCTTAAAAAAAGTGTTGTTTATTTATTTCTTGATGACCTTAAAAGTTTGTGAAGCGTTCTCGGCAGTTACTTTCACCAGGAACATTCCCGCCGGCAGCGCGCTCATATCGATTTGTGCCGATGTAGCGTTTCCGTTTTTCGAGATCAGGCGTTGCCCCGTAATACTGTAAACTTCCACTTGCATCAGGACAGTTGTGTAGTCGATATGCAGCACATCGTTCACCGGGTTCGGGTAAATCATGAACAGGTCGCGGCCGAATTCGCCGGTGCCCAATTCCGTCACCGAAATACAATCAGACGTTACCGTACAATTGCCGTTTGAAACCACAACGTAGTAGTCGCCTGTGACTGTCGGGATGAACGCCTGTCCAGTCTCGCCGGCAATCACCTCGCCGCCGCATGTGTACCAAGTGTAGGTTGCGTCGGATTGGGTTGCGGTAACGATGCCGCCGCTTTGCGTGACTTCCGCGTTTGGTGCCTCATTAACCGTAACGGTTGTTTCGTCCGATACCGCAGAATCACAGTTGCCGTTATTCACGGAAACCGAGTACGATCCTGAATCTGTAACGGTAATCGATGCCGTCGTCGCGCCGTTGGACCAGACGTTTCCGGTCGCCGATGACGAGGTCAAGGTCACGCTTCCACCTTCGCAGAACGTCGTTGCGCCCGAAGCCGTAATCGTAGGCGTGGCCGGCAATGCGTTTACCGTAACGGTTGTGGCAGCGGATACAGCCGACGTACATGTGCCGTTATCGACAGAGACCGAATATGAACCCGCTTCCGATACCGTAATCGATGCCGTCGTCGCGCCGTTTGACCAGACGTTTCCGGTTGCAGATGAAGAGGTCAAGGTCACGCTTCCGCCTGCACAGAAAGTGGTCGCGCCCGAAGCCGTAATCGTTGGCGTTGCCGGCAATGCATTCACGGTGACCGTCGTCGTAGCGGAAACCGCTGAATCACAGTTGCCGTTATTCACGGAAACCGAGTACGATCCTGAATCTGTAACGGTAATCGATGGCGTCGTCGCGCCGTTAGACCAGAGGTTTCCGGTTGGTGATGATGAGGTCAAGGTCACGCTTCCACCTGCGCAGAAAGTGGTTGCACCCGAAGCCGTAATCGTTGGCGTCGCCGGCAATGCATTCACGGTGACAGTCGTCGCGCCCGAAACCGCCGAATCACAGTTGCCGTTATTCACAGAAACAGAATAAGAACCTGCTTCCGTAACGGTAATCGATGGCGTCGTCGCGCCGTTGGACCAGACGTTTCCGGTGGCCGATGATGAAGTCAAAATGACGCTTCCGCCTGCGCAGAAAGTGGTTGCACCCGAAGCCGTAATCGTTGGCGTCGCCGGCAATGCATTCACGGTGACAGTCGTCGCGCCCGAAACCGCCGAATCACAGCTGCCGTTATTCACAGAAACCGAATATGAACCTGCTTCCGTAACGGTAATCGATGGCGTCGTAGCACCGTTTGACCAGACGTTTCCGGTTGGTGATGATGAGGTCAAGGTCACACTTCCGCCTTCGCAGAAAGTCGTCGCGCCAGAAGCGGTAATCGTTGGCGTGGACGGAACAGGATTAACCGTTACGGCAGTTGAAACGGAAGGATTAGAGTTGCAGCTTCCGTTGTTGACGGTTACGAAATATGATCCAGAATCCGTAACGGTAATCGACTGTGTTGTCGCACCGTTGGACCAGACGTTTCCGGTGGCCGATGATGAAGTCAAAATGACGCTTCCGCCTGTGCAGAATGTGGTTGCACCAGAAGCCGTAATCGTTGGCGTAGCTGGCCCAGATGTAATCGATACCACGGTGGGTAACGATGGCGGCGTTGCGCATGTTCCGTCATTGACGGAAACGGTGTACGAACCTGCTTCCGTAACGGTGATCGAAGGCGTTGTGGCACCGGTTGACCAGACGTTTCCGGTTGGTGATGACGAGGTTAAGGTTACACTTCCACCTGCGCAGAATGTGGTTGCACCAGAAGCCGTAATCGTTGGCAAGCTTGTCGTAAAAACAGCGCTGATGGTATGGCTTGTCGTCACATTCGTAAACGTGTACGATGCAATATTGCCTTGCGAAACACCGTCCACAAAGACATTCGCAATGGCGTAACCACAATTCGGCGTAATGGTGTACGACTGGCTTCCATTGGTGGTCACGGTGGTTGTGCCCGATGGCGAAATCGTACCGTTGGTGCCCGCGGCAGCCGAAATCGGAAATCCGCTCACGTTGGTTTCGTCCGCGCCAGGCGTAGGATTGGTCGCGCTTCTCGGTTGGCAATCGATGTCGTCAACGACGCTCGCAATCGGCACTCCGATGCCCTCGATGGTCGGGTTGCTTCCGGCCGTGAGGTGCAAATCGGTTGGCGCGGTAAAAATCGGTTGCACCTCGATTGAATTGGCCTCTTTTGAGGTCAAAGTCTGCCAAGCAGCCAACGTCGCATAACTGGTTCCGACGGTATTTGACAGGCCGCCTGCACGGAAGCCGCCATCCTGAGCGCCAGCACTATAAAAAACGTTGTTGTTTGATATGAGGTTGTTGAACGTCGTGCTCAATGTTCCGAATGCATAAGTCTTCACAGCGCCACCACCTGTAGCGATTTGCGTGGTCGAGACAATGTTGTTCTTCATTTCCACCGATGGGTCAAGCCCCGAGATGGCGATGCCGTAGCTTGGCGATTGGTTTGTTTCAGGTCCGCGATCGCCGTAAAGTGAAATGGAATTGTTGTAGAGTTTGGTCTCGGATGCCACCGCGCCCACGACCCAGATACCAGCTACGTGATAATTGAATTGGGACATTCCCGACACATTGCTGATCATGTTGTTCCGTACAATATTGGGCGTGCCGAACGCTGTCCCGGAAATGGCGATGCCCGCCGAAGAACCGCCCAAATCAACGGTGCTTACCACGCCGGTAATCCAGTTGTTGGCGACCAATGCACCGCTGATGCCGCCGCTGGTGACACTCGGCGAATAGGCTTGGCCCGTTCCGATGGCAAGGCCAACTGTTTCGCTGGAATCAGTCGTCGAGTTGTTGATGTAAACCTTGTTATAGGTGACTTGCGGATTGGTTTCGTTGGAGATGATCACGGCGTATTTGGAAACCTTCTCGGTTCCGGTAGCCGAAATGTCGTTCTGGGTAATGACCAGCCCGGTATTTGGGTTGCTTGTCGTGGACCCGGCCGACCAAATGCCGATACCGGCTTTTTTAACCGCACAGTTTTCCACCCGAGTATTTTGGTTGTTGACCAACGACGGTACTTGGCTGCTGTGTGGAAATACGCGGAACATAATGCCGTATCCGGTGCTTGGCGAAGCCCCGAAAACGTTGACGTTTTTAATCGTGTTGTTATAAGCGCCGTTGGTCGCCGACTGGAACAAGATGCAGGCGGTGTTGGCGCCGGTGTTGTTGACGAACGTCAATTGTCTTATTGACGCGTCGCCACCAATCAGGCAACCCGGGGCATTGGCACCCGCAAGCGATCCGTTGATGGTGATATTGTCGGCGCCTTCAAATCTGATCAGGCCGAGATTTGCGATGCTGTTGCTGATTGATCCAGTTACGGTTCTTGGCGCGCCATAAGGCTGGATCAAAACCGGGTGGTTGCCGGCAATCTGGTTCAGTGCGATATTTCCGGTTTCGCCCGTTAAATCAGAAATGATGTTGATGGTCAGCGGCCCGGAAACGCCTGCAATCCTAGTGTTGATTTGCTGGAAGATGCCGCCAGCGTTTGTCAATGAAGGATAATCGCCACCAGCGCCTACGGTGTAAGTGCCCGACATCGGCGGCAAAACATCCGTAATCGTGAGCGTGGCCGTTTCGCCGTTGGCAATGGTCGTGCCCACCGGATTGGAGAGCGTCAGGCCAACCGTTTCAGCATTGTCGAGTACGAAATCGGCAGCCACCGGAATCGTAAAAGTCTTTGGAGTCATGTCGCCATCGGCCCAAGTCAATGTCCCGGAAGCCGCCGTATAATCCTGTCCTGCGATGGCAGTGCCGTTACTCGTGGCGTAGTTTATCGAAATCGCACCTGTGCTTCCGCCGTTGCGGTTCACGGTGATAACAGCATTCGTGTTTTCAGATGCGGTAAATTGTACGTTGTCAAACGACACGTTGCCGGCCGCACCCGGCGTGGTGTAAAAAAGTTGGATGTTCGGCCGCCCGCCTTCCGGAACGCCGTAGTCATTATCGTCGAAGGGCGATGTCCAGGAATACCAATATTGAGAAGAATTGCTGGGGCCGGGCGACCATCTGAACTGTTTGGCGGTCATTGATTCCGTTATGGCATTTCCCCCGTTTGTCTCCACCAAAACCTGGATGTTGTTGCCGGTATAGGTGACAGGCGTCGTGAATGGAATATTGATCCAGCCGCCGGGCACGAACGCCGTGGATGGCATTGTTCCGGAGTACGCCGGCGAGCCTGTCGGCACTACATTCTGATAAATCATCGAAAAGTAGCTGGTACTGGTGCCGCGATTGCTCACATACACCTTCATGGGTGTATTCTGAGGCGCGGAAACCGACTGCAAGTAATACCGAATGCCCGTAATGGTTGAGCCGGCGGGCATGCCGAGTTCTGCGGCGGTATAGATTGATGCCAACCGCTCATGGTTGTCGTTTACCGACAGCGGCCGGTTGTCCAAGAATGTGTAGGTGTTTCCCGCCGGGATGGTGAGCTGGGAAAACAGTGTCTGGCAGCATAAAAGCAATGCTGCGAAAAGGGAAAATTGCGAAAGCCATGAACGTTCCCGCCTGAAAAGATAATTCTGTTTCAATTTGATTAGTTTAGTTGATTAAGGTTCTAACGTTTATAGAAAAATGGGCCAAACGTACGTAAATATCCTGAGGGTGCTTTCCCTTAGCATGTTAATGTTTTGACTGCTTTTCCTACTTGTTTTGCAAGCCGCTACAGCTCAATTTTTTAGCGCAATGATAGCCATTATGGGCAGTTCAATTTTATTGGATGAACGAGCGTAGGCTTCTGAAGGATTTTCGTCGGGAAGGCAGGGATGAGCGTTTTGTGGTTTTGCGGAACGTCGGGTTTGATTTGAAAAGAAAGGGGTGGAATGGTGGATTGTTGGGGATGTTGCTGGGGTTGCCTTAAAGAGGAAAAGGAGTTGGCTGGATTTTTTTTTGGGTTTAACTCCGCTGCGCTCCGGTGAACCCTGAGCGGTGTAGCCTCCACAACAAAAAGCAAAATCGGTTTCTATGGTGAGATGAGAGGGGTTTACCTCCGCTGCGCTCCGGTGAACCCTGAGTGGTGTAGCCTCCACAACAAAAAGAAAAATCGGTTTACAACCGATTTCTTTTTTGCTTCTCGTCCGTTTACAAAAGCAGAGCTCTTGATACGTCCTAAAAGCAAAAAAGCAGAAATCGAAGATTTCTGCTTTTTGTTGTGGGCGATGAGGGGTTCGAACCCCCGACCCCCTCGGTGTAAACGAGGTGCTCTGAACCAGCTGATTATATAGTTGATACGTGTTAGATGTAGCCTTTTGCAAAAAGTTGTATGCCTAATTGTATGCCTTTTTGATAGCAAATAGTATAATGGATAGATGCTTTTGCATGAACTTGGACGTGCCATAAACGATAATAAATTCTCCTTTCTTTGGGATAGTGGTCATACAATATTGAACCTGTCCAAACTTGTACAATCTGAAATCTTCATCTGTTCTAATCTCTGTGGCTTTGTAATGTACCAGGAAATGGAACAAATCATTAAGCTCATTACCTGTG
The DNA here is from genome assembly GCF_965137575.1 of Flavobacterium longum. NCBI lineage: Bacteria > Pseudomonadati > Bacteroidota > Flavobacteriia > Flavobacteriales > Flavobacteriaceae > Flavobacterium > Flavobacterium longum. Next base: position 536,086 of record NZ_CBCRZJ010000003.1, on the reverse strand, counting down.
GATATTTTCATAATCAGGATAACTGCTGTAAGATAATCTCCATTAAAAATCAGTTCAGCTGAATCTGTAGGATAGTTCAGAAAATAATTTAGCTGTTCACCTATATATAAATAACTGTGGTAGCCAGGTAATCTGTCATCAAGAGCATCCAATTCAAACTGCCAGTTCTCATATTGCTTGTCTATTTTGAAAGGAAGATTGAGTTGTTTCATGGGTTGGTATAAAAAAACCACCTTTTAGGTGGCTCAATGATTTATAGGTCATTCTTTGGAAACTGAATCTTTGCAAATAGCTCATCCCATTCTTTAATCTTCTCAGGATAGAGTTTCTGATTGTAATACAAGTCATGGTAGACATCATAGAATTTGATGGAACTATTGAAATCATCTTCCCTTACAGTTACTCCAAAGGACAAGTCTGGAGCTTCAACAACATGAAAAGATTTATCTCCATTAGTATTGAATTCCATATATGCTGAAAAGTAAGCTCCAATTTGATAAAAGATGTGATAGTGCTTAACAACCCAATTCCTTAGCTCTTCATCAAGACAAATAAGATTACAATATTCATCAAAAGCTCTCTGGCATTTTTTTTCAAGTTTATGTAGTTGGGTGGCTTTATCTAACTCTTCCCAAAAATTTATGAATAAACCAAGTTCAGGTCTTTTCGTGCAGTAATCAGGCTTTCTGATGCAATCATAAGGAAGATTCTCTTCTGAACCTTCAAGACATATTTGACAGAGCTTATTATTATTCTTGGAAACATCTTTGTACAAATCTCCATATTTCAAAAGCCACCAGTTGATTTGGTCAATGGAATACCTGTGACCATTGACCAAATTTTGGAGTTCAGAATAAGCTTGATTCAGTTTATTTAGCATCAAAGTAATACTTGGTCAATTGATTTTTAGTTTTTAGAATCAATCTCAATATAAATGCCTTAGTCTCTTGAATGTCCTGACTTTCCAAAATCAAATTGGTTTCCAGATTTTGAACAATTTCCCTTTGCAAGTCACTTTCAATATATGGGATTTTAAGATTCAGCAATTGCAGCTGCATAGGGCTCAGTTGGGAAGTAATCCCTCCTAAGTTTATAACAGATTGGGATATATATTCTATAGAATCAAAATTCTCATCTAAATAGCTTTCTACCAATCTTGAAAATTTCCCTGACTTGAATGCAATTTTTAATTCTTGTGCAATGGCAGCTTTTTCAATTTGTGCGAAACTAAAATTGTTCATTCCAGCTGATTCCATTACCAACTTCTTTACGTCATTTGCCACTTCACAATATTCCTTCAAAATTGAATTCAGTTCATTGCTGATATCTGGGTTGTGGTTTTTTTTCCCATTTGTAGTTTTTTTTTCCTTGTTTCTTGTGGCCAAATAGAAAACACCAGCCAGTAAGAAAAGTGATATTATTGTTATAGTCATAATTTATAAAACTTTAAAGGTATTGCTGTTGAGTTTAGTGTTTTTATGGTTTCCCATAATAGGCCATCATCAAGTACAAATATACTGTATCATTATTGATAACAATAGATTTATCAAATATGACAACTTTTGGCTATTAACAGTTAGCCAAGAAATTGAACAAAAAGGAATTTCAAATAGCACTTGGAAATAGGATAAGACAGCTTAGGGAACAGAAGAATATCTCCCAAACTGAGCTTGCCAACCTTTGTGATATTGAAAGGACTAATATGAACAGGATTGAAGCGGGAAATACCAACCCTTCAAGTTTTCTGCTGTATACAATAGCTTCCAAACTTCAGATTGAAGCCTCGGAACTCTTCAAGTTTTGAAAAATTTTCGCTATTAATACCTATCTGCTGTGATTTACTTAAATTCAAATAAGTGTCAAAAGCGAATAGAAATAGCAGGTTTGAATTCTTGATTGTAAACAACCCAAATTGGAACTGATGTACCTATCCTTTTGTAAATAGATGTAGGGAGAATCTGGAACTTCTCCTAGTTCCAGACTGTTTCCTTATTCTATTGTATAATCCAACAGTAAATTTGGGATATTTTCAGAGCTGGCGTTCATCGGCAAAACTGTAGTAATCACTCTTGGTAATGATTAAATGGTCAATCAGTGTAATGTCCAAGAGATTGCAGGCTTCCTTTAGTTTCCTGGTAATTTGCTTATCAGCTTCACTTGGCTTCAAGTTCCCACTGGGATGATTATGGACTAAAAAGATTCCTGAAGCATGGCATTTAAGGGCAACACTCAGGATAATCCTAACATCAACTACAGTTCCAGTCATACCACCTTTGGAAAGTGGGAAAATCCCCAAAAGGTTATTAGCCCTGTTGACCATAATAACCTTGCTTTCTTCCTGAAACTCGATAATATCCTTATCCCAATTGGACAGAATAAGATTGTAAGTGCTTCTACTGTTGTTCAACACTACACTCTGGCTGTGATTGGTTGAGTATGATACTTTGATTTCTGCTACATCCATGGTAAAATAAATTAAAAAAGAAGAAAAGGCCTGTTCATCCATCAGGACAAACAGGCCTCAACAGGTTTAGGCATGAGCCATTTCATACTTGCCATTCTTGGAGAATGCTTCCATATTGGGTCTGAAGCTCTCATTGACAGGTTGAACAGCAGGTTTGCTCTCCTGAACATAGCTGTACCTGTGGGCAAGGGTAATGATTTCCCCTGTGCTCTGGATGGTGTACTCATAGGGTTCACACTCCACTTTTTCAATTGCCCCTGGCATCTGGGTTCCAATGAGAGCCTTACAGGTCAGCTCATCAAAGGTTGATGGCAGGTTGGCTTTCTTGGCTGTGGCATAGAAATTTCCAGTAGCCTTGCTCTGAACCATTTCAATACCACCCTGAAGTTCAAGGACAAAAAGTGAAGTTCCATCCTCTTTTTGTCTTTCTTTGTAATTGATAATCGTTACCATTTTTTTTGAGTTTTGAATTGAGTTTGCGAAGTCTGTCTGTGTAATTCCTTACAGCTATCACCTTGAAGGATTTTGACTATGACTGACTTAGCACAATGACTATCATTGCTCAGCATGAGTGGGGGTTTTTAGGGTGGCGGGGCCAAGTAGAGGAATTGAAGGTTGAGCTTAATCCACACCATAATAATTCAGCTTGCACTCCTTGGAGATTGGAAGAGCACCAGGAGATGCGAGGAAGGTCAGATTTTCAAGTGCTTGAATTCAAAGAAAGTTGATTGGAGTAGAGAACTCTGAAAGCAGAGCTTAGCTTTTCAAGTACCAGAAAAACAAAAACAATTATTTTAGCTCTGGCAAAGAATCTATCTGCCTAAAGTTAGGTAGGGGATGTTTTGTCAGGAATAAGAGGGGGTGGGTTTCAATAGGGAGATTCACACTTTGGAAATTTTAAAAAAAAAAAATTTTTTTTCAGGTTTTCAGCCTGGATGCAACAGTTAAACCAGAAAAGATACAGTGCAAGAGTTAGACAACTTAAAACAGGAATTTTTAAAAGTTTGGAGTGAAGACAAGGTTAAGGAGATGTCACTTGACCAGTATACGAATCTTGAGAGAGAGAACTCATTTTGTTATTGGTTGGAAAGTAAAACAACTGACTTAGGAAGTATTTGGGGAGGTTCAGCATACAAATTTGGTATTTACAGAAGGAGTGATATTGAAAAAGAGGTTGATGCCATTAATAGAGTTACAGATGGAGAGTATGCTTGGTTTAAAAAATATGGAGAGTCAAAGGAGGAAGCTTTTGATACAGTCAAGTCCATTATAATAGACATTATCAAATTTTCTAAACAAAATAGATTAGATAAAATTGACTCGCTTGATTTGGGATTTGCCTACAAGTGGAAAATAGCCTTTTTATATGGTGAGTACAATTTGGTTAACATCTTTAAATATGAGGGTGTAAAATATGTTGCTGAAGAACTAGGTTTTCCAAAAAAGAAAAAAGCAAAAACCTCTGAGTTACAACAATATTTGATGGAGCAGAAACCCTCACAAGAGGAATATTTCACTTATGCTCATAGATTGTGGAGATTATTTGATGAGCACAGAAAAGGAATTAAGGGTCTAACTTCACAAAAGCAACTGTTTGTAAATTGGCTGATGAAGAACAGGTTGAGTTCAGATATTGCTGAAGATTTAGAACAATTGTCAGATGAAGTGCTTTCACAAGGGTATTTTGATAAGCATATTTATGAATGTGTTGAACTCTCAGATGTTTACCAATTATCATTTCACGCTCCTATAGGAGATAGTTGGGATAATCTTTATGAGCATTACTACACATTTATTCTAACTCAAATCAAAGACAAGACAGGAATAAATCTATTTAGGAACTATGCCTTGGTTACCTTTTCTCAATCAAAAGAGTATGATGATTTCATAAAGAACAATTATTGGTCTGGTTATACTGAAATTTCTAAAAATTATCTCAATACTTTCAGCAAAGGGTCACAACTAGCTATGTATTATCGGGAGAAGAAAAATCCTGAAAACATCAAGGTTGGAGCAATTGGGACTGTAATTGACAATCCAAAAAATGGAATTGATTTAAGAGTTAAATGGAATACTGATTTTGAAAGTTTTTCAGTCAAAATCAATTCAGCTCCAGGGGCATTAAAATTCTTTCAGATTGAACCACAAAAAAATAATGAGCAATTACAAGACATTAAGAGCGTGTTTTACAAAATAAAAGCATCAAATGAACTTATAAAGCAGCCTCTCAATCAAATACTTTTTGGTGCTCCTGGTACTGGTAAAACCTATTTCACCAAAAAAATGGCAGTAGAAATTATTGATAATCTCAATTATGATGAGGCAGACAGGGAATTTATACTTGAAAGATATGATGACCTCTATTCTATTGGGCAAATAAATTTTACAACTTTTCATCAGAGTGTAAGCTATGAAGATTTCATCGAAGGCATTAAACCAGTATTACAAGAACCAGAAGATGAAGAAAGCCTGAAAAATGGGAATTTAGAGTATGAAATCAAGGATGGGATTTTTAAAAGACTTTGTAACTCAGCTAAAGGTATATCTGGCAAAGTAGAAACATCCCAAATTATTGATTTTCAAAACAAGCGTTTCTTCAAAATGAGTTTGGGCGGGAAGCAAAGATTAGATATTCACCAGTGGAGTATTGAAAACAATTTAATTTTTCTTGGCTGGGGAGGTGAAAATGATTTCAGCCATTTAGCCTCAATTAAAGATTGGAGAGATTTCAGGGAAGCTTTTAAAGAGCAGTTTCCAAAATTGATTGAAGATAGCAGATTTGTTATACAGGCTGTGTACTCGTTTCAGAACATGCAGATTGGAGATGTTGTAATTATTTCAAAGGGGAACAAAATTATTGATGCTGTTGGAATTATTGAATCTGACTATTTCTATGATGATTCAAAAGAGTTTGATGTCTTCCACTTTAGAAAAGTCAGATGGTTGGCAACAAACATGGATGCTTCACCAGATTTGTTTATTAACAAAGGTATTTCCCAACAATCTATTTATCAGTTCTACAATGAAGATATTAAGTTAGAATCATTTGTGGAGTATTTCAATGTTCCTGCAAATGACCAGGATTATAAAAGATATGTTTTGATTATTGATGAAATTAATAGGGGAAATGTGTCCTCTATATTCGGAGAATTGATAACTCTCATAGAAAATGATAAGAGGAAAGGAATTAAAGAAATTAATCCAGAATACATTGAAGTAGAACTTCCCTATTCCAACAAGAAATTTTCAGTCCCAGATAACCTCTACATCATAGGCACAATGAATTCAGCTGACAGAAGTGTTGAAGCATTAGACACAGCACTAAGAAGAAGATTCGCTTTTATTGAAATGCAGCCTGACCCTAAAATTTTGCTTACAGAGCATCAATCCCAAGCAATAATAAAACATTCAGATGGTGCAGAAATAAACCTGGCCTCTGTTCTTGAAGCCATTAATCAAAGAATAGAACTCTTAATAGATAAAGACCACCAAATAGGCCATTCCTTCTTTATAAAGGTCAAGTCGTTTGAAGAATTGACTTTGGTTTTCAAGGATAACATTATCCCTCTACTAGAAGAGTATTTCTTTGGAGACTTTGGAAAAATTGGATTAGTGTTGGGAGGTGAGTTTATCAAACAAAAATCTGTATCAGCAAAATTTCCTGCCAACTTTAAGTATGGCGAGGATGGTGATACAAGCTCTTTCTCTGATAAAATAATATATGAATTCACATCAGTAGATAGTTGGACTGCCAGAACTTTCACATCCATATATGAGTAAAAAGAATTTTATACAGGTTTTTGAACATCATAAACTTAAGTATGATGAAAGTTCAGACTTTAAGAAAAGTCATTTTGATGCATTGGTACAATTCAATGAAAAGAATCACAACAGGTACTACACTATTATACATAAAGGAATTTTATTCAATAGCTATGTTGGAGTGATACAGATTGGTGGTTTAACAATTGAGATTTTACCAAAGGCTGATAATCATTCAATACCTGATAAAAGTAAATGGCAGTCTGTATTGTTGAACATGCTCAAAGTGTGCAAACACATTGATATTGACAAAGTTTCAGAAGCCAATCTCAAAAAAAGACAAAACTCTATCTTGGATATTTACTTTGAAATGTTCTTGGATGAAGTTGAAGGATTGATAAACAAAGGTCTAATCAAGAAGTACAGGAGAGTTCAAAGTAACCAATTGGCACTGAAAGGTAAATTGGTTTTTTCAAAAAACTTAAAGAACATCATCCATAAAGAGAGGTTTTTTTGTGAGCATCAAGTTTATGACAAAGACCATCTGGTACACCAAATCATTTTTAAGGCTTTGATGCTGATGAAAGAACTTGTAGGTATGGAGTTGACAGATAGGCTGAACAGGGTGATTTTTGAGTTTCAGGATTTTAAAGAGGTCAGTATAACCCAGACACATTTTACCAAAATCGATTTCAATAGAAAAGTATTGCCTTACCAGAAAGCAGTAGAAATCTCCAAGATGATTATCCTGAACTATTCTCCCAATTTAAATTCTGGTAATCAAAATATGTTGACTTTATTGTTTGACATGAATCAACTCTGGGAAGAGTATGTTTTCAGAATATTAAACAAGCACAAACCAGAAGGTCATTCTGTTTCCTATCAAAACTCGGAGAAGTTTTGGGAATATAAAAAAATCAGACCTGATATTGTGTATAGGGGAACTGAAACCATAGTCATTGATACAAAGTGGAAAATTGTAGAAAACAACAAACCTTCTGATGATGATTTGAAGCAAATGTTTACTTATAATCTTCATTGGGAAGCAGAAAAGAGCATTTTGCTGTATCCAAAAATCAATCAGACTGATAGCCATTTTGGTAGATTCTGGTACAATGATTTGGGTAAGAAATGCAAATTAGCTTATATCAGTTTGTTTGAAGACGCTGTGCTAAAGCCCAATAATGTAATTGCCAAAGAGATTAGAGATAAATTTGAGTTTAATACTATCTTAATCGGTGAAAAAGTGAACTTGAATTAGCCAACTATAAAGCCTATTTTTACCACATATATAAAATTTAGAAATGCCAACATTACACTGGATAGGTAAAGAAAAAGTCATCAACCATCATCAAGATGTTCCCTATAGAATTTTAGACAAACAGTACACTTTCAATAATGATGAAGGTTCAAGTGAAAACAAAATCATTCATGGAGATAACCTTGAAGCACTAAAAAGCCTGTTGCCTGAATATGAAGGCAAGATAAAGTGTATTTACATTGACCCACCATATAATACTGGAAATGAAGGTTGGGTGTATAATGACAATGTTAATGACCCAAAGATTAAAAAATGGCTTCATGAGGTTGTTGGCAAAGAGGGGGAAGATTTAAGTCGTCATGACAAATGGTTGTGTATGATGTACCCCAGGATTAAGTTACTTTCCAAGCTCTTGAATGATGATGGTGCAATTTTTATATCCATTGATGATATGGAAGTGCATTATTTATGTTTGATTTTGGATGAAATATTTGGAAAGCCAAATTTTGTAGCAAATGTTGTCTGGCAAAAAAGAACATCTCCAGATGATAGGGCTACAATTGGAGCTGGCCATGAGCATATTATTATTTACAGCAAGAAGTGGGAAAACTTCAGAAGGAACTTAAATAAACTACCATTAACAAAAAAGCAGACTGCATCTTTCAAAAATCCAGATAATGACCCAAGAGGAGCTTGGGTATCTTCAGACTTTACTGCTCAAGGATTTAGACCAAATCAGATGTATGAGATAACAACCCCAAGTGGGAAAAAGTATTCTCCACCTGAAAGTAGATGTTGGAAAAATATTGAATCAGTTTTTCTTAAAGCCCATGAAGAAGGTAGAATGTGGTATGGCAAAAATGGAGATGGTGTACCTCGTAGAAAGACTTATCTGGCAGAAAGGGAAGGAGTGGCATCTTGGACATGGTGGACAAATGAAGAAGTTGGACACAACCAAGAAGGTAAACAGGAAATCAATTCAATATTTGACTCAGCATCATTGTTTGATACTCCAAAGCCTTCAAGGTTAATTGAGCGCATACTTCACTTATATGTTAATCCTGGAGAAATTATACTTGATTCTTTTGCAGGTTCAGGCACAACTGCTCATGCAGTTCTGAACTTGAATAAAGCTGATGGTGGCAACAGAAAGTTCATCCTGATTGAAATGGAAGAATATGCAGACACCATTACTGCTGAAAGAGTCAAAAGGGTAATCAATGGATATGGAGAAAATAGTAAAGCAGTTGAAGGCACAGGTGGTAATTTCAGCTACTATACTCTGGGAGAAACTGTATTTCTTGAAGATGGTTTCCTGAATGAAAACATTGGAATTGACAAGATTAATGAATATGTCTGGTTCACAGAAACCAGAACTAAATATGAACCACAAACTGAACCTTATTTATTAGGTAAGAAAGAGGGCACAGCTTATTACTTTTTTTATGACAAGGATTCTGGGACAACCCTTGATGAAAGTTTTTTGAGAAAAGTAAAGACTAAAGCTGACCAATACATCATCTATGCTGACAACTGCCTTTTGGATGAAGCCTTAATGCAGAAATACCATATAGTGTTCAAGAAAATACCTCGTGATATTACACGATTTTAAGAATGGAGCTAAAACCTTACCAACAAGATGTGATTAGGGATTTGGAAAATTATCTTTCCTATCTCCAACAATATAATGCTCCAGCCCAGGCATTCAATAATTACTGGAAAGACAAACTGGGTCAGGAGTACAACTCTTTGACCCAAACAGGGATGAGGCCATACAAGGACAACATTCCAGGAAGCATCCATGTGGCTGTCAAAGTGCCTACAGCAGGAGGTAAAACTTTCATTGCCTGTAATGCACTTTATACCATCAATAAGTATTTCAATCAGGGAAATGCCAAAGCAGTTGTTTGGTTAGTGCCCTGGTCAAATCTATTACAGCAGACTTACAACAACTTATCTGACCCAAACCATCCATACAGGGAAAAGCTCAACAGTTTGTTTGGGCATAAGGTAGAGGTGTATCAGAAAGACCAGTTGCTTCAGGGAGCAAACTTCAATCCTACATCAGCTACAGAGCAGCTGAACATCTTTGTGCTCAACTTCAGCAGTCTCAGGATTGACAAGGCCAAGAAAGAGGATAGAAAGATATTTCAGGAAAATGGCGCTTTGGAAGCTTTCAGGGAAACCATATTGGACAAGGATTTGGTCATTGAGGGAACAGATGAAACTGCTCTAATCAATGTCATAAGAAGCCTCAATCCTATTGTGGTTGTAGATGAAAGCCATAATGCTGAAAGTGATTTGAGTGTGGAGATGCTCAAAAACCTGAATCCATCACTGGTGTTGGATTTGACTGCAACTCCAAAGGCAAACAGTAACATCATCAGCTTTGTAAGTGCTTTAAAGCTGAAGCAAGAACACATGGTTAAACTTCCAGTTGTGGTGTACAATCATCATAAGAAAGAAGAAGTAATCAGTAGTGCCCTGCACTTGCAAAGGCAGTTGGAGCTTTTGGCTTTGGAAGAAGAAAAGGTAACTGGAAAATACATCAGACCAATCATTCTGTTCCAAGCCCAATCCAACATCAAGGGCAAGGACAACACTACTTATCAGAAGATAAAGGAACAACTTGTCAAGCTCAAAATACCAGAAGAACAGATAAAGATTAAGGTAAGTGGACTGGATGAACTCAAAGGAGTTAATCTTATGTCCAGAGGTTGCCAAGTCAGATACATCATTACCATCAATGCCCTGAAAGAAGGATGGGATTGCCCAAATGCCTACATTCTGGCTTCATTGGCTGATAAATCTTCTGCTGTAGATGTGGAGCAGATATTGGGCAGGGTTCTTAGACAGCCTTATGTTACCAAGCATGAGCAGACTTTGCTGAACATGTCTTATGTGCTGACAGCATCAGCCAAGTTCAGAGAAACATTGGATAACATTGTCAAAGGATTACAGGATGCAGGATTTAGTAAAGATGATTACTATGCCCATGAGCAACCAGAACAACCAAAGACAGTTAATGAAATTCTGCAAGATGAACTTTTTGGTGATGAACCCAAAAAAGAAACTCAGTCAGATGATGAATTCAATGTAGCTGCTATAGATTTTGACCCAACCCAAAACACAACCCTTGAAAGTTATCAGCAAGGAATGACAAATTCAGTTATCGCTGAGATTACCTCAAAAGCAGAGCAAGAAGGTAAAGCCTTTGAACAAAAAATCAGCAACACAGATATTGATGACAATACTACATACTTATCTGAGCTTATGAATAAAACACCCAAGAAATACCCAATAGAGGGAAGGTTTAAGAAAGTCGCTTCACAGATTTTGCTACCACAGTTCTTTCTGAAAGAAGAAGGAGAATATTCAGGTGGTGTTTTGTTTGAGGAACTGGCAGTTTATGAGAAACTTGTATCTAAAAACAGTCTGCTCAAAGACTTCAAGTTGCTTCAATGTGATACAGCAATCCCTTTTGATGAAATTTCTGCTGAGATATATAGGGTAGATTTTGACACCAACAAAGGAACAGCAGCAGCCAATAAGATTACTGAGAAAGCTAAAGCTATTCTGGTTGAAACTATTTTAACCAAACCACAGGATAGGCAAATCAATGATATAAGTAAGCATATTGTAAGCAAGCTGGGTGATATGACCCCAATCCCTGAGCAAGACCTGACCAAATATGTAGCAAGGGTTTTTGAAGCTCTTTCTCCTGACCAGGTTAGGGATATAGTGAACAATGATTTCATCTACATTCAGAAAATCAAGAATAAGATAAATTCCTTGTCATCTGCCTATGCAAAAGAAGAGTTCAAGAAGCACTTGGACTCTAATAGCATATTCATTAAAGGCAATTTTGGCCTTCCAGATACTATAACTCCATTTGACCCTAGTACACCTATTTCTAAAAGTTTGTATGAACTTGAAGATAAGATGAATGGTTTTGAGCAGAGCATGATTATGGATATTGCTTCATTGGAAAACATCCAGTTCTGGCACAGAAACTTCACCAGAGGCAAAGGCTTCTTTATTAATGGTTATGATGCCAACCATTATCCAGACTTCATTTTGCATACTGAAAAAGGAAACATCATCCTCATCGAAACCAAAGGCGATGACAGAGATAATGATGATAGTAGGGAAAAGAACTGGTTAGGTAAGCTCTGGGCTCAGAAAGCAGGGGATAGTTTTAAGTACTTTATGGTTTTCCAGACTAAAGAAGTTGAGGGATGCTATAATGCAAAGAGTATTATTGAGGTGGTAAAGAAATTATAATTGTTATTTATGAAAGTAAGATTACATATAGAAGATTTGTTCGCCCAGCAACTACTTCATGATGAGATTTTTAAATCATCGTTATCTCTGGTAGTTAATGAAGAAGGTTTTATAACTGAAACTTGGGTAACTAATAATGTTGTCAATAATGATGAGAATACATTCAGAGCCCAAGTCCTTGATATGGTGAGGCAAAACTATTGTAGGTTAAACAATGTGGATGGGAGTTATTTGGATGTGGCTTATGAAGGAGTTTTGCCAACAGCACTTCAGTTTACGGGGCCTATGTATAGATTAGGAAAGTTAGTGAGCATAACTGATTTTGAGAATAATTGACGACTGGGGTTGTTTATAACTCGGCTTAGATGTGTATAAGTTTCAGGCAATAGTGTCTCAAAAATACAAACCTTTGCTAAAATTTTAATTAACAGGTAGTGTTAATTAAAAATATGTATATATTTGCATGGAAATTACATTTGAAGATAGCAACCTGAGGAAGTATGCAAATGATGATAGACTGGCTGTTAAGAAGCTGGGTCAAAGATGTGCAGACTTGTATAAGAGAAGGCTTGATGATTTACAAGCTGCTGCCTCATTGGAAGATGTAAGATATTTACCTGGAAGATTTCATGAGCTTAAAGCAAATAGAAAAGGAAAATGGGCATGTGACTTGGTTCATCCCTACAGGCTTATTTTTACTCCACATGAAAGGCCAATTCCCACAGATGGTGATGGCAAATATATTTGGGCTGAAATCAAGGGTATTGAGATAATCGAGATAGAAGATTACCACTAACTAACCACACATGGCACCTTTAAACCAATACTATCCACAATCAGTTTCACATCCAGGTTTGACCCTGCAAGATATTCTTGAAGAAAGGGAAATGGGTTCTAAAGAGCTTGCAGTAAGAACTGGGAAGCCTGAGAAAACCATTTCTGATGTTCTTAATGGAAAGAGCAGTATAACCCCTGAAATGGCAATACTTTTTGAACAAGTTTTGAAAGTTCCTGGTCAGTTTTGGTTGAACAGGCAAAAAACTTATGATGAGTATTTAGCAAGATTGGATTATCAAAAAACAATTGAAGAAGGATTGGAATGGGCTAAATCATTTCCATATCCTCAAATGGCAAAGTTTAATTGGGTGGAAACCACTTCAAAAAAAGAAGAAAAAGTGGTCAATCTATTTGAGTTTTTTGGAGTTTCTTCATCCAAAGGGTATTATGACTTTTACCATAATCAAAAACTCCTTGTAAACTTCAGGATTTCCCTAAAGAATAATGAAAACTCAGGTGCAATTGCAGCCTGGTTAAGAAGGGGAGAAATACAGGCTAATGAAATTGAAGTAAAAGAATTTGACAAGTCTGGCCTTAAAGAAGCAATACCTACATTAAAGAGAATTATGGCAGAAAATCCTGCTGATTTCTTTGACAGGTTACAGGAGGTTTGTGCAAATGTGGGTGTAAAAGTAGTTCATACACCTTGCTTACCCAAAGCTCCTATTCATGGTTCTACAAGATGGATAAGTGATACTCCATTAGTTCAAATGAGTGGCAGATATAGAAGGAATGACATTTTCTGGTTTACATTCTTTCATGAGATTGGTCACATCCTTTTACATGGAAAGAAATATATATCAATTGAGAACATTGATTATGATGGTGAAAACCAGGAATATGAAAATGAAGCTAATACCTTTTCAGCCAATGTACTTTTAACTGAGAAAGAGGAAAGAGAAATCTTATCAAATCACGACCTAGATAGTGATGATGTTGTTCATTATGCTGAAAAGTTTGGAATTCATCCAGCAATTATCATAGGAAGATTGCAACATAAGGGACTTGTGCCTTTTGGGCTTGGTAATCATTTCTTTGAACCTATTTCCTTATAAGAAGACCAACCCCATATTGCAGGGGTTGGATTTCTCAACTCAAAAACCAATGGTAGTCTCCACTACCAATCAGTGCCTTCTGAATGCCTTTAGTAAAATCAAAAGCATTCACATTCCTATCAAGGAAAGTATCAATGTAACTGGATTTGTTGGCCTGTGTAAAGAGGTTGTACACATTCCATAAGTTCACATCCCCAGTATTAGTTCTACTGAAATCAGCATCTTCATAATAATCCTTTACAACTGTGTTTAAGTGTCCATCTGTAAATGATAGACCAGGAATAGCAGATTTTTCAGCTTTAGGTAAATGCTGATACATCCTTGCCCTGCCCACCATTTGAGCAAACTGTTTTTCAGTCAGGGAATGCGCAGTCAGCATTTTCATCTGTTCCAGGTGCTTTTCAGCTTCATAGCTGTAGATTACAGATGAAATCTTGCTTTGCAATTCCTGATAAGAAGCAACTCTCATATCATCCACCAAGCCATCACTCCAGATACAGAGGTTGCAACAAACCTTGTTTTGGAAGCCTATAAAGAACTTGAACCTTTCCAAAGATTTCTTGTTGTACAGGTTTTCCTGATTGTAGCTTCTGACCCCGCCAATAGTTAAGGCAAGCTCATTTCCATTTATTGATTCCTGAATACCAGGAACACGAATGATAAATGCCATCCTTTCAAAATATTGTGTTCTTTCGCTGTCCAACAGGTCTTTGGCATTCTTATGTATGGCTTCTGGTGTCCTGCCCTTGATTTGGTGGCTCACCCTGATTTCAGGAAGTGAAATGCTCTGCTTTGGAAATGCTTTTGAGATACAATCCTGAGCAATTTCTATAAATTCCTGATGTGCAATAGTTCTTTCATTGTCCTTGCTGAAAACTGGAATCACACATTCATTGGTCAGATTGTGTAACCTTATTTCCTGAGTATTGGCCTCAATGAATGGTTTGTCTTGGAATACAAGTGCAGGCGCTTGGGCATTGCTACCCTGTTGTGGAGTACGTTTAATTGGAATAACAGCATTATCTTGGGATAAATGTGCTTCTCTAACTGGTTGTAACTTCAAGTCAACGTTCATTTTAGATTCAATCGTGTGTAGTGCTTCCATTTGTACTGAATGCTTTAGGGTTTAACAATATTTCATTTGAGGTAATGGTGTCCTTCTGGATTTTGAAATCATATTCCAGAAGCTCTCTCCAAATGCTGTATTGGCTATAGAGCATCTTCAACTGTTCCAAGTTCTTGGCTTCCTTGATTTTTGCTCGTGCTTCCTGAAGATTAGTTCCTGAGTTGCACCAATTCAAAATCTTCTGACCCGTGGCAGGGCTTATTCTGAATTCTGGTTTATCCATGAACGAACCTGTCCTATCTTTACTCGAAACAGCAAAATGTTTGATGTCGAGGTCAAATACAATGGTAAACTCGTAGTCAAGCCCATCTTTCTGCACAGCTTTCAGCCCAACTTTTTCAGGAACATATTTGCCATCTTTTTGATTGAGCACGTAATCCTGTTTGGTTCTCATGGTAGCAATCACATGGGCATCACACTGAAGGATTCTGTCAGTAAAAGTCTTCTGCATGGGAGTTACCTTTGACCAATTGGTAAAGGAGTTTCCTGCAAGTGAGGAATGATAATCAAGCAAGTAATCCCAACAATGGGAAATACTGTCAATAATAATGACTTCCATGCCTGCCCTTTCACAAACATCAATGGCTTTCATATAAATTTCTGGAGTAAATGGTGGACTTAGAGTCAGTACATTGTACTGCCCCAAGTGTGCATAGAGGTCGGCACTTCCATTTTCGGTATCGATAATGGCTACTTTGCTGAAATCTCCGTTTGTCAGCCCTTGAGCCAACAACAAACTACTGTAAGTCTTCCCTGAGCCAGCCGAACCTTGTAGAGCCATCTTGATTTTGGCTCTTTTTCTTTCTGAGTGTCTTAGTTGCATTTTATATACTTTAAGTGGTTAGAGTTCTTTTACTTTCCTGGTCTTTTACATCATAAAAAAACCAACCTCTTGTGGAGATTGGTTTCAATTTTGGTTTTCCATTGGAGAAAACCAGTCAATAAAAGAGAATAGTTTTTTTTTGGTTTATATTAATGATAATAACTAGCAACAGTTTTCCTCCAACGGTTCTATTGCATTCTTGAAGAGCTTTGTCTGAACAAGGCTGGTCTAAGGTATGTAGCAAAGATTTGTTCATAATTCTTTTCCTCATTGGGTTTAAATATTTGCGAAACAAGACCTATGATGGCAGCGGCATTCAGGTCAAAGTAATTTACCTGAAGTGGTCTATCTACAAATGTTTTTCTGACCTCCTTAGTGACTATGCCAAGTTCTATAAATTTCTCCAATATTTTAGTTGCTCTGTCCTTTTTAACCCCAACTTCCTCATAAATTTTTTCTTTTGACCAGTGGAATGGTTTGAATTTAAAATTTTTAAACTTGATTAAAAGTGATTCAAACACCACTCTTTCATCACAAGAAAAGAAATTGCTGTCATACCCTATAAACGAAGTTAGTCGAACTCCAAAAAAAGGTTCGTAATCAATTGGAATAAATTCTAAAGAACTGTGTTTCTCTACTTTTCCAATGTCAATCACACATTTGCTCTGAGGCGTCGGTAAAATTGATTGAGAGCTTGTGATGGAGAATGTTTTTTCTTTGGTTACCTCCAACAAAATGTATTTTTTATCATTACCCATCTCAAAATTCTCAGAATGACTTAAAGTGTGGTCATAAAGCTGAATTTCTTCAAAACCATCAGGCGCTACAATTTCATATCTCTTTTTCCTGTTTCTTTCCTTTGCTCTCTCAGGTTCCAAAGAGATATGCATTGCAATGTCCTCATCGGTCATACTTGGATTTAGTCTCAAAAAGTACTTTCTCAAAAACTCTGGGTCATTTTCACCAACAATATCAGCATAGTCTTCTTTTGTTGGATTTGTCTTGCGGAATTCCTCAATCAATTGGTCATCCTGAATTAAAAATAAATTTTCCATAAATATGAATATTTATAGGTTAAACTGAAGGAGTTCACCTTCAAAATGAATCTAAAAAACTCGATTATTATATAGAAAACTCGAAACCAGTTTAGATTGAGGATTTGCAGATTTCCTCCAACTGATTGCCTACAAAGGTAAACAATCAATGGAAATAAAAGAGCCTACTTCAATTTTTTTTGAAGCAAGCTCATATGTTCGCTGACTTTTTTCTGAACGACCTTAGCGTAATGCTCTTGGGTAATTGAAATTTTGGAATGCCCTAATAGTTCCGAAACAATTTCCATAGGAACATCGTTGTAGAGTAGCACAGTTGTCGCAAAAGTCTTTCTGGCGATGTGGTGTGTCAAATTCTTTTCAATTCCAACAATCTCAGCCACCTCTTTTATGTATGAATTAAATCTTTGGTTGCTGATTACAGGTAGTAGACTTTGATTGTCCTGGTACTTCTCGATAATAAGTTTGGCTTTTGGAAGTAGGGGAAGGGAGAAACTTTTTTGGGTTTTCTGTCTCTGCATCTGAATCCATTGGTTACCATCAAATCCTTTGTTGATGTTTGATGGCTTCAGATTTGCCATTTCAGTGTAAGCTAATCCAGTATAGCAACAGAACACAAACATATCCCTGACCTGTTCCAGTCTTTGCTGAGAAAATGTATGAGTTTCAAGTTTGCTCAGTTCTTCAGGCGTCAGATAAACTACTTCCTTTTTTGGCTTGTGGTTCTTGTGCAAGATGAAAGGGTCTTTGGCCAGATAATCTAATGATATAGCCAGTTTCACCATCTGCCTCAATCTTTGAATGGTTTTATACAAAGTATGTTGCTTGAACTTCTTCTCAGATTTCAGGTAGAACTCAAAATCACTAATGAATGATGCTTTGAGCTTCTTCAATTCAAAATCCCTCCTTTGATAAGTCGTCCAGAGAAATGATTTGACGTGATTCCTAGTCTGGTAAAACTTTGCCACAGATACTTTGGTAGATTCTATTCCAATCAGCTTTTCCTGCTTTTGAATATGGTATTGGAAAACATCAAGTATTGTCCTGTCCTTATCCAGTTTTACACCTGCATACTGGTTATAAATGTCCCTGACATCAAAACCAAGCCCCTGAACCTGTAGAAACAAAAAAGCCTGATTCACTTTATTTGTAATCAGGCTTAGTTCTTTGTTGATGAAAGTATGTTCTTCAGTTGGTGGCTTTGCTAACTGCAATTTGCTGTACCAGTTCTTTGGATTGATGAACAACCCTGTAGCAAATGGTTTTCTTTGTCCTAAGTAGGTAATTCTACAAAGGATTGGGGATAATCCATTTCTATTTTTCCTGGTGCCTGAAATCACAAACAGGATTTTAAAGATGTTGTCATTCATTGTGATTTAATTTTTGGATAGTTTGAGAAATACAATGTAGCCTAATTAAAAATTCATGTAGCCTAATTGGTAGCCTTTTTTCAGGCATACAATAGTGAAGATTGAAAATTGAGATAGAATAGAAGAAAGCCAAGAATGCTTCCCAATCCCTTTACAGAAAGCCATAAAACAAAAAAGACCTTCATTTCTGAAAGTCTTTGTTTTTAAACTTGTGGGCGATGAGGGGTTCGAACCCCCGACCCCCTCGGTGTAAACGAGGTGCTCTGAACCAGCTGAGCTAATCGCCCGAATGCGAGTGCAAATATAAGCCAGTTTTTGGGAACTCCAAATAAAAACGGGAAAAATTATAAAATTTCTGCGACCACAAACGTGCTGCCGCCGATGTATATGAAGTCGTTTTTTGTGGCGTTTGTGCGTGCGGCATCATAAGCGGCTGACACTGACGGATATATTTCTCCGTGTAGGTTGTAGTCTGCAGAAACGGTTTTCAGAATTTCTGCATCCAGTCCGCGAGGGATATTTGGCCTGCAGAAGTAATAGGCCGCATTTTTCGGGAACAAAGGCAAAATGTCGTCGAGGTCTTTGTCGTTTACGACACCCAGCACAATATGCAATTTGTCGTATTTGTGTTTTGCCAACTGGTTCATGACGATTTTAAGCCCGTGGCTGTTGTGCGCGGTATCGGCAATCACGGTCGGGTAGTATTGGAGCTGCTGCCACCGCCCGCGCAATCCGGTATTTTGTACCACGCGTCTCAGTCCATCGGCAAGATGTTCGTTGCCGATGTCAAAAAGCTGCCGCTCCTGCAACACGCGAATGGCTTGGACGACAGTCTTTTTGTTGTGGATTTGATAATCGCCCAAAAGATCGGAACTGAAATCTTCGGTCACCAAATCACTGGCGAAGTAAATATCAGACTTCGTTTCGGCGGCTTTGTTCAGGAACACCGGTTTGGTTTCTTCCAGATATTCGCCGATGACCACCGGAATATTTGGTTTGATGATGCCGGCTTTCTCGGCAGCGATCAGTTCCAATGTGCTGCCGAGGAATTGCATGTGGTCAAAGCCGATGTTGGTGATGACCGACAACAGCGGCGTGATGATATTTGTCGAATCAAGCCTGCCGCCCAAACCGGTCTCGATGATCGCTACGTCAACCTTTTCTGTCGCGAAATAGTCGAACGCCAGCCCAACGGTCATTTCAAAGAAACTGAGTTGGTGCTGTTCAAAAAATGCCTTGTGTTTGTCGATAAAATCAACGATGAATTGCTCCGGGATGTCGCGTCCGTCAATCTTGATGCGCTCGCGGAAATCCTTTAAATGTGGCGAAGTGTAAAGCCCGGTTTTGTAGCCGGCTTCCATGAGCACCGACGCCAACATGTGTGAGGTCGAGCCTTTACCGTTTGTGCCGGCTACGTGGATGCATTTGATGTTGCGCTCCGGATGCCCGAGATAATCCGCTAATACTAAGGTATTCGTCAGGTCTTTTTTATAGGCCGATGCGCCTTGGTGTTGGTACATGGGCAGTTGCCGGAACATCCATTCCACCGTTTCGGAATAGGTCATCAGTCTGTAAGCCTGAAGTTGTATATGATGGTGCCCGTTTGGTTTCCGGAGCCGTTCGGATTGGCGTCAAATGTCGTGTTCATCGCAGCCGCTTTAGCCTGTTGTGCGAGACA
Source organism: Flavobacterium longum (assembly GCF_965137575.1). Lineage (NCBI taxonomy): Bacteria > Pseudomonadati > Bacteroidota > Flavobacteriia > Flavobacteriales > Flavobacteriaceae > Flavobacterium > Flavobacterium longum. Next base: position 516,374 of record NZ_CBCRZJ010000003.1, on the reverse strand, counting down.
TGACGCAGGATTTGTCGTGCCACGGTAACCCGGTGCAGCAGCAATCACTTTCCCGGCTGCATTTACGGTAATCTGTACGACGACTTTACCTTGTTCATTGCATTCGTATCTCGGTTGCGGTTTGCTGATGACCTTGCGTCCGGCCAGGTTGTAGTTGCCGACGCCGGTGCCGCGTCCGCTTCCCGAACCGCCACCAGAACCGCTGCCACTTCCCGGACCTTGACCCGTTCCGTTGCCGCTGCCGTCGCCGCCGCCTGTTCCGCCGCCCGAGCCGCCGCCACCGTCATAGCCACGGTTGCCGGTGCTGCCATACGCTTTGCCTTTGTTGCCGCCCACTTTGTCTGAACCGTCACCCGATTGGTCTGTGCCACGCAGCAAATCGTCGAGCGCGCTTTGGGTTGATTTGGCGGGTGTTGGTTTTTTAGGAACCGGTGTTTCCAAAGGTTTGGTTTCCGGTTTTTTCGGTTTCTCGATGGGCTTCTTGATGTCGGCAATCGCGGGTGCGTTATCGCTTTCGTCGGTCAGGATTTCGCTGGCTTCCGCGGGTTTGGCCACGACAGGTTCCGGCGCTTGGCGTACGCTTTCCTTCGATTCGAAATTATCGCCCATGCCCACATCGCTGTCGCCAAAGTTCACCGCAATGTCGCCACCGCCACCGCCACCGCCTTCCAATTGTTGGATGATGGTCGCGTCGTTCTTCAAGTGAAAAATCAACAACAAAATCAACACCCATACGAAAGTGATGGCCGTAAAAAGGAGCGATTTTCTTTCTGCGTCGGTGGTTAAAACTGCCATAGCAAAACGGTTTTAAGTCTTGTGCCCATGATTTTGGGGTCGGGTTTCCGCAAATATAACGGCTTTCGCGCCGAATAATTATGTGTCCGGATTATTTTACCAACAGCTTCAGGGCAATCTCAAAGGCCGCCGCGCTTAGGTTTGTCCTCGAATTGTTGATTTCGTGAACCTTTTCAATCGCGCGTTTGATGGTGTTGGACGTGTCCGAGAAAATCGCCTCGTCGGTCATCGGGACTTTGCGCTCCATGAAATACGCGAAAACACGCGCCATACCGCAGTTTGAGATGAAGTCCGGGATGAGCGATATTTTGCGGTCGGTGTGTTCCATGATTGGGCCGAAGAAGATTTCCTTGTCGGCAAACGGTACATTCGCCCCGCACGAAATCACTTCCAGTCCTGCGCTGATCATCGCATCGACCTGTTCCTTCGTAACCAATCTGGAGGCAGCGCACGGCGTAAAGATCTCGGCACCGATGGTCCATATTTTTTCGTTGAGCTGCGCAAACGGAATCATCTGGCCGGAAACCAGTTTGTTTCCGTCTTTATTAAGGAATAATGTCCTGATTTCCTCGAAACTGAAACCGGTCTCATTGATCAGTCCGCCGTCGCGGTCAATGATGCCTACGATTTTCACGCCCATTTCCGCCAAATAGAATGCCGCCGCCGATCCGACATTTCCAAATCCTTGCACAATCGCACGCTTGCCGGTGACTTCGCCGCCGTAAATCCGGTAGAAATGACGCACCGCTTCGGCCACACCATAACCGGTAATCATGTCGGCCACGGTGTATTTGCGCAACACGTCCGGGGAAAACGCTGGGTTTTCAATCACTTTTACAACGCCCTGACGCAATTGCCCGATGCGGTTGATCTTGTCGGCTTCCGTTGGGCGGAAATGCCCATTGAACACGCCTTCTTGCGGATGCCACACGCCACATTCCTCGGTCATCGGGATGACTTCATGGATTTCATCGACATTCAAATCGCCGCCCGTTCCGTAATAGCTTTTCAACAATGGCGAAACGGCTTTATACCAACGGCGCAACACGTCTTGCTTGCGCGGGTCGGCCGGATCGAAGTTGATGCCTGATTTCGCGCCGCCAATCGCTGGCCCAGACACGGTAAATTTTACTTCCATCGTCTTGGCCAACGACAGCACTTCATTCATGTCGAGCCCTTTTCGCATGCGGGTTCCGCCACCAGCCGCGCCGCCGCGCAGTGAGTTGATTACCGTCCAGCCTTCGGCGTCGGTTTCGGTGTCTTTCCAATGGAATACGATTTCGGGTTGTTTATTTTCGAATTTGTGGAGTAAATCTTTCATCAGGGTGTTTGTTGCGCGGCAAAGATAGTCCATTAAATGAAAAACGCCCGCCCGCAATTTTAAATAAATCGGGCTAAAAGTTTTAAACTTCGGGGCTGTTGTATAATTTCACGGCCTTAACCAAATGACGCCATGTTATTTAATTCGCTGGGTTTCGCACTTTTCTTACCGGTCGTTTTTGTATTGTATTGGTTTGTGTTGCGCGGAAGCTTGAAAGCCCAAAACGTGTTGCTTTTGGTGTCGAGTTACTTTTTTTATGCCTGTTGGGATTGGCGTTTTCTCTTCTTGTTGATTTTCTCAACGATGCTCGACTATTATACCGGGCTTCGGATGTACGATGCCCAGTCCAGATCGGCCAAGAAGTTTTGGTTTTGGCTGAGCATCATTGTCAACCTTGGTTTTCTGAGCGTATTCAAATACTACAATTTCTTCATCAATTCGTTTGCCGAGGCTGCTTCGCATGTTGGCTGGACGGTGAATCCCTATACAATTAAAGTAATTCTGCCCGTCGGGATTTCATTTTATACTTTCCACGGCTTGTCGTACGTCATCGATATTTATTACGACCGCATCAAACCCGAGCGCAATGTCGTGGATTACTCGGTATTCGTGAGTTTTTTTCCGTTGCTCGTGGCGGGGCCAATCGAACGGGCGACGCATTTGTTGCCACAGATTAAGAAACCGCGGCAATTTGACTATGCCCGAGCGGTTGATGGTTTGCGTCAAATCTTGTGGGGTTTGTTCAAGAAAGTCGTCATTGCAGACCAATGCGCGATCATCGTAAACAAGGTTTTCGAATTTCCTGACGATCGCTCAGGAAGTTCATTGGCGGTAGCCGCGGTGCTTTTTGCCTTCCAGATTTACGGCGATTTTTCGGGCTATTCAGACATTGCGCTGGGCACAGCCAGACTGTTTGGCGTAGATTTGTTGCGCAATTTCGCCTTCCCGTATTTTTCGCGTGACATCGCAGAATTCTGGCGCAGGTGGCACATTTCGCTCTCGACCTGGTTCCGCGATTATTTGTACATTCCGCTCGGCGGCAGCAAAGGCGGCACATGGATGAAAGTCCGGAATACTTTCATCATTTTTCTGGTGAGCGGTTTCTGGCACGGCGCGAATTGGACATTCATTATTTGGGGTTTGCTCAACGCCTTGTACATCATGCCGTCGATCATATTCAATACCAACCGCAACAATTTGGGTACGGTAGCCGCAGGACGATTCCTTCCGTCATTTAGTGATGTCGTGGCGATGGGCGTCACTTTCTCGCTTACCGTGTTGGCGTGGATTTTCTTTCGGGCAGATCACGTCTCGGCCGCATTCGAATACATCGGACGGATGTTTTCAAGTTCCTTTTTTTCGATGCCTTATGTGTTACCCAAAGGTTTGGCCGTGTTGGTTGCCATCTTCATGCTCATTGAATGGCTGGGCCGCGAACAGCAATTTGCGATAGCAAAGCTCCCGATGCCGCGCGTGGTAAGGGCAGCGTTCTATTACGTCTTGGTTGTCGCGGTCATTTATTATTCTGGTGCCGAACAACAATTCATTTATTTCCAATTCTGATGAAAAAATTCTTGATCAAACTCAGCTTGTATAGCCTGCCGTTCCTGGTCGCGTTCATCGGCGCGGAAGTATACCTTCGGTTTGCCCAGACGAGCTACACCATAAAGGACGACGGTTTGCGCGAAGGCAAGGCCGAAATCTTGATCCTCGGGAATTCGCACATGAACTACGCCGCAGATCCGAGCCGTTTCTCGATGTATGCTTTCAATGCGTCCAACGTGGCGCAGTCGCTTTATTTCGACAAGCGTATTACATTGAAACACCTCGACCATTTGCCCAAACTGAAATTTGTCCTGATCGGAATGGATTTTCATTCGCTCTCATTCAGCTCGCAGGACAGTCGAGACATTTGGTCGTACCTTGGTTACGGCATCGCTTACAAAGACAGTGTTCCGTTTTCGTCCAAGATTTCGTATGTGTCTGCGCTGACGCCAAAAATTGCATTTGAGTTTGTCAAACGGGGTTATTCGGGAGACTATGACATCGTCAAAGCCGTAGATTTGGATGCTGGTGTGGACTTGTCAAAACCGATTGAAAAAGGCTATGTTTCGTATCCGTCAACCGGCGGTGTGTTAAATTCGGAATTTCACCAACGAACCAGGGCCAAAGCGTTCAATCATATGGTTTGGGCTTGTAAGGAAAGACCAGCCATTATTGCCGATTTAGAAGGGTTTATCGTTGAACTGCAAAAACGTGGCGTGACGCCTATTTTCGTGACCGCACCGTGTTATGCACCATACGTAAAGATGCTCGACGCGCGGTTGATGGCACAGCACCAGCGGGAGATTGACAGGCTTACGGAAAAGTACGGCGTCAAGCATTGGGATTATTTAAACATGCCGCTGCCGGAGAAAGCCTTTCACGATTACGATCATTTGAGTGCGCTCGGGGCGAGGATTTTTTCGGATACGCTCAATCATCGGTTGCAGCGGGATTTCATCTCTCAGCGGTAGATTTCACCTGAACTATGGTCGCGGCTGGCGCCGGTTACGCTCGCCAACACATTGATGTCGCCGCGCAACTTCAATACGCCCAACAGCGCAAAAATCAAGGCTTCTTTGTATTCCAGGGTTTTCGCGTCTGGAATCACCAGTTGCATTTCGGGCAAGTGGAATTGCATCCGTTCCATCAGGAAATCGTGGTATGCGCCGCCGCCGGTGACGAGCATCTTGCCGGTTTTTTGGGGAAGCGCCGCAGCAACCTGGATCGCGACGTGTTCGGTAAATGTCCGGAGGATATCTTCAATCGGGATGTCGTATTCCGAGATGAGCGGCAGCACGGTTTCCCGTACAAATTCGTATCCGAGCGATTTCGGGAACGGCTTTCGGTAGAATTCCAACGCATTTAAATCAGACAAAAGATCAAGATCGACCTGTCCGCTGCGGGCAACGTTTCCTTTGTCATCATAGTCCAGTCCGAGGAAATCGGCATAAAAGTTCAACACCGTATTCACCGGCGAAATATCGAAGGCCACTCGTTTTCCAGCGTCTTCAAAAGACACATTCGAAAACCCGCCCAAATTCAGGCAGTAATTGTAATCGGCGAAGAGCAAACGGTCACCAATCGGGACGAGTGGCGCGCCTTGGCCACCCAGTTTTACATCGGCTACCCGAAAGTCACAAACGACCGTTTCGCCCACGATGGCTGCAATTTCAGGCAAATTCCCGATTTGCAAAGTCAACCCATTTTGCGGCTGGTGCAACACGGTATGGCCGTGCGAACAAACGGCATCGAGGTTTTGAAGTTGGTGCTTTTCGATGAAATCCCGGATGACACCGCCGAGCAATTTTGTGTAATCAAGGTTGATTTGTTTCAGTTCGGCATCGGTAAACGTCACGGCGTGTTTGAGGTTGTGGAACCAGTTGTCGTCATACGCAACGGTTTCGCATTCATGGATGGCGAAAGTCCATTTTTGGCCTCGCAAAGTCAGGGTAATGTGCGCCAAGTCTATACCGTCGAGCGAGGTGCCCGACATGACTCCGATAACGTTGTAGTTTTCTGCCAGCATCAGTGTGAATAAGAACCAAAAGTACTATATTTGACCGCAATTTTAAAAATAACGACCACATGGATTTTAATTTGACCGAAGAGCATTTGATGATACAGCAGGCCGCGCGTGATTTTGCGCAGAATGAACTTTTGCCGGGCGTGATTGAGCGCGACGAGCATTCCAAGTTTCCGGCCGAGCAGGTAAAGATGATGGCCGATCTGGGCTTCTTGGGCATGATGGTCGACCCGAAATATGGCGGTGCCGGACTTGATTCTGTCTCGTATGTATTGGCCATGACCGAAATTGCAAAGGTCGATGCTTCGGCAGCGGTAATCATGTCTGTGAACAACTCATTGGTGTGTGCCGGCATGGAAAAATACTGCAGCGAAGAGCAAAAAATGAAATACCTCGTGCCGCTGGCCAAAGGCGAAGTCATCGGCGCATTTTGTTTGTCGGAGCCGGAAGCCGGTTCAGATGCGACATCACAGAAAACTACGGCCATAGACAAAGGCGACTATTATTTGCTGAACGGTACCAAAAACTGGATTACCAATGGCAGTACGGCCTCAACCTACTTGGTCATGGCGCAAACCGATATCGAAAAAGGCCACAAAGGCATCAACGCATTCATCGTAGAAAAAGGCTGGCCGGGTTTTGAAATCGGGCCGAAGGAAAAGAAAATGGGCATCCGCGGATCTGACACGCATTCGCTGATGTTCACCGACGTTAAAGTACCGAAGGAAAACCGCATCGGCGCCGATGGTTTTGGTTTCAGTTTCGCGATGAATGTCTTGAACGGCGGCCGTATCGGGATTGCCTCACAAGCCTTGGGCATTGCCACCGGCGCGTATGAACTCGCATTGAAATATTCCAAGGAGCGCAAGGCTTTCGGCAAGGAAATTTTCCACCATCAGGCCATCGCATTTAAGTTGGCCGATATGTTCGTGAAAATCACCGCTGCCAAATTGTTGGTCATGAAAGCCGCTTGCGAGAAAGACGAAGGCAAAGACATTTCACATTCGGGCGCGATGGCGAAACTGTACGCTTCGGAAGTGGCGCTCGAAGTAGCCAATGAAGCCGTCCAAATCCACGGCGGAAACGGCTACGTAGCCGAATATCACGTAGAACGCATGATGCGCGACGCAAAGATCACCCAGATTTACGAAGGCACGTCCGAAATCCAGCGCATCGTCATTTCTCGCGGATTGTAAATATACGATTGAAAATCAGCATAAAGTCCGGTGATTGCATCGGACTTTTTTTATTATTTTTATCGGCGAAGTTCGGTCGTCTCTCAATCCTACGCGTCCGAATCAATCCATCGAAAAATACCGGATGTACGAAGAACTCAAATATTGGTACTTGCGCGATCACAAACTTTTTCGCGCGTTGAGTTTTAGCCAAATCAAGCAACTGTGCATCATCGTTGGGTTCAAGAAAGCCAAGAAAGGCGAGATCATCTATTTCTCGCAATCTGAAGTGCCGCGGATTTTCCTGCTCAAACGCGGCAACATCAAGATCGTTTCCGTGGACGACGAGGGCAACGAAACCATCAAGGACATCATCCGCAAAGGCGATTTGTTCGGGCAACTCGAACTGGAGCCCGACAAGGAAGTCAACGAATACGCGAAAGTGCTCACTGATGAGGTTTCCATCTGTAGTTTCCTGATGTCGGACTTCGAGGATTTATTGCTCCGCAACCCAAACCTTGCCTTGTCGTACACTAAATTCGTTGGCCTACGTATGAAACGCATCCGGAACAACTACGCCAATCTCGTATCCAAAGACGCCAAAAGCAGGCTGCACGGTTTTTTGAAAGATTGGGTCGAGAGTGAAGGCGTCGTATCGGGCAACAGTGCCACCATCGAAAATTACCTTACGCAACACGACATCGCGCAAATCATTTGCACCTCGCGCCAGACGGCAACACAACTCCTGAACGATCTGGAAACTTCCGGCGTCATTGTGTACAACCGCAAGGAAATCCAAATTCCGGATTTGACCAAACTGTAAATTGCATCGAACTGTCGCATACCCGACAACGCGCTCTGTAGCACCAAAATACATTTGTCGAAATTTAAAACCATTTCAGTATGAAACTTCGTAATGTATTTGTGGCCGCCGTGTTGTTTTTATCGGTATCGGCCATCGCACAACAGGCCAAACGACTGGCGCATTTTAATGTAGAGAACAAAGTCGGCATTCAGGGTTATGATCCGGTGGCGTATTTCAAACAAGGAAAAGCGGTGAAAGGGAAGAAAGAATTTTCGGCATCATACCAAGGCATCGTGTATTATTTCGCGAATGAAACAGACAAGGCGGCGTTCCTGAAAAACCCGACGGCCTATGAACCGCAATACGGCGGCTGGTGCGCGTTTGCGATGGGCGATTACGGCGAAAAAGTAGAGATTGATCCGGAAACATTCAAGATCGTGGACGGGAAGTTATACCTGTTCTACAACAAATTCCTGAACAACACGCTCAAGAGTTGGAACAAGAACGAAGCAAAACTGAAGAAGAACGCCGATGCCAATTGGGAAAAACTCACCAGATAATGAAAACGAACATTTTTTCATGGCTGCTCAGAATAACTGCGGCAGTCATCTTTTTACAGACTTTATTTTTTAAATTTACGGCCAGCGAAGAATCGGTGTATATCTTTTCGACGCTGGGCATGGAACCGTTCGGGCGCATTGGTTCGGGCGTGGCAGAATTGGTTGCCGCGATTTTGCTTTTGGTGCCGCGTACAACCCTTTACGGTGCATTGCTCGGATTGGGCATCATGGCCGGTGCCATTGCTTCGCACTTGTTCGTATTGGGCATTGAAGTGAAGGCCGACGGCGGATTGTTGTTTGTCTTGGCCGTCGTATCGTTTGTATGCTGTGCGATTCTGGCGTACCTGAATAAAAAAGATTTACCTTTTAACCTGTCGTAATATGTTGTTGCCATCGGTAGAAAAATGCCTTGACGAATTATCCGGATTGCTGGGGCAACTCACCAATGAAACGTACGCGAAACCCTGCCCTGCGCTGAGCCATGCCAGCATCGGCGAACATACGCGCCACATTCTGGAAATGTTTCAGGGATTACTCAATAGCTATGCGTCGGGCGAAGTGAACTATGACAACCGACGCCGTGACCTGTTGTTGCAGACCGATACGGCGTGCGCGCTATCGGCTATTGCGTCGGTCAAGATGGCGCTCGGGAAGCCCGATAGAAAAATTACGCTCCGGCAAGTCATCGATGGCGAAGAACTGTCCATCGAAAGCAACTACTACCGCGAGTTATTGTATAATCTGGAACATTGCATCCACCATCAGGCGCTCATCAAAGTCGCGGTGCTGCAATGCGATGACGTGCTTCTTGGCGAGGAATTCGGCGTGGCGCGCTCCACGATCGAGTACCGAAAACAATGTGCACAGTAACCTTCGTAAAATCTGGCGAAAGAACCATCATCACCTCCAACCGCGATGAGCAAGTCCTGCGTCAGGCCGTAGAACCACGCAACCATTTGATCAACGACAAAGTCATTGTTTATCCGAAAGATCCGCAGGCCGGCGGCACTTGGTACGCCATAGACGAACGCGCGAATGTTCTGGTACTATTGAACGGCGCGGCCGAAAAACACCAGTGGAATCCGCCGTATCGCAAAAGCCGCGGGCTGATCTTGCTGGACATTATCAGCGCAGCATCGCCTTGGCAACAATGGGGCAGTATTGACCTTGAGGACATCGAACCCTTTACGCTCGTGCTGTTCGAGTCCGGCAAACTCTACCAGTTGCGCTGGGACGGACATGAAAAACAAGCCGTGCAACTCGACGCCAACAGCAACCACATTTGGTCTTCATCGACGTTGTATCCGAAGGAAATCCGGGAAAAACGCGAGCAATGGTTCGCCAATTTCATGCGGTTCAACAGCGAGCCGACCGGAAAGGATATGTACCATTTTCACCATTATACCGAATCGGGCGACACGCAGAACGGATTGGTCATCAACCGGAACAATTTCCTGAAAACACTCAGCATTACCCAAACCGTCATCCACGACAACAAGGTCAAAATGAACTACCATGATTTGGTGCAGCACAAAGATTACGTCCATTCCTTCGTGATCGTATGAGGTTGTTCTTCCACAAGTTGACGCACTGGGAATACTGGCCTTTTTTCCCGATTTATTTTCCGGTGATTTTGCAATGGATTTATTTTTCGGTGAAAGCCCGTTCCATATTTTTCTTCAACGCCGCCAACCCAACCATCAAAAATGGCGGTTTCATGGCCGAGAGCAAAAAGGCGATTTACGATTTGATCCCGTCGCAGTATTACCCCAAGACGGAACTGATCACAGAAAAGATGTCGCTGGCCGATGCGGTTTCAATCATGGAGAAATCCGGCTTTCAATTTCCGTTGATTTGTAAACCGGACATTGGGTTGCGCGGGTCAGCTGTCAAGAAAATCGAGACGATGGATGACTTTGCGGACTATCATACCAAAGCCGATTTTGATTTTTTGATCCAGGATTTGATTCCGTACGAGCACGAATTCGGTATTTTTTACGTGCGGTATCCGGGCGAACCGAAAGGCCGGATCACGGGCATCGTAGGCAAGGAATTCTTGGTCGTGACCGGCGATGGCGTGTCAAGCATCGAATCGTTGCTGGCGAAAAACCCACGGTTTGCGTTGCAGCTTCCGGCGTTGCGCAAAGAGTATGGCAGCCAATTGCGGAACGTGTTGCCCGATGGCGAAAAGCGGAACCTCGTACCGTACGGCAACCATGCGCGCGGGGCGAAGTTTATCGACGAATCACACCGCATTACCCAAAAACTAACAGATATGATCGACGCGATTTGCCGACAGGTGCCGCAATTTTACTTCGGTCGGCTCGATGTCATGTACCGCCGTTTCGAAGAACTCGAACGCGGCGAACACTTCCAAATCGTGGAGCTCAACGGCGCCGCTTCGGAGCCCACGCACATATACGATCCGAAACATTCCATTTTCTTCGCTTGGAAGGAATTGCTGCGCCACAACCGCTATCTTTACGAGATCAGCCGTGCCAATAAAGAAAATGGTGCGTCCTATTTGCCGTACCGCGAGGGCATGACTCAATACCGCATCCATTTGTCGCACAGTAAAAAAATCGTTGCTTTCTGATGAACATCCTCAAACACATAAGCGTGGGTTTTCTGGTGAGTTTCATCGGGTCGTTGCCCTTGGGCTACCTGAATGTGGTCGGGCTGGCGGTATATCCATTGGGTTTTGATTTGCTCTTCTGTTATATGATGGGCGTGGTTTCCATCGAAGCGATCACGGTGTTCCTGACGCTGATTTTCGCCGAGAAATTGGCCAAACGAAATCGACTGATGCGCTTCATCGAAGGCTTTTCGGTGCTGTTCATGTTTGTGCTCGCCGTTATTTTCTATCTCGGTGCGTCCGGGAAACAAGAGCATTTTGACGCGGTAAAAGTGGGTACTATGGCATCGGCGTATGTATTGGGCGTCAGTTTGAGTGCGTTGAATTTCCTGCAACTTCCGTTCTGGACGGGCTGGAATCTATACCTGGTCAATAAAAAATACGTTGAACCCACATCGGGCAACCGGATGGCATACGTCATCGGTACCGCCGTGGGAACTTTTTGCGGCATGCTGGCGTTCATTTTTTTGCTGGCGCAATTGCAGGAACAATATTTTTCGGGCGGTGTCATGTATCTGCTGGCGTTGGGTTTCGCGGTCATCGGTGCCATACAGGCGTGGAAATACTACCGCAAATACCACAGGCCGAAACAACTTCCGTATCTTTAGCGCATGAAGAACATCATCATCACCGGAACCTCGCGCGGCATCGGGCTTGAGTTGGCGTTGCTTTTCGCCCAGGCCGGCCACAACGTACTGGCGGTTTCCCGTAAAATTCCACAAGCGTTGTTGGGGAATCAAAACATCACCTGTTTGCCCGTAGATCTGGCCGATGAAAACAGCCTGACGCAAGTCGAGGATTTTCTTGCCGGCTGGAAACACGTCGATGCCATTGTCCACAACGCCGGAACACTCATTCACCGTCCGTTCTTTAAAACCACTACCGCCGATTTTGAGCACGTGTATCGCGTTAACGTTTTTGGCGTGGCCGCACTCACCAGGATTTGTCTGCCATACTTGAAGAAAGGCAGTCATGTGGTGGGCATTTCCAGCATGGGCGGCATTCAAGGCAGCATGAAATTCGCGGGTTTGTCGGCGTACAGTTCGAGCAAAGGCGCGCTGATTACGCTCATGGAATTGCTGGCCGAAGAATACAAGGAAACCGGGATTGCGTTCAATGTCCTGGCTTTGGGTGCGGTGCAAACCGAGATGCTCGCTGAAGCCTTTCCGGAGTATCAAGCGCCGGTATCGGCCAAGGAAATGGCCAGTTACATCTACGATTTCACGTTGACCGGAGGCAAATTCCACAACGGGAAAATCATCCAGGTTTCCTCTTCCACGCCATAGTCGTTTCGTTCAGTCAATTGTCAATTAAATGTCTTCCGTCCTCGAAAAATACCTTCCCGAACACGCCGTAAAGCCGGTTTTCCAGCTCATCGTTGACCATCAGGTGCACCTGAAAATCGTCAACGAACGCGTGACGCGGCACGGCGATTATCGGTCGTCGGCCGGGAAACACGAGATTACCGTAAACGCCAACTTGAACAAATACCGTTTCCTGATGACGCTCATCCACGAGATTGCGCATCTGGTGGCTTTTGAAAAATATGGGCGGAATATCAAACCGCACGGCAACGAATGGAAGTATGTATTCCAGCAACTGATGGTGCCGTATATCAGGCCAGAGATTTTCCCGAATCATTTACTGCCATTATTGGCGCGGCATTTCAGGAATCCTTCTGCGAGTAGCGATACCGATACCACATTGTCTTTGGCGCTCAAGCAGTACGATCCGGCCAACGACAAACACTATGTTTTTGAAGTGCCGTACGGCGGTTTGTTCCGGATCAAGAACGGGAAAATCTTCCGCAAGGGCGCACAACGCACCAAACGTTTTGAGTGTGAGGAAGTCGCGACACGTAAAGTGTATTTGTTCAATCCGAACGCGGAAGTTGAACTACTGCCGGGATGAATCTTTACCCAATAGTTCTGTGTTAATAAAAGCGCAAATTCTGTAATAATTAACAGGCGATGCTATAAACGTGCGGGCGCGGCCCGGGTTTAGTTTTGGAAAAAAACAAAATGCCAGACCATTTGCCGTCCATCGTCCAAAAAATGTTGCGCCACGAACACGTCCTAGATAGGATGTCAGTCGCCAAGGAAATTTTCCAGTCGCTTGAAAGCGACATCGATGATTTCGGCCCGATTGAGAAAGTCCTGAAAAAACACTTTATTTCCCGGTTGAAGGTTTGCGCCTTGCACCGCGACGCAGCCCAGACGGCCATCGTAATCCTGCTGGCGAATTTCTATGTGAAGAACTACCAGGATTTCATTGACGATTTCCCGGCGGCGGCTTAAACCTGCAAGGTTTTCAAAACCTTGCAGGTTTTCCCCACAGAAACCGGCATCCAAAATCTCTTTTAACTTTTCAAGAACGCGGTTTATCACTATCTTTCGGGCACCAAAAATGAACTATGGATAAGAATTATTATGCCATCATCATGGCCGGCGGCGTCGGTTCCAGATTCTGGCCGGTGTCAACCGCAGATTTCCCCAAGCAATTCCACGACATGCTCGGCGCTGGGCAAACGCTCATCCAAAAGACGTTTTCGCGCCTCTCTCAATTGGTTCCGGCCGAAAACATCCTGGTGCTCACCAACGAAAAATACAACGACATCGTGTTGGCGCAATTGCCACAAATCAAACAAGAGCAAGTCTTACTCGAACCGGCCATGCGCAACACCGCGCCATGCATTTTGTACGCGGCCCTGAAAATCAGAAAACAAAACCCCGATGCGGTCATGGTCGTTGCGCCGTCAGATCACTGGATCGAAGACGAAAACGCTTTTGCGGCAGACCTCAAAAAATGTTTCGATTATTGCGGCAGCCACGACGCGCTACTCACACTCGGCATCAAACCCACGTTCCCGAACACCGGTTTCGGCTATATCGAGTTTGATAAGTCCGACGCCAATACCATCAAGAAAGTCAATCAGTTCCGCGAAAAACCGGACTATGAAACCGCAAAATCATTTCTTGAAAGCGGCAATTTCCTCTGGAACGGCGGTATTTTCATTTGGAGCGCGCAGGCCATCACCAAGGCTTTCGAGCAGTTCCAGCCGCAAATGAATGCGTTGTTCGAGCAAGGTTACGACAGCTACAACACACCGGCAGAACCGTCGTTCATTTCACAACATTACGCCGAAGCCGAAAATATTTCCATCGACTACGCCGTCATGGAAAAAGCCCAAAATGTCTACGTTTTGCCCGCATCTTTTGACTGGAACGACCTCGGTACCTGGGGTTCACTCCACGAGAAACTCGACAAGGATGACAGCAACAACGCAGTGGTCAACGCCACGGTCATCCTCGAGAACGCGGCCAACAACATCATCCGCGCCGAAGGCACCAAACTCATCATCATCGACGGCCTGAACGACTACATCATCGTCGATAAGGACGATGTTTTGCTCATCTATCCGAAAGGAAAAGAGCAGGAAATCAAAGGCATTGTCGCGCGCATGAACGCCTAAATCTGTCCGCGATCATAAAATAGTGCATGCTTTCCCGGCATGCATTTTTTTTTGGGCGTTGCGCATGGCGCCGGGCTGTTCGCTCATAGTCCTCGCTGCCGCTGCGGGCTATCCGCTGCCATCCCTAACGCAACCCTACATTTTCGACCCTCATTGTCAATTATCAACTGTCAATTGTCCATTGAAAAGCAACCTAAGTGTTAAAATCGCGTCTAGGCTAAAACCAACCAAATGAACCCACGTGTCACCCGAAGCCATTTTGGCCTGAAACTCCTGTTTTTATTCTTGTTCTTTCTCGCCTCGACGATCGCGCGTGCCACATTACCTGATTTTACGTTAACCGTTGGCCAAACCAACGAAACCTGTGCGGGCAACGGCAGTTTAACGTTCTCCGTGTCCGGCACCGATCCCAACGCCACGGTCACGTACGCGGTCTATTTGCTCCCGAACACCACAACTTCCATTGCGACCTTGTCAGGCAATACGCTTGGCGGACTTGTCGCCGGAACTTATCGCGTGGTGGCTACACAGGCGCTCGGCTCCGAAAACAACAACCAACAACAAGACGTTACCATCACCAGCAACATCGTTCCGCTCACATACGCCATCGGCAGCCAGGACGCCATTTGCGGCAACGACGGAAAAATGACCGTGAGCATCACGCAAGGCGTCGGTGTATCGTATGAAATTATTTCCGGACCGGTCATCAGGCCATTGCAGTCCTCACCGATTTTTGATTTGCTGCCGCCGGGCAACTACCAAATTCGTGTGTTCAACAACTGTGGCGAAGGCGTGGTACAGAACCATACGGTTGCAGGCTACACCGCCTATTTCAGCATCGCGACGCTCGGAAATACAGATCCGCTATTGCCATCGTGCAACAGCATTACGGTAGGCAACCCGCTTTCTGTTCCGGCCGGAAGCATCATCGCGTGGCCACTGCAAGTGCAATACACCGTATATCCGCCCACCGGCGACCCGATTATTCTTAACAATACGCAGCCATCGGGCAACCCGTTTCAGGGCACGTTGGGCTACGTCATCCCGTTTTACCACAACCAGCAATATTCCTATGACGTCACCGTGACAGACAATTGCGGGAACGTGTTCCATTGCAACAACAACATTGTCAATAAGAAACTGGAAGTAAGCATCACCGCACCGCCAGTGGGTTGCAACGACAAAAAAATCGTGATTTCGGCCAGCAATTACGTCGGGCCTTTCACGGTTAATTTCCTATCTGCGCCTGCAGGTTTCAACCCGTTAACCTACAACGCCGGGCATCCCGGCCCCTTTGATCCGGACGCAACGTATTACAATCCGAACGTGCAACTTTTGCCGGGTGTGTATCAAGTGGAAATCATCGACGCCTGCGACCGAACGGCCATTGGCTCCGTGAATGTGGTGTTTGACAATCCGCCTGCGGGCGTCGCTGCTTTCATCATGATGGGATGTGAATATGGCCAGGGCGCGATTTCCATGGTGAGTACAGGTTCGTCGTTGACTTCGGTAATCATCCAATCTGCACCGTCGGGTTATCCAAATGCACTTCCGGACGATGTCAGCGAATTCCTGGTAGACGGTGTGTTGTACATGAATTCTTTGGCGAACGGATTGTACACCGTCCGGACCGTTGATGCCTGCAACAACATCCGCACTACGGTGGTCAATTTGCTGCCGTATAATGTTGTTACAAATGATGTAGACGTAGTTCCGGCGTGCAACTCCTTTGGCGTCGATTTAAATTATGACGACACCGCATTACAAACGCAATATTTCTGGCTCCAACAGCAAAATGCCGCAGGGTTGTGGGTACATCCGCAAACGGGTTTTGCCGGTGGCGCGCAGGTTAACGCGGTAAATGCCATTTCGCTGACCAACGGGGCCGTCACACCGAACCTACAGTTTACAGGACATTTCCGCGTGGTCGTCACGTTTCAGGTCTATGGCAACGGCACCGCGACCATGGTCAATTGCATGCGCGTCCTCGATGAATTCGATTATTCGGGCGGTCCGGAAATTACCTCCGTCGATTCGTTTTCGTGTTCGCCGACGGCCGCAGATGTTGTGGTGACAGCCACGGGTGTCGGGCCATTGACCTACCGCATCACCACGCAGAACGGCAGCCCGTTTCTGGTCAACAACGGCAACAATCCACTGTTTACAGGCTTGACACCGGCCATTTATAATTTTCAGGTGGAAGATGTATGCGGCAACATCCTCAACCGCATCTTCGACGTCACCACGCCGCTGGCGCTCGCCATCACGCCCAACGGATTTTGTGAAGGCCAGCAAGGCACGCTCACCATTACGCTGTTGCCGTTCCTGCAATACGAATGGTACAAAGGCACCGACACGGCAACCATTCTCAGTACGAGCAATGTGCTTACATTTCCGGCTTACAACAGCACGACCGATGCCGGCGTGTATTCCGTGCATCTGATTTACCCGAACACGAATTCGTGTATTGACCAAACCATCAGTTTTACCTTGTCACCGAACCTCGCCAACCCGGAAGCCGGAACCGGCAGCGCCACGGTATATTGCGGCACGCAGGGCAACATTGATCTGTTTACTTTGCTTTCGGGTTCGTATGATGATTTCGGCACCTGGACGCAAACTTCCGGCGTGGGCAGTGCGCTTTCGGGTAGTGTTTTCAACTCCGATGCGGCCGGATCGGGGCAATATGTATTCACTTACACAGTAAACGGGCTTTGCGATTTTGTAGATACGGCCACGGTGGCCATTACGGTCAATGCCATTCCGCCTACGCCGGTTCCGTTCCTGGAGCAGGAATTGTGCACCAACCAGCCATTGTTGCTGCTTGCCACGACGGTTCCAAACGCCATTTACACTTGGACTGGCCCGAACGGTTTCACCTCGAACGACCAAAATCCCATCATCCAAAACCCAACGCCGGCCATCAGCGGTACGTATTCGGTGAAAGTCACGGTGAACGGTTGTGAATCAGGTACGGCTACGCTCGATGTCACCGTACTGCCGATTCCGGAATTTACTGTGGACGCGGGTTGCGACGGGAACGACTTTGTGCTGTCGGCGACGGCGGTTGATCCAGACATTGATTTGTCTTTGTACACTTTTTCATGGACTGGCCCAGAAGGTTATTCGGCGGTTGGCCCGCGGCAAGTGATCAACGGTATGCCCGGCGGAACTTACGCTGTTACCATCAGCGCGACCGGCGTTTGCCCTTTTTCCGGTTCGGTCACCATAGAAGGCACGCGTTGCGGCATCCCGAAAGGTGTTTCGCCCAACAACGACGGCGACAATGACAACTGGGATTTGTCTGGGTTCGATATTGAAACCGTCCAGATTTTCAACCGATATGGCATGGAAGTCTATGACCGCGCGCGTTACATTGATGAATGGTACGGCCAGGATAAAAAAGGACGGATGCTGCCTACTGCAACATACTATTATTTGGTGAAATTGACTTCGGGCGAGGCCAAAAGCGGCTGGGTGTATTTGAACCGAGAATATTAAAGGTTGTGTTCCTTGCGCACGGCGTCGCGCACTTTGCGGAACAGGTCAGACGAATACACGAATTCCACGATGGCTTCATTGTCGGTCTTGAAGATTTCGTCTTTGGTGCCTTCCCAAGCTTTCAGGCCATTCTTAAGAAACACGATCTTGTCGCCGATCTGCATCACGGAGTTCATGTCATGCGTGTTGATCACCGTCGTGATGTTGTATTCCTGCGTGATTTCCTGAATGAGCTCGTCCATGAGCATGGCCGTGTTCGGGTCTAGCCCAGAGTTAGGTTCGTCGCAAAACAGGTATTTCGGATTGTTCACGATGGCACGCGCAATGGCCACGCGTTTCTGCATACCGCCCGAGATTTCAGAAGGCATTTTGTGGTGCGCGTTTACGAGATTCACGCGTTGCAGGACAAAATCCACGCGCTCTTTCATCTGCGCCTTGGTCTGGTTGGTGAACATCCTCAGCGGAAAGCCCACGTTTTCTTCCACGGTCATCGAATCGAACAACGCGCTGCCTTGGAACACCATGCCTATTTCCGTCCGGATTTCCCGTTTTTCTTCTTTGGAAAGTTCCGAATAAATCCTGCCGTCAAACGAAATCGTCCCGGAATCCGGCTGGTGAATGCCAAGCAAAGTCTTGAGCATGACGGTTTTTCCGGAACCCGATTGCCCGATGATGAGGTTGGTTTTTCCGGCCTCGAACGTCGCCGAAATACCTTTTAGGACTTCGTGCCCGTCAAACGATTTCCGGATGTCTTTCACTTCAATCATGACGACAACAGCATTTGGGTTAAGATGTAATTCAGCAAAATAATCGTCACCGACGTCCAGACGAATGACACCGTGGCCGCTTTGCCCACTTCGAGCGCGCCGCCTTTCATATAATAACCGTGGAACGACGGAATCGTAGCCAGCACAAGTGCGAACACGAATGTCTTGATGAACGCATACGCAATGTGGAACGGAATGAACTCCATCTGCAAACCGCCAATGAACTCGTTGCTCGCCGAAAAGCCGCCATAAACGCCCGCAATCCAGCCGCCCAGAATCCCGAGGAACATGGCAATGCCAATGACGAACGGGTAGAGCAGGAGCGCGATGAGTTTCGGGAAAACCAGATAATTCAAGGAATTAACGCCCATGACTTCGAGCGCGTCGATCTGTTCGGTCACGCGCATCGTACCGATGGACGACGTAATGAACGAACCCATTTTTCCGGCCATGATGATCGAGATGAATGTAGGCGCAAATTCCAAAATGACAGACTGCCGCGTGGCAAACCCGATCAAATATTTCGGGATCAGCGGATTGGTCAAATTCAGCGCGGTCTGGATGGCCACAACGCCGCCCACGAAGAACGAGATGAACGCCACAATGCCCAAAGATTCAATAATCAGGCTGTCGATTTCCTTGAGAATCAGCCCGCGCATCACAGACCATTTCACCGGGCTGCGGAAAATTTCTTTCCACATCAAGAAATACCGGCCGATCTGGCGTAAATAGCGAATGAGCATCATGGGCGTTGAATATGCGCAAAAGTAACGATTCCTTTAGAGTTTACCGTTTGGCCTTTAGAGTTTTTTAATTTTTTTGGCGTTGCGCGTTGCGCCGGGCTGTCCGCACTCGCATTTGTAAACCCCAAAGGTTTTAAAAACCTTTGGGGTTTACAAAGCGCTCAAACAATGCTTCCATCCCTAACGCGGGTATTTGCTCACCGGAAAATTTTCTCCTTCATTTTCTGCCAGCGGTACCGCCTGATGAATTTGGCCTGTTCGTCGGTGACGAGCATCGGTTTCCGCGCCGATTTTGCCTTAAAAAAACCGGTCATGTAATCCAGGAACAGCAGCGGTTTCTTCTTCATCATCGCCAGCTTTGCAGATGCAATCGCCGTAATCCAAAAGCCGTAACCCAAGGTGTAAAACGCTTCGCCTTGTTTGTAGCGTGCGGTTTTGTCGTAGCTGGCACCGGTCGGCTTCAGGTGTTTTACTTTCAGTTCGGGCACCGTAACCACTTTCCAGCCATAAAATTTTGCCAGCAATTCATCAACGGTGTCCCAGCCCATGGCCGGTTTGAGTCCGCCAATCTGTTCAAAACATTTTTTACGATAGGCTTTTAGCGCGCCGCGGATGTGGTCTTTGTCCGTCAGGTTTTCCAAAACCCATTCGCCGTTTTTCTCGATGTAGCAAAATCCGCCGGCCATGCCTGCTTTTTCATCGGTCTTAAAAACGTCTACGATGGTCTCGAAGTAATTTTCGGGCAAGATCAAATCGGCATCCAGCTTTACGATGATGTCACAATCGCCTATTGCAGCAAGCCCTTTCTCAAACGCGCGGATGACTTTGCTGCCGGGCAAATGCACCGCTTCAGAAGTGTTTTTTACCAGCGAAATGAACTGAAATTTCTCCGCGAAACGGGTAACGATCTTAGCGGTGTCGTCGGTCGAATTGTCGTCCACGACCACAACCTGCGCAGGCAACAACGACTGCGATGCCAATGATTGTAAGGTGTCTGCAATGAACGCCTGTTCGTTATAGGCCGGGATGATAATGTTAATGCGCATGCCCAAAAGTAAGCGATTTAGTTGACTTGGCGTGCCGCGGAAAATGTGTCACGGAAGGCGTACCCTAAATTCCTGTATATTTGACAAAAAGTTGACAATGAAAAAATTCTACTCGGTCCTGGCGCTACTTTTTTTCGGCTTGGGCTACGGGCAAATCACCAATAATTTGTTGCTGGAATACAAATGCAACGGGAATGCAGATGACAGTTCGGGCAACAATTACAACGCGACGGTCCATGGAGCAACGCTGGCGCCAGACCGCAACGGCAACCCAAATTCAGCCTACTATTTTGACGGCGTAGACGACTATATTGAATTTCCCAACCTGGCCGCGCTAAAGCCGCAACTTCCGGTTTCCTTCGCTTTTTGGGTACGCTATGACAGTACCGACTGGCAAGACCAGACGGTTTTCAGCACTTCGGAAGAAGATGACCGGGCGGCCGGTATTTGGTTCAATTCCACGGCGTCCGGCGCCAAGTTCGCTGTCAATTATGGCGACGGCAGCCAAAGTTACACCAGCGGCACCCGGCGTACATTCGTCGCAGACACGGTGATTGATACCAACAATTGGTACCATTTGGTCGTGGTCGTGAAAGGCCCGACAGATATGCACATCTACGTGAATTGCGACGAATTTCAAGGAAATTACTCCGGAAGTGGCGGCCCGTTGGTATATTCCACTTTCCCTGGCGTGATTGGCCGTCACGACCGCAGCATTGGCGGGCCACCCGATTTTTTCAAAGGTTACATAGATGATTTCAGGTATTGGGACCGGGAAGTTTTGCCCGAAGAAGTTTTCGGATTGTGCCAGACCGTTCCGCCGCCGGTATTCGCCATTAACCAAGGTTGTGCGGGCGATGCCTATTTGCTCACTGCGGTACCGGACCAAACCGTGCCGCCTGGAACGGTGTATTCCTGGACTGGCCCGAACAATTTCACGGCATCGGGCAACCCGATTGACATTACCGGTTTGCCCATCGGTACATACACGGTTACGGCCACACTTCCGGGAAACATTGTAGTGACGCAATCCGTGCAAGTGACCAGCAACACGTTTTGCAACATTCCGAGCTTTACGATCACGCAAGGTTGCGTTGGGGCGGACTATGTACTGACTGTGGTTCCAAACCCATCGGTGCCGCCGCAAATGGTTTTTTCATGGACTGGCCCGGCTGATTTTTCGGCAACGGGCGACAGTATTATCATCACCGGCCTTCCGGCAGGAGACTATGTGCTCACCGTAGATCTGGGCAACGGCTTCAGTGTGACGCAGTCGGTGGCGGTGGCCAATACAATATGTGCATTTCCGTCGTTCACGATCAGTCAAGGTTGTGTAGACGCAGCATATTTACTCAATGTAGTACCAAATCAATCCTTCCCAGATGGAACGGTGTATTCCTGGACTGGCCCGAACAATTTCACGGCATCGGGCAACCCGATTGACATTACCGGTTTGCCCATCGGTACATACACGGTTACGGCCACACTTCCGGGAAACATTGTAGTGACGGAATCCGTGCAAGTGACCAGCAACACGTTTTGCAACATTCCTAGCTTTACGATCACGCAAGGATGCGTTGGGGCAGACTATGTACTGACTGTGGTTCCAGCCCCGTCGGTGCCGCCGCAAATGGTTTTTTCATGGACTGGCCCGGCTGATTTTTCGGCAACGGGCGACAGTATTATCATCACCGGCCTTCCGGCAGGAAACTATGTGCTTACCGTAGATCTGGGCAACGGTTTCAGCGTTACACAGTCGGTCGCGGTGGCCAATACAACTTGTGCGTTGCCATTGTTTACCATCAGCCAGGGCTGTTTCGACGAGAAATACTTGCTCACAGCCACGCCGGTCGCGCCCGATACTTCGGTTTCGACTTACACATGGACGGGCCCCGACAGTTTCTTTGCCATCGGAAATCCCGTAGACATTACGGGCTTGGCGACGGGCACTTATGCTGTAGCCGCGTCATTGCCGGATAACCTAACGGTGACGCAATCGGTGACAGTGGCGGCAACATCCTGCAGAATTCCCAAGGGCATTTCCCCTGACGATGACCAGAACAATACCTTTGACTTGTCGGGCTTCGATGTGAAATGGGTGAAAATCTTCAACCGTTACGGCATGAAAGTCTACGAAATGGACGGTTACGTCAACCAATGGCGCGGGCAAGATGACAGTGGGCATGAATTGCCCGGCGCCACGTATTATTACCAGGTGCAATTGGCCTCAGGCGAAATCAGGACGGGCTGGGTGTACTTGCTTCGACGCAAATAGTAAAATGCAAAACGCAACGGCTTGACGCAAGAAAATGGTATCTTTACCGGTGTTTTTTCAAGATTGGAATGGGCATCGTAAAAAATAGTCTTTATCGGGTAGCATCGGGCGCTTGGCTGCGCTTCTTCAAAAACGAGCCTGTTTTCGGCTACTATCATTTGGTGCGCAACAACAAGGTGCCGCACATCGAACACCTGTACGCGTATAAAAATGTGGCGCAGTTTGTGGCCGATGTTGACTTCCTGAAGGCAAATTATCGCGCCACGACTCCTGCCGAATTGCGTGACGGGCGTGCGGGCAAAAACGTATTTTTGTTGTCTTTTGACGATGGCCTCGAAGAAATTTATTCCGTGGTGTTTCCTATCCTGAAAGCAAAGAATCTCAGGGCGGTATTCTTTATCAACCCGAATTTCGTCGATAATGCAGAAAGTCTTTACAAGCACGATATCAGCGTCATCATCGGTCATTTGAAAGCGCAGGGCTTCAATGCAGCAAATATGGCAATCGTTAAGGAAATACTACCGATAACGTTCCAGTCAAACGAGGAGTTCGCAGCGAAATTCAAACAGTTAAAATTTGCGGATCGCGACAAAGTCAAAGAGATTGCTGTAGCGCTGGGCATTGATATGCGAAGTTATTTGAAGCAACATACGCCATATATTTCAAAGGCGCAAATCAAGGAAATGCTCGATGCCGGGTTTTGGTTTGGTGGCCATACAATGTCGCATCCACCGCTGGGGCAACTCAGTCACGCGGCGCAAAAGGCGGAAATACAACAATCCGTACAATGGCTCAAAGACCATTTCCACATCGATTATTCTTTGTTCGCCTTTCCTTTCACCGATAAAAACATTTCCAGGCGATTGATTGATGAGTTGCTTGCCGAAGACGATCGCCTGCTGATTTTCGGGAATTCAGGCCTGAGACAAGACGTTCATCCACGCATCATTCAACGTTTTTCGCTTGAAAACCCGACGCGCGAAACACCAAAAGTTATCGTCGCGGAACATTTGTACAAAATTTTCAACAAACTCATCGGAAAATATCATATTCGCAGGAAATGAACGAAATTCGGAAAATATACAAAAAGGACATTCCCGCGCTTTTAGATGATGCCGATTTCTGGAGCAGTCCGTTTCTGTCTATCAGCAGGCATAGGCTTTATGCCCACTGGCAAAATCCGGACAGTGATCCAGAAGATATCGCTTTGTTATTGGCTTATGCCGACGGACACATTGCTGGTTATATGGGCGTGTATATCGATAAAATTCTGCTCGACGGCACCCAGCACAAAATAGGATGGTTGTCTACTTGGTGGGTTCATCCAAGAACAAAAGGTACGGGAATAGGGCGCAACATCCTCGATACCATGTATGCCGAAAACAAGGGCAAAATAGGGATTTCACAATTCACGCCCAGCGCCAAACGCGTGTATGACAAGTCGGGCTATTTTTATACGTTAAAGGAAAGCGTCGGAATTAAGGCGGTCCTCAGAAGTGATATGGTGCATCTCGTTCCGGCTTTGTATCCGAAACTAAAATTCCTAAGGCCAGTATGGAAAGTTGCCGATGCGGCCGTAAACGCGCTGTACGGGATCAAGGTGTGGTTCCACAAGCGCGCCCTTGCCCATTCGCTTGCCGGCATCGAAATAGATTATGTCACTACGCTGGATGCCGAAACCGATGCGTTCGTGCAATCGCGCAATAGCAACCATATCGCCAGAAAAAGTAAGGATTTTTACCATTGGATGAAGTCTTGCCGTTGGGTAGAAGACGCGCCGCTGCTGGATTTTACCCAGCGTTCGAAATATGAATTTTCGATGTATGACAAAGGATTCGAATTCTATCTGATGAAAATCGTTTCTAAAGACGCAGTCATAGGGTTCATGGTTTTGCAAAAACGACACAAAACCATGAAAGTACTCTATGTTTATAGCAATCCGGAATATTTCGAAATATTGGCAAACATTATAAAATTACAGGCTATCGAACAAGATATGAATGAAATTATCTGTTACGATAAAGGTATTGTGCCCCATCTAAAATCTTCAGGACTTTTCTTGTACCGACGCAAAAAAGTCAAGCACTCGATTATATCAAAAGTATTCGAAAAGGAAAATTTCGATGATGTTGTGATGAATTTTGGTGACGGCGATTGTAGTTTTGCTTAAGTTTTCTCCGCGTAGACAATATAGTACCGGTTCGTAAACCGTCTCAGCAAAGGCCGCAAACCAAACTTCTTCACTGGGTTGGTCCATTTTTCCCGCGCGATGATGTTCCAGCCGGTTTTCTCGAGCAACCAGTCCAGCTGCCAATCTTCAAATTCGTGATAATGCCTGTCCCACGGGTCGGTTTTGCTGCGGTAGGCCGGCGAAAACCATAGCCGCATCGGGATAGAGATCAGTATTTTTTTAGATTTGACTTGTTGCAGCACGGTATACGGATTGAGCAAATGCTCGAAGATTTCAAACGCCGTCAGCACATCGTAATCATTGTCCTGCAACGCGTGTTGGTCGTTGTCCAAGTCTTCTCCCGTGGTATTGACGACCGAAAATCCTTGCTGTTTCATGATTTTCGAAAACGGGTTCTCGACGCCCAAATCGAGTATTTTCTCGTTTGCGGAAACGTGTTTTTTCATAAAAGCCAGCGTCTTGTTGAATCGCTTGTCAGGATAAACATCTTCGTACATAATGATCGGAAAGTCGCAAAGGTAACGAATCAATACCGGTACACAAACGCATTGATATTCATCCCCGCACCAACGGACGCAAAAATCAGCACATCGCCTTTATGGATTTCTTGGTTTTCCACTTGCCCTTTTACGAGCAAGTCGTACAATGTTGGTACGGTGGCCACGCTCGAATTGCCCAGTTTGTGAATACTCATAGGCATGATGCCTTCGGGCGGTGTTTGGCCATACAGTTTATAGAACCGGTGAATGATGGCTTCGTCCATTTTCTCGTTAGCCTGATGGATGAGCACTTTCTTGATGTCGGAAATGTGGATGCCACTTTTCTCGACGCAGCTTTTCATGGCTTTCGGCACTTCGCTCAACGCAAATTCATAGATTTTCCGGCCGTGCATCTTGATGTAGCGCACATCAGGGTCCAGGTTTTTGTTAAACGAATTCCCAAAGAATAAATAACCTGCTTCGTCGTAGGCAAATGTTGCGCTTTCGTGCGCGAGCAGTCCGTCGTTGTCTGGGCAGGCTTCTATGACCGTTGCGCCCGCGCCATCGGAGTAAATCATGGAATCACGGTCGTGCACATCAACCACGCGCGACAGGGTTTCTGCGCCAATCACCAGACATTTTTTCGCCATACCGGACTTGATGAATGCATTGGCCTGCAACACGCCTTCGATCCAGCCGGGGCAACCAAACAAAATGTCATAGGCGACGCATTTCGGGTTTTTGATGCGCAACTGATGCTTTACGCGTGTCGCCAAACTTGGCAGAATGTCAGACTGGATGGCGTTTGGCCTTACGTCGCCGAAATTGTGCGCCATGATAATGTAGTCCAGCGTTTCGGGATCTACACCGGCATCGTAGATGGCTTTCCTTGCGGCCATGGTGGCGATGTCTGACGTAAACAAATCGTCGGACACGTATCGTCGTTCCTCAATGCCGGTAATGTCCTTGAATTTGCTGATGATGACGTCGTTCAGGTGCGGGAGTTTCTCTCCGTCTTCGGCGAGGAAATCGTGGTTGTTGAAATCAGCGTTACGCATGATGATTTCTGGAACGTAGCTGCCCGAACCGGTGATTTTGATATTCATTGTGGGATTTTCAATAAAGGTACACAAATTTGCCGTTTTGATGTCGGAATGGTTATAATTCACGATTTGTGAAAGTGGTCGGCTTTTTTCTGTTACGTTTTGAGGAATAGTTAATTGCGCGCCATTTTTTTGACTATGTAGGAAAAATAAGTATGTTTGGGCGCTTAAAAAAACAACAGACTATGAAATTATTTTTACCTATTTTGTACCTTTCATTGGCTTTTTCTGCCGCTGCCCAAAATGATGCGTGCACAGACGCCATCGAAATTTTCCCATCCAGCACTTGTCAAGCCGTTTCGGGATCGTTCAACGGTGCTACAATTTCCGGCGACGTCCCAATATGCGCCGACGGTGCCTCGCAAGATGTTTGGTATAAGTTCACCGCAACGCAGCAAATGATGGGCATTACCCTATTCGGAACAGCCGGCGTGAGCAACGGTTTCGAAGTGTATGCCGAGGGTTGCACTGGTAACCGAATCATTTGCCGAAACATAAACAACGCCACGGGTTCCGGAGAGAACATTCAGTTCAACAACTTCACGATCGGGACAGTATACTACATCCGTGTGTTCAATGCGTTTTCTGCGCCCACGACAAATACGTTCAGCTTGTGTCTGCAGGATTTTGCGCCACCGGCCAACGACAACTGCGCCGCGGCCACCGTGTTAACGCCTGCCACAACTTGCAACGCCACCAATTTTACGTTGAGTGGCGCCACGCTCGACGGCCCAACGCCGGTGGGTAGTTGTTCCCCAAATCCGTCGCAGGACGTTTGGTTTTCGTTTACGGCGACAACACAAATGACGGGTATTTCGGTATCAGGAAGCAGCCAGATCAGCGTCGGTTTGCAGGTATACCAAGACAGCTGCAGCGGTGCTTTGTTTGCCTGCCGTAACATGAACGGCGCAAGTAGCGGCGAAACCATTTTGCTGAACACGTTCACCATCGGGCAGACCTACCTTGTTCGCGTCCTTAACGAGTATGCGACACCTCTGAGTACGGCCGATTTCACGATTTGTGTTCAGGAATATCCTGCGCCATCTAATGACTTGTGCGCCAATGCGATTCCTTTGCAAGTGAACCAAAGTTGCGTATCTACAGTCGCGGGTTTTAGTGGCGCGACGCTCGATGGCCCGGTCAGTACGCCTACGTGCAACCCGAATCCGTCGCAGGACATTTGGTATTCCTTCACCGCCACCAACGCCACGATGACCGTGACGATTTTTGGTGCGGCCGGCATCAGCAATGCATTTGAGCTGTATGCGGGTTCTTGCGGCGGCGCTTTTGTAGGTTGCCGGAATGCCAACGGCGATTCCCAAGGAGAGACGTTAACTTTCACTACACTTACGCCTGGAACCGTTTATTTCATTAGGGTTGTGAATGCCTACGCCACGCCTTTATCGGTGGCTTCTTTTGGCGTCTGTGTTGTCGATGCGAACCTTGCCATTCCGGAAACGGATCGTTTGCCGATGTCGCTTTATCCTAATCCATCCTCCGAATTTGTAACGATTGAGATGGCCGATGGCGTTCAGGGGAAAGCGAATTTCTTTAATCTGCTCGGGATGAAAGTCCTTGAAGCCGATACAGGATTTCCAGTAGATGTACGCGGATTGACGGCTGGTATTTACATCGTCGAGGTAAAAAGCGGCAACAAGTCTGGAAACATTCGGTTTGTAAAACAGTAACCACAGCGAAGACTACGTCAATTTAAGCTGCATCACCGTCGCGATAGAAAGCGCACGGGTTTTCATCAATTCCGATTTTTCACCTGAAAACGATTCGTCTATGGTGGCGTTAAAATGGCGCAGCCAAATCTGGAAATGATTGGCCGTAAGCGGTTCAAGCTCGTGCAGATCAACATGGATTTTTAGGACGTTGTTTCGGTAACTTCCGATGTTCAGGATGTTTTGTTCCCAAAAATCGGCCAGGTGCGGCAGGTGTTTTTCGAGGTCAATTTTGGCGACATCGATAAAAATGTAGGCGATCTCAGCATCCGACAATAAGTTGCCGTAGAAGTTCCGCATGATCAGTTCAATGTCTTTTCGGGTGGCGATGTCTGGCTTCACGTCGGATTTTTTGCAAAATTAGTCGAAATTAAGCTGTTAAAAGGTGACAAATGTTTTTTCAAATAGAAAATCCATATATATTTGCCATCCAATAACAGCAAAAATTAAAGACAAAATGAAAAAATTATTAGTGTTGGCCGTGATGCTGGTAACAGCGGTTGTATCTGCCCAGACAGACAAAATCTACAAGCACAACGGCGAAGTAGTGGACGGAAAAGTAATCCGCAACGAAGAGTATGTCATCGTATTCAAGTATGATGGCGAAGATGCTGAAAACTCAATGAGTAAGTATGCCATCGAAAAAATCGTTTACGGCAAAACCGGACGTACTGAAGAAGTTACAGAAAAAATCGTTGTGAACGGCGAAGACGACTGGGAGAAAGTGGTTATTTTCGAAGAGAAAGACTACATCGCAGGCTTGAAAAAAGTAGGTGAAGTTCGCGGAAAAACTGGTTTGATCAATTTCCAGACAGGTAACACCGGAGACAAGAAAGCCGACAAAAAATTGAAAATGGATGCCGCCAAACAAGGCTGTCCGTTCGTGCTGATGACTGCTGACAAGTCAACAGTGGGTGCCAACTCAAACGCTTTGGGTGGTTCACAGAACATCAAAAAAGGTATTGCTTACAAATACTAATTCATACTTGATTGTAAAAGAAAAGCCCCGGAATTTCCGGGGCTTTTTTTATTCGGATTCGTGCCACTCGCTTTTTAACCAAGTTTCAAACCATTGCTCCACGTCAACCCACAAAAAAAATCCCGCGTCAGCGGGATTTTTTTGTGGTCAATTATCCATTGTCAATTAACTCTCCATATACGCTTCAATCGGCGCACACGAGCAAACCAGGTTGCGGTCGCCGTAAGCGTCGTCAACCCGCCGTACCGTTGGCCAGAATTTATTGTCTGAAATATAATCCAGCGGGAACGCGGCCTGTTGACGCGAATACGGGAAGTTCCAGTCATCGGCCGTAAGCATCGCTTGGGTATGCGGCGCGTTTTTCAGGACGTTGTTCTTATCGTCGGCCGATGCCGCTTCAATTTCCTTACGGATCGAAATCATCGCGTCGCAGAAACGGTCGAGTTCTTCCAGGTTTTCCGATTCTGTCGGTTCCACCATCAGCGTGCCGG
The DNA here is from genome assembly GCF_965137575.1 of Flavobacterium longum. Classification (NCBI taxonomy): domain Bacteria; kingdom Pseudomonadati; phylum Bacteroidota; class Flavobacteriia; order Flavobacteriales; family Flavobacteriaceae; genus Flavobacterium; species Flavobacterium longum. The sequence continues at coordinate 486,741 of NZ_CBCRZJ010000003.1, read as the reverse complement.
CTACCGGGAATGACACCGTTGGCGCGTGGAAACCGTAATCCATCAAACGTTTCGCAATGTCCGTCACTTCAATGCCTTTTTCCTTGAACGGACGGCATTCCAGAATCATCTCGTGCGCCGCGCGTCCCATTTCGCCGCTGTACAGCGTGTCGTAATGGCCGGCCAGTCTTTCCTTGATATAGTTTGCGTTCAGGATGGCGTTCTTGGTAGAATCGGTCAAGCCCTCAGCGCCCAGCATCGTGATGTAGCCGTACGAAATCAAGCAAACCAACGCCGAACCCCAAGGTGCAGCCGAAATCGCCGTGATGGCTTGATCGCCGCCGGTTTTGATGATTGGGTTGGTCGGCAAGAACGGCACGAGGTGTTTCGCCACGCAAATCGGGCCAACGCCCGGGCCGCCGCCGCCGTGCGGGATTGCAAATGTTTTGTGCAAATTCAGGTGACAAACGTCGGCGCCAATCGTAGCCGGATTGGTCAGGCCAACCTGTGCGTTCATGTTCGCGCCGTCCATATAGACTTGCCCGCCGTTGTCGTGGATGATTTTCGTGATTTCGATAATGGCCGATTCAAAAACACCGTGTGTGGACGGATAGGTCACCATCAAACACGCGAGGTTGTCTTTGTGTTCAATCGCCTTGGCGCGCAAATCCTCAACGTCGATGTTTCCGTTTTCAGAGGTTTTCGTCACCACAACCTGCATGCCCGCCATGGTCGCAGTAGCCGGATTCGTACCGTGCGCCGATGCCGGAATCAGCGCGATGTTCCGGTGTGAATCGCCGCGTGATTCATGGTACGCACGAATCACCATCAGGCCGGCATATTCGCCTTGTGCACCCGAGTTCGGTTGCAATGTCGTGCCCGCGAACCCGGTCACCACATTGAGTTGTTGCTCGAGTTTCTTCAGCATGGTTTGGTAACCTTGTGCTTGTTCGATGGGCGCAAACGGATGGATGCTGTTCCAGTTGGCCATCGAAAGCGGCAACATTTCGGCCGCCGCATTGAGTTTCATCGTACAGGAACCGAGTGAAATCATCGAATGGTTCAACGCCAAATCCTTACGCTCGAGCATTTTCATGTAACGCATCAAGGCAGTTTCGGAATGGTGTTTATTGAATACGTCGTGCTTCAGGAAGTCTGACGTTCTTTTCAGGTTTTCAGGATAATGCGTTGCCGAAGACAATGCCGTAATGGTGTTACGCGTTTTCCCTGTCGCTTCAGCAAAGATGGACACGATTTGGTTCAAATCTGCGATGGAAGTCGTTTCGTTGACCGAAATCGAAACCGTATCGGCATCAGGGTAAAAGAAATTCACTTCGTGCTTTTCGGCGATGGCTCTCACTTTCGCGGCATCGGCTTTTAAGACGATCGTATCGAAAAACGCCGTGTTGGTCTGGTATACGCCAAGTGTATTGAGCGCGTCGGCCAAGGTCACCGCCGACGCATGAACCGTATCGGCAATGTAATGCAAGCCTTTCGGCCCGTGATATACCGCGTACATACCAGCCATTACGGCCAACAATACCTGAGCGGTACAAATATTCGACGTGGCTTTTTCACGTTTGATGTGCTGCTCGCGTGTCTGCAACGCCATGCGAAGTGCACGGTTTCCGTTGGCATCCACCGTAACACCGATGATGCGGCCCGGCATGGAGCGTTTGTATTCTTCCTTCGTGGCGAAGTAGGCAGCATGCGGTCCGCCGTAACCCATCGGGATGCCGAACCGTTGCGTCGTGCCCAGAACCACATCGGCGCCCATTTCGCCCGGCGGTGTCAGTTTGACCAACGACAAAATATCGGCGGCCACGGCAATCTTGATGTCTTTCGCTTTGGCCGATGCGATGAATTTTCCGTAGTCGAACACTTGCCCGTACTTGCCCGGATACTGCAAAATCGCACCGAAGAAATCGTCCCCGAATGCAAATTCCTCATGGTTGCCTACCACGAGTTCAACCCCGATCGGTGTCGAACGGGTTTGCAGGACAGACAGCGTTTGAGGCAGGATTTCTTCCGAAACGAAAAATTTGTTGACGTTGTTCTTCTTCTGGTCGCGCGTCCTGACGTCGAACAACAACGCCATCGCTTCCGCGGCAGCAGTGCCTTCGTCCAGCAATGATGCGTTCGCGATTTCCATTCCCGTCAATTCAATTACGGTGGTCTGGTAATTCAAAAGCGCTTCCAAACGGCCTTGCGCAATTTCGGCCTGATACGGCGTGTAAGCCGTGTACCAGCCTGGGTTTTCGAAGATGTTGCGCTGTATGGTCGGCGGCACGATGGTCGGGTGATAACCCATGCCGATGTACGATTTGTAGATTTTATTTTGGTTGCCCAGCTGTTGGATGTGGTTCAGATACTCGTATTCGGTCATGGCCGGATCGAGCGCCAACGGTGATTTCAGCCGGATGTCGTCTGGGAAAGTTTCATACACGAGTTGGTCCATCGATGCCACACCAATGGTTTTGAGCATGTGCGTCACATCATGTTCTCTTGGGCCGATGTGTCGCAGGGCAAAAGCGTCTGTTTTCATATAATAGCGAGCGTGTTGTTTTTAGTGCCACAAAAATACTGATTTATCCGCAAAAATCATTGGCCCGAAGGTGTGTTGCGTTGCCATTTTTTCAACCGAAAAGCCATCTTGTTAACAGTTTGCCCGTAACTTTGTAAGATGGGCATTCCGGCAAGACTTCTCGGTTTTTATTTGCGAAGCAGTTTGCATGTGGCGGCGTCTGCATCTTCGCTCACGTTAATGACCCAGCACATGTTCCGGTTGCCGTATGATTGGCCAGTGGTTTTGTTTGTTTTTTGCGGAACGGTCACCGGTTACAACTTCGTCAAATACGATGAGATCGCGCGGGTGAGAAGCGCTGCGGTAAGCAACGAAATCCGTGGAATTGCATGGCTTAGTTTTGTCTGCTTTCTTGGCGCTGCGGTTTGTTTCTTCCAATTTCGCTGGATCACGCAACTGTTGTCTTTGGCCTTGCTGTCCTTGACCGCGCTCTACACGTTGCCGTTTTTCCCGAACAAACGAAATGCACGTAATTGGTCTGGCGTCAAGATTTACATCGTGTCCGTTTGCTGGGTCGGCGTGACGCTCGTGTTGCCACTTGTGGATGCCGGTGTGGCGGTGTCGTCGGATTTTCTGCTGAAATGCGTGCAGCGGTTCTTACTGGTATTCAGTCTGGTGTTGATTTTCGAGATCGTCGATATCGACAAGGATGATCCGCACCTGAAAACCGTACCGCAGGAAATTGGTGTCGGAAAGACGAAAATTCTCGGGGTGATTTTACTCTTGGTATTTTACTTCCTTGAATTTTTCAAGACCAATCGTGACGTGCCGCAGATTTACATCAATATTGTCCTGGTCATAGTTACTGCATTATTCCTGATTTTTGCTAACGAAAAACGGTCAAAATACTATTCGTTGTTTTGGACCGAAAGCATACCCTTGTTATGGCTGCTGCTCGTTTTGGTTTTCGGGTAAATTTATTTGACGGCCGCAAATTGGGTTAAAGATTTTATATATTTAGCGAACTAACGTCAGAACAGCGATATGAAAACAAAACTACTCTTCAGAAATTTTTTCTTTTTAGCTACATTTTTCTTTGTCAGCATTATGTCGGGTCAAGGTTGCTGGACGGCTATCAGCGCTGGCCGGACGCATACCGTCGCAATTAAAGACGACGGCACAATCTGGTCTTGGGGTTCAAATAGCCGGGGCCAATTGGGCGACGGAACAACAATGCAGCATTATTCGCCTGCACAAATCGGCACGGACAGCAACTGGGCAAAAATTGCGTGTGGCGATTACCATACGATTGCAGTCAAGACCGACGGCACGCTGTGGGTTTGGGGCGACAATGGAATCGGACAACTTGGCGGTACGGCGGGGTCTAATATTTTATCGCCTACCCAGATTGGAAACGAGACCAACTGGGCGGAAGTCTCAACCGGAAGACAACATTGCACGGCCTTGAAAACCGACGGAACGCTTTGGGCCTGGGGTATGGGACTGAATGGTGCAATCGGCGACGGTGCAATGGAAGACAGACCCGATCCGGTACAGATTGGCATTGCAACGAATTGGTCGAAAATATACTGCGGTTATTATCATACGTTGGGTATCAGGACAGACGGCACTTTGTGGGCTTGGGGATGGAATGCAAGCGGCCAGCTCGGAATTGGTACTGATGTAGATGAACTTTCTCCGATTCAAGTCGGTACTGATAACGATTGGGTTGACATTTCAGCCGGCAATGCTCATAGTGTCGCACTCAAGAGTAATGGTACCTTATGGGGTTGGGGTTTTAATATTTTGGGACAATTGGGCAACGGGACTACAGACGACGTATGGGTTCCGACACAATCAGGAACACAGACAAATTGGGAAAAAATCGTCAGCGGGCTCGGGCATACTATCGGGCTAAAAACAGATGGTACCATCTGGACCTGCGGACTCAACAATACCGGACAACTTGGTAACGGTACAGTTGATCCGAGCGCGTCCACGCCATACCCTGATTTGACACAGGTCGGGACAGACAACGACTGGCAATTTATTAGCGTTGGTTCGCATTTCGTGCACTGCCTCAAAGATGCGCAAATCTGGTCTTGGGGATCTAACATCAGCGGGCAGTTCGGTAACGGAAGCAATTCGAGCAACCCGAATCCTGAGACCTATCTCAATTGTACAACGTTGTCAATCGCCGAAATTGCGCCGCACACGTTTACGGTCTATCCAAACCCGGCACGCGATGTTATACAAATCATGACGCAAGAGTACACGCTGTTTGATGAAATCATTGTGACCGATGTGTACGGGAAAACCGTTATTACGCAACAACAAACTGCACAGGTAAATACGTCCGGGCTGGTTTCAGGAATGTATATCATCAGGGCTTCGGTGGATGGCAAAACCATGACTGCGAAATTTGTGAAAATGTAATTTGAACCTAATCGAAACTGGCCGGGATTTAGTTCTCGGCCAGTTCTATTATGTCACAGTTCTCATACACAAGCCGCTAACGCGATAGCCAATCGATTTAACTTTTTCCTCCGGTGAAAAATAGGCGAACAATCCGCCGCGGGCTGCCGGAACGGTCGTGAAGAAATTCCACGACATGACGCTCACGAAATCATTTAAGATATCGGCACCGAAAACCAGCGGATAAAATCGCAAAAGCTACGGAATGGCAATGTGCTTTTAAAGATCAAAGGTTATTTGAACAGCGGTTCTGGATTGTATGGCGGTTGCATCATCGCCGCTTCCTTCGCCTTGCGTTTCCCGCGGAAAAAGAAGAACAAATTCACGAACAACATCACGCCCAGATAAATGGAGAATCCACCGATTTTGTAGCTCAGCGCTTCCACCAATTCCCGATTGGTGCCAGTATAGAGGTTCATTTCCAGGATCATCAGCGCAAACCCGATGTTGAGCAGGTAAAACCCGGTTTCGAACAAACGGTTCGTGGCCAACGCAATTTCCTCGCGCCCTTTGAAGATGTCGAGCATGTAAATCTTGCTGTTCTTGAAAAGCGTCCGTGACACGTACAGTGTCAGTAAAATAGCGGTTGGAAGGTAAATGGCGTAGCCGGTAAGCGTGTTTGAAATTTCCATGATAAATGTATTTGGTTATTGAATGATTTTCTTGAGTTGGTACGTGACCAGATAAATGTTCATGTAATGCAGCGCCGAGATGATGCAGACAATCACGGCCGTTTTCACCGAAATGGTTTCCACGAGTTGCTGTACACTGAGTATCGTATCCCATTGAACCAGTGTGATGGCGCAATAGCCGATGTTAAGTAGGTAGTAACCCAACAGTAAGATTTGGTTGGTGCGTTTGCACAAATCTTCGTGGTTCGGGATGAGTTGGGCCACGAAAACATTGCCGTTGCGGTAGCAGATTTTCCCGACCCGAAAGATGATGACGGCTGTTATCAAAAGGTAAATGGCGTAGCCGAAAAGGTTGTAGTCCATGGTTATCGGGTTAGGTTTTCAAAGGCTTTTTCAGGCGTGCCGAATTGGTAAGTGAAGCCGTTTTCCATCAGTCGTTTCGGGACGACGTTGCGGCTTTTCAGGACGAGCTCGGTTTCCGTGCCGATGATTTTCGCCCCGAATTCGAGTAGTTTTTTTCCTATCGGAATTCCGGTCGGAACATGCAACGCACGGCGAAGTGCTTTCATGAAATCTGCGTTGCGGATGGGTTTCGGTGCCACGATGTTCACCACGCCGATAATTTGATGCCGGATGATGAAGTCGACGGCGCGGGCAAAGTCTCTCTCGTGGATCCAACTCACGAATTGCCGTCCGGTGCCTTGCTTGCCGCCCAACCCGAATTTCACGAGGTTTTTAAGCGGAAGGAATGCACCGCCTTTTTTCCCAAGAACGATAGAGGTGCGTAGCGCCGTTTTCAAGGTTTTGGGCGTTTTGGTTCCGAAGAATTCTTTTTCCCATTCCTTGGCCACGTTCATGGAAAAGTCATCGCCGATTTCGCCTGTCGGTTCATCGTTTGTTGTCAGGAAAGAACTTTTATAAATCGTTGCCGTTGAACTGTTCAGCCAGTGTTTCGGCGGATGCTGGCAACACAAGACCGCCATATTCAATACGGCAGTACTGTCTGTCCGTGACCGTAGGATTTCATTTTTATTGGCCTGCGTGTAACGGCAATCCACAGATTTTCCGGCAAGGTTGATCAGCACGTCGGCGTTCTCGAGTTCATGTTCCCAACCGGTCATGGTCTTGGCGTCCCAGTGCACGTAACGGATGTGGCCAACGGTTTTGCGCTCGCCTCTTGTCAGTATGACGATTTCATCAAACTGATTCGTGAAATAGCCAGTCAAGACTTGTCCGAGAAAGCCGGTGCCTGCGGCAATGACGAGTTTAGTCGGTTTCATTTGGAAGGTCTTTTTGGGTGTAGATGATGATACACAGATAGACACAGAGTAGTATAGGCATCAACCAGATCCATTCGGTGCCGTCGGGCAGCGCGGATAAAAGCAGGAAGAACAACAACACGCCGGCGAAATAGATTTTGATGTGTCGGTTTTCGGGATAATCGCCCCAGAAACAAATCGCCGCCACAACTTGCAACAACCCGGTCAGTGTCGTGCTCAGCAAGGCCAGGATAAAGAACCCGGGCCAAATGATGCCCAATACGCCCAGCCCCATCGGGAGGCCGAGCGCCCAGTTATTGATAGACTTGATTGTTTTCATGGCGGTAATGGATTTGCGTTTCACGATACAACACATAGCTGAAATAGACGGCGAGGATTGCAGGCCAATACCACGGAAAACCGTTTTGAGTGTGGCGCAACCCGACGCTGAAGAACAAGAAGACACCCAGCCAATAGAACCAAATCAGGAAGTTGCTTCGGTTGAAAACCCGGTACACGGCAATGGCCATACCCACGAACAATTGATACAAGGCGAGCCACATGGTGGCATATTGTGGCCATTCCCGGTCAATCCATCCCACGTTCGCCAGCAGGAAAGCCAAGGGCGTAACCAGCAATAAGAAATAATTGGTATAAAGGATTGCTTTCATAACTATAGATTTTAAACTTTCAGAAAAAAATGAAACATTTATTTAAATTTTTTTGTCACTTCATCAGTTTGACCACCAGTTTTGCGAGCCAGTTGTCTTTGTATTCGGTAATCTTTTCGAGTGCATTGTCGGCTTGCAGGACAAAGTCATACAGTTTTTTAGTTTGGTCTGAGAAGTGTCGCGCGGCAGCCGAATTTTCTTCCACAACCGATACTTCCTTCAAGATCTTCAGCGCCGGTTTGATCTCGCGCCGGCTGCGTTCCCGGGAAATCTTCACGGCCAGTTCGTCAAGGTCTTTTTCGGCGGTAAAGAACTCGCGGCGTTCGCCCGGTTTGTATTCTTTATACACGATGCCCCAATCCATCAGCGCCCGAAGGTTCATGCTGGCATTGCCGCGCGAGATGTGCAACTCGGCCATGATGTCTTCCATGGAAACCGCATCGTTTGACACCATCAGCAGCGCGTGGATTTGCGCCATCGTCTTATTGATGCCCCATTGCGACCCGAGTGCGCCCCAGGTTTGGATGAATTTCGATCTGGCTTCGTGGTATTGCATGGGTCAAATGTAAAACATTATTTTTAAACTTTCAAAAATAATTGAAAGTTTTTTGACAAAAAAAGGCTGCTTGAAGAAAACAGCCTTATTGATACGGTTACATCAACCCGGCGCGTCGCAACAAGGCATCAGGTTTCGGCTCTTGTCCGCGGAACTTCACATACAATTCCATCGGCAGTTCCGTGCCGCCTTTCGATAAGACATTTTCCTTGAATCGCGCCGCGACTTCGGTATTGAAAATGCCTTTTTCCTTGAAGAATTCAAAGGCGTCGGCATCCAAGACTTCGGCCCATTTGTAGCTGTAATAGCCCGACGAATAACCGCCTTGGAAAATGTGCGAGAACGCCGTGCTCATGCAGTTTTCGGCCACGTCCGGATATAACTTCGTGCTTTCGAATGCCGCTTTCTCAAAGGCTTTTACATCGGTGATATTTGACGGGTCGGCCGCGTGATACGCCATGTCCAATAGCCCGAAACTCAGTTGGCGCATCGTGGCGATGCCTTCCTGGAAACTCGCGCTCGCCTTGATTTTTTCTATGAAATGCTGCGGAATGACCTCGCCGGTTTGGTAATGCTTTGCAAACAACGCCAACGCTTCGGGTTCGTAACACCAGTTTTCCATGACTTGGCTTGGCAACTCCACGAAATCCCAATAGACGGAAGTTCCAGATAAACTCGGATAGGTCGTGTTGGCCAACATGCCATGCAGCGCATGCCCGAATTCGTGGAACAACGTCGTCACTTCCTGAAAAGTCAGCAACGACGGCTTGGTTTCGGTAGGCTTGGTGAAATTGCAGACGATTGAAACATGCGGCCGCTCATTCGTTCCATTCTTCATGAATTGCGGCTTGAACGACGTCATCCAGGCACCGTTGCGTTTGCCCTTACGCGGGAAAAAGTCAGAGTAGAAGATTGCCACGAGTTCACCCTGGAAGTCCAATACTTCAAACGTCTGCACATCTTCGTGGTATTTGTCGATGTCGAACACTTCCATAAAAGTAAGCCCGAACAATTTGTTGGCCACCGTAAACGCGCCTTGTTGTACGTTTTCGAGCTTGAAATACGGTTTGAGCTGTTCGTCGTCGAAATCAAACAACTTCTGCTTGAGTTTCTCCGAATAGTAACCGCCGTCCCATTTTTCGAGATGTTCCAAGCCGTCCAGCGCTTTCGCAAATGCGGTCAGCTCGGTAAATTCCTTCATCGCCGCCGGTTTGGCTTTTTCCAGCAAATCATTCAGGAATGCTTTTACTTTGTCCGGGTTTTGCGCCATGCGTTCTTCCAACACGAAGTGCGCATGAGAATCGTAACCCAGCAATCGGGCGCGATCAAACCGCAGTTTGGCAATTTTCTTCACGATTTCCTGGTTGTCGTTTGCATTGTTGCGGAAGCCTTTTGCGCCGGCGGCAATCGTAATGTCACGACGCAGTGCGCGGTTGTCGGCATACGTCACAAACGGGATGTAGCTCGGATGGTCAAGCGTAAAAATCCAACCGTCTTTCCCTTCACTTTTCGCCAGGTTTGCAGCAGCTTCAATCGTGCCTTCCGGCAAGCCTTTCAGGTCGGCTTCGTCGGTGATGTGCAATTGGTAATCGTTGGTTTCGGCCAGTACATTTTCGCCGAAAGTAAGTTTCAGTTTCGCCAATTCCGTATCGATCTCGCGCAGTTTCGCCTTCTTGTCTTCGGGCAACAACGCGCCGTTACGGGCAAAACCTTTGTATTTTTTATCGAGCAGTGTTGATTGTTCGGTCGTCAATTGCAAAGTGTCTTTTTGATCATAGACTGATTTCACCCGCGCGAACAATTCCTCATTGAGTGAAATGTCGTTGCTGAACGCCGTCAACAAAGGCGACACTTCCTGGGCAATCCGCTGGATTTCATCGTTGGTTTCGGCCGAATTCAGGTTGAAGAAAATATGCGACAGGCGGTCTAATGTTTCGCCCGAATAATCGAGTGCTTCAATCGTGTTTTCGAAGGTCGGCGCGTCTGTGCTGGCGATAATATCATCGATTTCTTTTCGGGCCATCGCAATCGCTTCCTCGAAAGCAGGCTTGAAATCGTCGGTCTTGATTTGCGAAAAAGGTGCGGTGTTGTGTTTGGTTTGGAATTTCTGGGTGAGAATGGTCATTTTAAATGTTCAAAGTTCAAGGTTCAAGGTTGTAGGGCGCTACCCAATACCTTGCACCAAATTATTTTTTAAGATTGTCCGACGCCTTGTTTACCGCATCCTTGAGGTTTTCCTTGTATGCGATGATTTTCGCCTGTACGATTTTATCATGACTGCCGATGATCTGCGCGGCCAAAATACCGGCATTCTTTGCGCCGTTTAATGCAACGGTCGCCACCGGAACGCCGCCGGGCATTTGCAAAATAGACAAGACCGAATCCCAGCCGTCTATGGAATTGCTCGACTTTACCGGAACGCCAATCACAGGAAGCGGAGACATCGAGGCCACCATTCCGGGCAAGTGCGCGGCGCCGCCGGCTCCGGCAATAATCACCGAAATCCCGTTCAAATGTGCCGATTTGCTGAATTCGAACAACTTTTCGGGTGTGCGGTGCGCCGACACGATATCCACTTCGGTGGGCACGCCCAGTTCGTGTAAAATGTCGATGGCGTCTTGCATGACCGGCAGGTCAGACGCGCTTCCCATAATAATCGCTACTTTCATTTAATTGACAATTGACAATTAATAATTGATAATTTTTTTGGCGTTGCCTTCGGCCGGGCTTTACGCGGTGCGCGGCACCTTGCTGCAATCCCTAACGCGAAATCACCCGTATCGTATTCTTTACTTCCTCGGCGATTTTCCTCGCTTTCGAAACGTCTTCATTCACAATCGTGACATGTCCCATTTTCCGAAACGGCCGCGTTTGTTTCTTCCCATAAATGTGCGGTGTCACGCCGTCGATGCCCATGATTTTCTCGATGTTTTCGTAATGCACGTCGCCCGAATGGCCTTCTTCGCCCACAAGGTTTACCATGATGCCGGCCACTTTGCTGTCTGTGTGGCCCAACGGCAAATCCAAAATCGCGCGGATGTGTTGCTCAAATTGCGATGTATAACTGGCTTCAATCGAATAGTGTCCGGAATTGTGCGGGCGCGGCGCGACTTCGTTCACCAAAATCTCATCATCATGCGTCTGGAACATTTCGACGGCCAGCAGGCCTACGTGATTGAATTTCTTCGACACATCAAGCGCGAGTGCGCGGGCTTTTTCGGCCACTGCATCGTCAATGCGCGCCGGGCAAATCACGTATTCCACTTGGTTGGCTTCCGGATGGAATTCCATTTCCACGACCGGATACGTCTTAATCTCGCCAGACGGGTTTCGCGCCACGATCACGGCCAGTTCATTCTTGAAATCGATCATGTCTTCGGCAATGCATTCACCATCAGGTAATCCGTTCAAATCGGCGTCTTTCCGGACCACTTTCACGCCGTTGCCGTCATACCCGAATAGTGTGCTTTTCCAAATAAACGGCAGGTCAATGCGGTCTTGGCTGATGGCGTCGCGCAAACTGTCGAGCGTGTCGAATTTATGGTAGTCGGCCGTCGGGATTTGGTGTTGGCGGTAAAAGTCCTTTTGTGCGCCTTTGTTCTGGATGCGTTTGAGCGTGGCCGGGTCAGGATAGACTTTTACGCCTTCCGAAGCCAGTTGTTCCAAGGCTTGCACGTTGACGTGTTCAATCTCGAAAGTGAGCACGTGCGCTTTTTTGCCGAATTCATAAACGGTATCGAAATCCATCAAATCGCCCTGATAGAATTTGTTGCAGGCGAGTGCGCACGGCGCTTGGTCGCTCGGGTCGAGCACGATGGTCTTGATGTCGAATTTGCGCGTGTCGTAAAGCATCATCTTGCCCAACTGCCCGCCGCCCAATATGCCGAGCGTAAAATCTGAAGAAAAATAATCCATTGTGTTGCTGTTGCCACAAAGATAACCAATTTAACGGTTTTGCAGCGTGTGAAAATTGTCGCAAAATTGCCCTAAAAAACACTTAATCGGAGCGGGAATCTGACGCACTTTGGCTAACTTTAGTCCACTAACCAAATTCCGAGAACATGAAAACCATCCGCAAACAAATCGCGATAGACGCGCCCAAGGAAAACGTCTGGACCGTCTTGCTCGACGACAACTACACCACAGAATGGTACGCCATCTTCAGCGAAGGCACGACCGCAAAGTCAGACTGGATAGAAGGCCACCGCATTGAATTTTCAGACAATTCCAACAACGGCATCTTCGGGAAAATTGCCCGGAAGAAGCCGTATGAAAAACTTTCATTCGTCTACGAAGGCTTTATCATGAACGGCATTGAAGACACCGAAAGCCCAATGGCGAAAGCCTACATCGGTAGCGAAGAAACATACCGCCTGACCGAGGAAGACGGCAAAACGGTTTTGTCTGTTTCCTGCGACATGGACGAAAGCATGTACGATGAAATGTCATCTAAATGGGAAGCCGCACTGCAAAGGATCAGTGAATTGGCCGCAGCGGTGTAAAATAATTCGCAAAGCGCTTGCTTGGCATTAAGTTTAATTCCTAAATTTGCGCTCCTGAATGCCCAAGTGGCGAAATTGGTAGACGCACTGTGTTCAGGTCGCAGCGCCTTCGGGTGTGCTGGTTCGAGTCCAGTCTTGGGCACAAAGCCTTTCCGCAACGCGGAAAGGCTTTTTTTGTGCAGCAGCGCGTCGAAAATTCAATTTTCGTAAGCGTAGCTGCACAAAAAAAGTATTGACGCGCCGCGTCAGTGGTTTTGGGTAAGACCACCCGTTTCTCTGGACCAACGGCGTTAGTCCAGGGCACCGCATTTCCGGCGATTCAGTTGTTTCGCTTTAAACCAATCAGTTTTGCGGATGGACAGGTTTGCGTAGCGTCAATGGCTTTGGGTAAGACCGCCTGTTTCTCTGGATCAACGGCGCTAGTCCTGATAACCGCAGTTTCTGGTTTGGCCGCGTTAGCGATAGCAGTGGAAATCCTTTTGTGTTGTCCCGGCAGGGCAACGCAAAAGATTGAAACGGATAGCGCGGGCCGAAGGCAACGCCCAAAACTACAGAATCATTATTTTACCGAGTACTTTCCGTGCTACCGATTGGTACGCAGGCGAATGATCGGGAAAGCCGTGTTGCAGCACCGGGACGAGTTCTGGATATACCCAGTCCAGTTTTTTGCCGGTTTCGAACAACGTAAAAATAGCGTACGCTTTGGCGGCGACTTTTTCATCTGAAATGACCCACTGAAAACAGGCTTCGGTGATTTGCAGGATTTGTTTTTCCGTCAGAAAATCTGGCACTTGCCGTAGCCGTTTAACGCAGAACATACAGATTTTGGAAATGGACCGCAGCGCGCTGTCATTCTTCCAGCGTAACAGGTTGTCGCAGAATTCGGAAAGCCTGGGCTTGAGCAAGTCGAGGTTTTGTTCGAGCACGAGTTCGAGTGTCCAGCAAGCCTTGAAATGGTTTTTATCTGCGGTGTCGAGCGCGAGTGAAATCAGTTCGTTACCCAAGCCGTGGCGCAGGACAAAAGCGGCATTGTCGTCGCGGCTTTTGCGGTGCGCGGTGCTTTGGGCAATCCGGTTATAAAGCGTTTGTTCCATGGACGTCGCACGGGAAATAAAGCGTAATGGTAGCGCCGGCGTCAGGCATTCCCGAAGCCGAAATGCCGCCTTGGTGCGTCTGCATGATTTTCTTGCACAACGCCAGCCCAACGCCCGAACCTTTGTATTCACCGTGGGCGTGCAGCCGCGTAAAGATATTGAAAATGTTGTCTGCGTATTGCGGTTCGAAACCGATGCCGTTGTCCTGAAAATAAATGGCCCAACACAAACGCCCACGAAGCGCCGGCACCGAAATCGGGTTTTCTGACGCCGTGACAGAAATCGTGGTTTCGCGGTCGGGCGATGCATATTTTAGCGAATTCAGCAATATGTTGGAGAACAGTTGGCGCAGCAAAAACGGGATACCGATGATTTTGGGCAGGCCGTGAAAAGTGAGGCCCGCGTTTTTCTCCCGGATCATTTCCTTGAGGTCGGCCAGCGTGTCTTCGAGAATGGCGTTTAAATCGACGGTTTCAAAAACGGCTTCGGTGTTCTTGATGCGCGTGTATTTCAGGATATCGACCAGCAACGTCTGCATGCGGTGCGCGGAATTCTGGATGCGCGTCAGTCCGTCAAGCACCGAATCTGACAATTGCTCGTCTTCCTTGGAAAGCAGCCGCGACCCGATGAGTTGGATTTTGCGCAGCGGTTCCTGCAAATCGTGCGTGGAAATCCAGTTGATGTTTTCCAGTTCGGCGTTCGTTTCTTTCAGGATTTCATTCAGATTCCGGTACTTTTCCTCTTCGTTGCTCAACAACATCATACTGAGTTGCTTTTGGAGCGAATGTGCATAATTGGCTGCCGTGTTGAGTTCTGGCCTGAGCCAAGGTTTGCTTCGGTCTTTGACGATTTGTTTCCAGAGGTTGAACGAATTTCGCGGATGCAACCCATTGGTGTCGCGGATGATGGCTTTGTTCGGGTCGCCGCCCCAATGCACTTCAGATTGGGTTTCGGGCCGGTACCAGATGATGCTGTTGCCGCCGGAAAGCGAATGACAAATCACCCCGGATACAGTCGAGCATATTTGCCCGATCCCCGGCAGGAAATGGATGAGTTTGTCTGTGTGGAACGCGGCGTCGTTGCTGTAATTCAGGAACCAGTCAGAGAGCAACCGGATGTCTTCGTCTTTGGGCGTAAGGCCATTCTTGTATATGTTCTCGCCGATGCAAATGGATACGCCGGCCGCGTTGCACAACTTGAGCAGTTCGGGGCTGATGGAAATGATCTTAAATGATTCGGCCACCGGCGGCAGGTTGAATCCGGTGAGTTTTTCCAACGCCAGGTTGGCCTTTCGTGCAATTTCGTATTCTTCGTTGGATTGGCGCAGGTCAATCTGCGACGTAATGAATTGCCCTTGGAGTTGTGCGGCCAGTTTGATTTCCGGCGTGAGGTTTTTCGGCGAATAATGGTGGCACGCGATCAAACCCCAGAGTTTCCCGTTGTGGATGAGCGAAATCGTCAATGTAGCGCCAACGCCCATGTTTGCGAGGTATTCTACATGGATGGGCGACGTGCTGCGCAATACCGACAAACTCAGATCGAGGTTTTTGCCCGGAACATCGTCAATGGTATAAATCGGAACCGGTTCGTAATGAATGTCCACAATGAGCCGCAAGAGGTTTTTCAGATACAGCTCTCGCGCCTGCACGGGAATGTCGGTGTGCGGATAGTGCAACCCAAGAAACGGTTCGAGGTCTTCGCGGCAGCTTTCGGCAAACACTTCGCCGTTGTATTCCTGGTCAAAGCGGTACACCATGACACGATCGTACCCTGTAATTTCGCGCGTGCCGTGCGCCACCAACGCACACAATTCCTTGAGCGTGCTGGTGCTGTTCATATAGGAGACGAACTGGATGGTTTGCGTGTACGCATCAACGAGTTTGTCGCGGTCGGGCGCATGAGGTTCGGCCTCGAGAATGTAAACCGATCCGCTCTGGTGGATGCTGCAGCCAAAACATTGCCCATTAAAAGTAAGGCGAAGCGGCGCTGCAGATTGCCGTGAAAGGTCTGCGATGTATGCGGTCAGTGCCGTTTCATTTTCCTGGCCGAATGTTTCCCGGAAGGTTTTCCCGAGCAATTGGTTGTGGCCAATCCCAATGAAATCGGTACAATTTCCAGAGCAGAAGTCAATGGTGAATTCGTCGGTTTTGATGCCGATCAGAAACCCGTGCGGCTGGATACTTCCGGGAATATGGATGGGTTCGTGTTCGCAATTGGTCAGCGTGATGCGGTCGCGGTTGACGATGTCTTTGATGTTCATGGCGGCAACGGTTTTAAGAATGCTGCAAAAAATGTTGGTGAATGGCCGCAAAGGCATGGTTGGCGCCGCGGATGATGTCGTCACTGCAACCTTGCGCCGTCTCATGACGGGCCAGCAATTCCATAAACGATTTCCAGCGCGATCCGGTTTCGGCGCCGTATCCGTGAAAGTAACGTGCGCCACTTTCGTTGTCCATTCGCAAGGCGTTGTGCAGGTTTTTCAAAATCATCCGGCCGCCCAATACCGAACCTTCCATAACATACACGATGCCCATCGCAAAGGCTTCGGACGTATTCTCACCAATGGTGAACACCGGTCGAAAATGTGATTTTGGCGCACCGTAATAGGCCAAATCCTCTAAAATGGACGGCAGTTTTCTGCGTTCTTGCAAGTCTGGAATCAAGCCGCTGACGCGCGGGAAAATGCGGGTTTCTAAGTCGTGCACGGCATCGGCCATGGCGTTCAGGTATGCGGTGTAATCTTCACGGCTGACCGTCGGGGAAACGATCGCTTTAGAAATGGGAAGCTCCTCCAACGCCTGGTGCGCCGGTGCGGTTTTGGTCCTGAGTATGGAAATAAATAATTCGGCCGGGCGCTGTTGGGCCGTCTGGCTGTTTTGCATCATAAATTAAGCGGCGGCGTACAAAAAGTTCTCGCGCGTAGTCCGGAACGATTTCCAGTCTATCGACAGCGTGTATTGGATTGATTTTCTGAAGGATTCGTAGTTTTCTTGTTTCGGCAGGTAAAAAGTGGCACCGAGCGCGAGGGTTTTTTCCACCGTTTTTTCGTCGGAGGAAGTCGAGAAAACCACCACCGGAATGTCGTTGAAATTTGGCCCGCCACGCAACTCGCGCAACACATCGAAACCGTTTTTCCCAGGCATGTTCAAATCCAGGAAAATAATATTGGGCGTGGGCGGCGGATTGTACAAGGCTTCAATCAGGGCATCGCCATGGTCAACCGTGTGCAAGGACACGCCGCTGAGGGTATTGACGACTTCGCTGAAAAAGTATAGGTCTTCTGCATCGTCGTCTGCGTAAAAAATCGTGAGATTAGGATGCATGACGTTTTAATTTTAAGAAGTGTTGAGGTTCAAAATTACGATAACAGCGCTAAAAATTTATGCTCTTTTATGTTAAAAGATGGTGATATCAACGGTTCCAGTGCTTTACCGGAATTTACCAGCGTTTTTTTATTAACGACTGTTTTTGCTTTAAACCTGAACGTCAAACAATTCTTAACAAACCTTGTCAAAATCCCAATTGCCGAACATTTAAAAAAAACACTAATTTTATAAGGGCGCAACGTTTTCCTAATTCCTATATTTGCACATTAAACCCAATCAAGGTGATACGACTTCACGAAAAAGATTTTGTACCGTTCATATCGGCCGAAGAAATAGACTTTGCGATTGCACAAATGGCCGCGCAGGTCGAAGATGATTTTGGAGACGATGTCCCGGTTTTCGTCGGGATTCTCAACGGTTCGTTCATGGTCGTGGCCGACTTCATGAAACATTACAAAGGTTCGTGCGAAGTGAGTTTCATCAAGATGGCATCGTACGAAGGCACGTCGTCAACCGGCGAAGCGAAACAACTCATCGGGCTCAATCAAGACCTTGAAGGCCGTACGGTTGTGGTCATCGAAGACATCGTGGACACCGGACATACCATAGAAACCCTCAAGACATTGTTCAAGGCCCAAAAGGTGAAACACTTGCGTTTTGCGACGTTGTTTTTCAAGCCCGAAGCGTACAAGGCAGACATCAAGCTCGATTACGTCGGCATCCGGATCCCGAATAAGTTCATCGTCGGGTATGGGTTGGATTATGATGGGTTGGGAAGAAATTTACCGGAAGTGTATCAACTCAATGAATAATTAATAATGAATAATTAATAGTTGACGATTCGTCGTTCAACAGTGATTAATCCAACACAATGATAAACATCGTTTTATTCGGAAAACCTGGTGCGGGCAAAGGCACGCAAGCCGAATTTTTGAAAGAGAAATACAACCTCGTGCACTTGTCCACCGGCGACATTTTCCGGGCGAATATGAAAGCGGGCACCGAACTCGGCAACATGGCCAAAGCCATCATTGAACGCGGCGATTTGGTTCCCGATGAAATCACGACCAACATGCTCATCGATGCCGTAAATGAAAATCCGGATGCGAAAGGATTTTTGTTCGACGGTTATCCGCGCACCAACGGCCAGGCCGAAGCGCTCGATGCATTTCTGGAATCAAAAGGCACCGAAGTCACTGCGACCATTGCGCTAGAAGCCGACGACAACATTCTCGTGGCACGTTTGCTCGAACGGGGCAAAACCAGCGGCCGGCCAGACGATCAGGACGAATCCAAAATCCGGAACCGCTATCAGGAATACAACGAAAAAACGGCACCTTTAATAGATTACTACACCAACCAAAATAAATTCTACCCTGTGAACGGGATTGGCGAGATCGCTGATATTACGGAACGACTCAGTGCCGTGATTGACCAGCTCGAGCCGAAGCAAGTATGGAAATAACCATCATTTTATTGCTCATTGTGCTTAACGGCGTGTTCTCGATGTCTGAAATCGCCCTGATTTCGGCACGCAAAAACCGCTTGGAAAATGCAGCCAAGAAAGGCAACGCGGGTGCGCAGACCGCGCTGGAGCTGTCAAACAACCCAACCAAATTCCTGTCAACGGTACAAATCGGGATTACGCTTATCGGGATTTTAACCGGTATTTTTTCGGGCGATACCATTACCAACGACGTGCGGGTTTTCTACGAAAGCTTTGAACAGACCAAGTTGTATGCTGATTCCTTGTCGGTGGCGACCGTGGTCATCATCCTGACATTCTTCTCGCTCGTGCTCGGGGAATTGCTCCCGAAACGCATCGGGTTGAACTATCCAGAGAAAATAGCGAAAGCCGTTGCCGTTCCTATGAAGTATGTGTCGGTCGTGACCGCGCCGTTCATTTGGCTCTTGACGGTTTCCACCGAATTCCTGCTCAAGGTGTTCATGATCAAGCCATCGGCAGAAGGAAAAGTCACCGAAGAAGAAATCAAGGCCATCATCAAGGAAGGCACCGAAGGCGGCGAAGTCCAGGAAATCGAGCAAGACATCGTGGAGCGCGTGTTCCACATCGGTGACCGCAAGGTAAATTCGCTCATGACGCACCGCAAATCCGTGGTGATGTTGCCGCTCAATGCCGACAAGCAACAGGTAAAAGAGTTGATGATGAAGGAATTGCATTCGGTTTACCCGGTGTATGGCGACAATTTCGACGACATCGACGGCGTGGTGAACCTCAAGAATATTTTTGCGCACATCGACGACAAAGATTTCGATCTGGGCAAACTCATGACCGAGCCGCCGTACATCATGGAAACCACAACGGCCTACAAAGCGCTGGAGAATTTCAAGTCGAGCGGCATCCATTACGCGCTGGTTTCAGACGAATACGGCGATTTCCAGGGCATCATTACCCTGAACGACATTTTGGAAGCATTGGTAGGCGACGCGGCCGAATTCTACGCCGAAGATTTCAAGCTCGTCGCGCGGGAAGACGGCACATGGCTCGTGGACGGGCATTATTCGTTGCACGATTTCCTCACGTATTTCGAGTTGGACGAACTCATCAATGACTACGAAGTGACGACGGTTTCGGGCCTGATCATGACCGAATTGTCGTTCATCCCGAAAGAAGGCCAAAAACTGGAATGGAACCGTTTCGAGTTTGAAGTGCTCGACATGGACGGCGCCAAGATCGACAAAGTGATCGTAAAATCGCTTGACAAAAAAGAAGAAGAATAATTTTGGATAGGCATAAGCGGTAAGGTGCAAGGGTAGCGTTAGCGATCCTGCCTAAACCTTGAACCTTAAACCTTAAACCTTGAACCTTACAGAATGACCGAAGGTAACTTTGTAGATTACGTAAAAATATACGTCCAGTCCGGAAAAGGCGGACGCGGTTCCACACACCTGCACCGTGAGAAATTCATTGAAAAAGGCGGCCCTGACGGCGGCGACGGCGGTCGTGGCGGCCATGTGTATCTGGTGGGCAACAAAGAACTCTGGACACTGTTCCATTTGAAATTTGCGCGTCACATCAAAGCCACACACGGCGGCGATGGCGGTTCAGACCGTTCTACCGGTGCCGACGGCGAAGACAAATTCATTGAAGTGCCGCTCGGTACCGTTGTCCGCGACAAGGAAACCAATGAAATCCTGTTCGAAATTACCGAGCACGGGGAAAAGAAAATCGTTGCCCTCGGCGGCAAAGGCGGTTTGGGCAACTGGCATTTCCGCTCATCCACGAATCAAACGCCGCGGTATGCGCAACCGGGTTTGCAGGGCGAAGAAAAAGACATCATCCTGGAATTGAAAGTCTTGGCCGACGTCGGTTTGGTAGGCTTCCCGAATGCCGGAAAATCCACGTTGCTTTCGGTCATGACATCGGCAAAACCCAAAATCGCCGATTATCCGTTTACGACCTTAAAACCCAATTTGGGCATCGTCCAATACCGTGACTTCCGTTCGTTCGTGATGGCCGACATTCCCGGAATCATTGAAGGCGCGGCCGAAGGAAAAGGTTTGGGGCATTACTTCCTGCGCCACATCGAACGCAATTCCACCTTGTTGTTCCTCGTGCCGGCTGATGCGCCGGACATCCGGAAGGAATACGATATTTTGGTCAACGAACTGGAGAAGTACAACCCGGAAATGCTCGACAAGCAACGGTTGTTGGTCATTTCAAAGTCTGACATGCTTGACGACGAACTCAAGGCCGAATTGAAGAAGGAACTCGACAAAACCCTGAAGAAAGTGCCATACTTGTTCATCTCATCTGTCGCGCAACAAGGCTTGGTTGAACTTAAGGACAAGTTGTGGCAAATGCTGAATCCGTAAATCTCTGGAATTGAGGCGTCAAGAAATGGCCGGCAGATTTGTTTTTTAGTTTATCTTCGTAGCGCCAAACAAGATTCCATGCTGTTCAATACCGTAGGCTTTGCCGTTTTCCTGGTCATTGTATTTATACTGTATTGGTTTGTCGCCAATAAAAGCCTCAAGGCGCAGAACATCCTGCTTTTGGTGGCCAGCTATTTCTTCTACGCTTGCTGGGATTGGCGCTTTTTGTTCCTGCTCGTTTTCTCGACGTTACTGGATTATTACACCGGGCTTAAAATGTGCGACGCGCCAGACAAACGCGGCCGCAAGTTTTGGTTCTGGCTCAGCGTAGGCGTAAACCTTGGATTTTTGGGCGTATTCAAGTATTACAATTTCTTCGCGGAGTCGTTTGCAGATGCCGTCGCGAATTTCGGCATACACGTCAGCCCATGGACGTTGCAGGTCATTCTCCCGGTCGGGATTTCGTTTTACACATTTCACGGTTTGTCGTACGTCATCGATATCTACAAAGAACGCATCAAGGCCGAACGCAACTTTATTGACTATTCCGTATTCGTCAGCTTTTTTCCGCTGTTGGTGGCCGGCCCGATTGAGCGCGCCACGCACTTGTTGCCACAAATCCAGCGGCCCCGTTTTTTCGACAACGCCAAAGCCATCGACGGTTTGCGGCAAATCCTTTGGGGCTTGTTCAAAAAAGTCGTCATCGCAGACCAATGCGCCCAGCATGCCAATGAGATTTTCAACAACTCGGGCATGCATTCGGGCAGCGATCTGGTTATGGGCGCGTTGTTCTTTACCTTCCAGATTTACGGCGATTTCTCCGGCTATTCAGACATTGCGCTAGGAACGGCGCGGCTTTTCGGGATGGAACTGCTCCGGAATTTCGCCTTTCCGTACTTCTCTCGGGACATTGCAGAGTTCTGGCGGCGCTGGCACATTTCGCTTTCCACGTGGTTCCGCGATTACTTGTATATTCCGCTCGGCGGCAGCAAAGGCGGCATGTGGATGAAAGTGCGCAACACGTTCATCATTTTCCTGGTGAGCGGTTTCTGGCATGGCGCCAACTGGACGTTCTTGATTTGGGGATTCCTAAATGCGCTTTACATCATGCCGTCCATCGTATTCAATACCAACCGGAACAACCTCGATACCGTGGCGCAAGGAAAATGGCTGCCAAGCGTGCGTGAATTTTTCGCGATGGGCATCACGTTTTCACTCGCGGTGTTGGCGTGGATATTTTTCCGGGCCGAAAGCCTGTCGCACGCCTTGCAGTACATCGGCGGGATTTTTAGCCGTTCGTTGCTTTCCATGCCGACGGTTTTCCCGAAGATATTGCTCGTGCTGATCGCAATATTTATGATCGTTGAATGGTTGGGGCGTGAGCAGCAATACGCCATTGCGAAGTTTGGCCTTTCTTGGCCGCGTCCTGTCCGTTGGGCCGCATATTACCTGATGGTATTTGCGATATTCTACTTCGCCGGATCAAAAGAACAATTCATTTATTTCCAATTCTGATGAAGGGATTCCTCCGAAAAGTGCTTTGGTTTTTCGTGCCGATCATGTTGTTGGCCTGCGTTGCCGACTATGTGCTTTCGGCGAATCTCGCGAAATCGGTGCGGTTGGCGCAGGGCGAATTTTTGGTCTGGCAGGACATTTACAACGGCACCGTCGACGCAGACATCACGATCAATGGCTCGTCGCGCGCGTGGCTCCATTTTGATCCGGCCATCATGGAAAACGGGTTGAATCGGAAGGTTTACAATATCGGAATCGACGGCCACAGTTTTCCGCTACAGGATTTCCGCTATCGGGAATTGGTGAAACACAACCGCCGCCCGAAAGTCATCGTGTATTCGGTGGATATTTTTACGCTGGTAAAACGCGACGAGTTGTACAATTCCATGCAATTCCTGCCGTATATGCTGTGGAACAAAGACATGTACGACATCACGTCAAAGTATCAGGGGTTTTCTGCCTGGGATTCCTGGATTCCGCTGGTGCGATACGCCGGGCAACACGAGGCGCTGGCCAAGGCGGTGTCTATCACGTTGCACGGCGAGCGCGACAAACCCAAGCGTACGAAAGGTTATTTGGGCAACGTCCAATCCTGGAACTCGGATCTGGAAAAAGCGCAGGCCAAAACCAAAACTTTTGAAGTCCATCCGTTGCGGTCTTACCAGAACGCTTTTGAAGATTTTCTCGGCCAATGTAAGAAAAACGGCCAGACAGTTATTCTGGTGTACAGCCCTGAAGAAATCCATGGGCAAAAGTTCATCGGCAACCGCGACCAGGTCATCGCCTTGTACGCTGACATAGCCCGCAGGCATGGGTTACTTTTCCTGGACTACAGCAACGACCCGATGTGTCTGGATAAAAAATACTTCTACAACGCATTGCACATGAACCGCGACGGTTCGGCGTTGTTCACCCAAAAGCTGGTGGACGATCTAAAAAAGGCTGGCGCCGTGAAATAAACCTACCAGAATTTCCACCATTTCTTCTTGACTTCTACGCCAAAGTTACCACGTTTGGCCTGCATGGCGATGAAACAGTCCGTGATGTTAAAATGGATTTGTTTTCCCGAGGCCGTCGTTAACACATCGAGCATCATCCCGTTTCGGTTTGACAGCGACTGCGAAGCGAATTCTTCGTCCAGATACATCATCAAATCGCGTTCATCGCTGATGCGCAACACCACATACGGCTTTTCCAAAGTGCCATCGCCCGATGCCGCCATGCCTTCCAGGATTTGGTGCGCGATGATGTTTTCAGACTGCGCGTCTTTGTCGTTCCCGAGTTGTTTCAGCGCGAAACTCTTCAGCAAATGGCACCGTGCGCTAAGCAACGTATTGGCGTTGTTGTATTGCAAGGCTTCCTCGAATTTTTCGGCATCCAGGAGTTCGTTCAGGTGGTCGATGTCGTCCGAATAGGGGTCATAACCCTCAGTTGCAACGATTTCTTTACGGACGGCCAGATAGTTTTCTGCCGTTGGGTTTTCAATAAGGTTCCGGAATGCGATCATGTGGGATTTTTCGGCTAAGATAGCGATTGACTGCATCTGAACAAACCGATAACGTTTTCGTTTCTTGCGAATCGCGTAAAATGGAGTATATTCGCAGCGCCTGAAGCTTTTTGCCAACATCCTGTAACAAACCGCTTTCCGGGCAGACTACTCAATCCGTATAACTAACTCAAATTACAAATGAAGAAAATCATTTTGTTTTTCATGCTGTGTCTTACAGCGTTCCCGATGCGTGCCGACGAAGGCATGTGGTTTTTGATGTTCATCGAAAGGCTCAACCACCGCGACATGCAAAAAATGGGGCTGCAACTTACCGCAGAGGAAATCTACAGCATCAACAACCACAGCCTCAAGGATGCCATCGTCCAATTCAATGGTGGCTGTACAGCTGAAATTATTTCGAAAGACGGCCTGATCCTGACCAACCACCATTGCGGTTATGACGCCATCGCCGAACTTTCCACCACACAAGACAACCACCTGAAAAACGGCTACTGGGCCGCCGACAAATCAAAGGAACTCAAGCCTAAGAGTCTGTTCGTGCGTTTCTTCGTTCGTATGGACGACGTATCGAAAAGGATTTTGTCTAAAGTAAATCCGTCGATGACCGAAGCCGAGCGCGAAGCGGCCGTCAACAAAGAAATCGCGTTGATTGAAAAAGAGAACAATGAAGGCGGAAAATATGTCGTATCCGTGCGTTCTTTCTTCCAAGGAAATGAATATTACTATTTCGTTTACCAAGATTTCAAGGATGTCCGTTTGGTAGGCACGCCGCCGGAAAGCATCGGTAAATTTGGTGGCGATACAGACAACTGGGAATGGCCGCGCCACACGGGTGACTTCTCGATGTTCCGCGTGTATGCTGACAAAAACGGCAACCCAGCCGACTATTCAAAAGACAACGTGCCGCTCAAGCCGAAGCACTATTTGCCGGTGAGCATGAAAGGCGTGAAGGAAAATGACTTCGCGATGATTTTGGGTTATCCGGGCCGCACCAACCGTTGGATGCCAGCGGGCGGGATTGAGCAGAATGTGAAATTTGCGTATCCAGCTTGGGTTGAAGGTGCCAAAACCGGCATGGACAACATGAAAAAATACATGGATAAAGACGAAGCCGTCAACCTGATGTACGCGTCCAAGTATGCGCAAACGGCGAACTATTGGAAGAACCGTCAGGGCATGATCGACGCGCTGACCAAGTTCCAAACCTCGAAAGCAAAAGCGGGGCAGGAAGCCAAGTTCAACAAATGGGCAAACCAGCCAGCCAACAAAGCCAAATACGGAAATGTTGTGTCTACCATCAACAAGTTTTACGGCATGACCAACGAAAAGGCGCGTCATGACAACTATTTGCAGCAATTGTTGCGCACCAGTTCTTACGGTACCGTGTCGCGTACTTTGGCCAAACCGCTGACGGCATACGCCAAAGCTGATGCTGCCGGACGCAAGGAAATGGCCGCAGACATGAACGAGATGATCGATGAGTTCTTTAAGGAAATCTACATCCCGGCCGAGAAAGACATCTTGAACGCGCAGTTGAAATTGTATTCCACCAAATCAACAGGCTACGCCATTGCGCCGATGGTCGAGAAAATCGGCAAAGACAACAACGGCGACTTCACCAATTACGTGAACGGCATTTTCGAATTGAGTATTTTCTCATCTCCGGCGCGCATGAAGGCATTTTTGGCCGCGCCTAGCGAAGCCATGATTACCGCCGACCCATTGTACCAATTGTCTGATGAATTGCTCAAGCAACTCAATTCAAAGTCGGATGACATCGCGAAGGCGCAGAATGATTTCGGCGCTTCGTTCAGGCTGTTGGTGGAAGGTTTGCGCGAGTCAAAAATCGGAACGATCAAATATCCGGATGCCAACTCGACCTTGCGCCTTACTTACGGTAAAGTGCGTTCGCTTCCGGCCGACAAGCGCAATGACGCCAAAATCAACAACTATACAACCATGGCCGGTATGGTCAAGAAGTACAAAAAAGGCGACCAGGAGTTTGACCTGCCACAGCGCATTTTGGATATGAACGCGACCAAGGATTTTGGTCAGTATGTTGACAAAGACGGCTCCATGCACGTAAACTTCCTTACCGATAACGATATTACGGGCGGAAACTCTGGTTCACCAGTGCTCAACGGCAAAGGCGAATTGATTGGCCTCGCATTCGACGGCAATATCGAAGCCATGGCGGGCGACGTAATCTTCGATTCGAAATTGCAACGTACCATCAACGTGGACATCCGTTACGTACTTTGGATCATCGACAAATTCTCGGGCGCGAAACACATCGTAGACGAGATGACGATCGTGAGATAAGAATTTTATTATTAGTTCAAGTGAAAATCCGCCTCTTGGGGCGGATTTTTTATTTTGGTGGAAATGTAGTTGGTCAATTCATAAGCTTGACGTTTGCCTGTATCCCGTCGCCGTATGTGATCCTGGCCAGATACACGCCCTGGGCATGGTGGAATTCCTCCTGCATGGACTGGCCTGCGGATTTCGGGGCGTAGTTTCCGATCAGTTTTCCCGTGACGTCATACACGGTGACCGATTCGATGTCCCCGCTTGCCCGCACGAAGAGTGTGTTGTCCCTGATGAAGGCACTTGCAGCCTGGGTCAGTTGCTGTCCCGTACCAAGAGCGTTGGCGGTGTAGCGCAAGACGAAGCGCTCGTCGAACTGGCCGGCCTCTGTGCTGAACACATAAGGGCATACCTTCAGGTCGTGGATGACGTTAAGCAGCTTGTCCTCGACGTAGATGTTGTAGTCGTCAAACCACTCGTCGAATCTCGCGATCCTGATGGAGAAATCCCCTGCGGCGGCGGCGCTGTAACCCAGCGGTACCTGGTCTTCCTCATCGAACGGTAGCGAACGCCCTTGGATGACCAGCTTATGCCCCGGCAGTACCGAGTAGAAATTCACGTTGCTCTGGTTCATCGACTCCCCGTCGAAAAGCCCGTCGAAATCCATGGTGGCGTTCTGGACGTATCCCACGAGCAATTGGTTGAAGGCGTTGAGGTTATTGGTCATGTTGAGCCAGATGCGGTGCTTCTCCAGGCTGGCGTCCCCGTCGCTGTTCTCGGGCGAGGAAGCCATGGATCCAGGGCGGAAGAACTGCCCGTTGTTGTTCCTCACGCGCATGGCATTGGTGAACTGCGCATTGCCCCCGCTTCCCGTGGCCAGCACGAAGAAGGACTGCGCCGCGGCGATGTATCCGCCCGGTGCCGCTCCGCCCGATGAGGCCGCGGTCCCGCCGGTGCTGTTCCATGAGGCGTAATCGGAGGAGGTGTAATTCAACACGAAGTCATTGTAGAACGGATCTGGGAATGCCGGTGAGATGGCGCTGTTGTGCGTCCAGAAATAGAGCGTGCCGTAGAACGAGGCGGTGTTGGCCGTGACGAACGGAAGCGCATTGACCGCCGACGGATACGGGTTGCCGATCAGGTTCCATTGGTCGTTGATGGTCGAGCCGTCCGTGCCGTAGGTTATCGGGCAGTTTACGGGCCCGTTGTTCGGCGTCCCGGTGAAGGTGGCCGTGTACGGGGCGAATACGGTCGGGGTGAAGGAATAGGAATTTGGTGCGCGCACGATGTAACCCTTGGTCGGGTCCATGATGGTGGCCACGCTTTCCTGCGCCCAAATGCCGGTTCCGCCGCTGACAGATGGCGTCCAGTGGTAATATTTGTCATACTGGGTGAGGTTCTGCGAGAGCATGCCCAGGGTATAGTTGGAGGCGAGTGTCATCGGGGAGTTCCAGTAGGTGTAATCGAAACGATAGACCGGCGGTGTGGTGCGCTGCATGTTGACGATGCCGGTGTTGGCCACGTTGTCGATCTGCAACAGGCTCGCGTCGTCCTGTATGTTGAATATGCCGCCCGCATTGACGTTGACGATATTGGTCACGGTGAGGTTATTCGCCGAGTTCATCGTCAGGAACCCGCCGCTGAGCACGCGCAGGGAATAGGCGTAGGCGTCATAGGCCGTGCCGGAGATAATCGGGTCGTTGGCCACGTTCGGGATCACGACGCAGTCCAGGTTGGTCGGTACGCCCACCGGTGTCCAGTTGCCGGCTTCGTCCCAATTGGTGTTGACGCTGCCGTTCCAGACTTTGCTTAAATTCACATTTACCGTTGTGCTTTCGGTTTCCCGAACGGTGCTTCCATCGCAAAGGGTGTAGGTCACTTCGGCAGTGTAAACGGTAGTGGCTAAAGGACAGACGTTGATGACATCGGTCGTGCCAATCATCGGGCCGGTGGTGCCTGCACCTTCGTACCATCTGATAGACGTAATCGACGCACCCGACGGGACAAATCGCCAAGCTTCGTTCGTGCTGCTGGATACAGTCCAATCGGCATCTAATCCGTTGCGCCCCGGTGCCACAGTACCAGTGGTTCCGGTCGCATTTTGGATGCCCACGATGGCATTCCCGCTGTTCCAACTCGCGCAAACATTTTTCTCCCGGATGTACACGTCGATGATGTTGGTATTTTCGTACAACACGATCATACCCGTATAAAGTTGTGAATTACAAGACGTGGAGAACATCGGGATGTCGTTCCAGGCAGCTACGAGTGCGCGGCAACCCGTATTCAGGGTAATGAGTTCCCAGCCCACCGTGCCGCCAACCCTCGGGTCGATGTCATGATACACCCCAAAAATGGAATTTAAGGACAGAGTGGCGCTCGGTGCGTTGACGTTAAAACTCCAACTTGAATAACCGCCCGGCGTATTGTTTACGGTATCAAACGTAATGATGCCGTTGGAACTGATTAAGCATTGGTTGTAAGTGTTTCCGTAGAAACAGAAGTTAAAAGGTAAGTTGATGATCGGCGACCACACGTCGTCATTGTTGACGCTTACGGCATTGGCCAAACAGTCATACTGGTAAGGCGGCGCATACGGTATGGATTGTACGGTGTAGCTCGTCGGTTGCCCCAACTGAAGATAAGTCGCTTCTAGGTCTACGCATCCGCCGGATGTACACGAAATAGGTGTAGGATCTGCACCGCCGAGGCCTAATCCGCCAGCCAATACCGATGGACAACCCAAATCCGTGGTGCCGCTTCCGCCACCGCCGCTACATGATGTTTGTGTGGTAACGCAAATCGTGAACGTGCCTTGGTCGCCCGCAATACCGTAATAGCTATATACGCGGACGAAGTAAGTATTGCCGATGGTTAACCCTGTAATCGTTGCCGACTCAACCGAAACGCCAACGGTATCGTCCACGCAGTCGATGCTGGTTAACCCGCCGCAACTGCCGCTGAAAACCTGGAATACCGGATCATATAACGTGCCTGGCGTTACCCTGATGTTGTGTGTGGTGCTGGTCGCTACAAACGAATACCAAACGTCGTCGTCGGCCGTGCCGCTGCAACCAGCCAAGGATTGCGTGGCAGACACGGTTGATCCAGTAGTCGACACTGCACACGATGTAGTCGGGTTTACGGTAAGCCCAATCGCTGAGCCGCAATTGTCGTTGGACAGCGGTACAGGCGTGGTCACGCAAACCGTAAAACTGCCTTGGTCGCCAACAAGCCCAAAATAGCTGTAAACCCTTACAAAATAAGTGACACCTGCGGTCAAGCCGGAAATCGTCTCGGATTCGTTTGAAGTGCCCGTCGTGTTGTCAACGCAACTTAAACTGGTTAGTGTTCCGGCGCAAGTGCCAGAGAAAACTTGGAACACGGCGTCGTAAAGTGTTCCGGGTGTAACCAAAATGGTGTGGGTTGTTCCCGTCGCGACAAACGTAAACCACACGTCGTCATCGGCTGTGCCGAAACAGCCAGCTAGGGACTGGGTTGCACCAACACTTGTGGATGTGGTCGTGGTTGTACAGGTTAAATTCGGGTTGACGGTCAAGGCAGTAGCCGTGCTGCAATTGTCATTTGAAGTTACCGCCGGTGTCGTCACGCAAACCGTAAATGTACCTTGGTTGGTACCGTTGGAATAACTGTGGACACGCACGTAGTAGGTGTTTCCAGTAGTAAGCCCGCCGACGGTAGTGGTCTCGACCGCGCTTCCCACAGAATTGTCAACGCAGGCAAGGCTTGTGAGCGAACCACACGCGCCGCTGAAAATCTGTAACACGACGTCGCTCATCGTTCCCGGTGTCACGGCTATGGTGTGCGCAGAACCTGTCGCTACAAAAGAATACCACACGTCATCATCGGCGGTGCCCGCGCAGCCTGCCTGTGATTGCGAAGCCGAAACGCTGGTTCCAGAAGTGGTTGTCGTGCATGTTGTGGACGGATTTACGGTCAATGCAACAGCACCCGCACAATTGTCGTTTGCTGGTGGCGGCGGCGGCGATGTTACGCATACGGTAAAGGTGCCGCCTGTTGTTCCGGCGCTATACACCCGTACATAGTAAGTGGCGCCGGTGGTAAGTGACGTGAAAGTTGCCGTTTCATTCGCCGTTCCCGTAGTTGCGTTGATGCAACCCAGGCTGGTCAAAGATCCACAGGCGCCGCTGAATAATTCAAAAACGGCATCACTTATCGTCGTGGGCGTTACGGTGACGGCATGCGTGGCGCCGGTCGCTGTGAACGAATACCACACGTCATCATCGGCGGTTCCGCTACAGCCTACCTGAGACTGCGTCGCGCCGAGTGATGTTCCCGATGTTGTAGAAGAGCAGGTCGTGCCGGCATTTACAGTCAGGCTTGTTGCGCCGGCGCAGTTGTCGTTGGACGGCGGTGCGAGTGTCGTAACACAAAGCGTAAACGTGCCCTGATTAGTGCCGTTAGAATAGCTGTGGATGCGTACGAAATAGGTGTTTCCTGCCGTCAGTCCTGAAAGAGTTGTCGTTTCAATTCCGGTGCCCGAAGTGGCATCAACGCAGGCAATACTGGTCAGCGTACCACAACTGCCGCTGAATACTTGTAGTACAACATCGCTAAGTGTTCCCGGTGTTGCGGTCACGATATGGCTGGTTCCGGTAGCTGTGAACGAATACCACACATCATCATCGGCGCCGCTTCCCACACAGGCCGCTTGGGATTGTGTGGCTGACACTGTTGTTCCTGATGTGCTCGTGGTGCAGGTTGTGGTCGGGTTAACCGTGAGTGATACCGCGCCGCCGCAATTGTCGTTCGCCGGGCCTGCCGGAGGTGTCGTTATACACACCGAAAACGTACCTTGGTTCGTGCCATTGGAATAGCTGTGCACGCGCACATAGTAAGTTGCGCCGGTTGTTAAGCCGGTTAGTGTTGTTGTTTCATTGGAAGCACCCGATGAGTTGTCGATACAGGCGATGCTGGCCAGCGTACCGCATCCGCCGCTGAACACTTGCAACACCGCGTCGCTCAAAGTACCCGGTGTGACGGTGACAATATGGCTTGATCCCGTCGCTGTGAAGGAATACCAAACATCGTCATCAGCACCGCTGCCAATGCACGCCGATTGAGATTGTGTGGCGGCAACGGTTGTTCCAGAAGTGCTGGTTGTGCAGGTTGTTGTTGGGTTTACCGTGAGTGATACGGCACCCGCGCAGTCATTGTTGGCTGGTGCGCTCGGCGGCAATGTGATGCAAATGGTGAAGCTTCCGCTCGTTGTGCCGTAACTGTAAACCCGAACGTAATACGTCGTACCGATGCTAAGTCCCGTAGCGTTGATGATTTCCGTTCCGCCGCCGGTTGTCGCGTCTGCGCAATTGATGTTGGCCCCGTTACACGCGCCAGATCGCAAATCGACCACCGCATCAAAACCTGTCAATCCGGCGACCGTAATGGTATGGTTTGTTGCCGATGCCGTAAAAGAATACCACACGTCGTCATCGGCATTGCCCGTAAAACCGCCGCAAGTAATCCCGGCGATGGATTGGGTTGCCCCAACCGTAGTGCCCGATGTAATCGTACAAGAAGCCGCAGGTGTCAGGTTTATAGCGCCCGCACAATCGTCATTGGCAGGCGGCGTGGCCACGGCAATCGACGTGATGTTCATGTTGTTGGCCGTTGAATTCACCACCCGAATGTAGTACGTGACTGTAGCCGTGAGCCCGGTGAGGGTCATGACTTCGGTTTGCCCGCCAGCTGTAGTGTTGGCATTTGCGCAGCCAATCTGGGTCAAAGTTCCGCAAGAGCCAGAATAGCCGTAGAGGACTTGTTGGCGGTTGCTGGTGACACACGTGACCGTGACCGATGCGGTAGTGGCTACGAAACTATACCATCCATCTCTGGAAGTGGCACCGCCTGCGCAACCGGCGGCGATGGTCGGGTCATTCACTGTTGCGTCTGTGATGGATCCTGCTACCCCAGCGCCATTTACTGTCAAAGCGACAGCCGCGCCGCAGTTCGCACCTTGCGCATTACTGCGTTCGGCATGCAGAAAAAAAAAGATCAAAAAGACAAAATAGATGCAGTTGTTGTAGAGATTCTTCATTGATTCAGCGTTCATATAGGGAATGAATCAAATATAAAGAATTAATTTATTTTTCACGATTGTTTAACACTTTTACGCAAATAGTTTTCAACATATATGGCGTTTTATTGGGTAAATACAAAAAGTTTATCGGAATACCTTGAACAATCCGCAAAGGGCAATAAAAAAACCCATCACCAGAAAGGAAATGGGTTTTTGTGTTGAGGGTGAATGGCTTACTTTCCGTTGACCAGTTTTGCGGTGGCCAGTGCGCCGTTCGCCAGTTTGATTTTTGCGAAATACACGCCTTGTGCGGCGTTGAAGTCGGCTTGCAGCATAGTGCTGTTTTGGTCAGGTGTAAATACGGTCACGAGTTTTCCGCTGATGTCGAACACCTGCACTTCTTCAATATCTTGCGACGCTTTCACGGTCAGTCGCTCGTGCTGCACGTACGCGAGCACACCTGCGGACAGGTCGTTATGGCCAACGCCAAGCGATGACGACGTATAGCGCAACACGAACCGGTCATTGTCTGCGCCCGGTTGCGCATTGAACGTGTACGCACTTTCCTTGAGGTTGTGAATGACGTTCAACTGTTTGTCTTCAAGATAGATGTTCTGGTTTTCGAAAAGGCCGTCTACGCGGTCGATTCCGATCGTAAAGGCACGGGCCACGGTGGCGCTGTAACCCAATTGAACCGTATCGGCATCGTTAAACGGCAACGCACGTCCTTGGATGCCCAAAACTTTTCCGGAATTCACAGAATACAATGACACCGCATTTACATTGAAGGTTTCGCCATCGAAACCGCGATCGAACCCATTCGTAGCACCATCGGCGTAACCCACGAGCATCTGGCTGAACGAACCTTGCGTATCGGCCATGTTGAGCCAAATCCTGTGACTTTCAAATTCAGTCGGCGCAGAAGCGTACGGATTGGCCGGCCTGAAGAACACGTTATTGTTTCCGGTTACGCGCATGCTGTTCTTGAATACTGCGTTGCCGTTGCCCAATCCTTTGACGAAGAATCCTTGTCCTGCCCCGATGAAGCCGTTCGGCGGATTGCCGCCATAACCAGAAGGTACGGTGTAAGTGCCGCCCAGTTTGTTGTAGGAAGCATAACCCGCAGGGCTGTAATTGTAAATGAAATTTCCATAGAACGGGTTTGCGAATGCCGTGCTCGGCGGCGCATGGTGTGTCCAGAAATAAATCGTACCGTCAATCAAAGGCACGTTCGCTGGGTCGTTCAGGAACGCGTTGGCGCTCACCGCCGATGGATATGGGTTGCCGATGAGGTTCATTTTATCGTTCGACGTACCAGCGCCCAAACTGCCAATCGCAATCGGGATTTGAATATCGCCGTTATTAGGCGTTCCGGTGAATGTTGCCGTGTAAGGTGCCGTAATCGACGGATTCGTAGAGAAGCTGTTCGGTGCGCGTACAATGTAACCTTTCGTAGGATTCATGATCGTTGCAACGCTTTCCTGGATCCAGTTGCCGTTGCCGCCCGCGTTTGTTGGGTTCCAACTATAATACTTGTCGTACTGCGTATTTGGCGACAAATTGCCGAGTGTGTACGAACCCATGACCATCGGGCTGTTCCAATAGGTATAGTCGAATCGGTACATCGGCTGGGTAATCCGTTTCATATGAACGATTCCGCTGTTGCCGATGTTATTCACCTGCACGAGACTGGCGTTGTTTTCAATTTCGAAATAGCCGCCCGCGTTTACGACCACGGCATCTTCCACGACAAGGCTGTTTGTCGGTTCAATCTCGAGTTCGCCGCCATTGAGCACGGTGATGTTTTTGGCGTAGCCGATGTATCCGCCGCCCATCACGACAGCATCGTTGGAAACGTTCGGGACGACGACACAATGCGCCGATGTCGGGATGCCGTTCGGTGTCCAGTTCGCGGCCACATTCCAGTCTGAACTGACCGATCCGTTCCAAATCTTGGCGAAGCTCGTCACGGTGACGCAATTGCCGATGGCCGTACAAGCCACGCTGTTCATGGTCGATGTCACAATGACGCGATAGTATGTCGTCTGTGCGACTACTGGTGGATCATACGTTGCGCCGTTTGCACCCGGGATGTTGTTCCAACTGCCGCCGCATCCGGTTGTATTGGATTGCCATTGGTACGTCAGTATGCCGCTTCCCGAGGCTGGTGTCGTTACGGTAAATGCATTCGGATCTTCGCCGCAAACCGCTTGGTCGCCGGCAATGACTGAAGCCGTTACATTGTTCACGAATACCGTCACGAAATTAGAAGCCGCCTGGCAGGTCGTTGCGCCAACCGTAGCGAAAGCCACGCGCTGGAAGTATGTCGTTTGCGTGATTGGCCCAGGCGCATCGTAAGTATTTCCGGTTGCTCCCGTGATATCTGTCCAAGGTCCGGATGCACTGATGGTGCTGCTTTGCCACTGGTAGGTCAATCCTGTTCCCGTGGCTGCAGCGGTTTCGGTGAACGCCGTTGGGTCGCCGCCGTTGCAAACCGTACGGTTACCACTGATGGCTCCGCCGGTCACCGCATTGGCCGTAACCGTGATGCAATTGCTGATGGCCGTACAAGCGACGCTGTTGAGTGTCGATGTCGTCACACGTCGGTAATAGGTCGTTTGGGTCAGCCCGGACGGCGCGTCATAAGTTGCGCTGTTCGCTCCCGGAATATTATTCCATGTGACGCTTCCGCAGCCGGTCGTGTTGCTCTGCCATTGGTAACTGAGCGTACCGCTGCCGGTTGCCGGGGTCAGAACGGTAAATGCCGTAGGGTTGTTACCGCACAATACTTCATCCGAACCAACCGTTCCGGCGGTCACGTTGTTGACGGTAATCGTCACGCAGTTGCTGTAATCCTGGCAAGGCGAGCCCGCTAGGGTTGACGTGGCCACCCGTCGGAAATAGGTGGTTTGCGTCAAGCCAGTGACGTTCAATGTAGCGGTGGAACCCGCAATATTGTTCCAAGTGCCACCGCATCCAGTCGTGTTGGACTGCCACGCATAAGTGATTGTGCCGGAACCGGTAGCTACCGCCGCGCTTGAAATCGTTGCGCTGCCGCCGCTGCAAATGGTCTGGTCGCCGGAAATTGTTCCCGGAACAATATTGTTGATTGATACAAGAATTGGCGTTGTATTCATCACCGAACATGGGTTGCCGTTTACGGTGGAAGTCACCTCGCGCACGAACCAAGTATTCTGCGCGATCGGTCCCGGCGCGTCATAGGTTGTTGCGTTCGCACCGAGAATAGGCGTCCACGGTCCGGTCGCACTTGTCGTACTCGAATACCATTGGTAGGTCAAGTTGGTTCCTGTTGCCGCCACGGTTTGGGTGAACGCAGCCGGATCGCCACCCGAGCAAATTGTTTGGCTGGCAGTTACCGTTCCCGGCGTGACCTGCGGTTGTACGGCAATGGTAATCGTAACCGGCGTTCCGGTACACCCGTTAGAGGAAGGAGTTATCGTG
Organism: Flavobacterium longum; assembly: GCF_965137575.1. Taxonomy (NCBI): domain Bacteria; kingdom Pseudomonadati; phylum Bacteroidota; class Flavobacteriia; order Flavobacteriales; family Flavobacteriaceae; genus Flavobacterium; species Flavobacterium longum. The sequence continues at coordinate 451,031 of NZ_CBCRZJ010000003.1, read as the reverse complement.
TAAGTCACATTTTGTACGGAACCTGTGGTGTTGGTTAATACAAATGGAATCGTAAACGTGCCGCCAGGACTAATGGCCGCCGAAGTACCGCTGTTGGTGGGCGATGTTACATTCACGGTATTGTTTCGTGTCCAAGCAAAAGTCATGTTGGCATCGGTAATATTGCCGCTGACCGTTACGTTCGGGCTGGTGCCGCTGCAAAACGCAGAAGCTGCAACAGGAGATACAATCGTCGCAACCGGCCTCGGACGGATCGTCACGTTAAAGGTTTGCGGGGTGATGCTGCACTGGAACGCACCCGATGGCGGACCAGGATAATCGTAGATGTCAGGCGTGATCGAAATCGGGGTGACAACTGTCGCGTTTGTGTTGTTCTGTGCGGTAAAGTTGAAAGTGGAACTCGACGTCCGCAACCATACGATAAACCAGAAAGCGCCACCTGTTGTGCCCACCGGTCCGCCGGAACCTGGCGTAATGTAGTTTGAGTCCGCCGTCCAGCGGTAACGTACGGCCGCATCGTCTGAGTGGATTGAACTGATACCCGGCGTAAAACTCGTTCCCGGACAAATCGTTCCCGGTGTGCCGGTTAGCGAGAAGGTAAAACCGACATTGTTGACCACTTGAATCAAGACAACATTACTCGTTACCGAGCCGCACACGTTGGTGACCACAACGCGATAGTAATAATTCGGGCCGCCATTGATGGTTCCAGGCGCATATGAAGCGGTATTTCCGCCCACATTCGCCCAGCCTGAAACGCCATCTGTACTGCGTTGCCATTGATAGGTGTAAACACCGCTGCCGCCAGAAACCGGTGTGGTCTGCGTCAAAGGTGCCGGTGTGGAAAACAAGCAAACAGTCTGCGAAGCACCGATGACTGGCGCCACCAATGGTGCATAAACAGTCACCGAAATGGTCGACGTTCTTGTGCAGCCGTTGGGCGCAGTCGCCGTTACCGTGAAGGTCGTGGTTTGGCTTGTCGCCGTATTGTTGGTGAGGTTTCCGCTGATGGGCGAACCAGTTCCGGATGCCGCGATTCCTGTAATGTTTGTCGTGTTGTCACGCGTCCAACTGTAGGTCGTTCCCGGAACATTATTCGTGTTTGAAAGGACAATATTCGTGATGGCCGCGCCACTGCAGATGTTCGGATGTGTGGCAGGCGTCAGCACCAGGAGTGGCGTTGGTTCCACGATTACATCAACAGTCGTCGTCGCTGATGCGCAACCCGAAGCGGTCGCCGTAAACGTAAAGGTCACGGTCTGCGCGGTCGCTGTATTGTTAACCAATGTGCCAGTTACCGTTGCGCCTGTTCCCGAAGCTGCCACGCCGGTGACATTAACCGTGTTGTTCCGTGTCCAGTTGTACGACACGCCCGCGACGTTATTCGGGTTCGATGCGGTGATTGTACCGAAGGGCAGTCCGCCGCATACCGTTTGTGAGGCAGGCGATACGGCAATCGTGGGCTTCGGATTCACCGTAATGGTGAAGGTCGTTATGCTGATGCATCCGTTGGCCATGGCCGTCACGGTAAAAGTTGTGATTTGGGCCGTGTTTGTGTTATTGGTCAGTACGCCCGAAATGATATTGCCGCTGCCAGACGATGGCAGTCCGGTCAGGTTTGTATCGTTGTCGCGCGTCCAAGTGTAAGTTGTTCCAGAAACGCCATTGGATGTTGACAGGTTAACCGATGCAAAACTGGCGTCCGAACAGACGGTTTGCGCTGCAGGTGAAGCAACAGGCAGCGGAATCGGGTTCACGACGACATCGACCGTAATCGGGTCCGAGACGCAATTTTCTTCTGAAACCGCGGTAATCGTGAACGTCGTCGTCTGTGGCGTGCCCAAACTGTGCGTCAAATTCCCTGAAATGATGCTTCCCGTACCTGAGCTCGGAATACCTGTGATGGTTGCAGTATTGTTGCGTGTCCAGTTAAATGAAGTAATACCCGTTACGCCATTTGGATTGCTGATGACAATTGGTGTGATGGCATCACCCGCACAAATAGATTGTGTGGCCGGCGTGCCTGCTGCGTCTGGTTTTGGCTGTACGTTTACGTTGATGATGAAAGTCGTGCCTACACAACTGCCGGAAGTCGCCGTCACGCTATACGTGGCCGTTTGTACCGTGTTGGTTGGGTTGATGAGCGTCTGGTTGAAAGCAGCTTGCCCGGTTTCGGCCGTCCAGCCCGTCAAACCTCCGGTGACCGATGGCGCGCTCCAGGCGTATGTCGTGCCCGCAGGAACAATGTTTCCACCGCCGTCGGTTGGGGTAACGATGGCCGCAGTGCCACTGCATGTGGAGGTAATGGTGTTGATGATACTCGGCACAGGAGCTACGGTTACAACCACTGTAAATGGATTGCCGACGCAATTGCCAGTTGTTCCAGAAGTTGGGGTTACCGTGTATGTAGCGGTCTGTGGCGTGTTGGTCGGATTGCTCAAAGTGCCAGAAATGTTCGGCTGTCCGCTTCCTGCCGCACCGCCGGTCATGCCGCCGGTTACGACAGGAGCTGCCCAGGTATAAGTTGTTCCCGCAGGAACTACGGTTAAGGCATCGGGTACGCCGTTTACAGGGTTGATTGCAAAAGGCAGGTCGCTACAAACCGTTGTGTTTTGTGCGGGAATTTTCGGTTTAAGGTTTACAACCACTTCGGCCAACGTACTGGAAACACCGGTGCAGGCGTTGGTCACGACACAATAGTAATCTGTCGCTGCGTCCGATGTGTAGATCGGGGTAAAGTTCAGGGTGTTTGTCGTCGCGCCCGAGATATTTCCGCCATCCGATACAGGCGTCGCACCCTTGTACCATTGGTAAGTCAGACTTCCGCCAGTGGCCAAAATGGAAAGGCTTACTGGATCGTCGTCGCAAACTGTATTCAAAGCTACGGGTTGGCTTACAATAACAGGCGATTCGTTTACGATTAAAATTGCGTTAGCGGATGTTGCAGCTGAACATGGACTGATCCCCGAAACCACACAGTAATAATTCGCCGAAGCATCGGCCAGTGTCAGTGAACTTACGGTAAGTGTTGGGCTTGTCGCGCCGGAAATCTGGCCGCCGTCGGTAAGCAACGTTATGCCCTTATACCATTGGTAAGTCAATCCAGCGCCTGTCGCGCTTACGGTGAAAGAGGCCGATGTGCCCGTACAAAAGGTCTGCGATGCAGATGGTTGCGATGTGATCGCCACCTGTTCGGTGACGCTTAATGAAGCTGCATTTGAAGTGACCGCCGGTGCACACGTGCCCGTCACGACACAGTGATAATCTGTCGAAACATCGGTGAGATTGACCGGGTTAATGGTCAGTGTAGCCGTGTTCGCGCCCGAAATGTTTCCGCCGTTGGTCAACATCGTCACACCATTATACCATTGGTAGGAAAGCCCGCTGCCTGACGCACTCACGGTAAAACTCGCCGAACTTCCCGAACAAACAGATTGTGAAACGGGATGTGCAATGATAGCTGGCAACGACAAGACCGTGAAAGTTCCCGTAGTCTGGCTGCAGCTGGTGGTAGCGTCTGTGAACGCAAATGTTGTTGTTCCTTCACTTACTGTCGTAATATTACCCGCGTTGTCAATTGTAGCTACAGCTGGGTTGTTACTCGACCATGTTCCGCCGGAAGTCGGTGTCAATTGTGTTGTGCTTCCCAGACATACGGATGATGCACCGCCCAATACAGGCTGTGCGTTCACGTTCACGTTGGTAGAAACGGTCGTGCTGCACCCCGATGTCGTTACGGTATAGGTTATCGTGGCAGTTCCTGGAGCAATACCCGTAACCACGCCGGAGCCGTTTACCGAAGCGAGTAATGGCGATGCCGTGTTCCAGACACCGCCCGGCGTTGCGTCGGACAAGGTTGTGGTTCCGCCTACACAAGCTGCCAACGTTCCAGTAATGGGTTGCACCGATGGCAATGGGGTAATGGTGAAATTGGATGCGCTCGTGGCTGTTCCGCCCGGCGCTGTCACGGAAATTGGGCCAGTTGTGGCACCTGCGGGAACGGTAGCCGTGATTTGCGTTGCGCTCACAACGGTAAATGCCGCCGAAACACCGTTAAAATTGACGGCGGTCGCGCCGGTGAAATTGGTGCCCGTAATGGTAACGGTAGGATTCGTGCCCGCACAGGCGCTGGTCGGGGTGAAATTCGTTATGGTAGGGCCGAGCGTATAAAAGACAGTGATACGGATATAATCTACCGATGCCGTCCGGTTAGAGCCTTGGTTTTGAATCGAGATAGAAGCCCCGAATTGATTCGAGTTGATTTCCGCAGGTGTGAAAGTCAAACCCCACATATCGGTAGCGCCGCCATAAGTAATGACCGTATTGGTCGTGGTCCAGTCGCCGGCCACGGCGTTGTTGTTTCCTTGTATGGTATTGTTCTTAATGAGCCTGACGGCCAAATCGTTGACGCTGTTGCCGCCAAATGTTGAACTGACAAATCGCTCGATCTGCACTTGGATGCCCGTGATGACAGCGGCGCCTGGAATGGTAAAACCATAATCAGTACCATATAAGGTACGACTGGTGTTGGTTCCCGTCAACGCAACCGTTGCATATTGGTTATTGTCCGAGACGATTCGGTTGGTATTGTTCCAAAAAGTCCCGCCGCCCGCGTTGCCGTCGTTGCCCGGATATAACGGACCTTGCGATTGGGCAATCAGTACTTGTGAGAGCATTAAAAGTGTGCTTAAAATCAAGAATGATTTCAAATTTCGACAAACCGGCGGGGTCACTTTTTCCAATGTGTTTTTCAAGTAATTTTTCTCCATGACATGCTCATTTAAAATTGCTTGTAGCTAACACAAATTTATTTCGACCTATACCAAACCGTCCATTTTATAGGTGACTAACCCCAAAACTCGACTAAGTGCATCTTTTGGGAAGTTCTTTAACATAAATTTTCACAAACCCTTGTGTTTACTGGGTTTTTGACAGAATTTTAGGGTGTTTTTGACCGATTTTTTTTGCCTTTCATGGATGTTTTTTCGCCCAAAAATTAAATTGCGGAGAAAAACCGTCGCCAAATTTCTTTACTTTTGGAAATCAAATTCGCCACATGAAAATCGTGTTGTTGCTGGTCTTGTTTTTTGCGATGCCGATGCATGCCCAATCGGACTTTTCGGCGGCCGAAAAAAGCTTCCAAAAAGGGGAGTACCACACGGCGAAAAACCTCTTCGAAAAATACCTTTCCGCACATCCCGACGACCTCAAGACATTGGAATATCTCGGCGACATCCACGGACACCTGAAGCAATGGCAGCCCGCCATGACATACTACGGAAAACTCAGGAAACTCAAGCCAAATGACGCCGATTATCACTATAAATACGGCGGTGTGCTCGGTATGCACGCCAAAGAATGCAACAAATTCAAGGCACTCGGCATGATTGGCGACATCCGCAAATCCTTTGAAAAAGCCATTGCACTCAATCCAAAGCATCTTGAAGCGCGTTGGGCCTTGATTGAATTGTATTTACAGTTGCCGGGAATTGTCGGAGGCAGCGAAAGCAAAGCCCAGAAATATGCCGGTGAATTGCAACAACTTTCGCCCGTGGATGGCTATCTGGCCAAAGGGCACATCGCGGAATATTTCGAGCGCTATACGACGGCCGAAAAATTCTACAAGCAGGCCATCAGTGTAGGCGGTTCGCGGACCACGTACCAGAAATTGGCCGACCTGTATAAAAACAAAATGAACCAACCCGAAAAGGCGCGCGCCACGTGGGCCGAATTCAATCAAAAAAAGAAATAATGCGAACCCATTTCATCGCCATCGGCGGCAGCGCCATGCATAACCTCGCGCTTGCGTTACACCATAAAGGCTATCACGTTACCGGCAGCGACGACGCTATTTTTGAACCCTCGAAATCCAGATTGTCGAAACACGGTTTGCTACCCGAGGAAATGGGTTGGTTTCCGGAAAAAATCACTTCTGAGATTGAGGCCGTTATTTTGGGCATGCATGCGCGTGAAGACAATCCGGAACTGGTCAGGGCGCAGGACCTCGGGCTCAAGATTTATTCCTATCCAGAATTCCTATACGAACAATCCAAAGACAAAACCCGCGTGGTCATTGGCGGTTCGCACGGCAAGACGACAATTACGTCCATGATTCTGCACGTAATGCATTACCACAACATCGATGTCGACTATATGGTTGGCGCGCAACTGGAAGGTTTTGACACGATGGTGCGGCTCACGCAGGATAATGATTTTATCGTACTCGAAGGCGATGAATACTTGTCTTCGCCCACGGACCGTCGCCCGAAATTCCATTTGTATCAGCCCAATATCGCCCTGATTTCGGGCATCGCGTGGGATCATATCAACGTATTCCCGACGTATGAAAATTATGTGGAGCAGTTCGAGATTTTCATCGCGAAGATTACCAACGGCGGCATCTTGGTGTACAACGAAAACGATCCTGAAGTGAAGCGCGTGGCCGAAGCCGCGACCAATCCCATCCGCAAAATCCCGTACAGTACGCCAAGTTATACCGTCTCTGATGGCGTAACGTTGCTCGATACGCCCGAAGGCCCGATGCCCATTGAAGTATTCGGTGCCCACAATTTAAATAACCTTGCCGGCGCGAAATGGATTTGCCAGAACATGGGCGTGGACGAAGCCGATTTCTATGAAGCGATCGCCAGTTTCAAAGGCGCGTCCAAGAGGCTGGAAAAAATCGCTGAAGGAAAGGGCAAGGTCGCGTACAAGGATTTCGCCCACTCGCCGAGTAAAGTGGCGGCCACAACCAAAGCCGTACGCGAACAATATCCAGATCGAAAAACCATCGCATGCCTGGAGTTGCATACATACAGTAGTTTGAATCCGAAGTTTTTGAAAGAGTACGAAGGTGCGCTCGATCACGCAGACGTAGCCGTGGTGTTTTATTCGCCAGACGCTGTCCGGATCAAGAAACTGGACGACATTTCCTATGAGCAGATTGCCGAGTCATTCAAACGCGATGATTTATTGATTTACACCAATTCGGATGATTTCAAGAATTTCCTGTTCAACGCAGATTTAGACAACAGCGCGTTGCTATTGATGAGTTCCGGCAACTATGGCGGACTCGATTTCGATGAGGTGAAAAACCTGATGTAGTTACTCCGCAGACAACTTTCGGCGCAATACGTGGCCATTGGTCGTTGTCAATGCGATGACGTAAATGCCTTTGGCGAGCGTCGAGATGTCTGCGGGGCCGGAAACGTCCTGTTGCAGCGCCAATTTGCCGTCGATGGTATAAATCGAGGCCGTGCGGATGTTGTCGGCGAAAAACAATTGCCCGCTGGCCGGATTCGGATAAAATAAAGTCGATGCCGATGCCGTCTCCGGAAGACCTAGTTCCTCATTTCCGCTGAAGATGCGCGCCAACATAAAATCGTTCGCCGCATAACCGCTCACGAGGATTTGCCCCGTGGATTGCAAGTCCATGTCATAGACACTGACACCGTTGTCGCCCGGGACAACATAATTGGCCTTTCCGTCGTCGCTGAAAGTGGTGTCCAATTCGCCGTTGGCCGTCAACCGGATCAGCCCAAGGTTTCGCTCCGGCGTGGTAAAATAAGAACCGGCCACCAAGATTTTTCCGTCGGGTTGCAGGGTTACGGCGTTGATGTAATCCGTAGAATTGGTCGGGCCATAAAACGTACTGAACTTGCCGTCGCCGCTGAAGGTCGTATCCAGATTTCCTGCCGCATCAAATCGCACCACACCGATATCCTGTGAACCTAGCGATGAATCGGCCACAAGAATAACTTTCCCGTCGGGCTGTACGGCAAGGTCAAACACCGAGTCATTACCGGAGCCGATTTTGGCGAGTGCGCGTCCGTCGGTGCTGAAGGTGTTGTCCAGCGAGCCGTCGGTCAGCAAACGGATGGCGGCGAACCCACAATTATTGACGCCAACCGGATAAGACATGCCGCCAACGATGATTTTTCCATCCGGTGCAATGGCCATCGCCCGCGCGCGGTCATCGCCTTGTACGTTGATGCGCGCCTTTCCGTCCGTGTCGAAAGTCGTATCGAAACTCCCGTCAGGATTGAGCCGGACAATCGCAAAATCATTGGCAGCAGAAGATGCGCCCGTATAACCGGCTATGAGGATTTTTCCGTCGTCTTGAAGTGCTACGGCGTTAGGATGGTTTATGGCGTCGGCGAAATCAAAAACCAACTGCCCGTTACCGTTAAAAGTGGTGTCGAGCGTACCATCGGCATTGAGCCTGGTCGCGCCAACCGCTTGGTCGTTCGTGCTCGACGGGCCATCGATGACACCGATGACGACTATTTTACCGTCGGGCTGTACAGCCACATCATACGGGTAATCGTTCTGAAGACCAAAGTCAACCGAGGAAATACCTGCCACGCCGAATGTGGTATCGGGCGTGCCATCGGGCATGAGACGGATGATGTTGAATTGCGAATAACCGCCAACCATGACGATCCGGTCGTCGGGCATGATGGCGATGTTGGTGCCGCCTTGCAAGTCTTGGGTAATGACAAAACCGCCAACGCCGAAACCCGGGTCAAGTTCGCCGGCTTGCTGGGCTGTCGCGCCGAAGAATGAAATCGCTGCTGTCAGGAAAAGGAAACGCTTCATGGTTTTGGTTTTGAAGCGGTAAAAATACACAAAATCAGGCGTCTAATTATTTTTCGTAACGGTAATGTCCGGTAATCGGGTAGGTGAACAAGCAGTCTTCGAGCACCTGGCCCGAACCCACATTGTGGACGATGAGGTTGCGCTTGCCATCCGCGGATTTCTTGTGCGTGACAATGCCGATGTGCGGCAATTTTCCGTTAATCATCCAGGTCACCAGATCGCCGGTTTTGTAATGCGTTGCGTTATCGGTAACGACGTAACTGGTCCCGAAACGCTTGAAGAACGCCTGTAGGTTGGGCACGCGCCGGTGGTCAATATTAGTGTCGGTTTTTTTCAATCCCCAGATTTTCGGGTATTTAGAGAAGTGCTTCGCCATGTCTTCATGTACTTCTTTTTGCAGGTCGATGCCGAGTTTCCGGTACGCGCGGATGACCACGTCGGTACATACGCCGTGGCCTTTGGGTACATCACCGTTCGGATAAGGAATCTTAAAATACGCGGGGTCGTAAACCACTTCGTCGGCAGTCAAGGATATGGCGGCATCGGACAGTCTTTGGTCAAAGCTCTTTTCAAGTGCGATGCTTCCGACAAAACACAATACGGCAAGAAGGAGCGCTTTCATGTCACGTTTTTCACATAACGCAACAGTCAGCGTATTCATTGCATTTAACGATTGATGCGGCTAAACCGTAATGCGGCCTTGCGGCTGTCGTGTAATTTTCGGCATGTTTGAAAACCATACTTTCCCGATCAACCATTGGTCTGAAGACGACCGTCCGCGCGAAAAATTAATGGGTAAAGGCAAACTCGCCTTGAGCGACGCCGAACTGATCGCCATCCTGATTGGTTCCGGCAGCCGCAACGAAACGGCCGTTTCCCTGAGCAAGCGCATGCTGTCGGCCTCGGGCAACAACCTGAACAACCTAGCCAAATTGTCGCTCAATCAACTCATGGCGTTCAAAGGTATCGGGCAGGCCAAGGCTGTCACCATAGTCGCGGCGTTGGAATTGGGCAGGCGCAGGCGCGAAGCCGAAGCGGCGAATATCGTCAAGATCAAATCAAGCCAGTCGGTTTTTGATTTGATGCAACCTGTAATCGGTGAGTTGCCGCATGAGGAATTCTGGGTTTTATACCTGAACAACGCCAACAAGATTGTGTTTAAGTGGCAACTCAGCAAAGGCGGCCTTACCGGAACAGTCGTCGATGTGAGGATGGCGTTCAAACCGGCTTTCGAGCACGGCGCGACAGGCGTGATTTTGTGTCATAACCATCCGTCGGGTACGTTGACACCCAGCGATGCCGACCGTCAGATTACTCGAAAACTCAAGCTGGCAGGGGAAAACCTTGATATAAAAGTTCTCGACCATTTGATCATCACCGAAAAAAATTATTTTAGCTTTGCAGATGAAGGCATTTTGTAATGATTACCGACGTTTTCTTTGATTTAGACCATACACTTTGGGATTTCGAAAGGAATTCTGCGCTGGCATTCGCGAAGGTTTTTGAGACGCATGGTATTGCGTTGCCGCTCGATGTATTTCTGGCGCATTATGTGCCGCTCAATCTGCAATATTGGGAACGCTACCGGCGGGAAGAAATCACCCAATCCGAGTTGCGTTATGGCCGTCTGAAAGATGCATTTAATCTCATGGGCTATGAAACTTCCGACGAATTGATCCACGCTTTGTCAGCGGCCTACATTACATACCTGCCTGAAAACAATTACCTTTTTGATGGCGCCGTGGACATCTTGTCGTATCTTCACGGAAAATACCGGTTGCACATCATCACCAATGGGTTCGATGAGGTGCAAACGCGGAAGATCGCCAATGCCAACATCGGCCATTTTTTTACCACGGTGACCAATTCGGAAATGGCCGGGGTAAAAAAGCCTCATCCGGATATTTTCCACCACGCCCTAAAACGGGCAAAGGTTGACAAAGAAAATTGTGTTATGATTGGCGACTGTATCGATGCCGATGTGCGCGGCGCCTTAGATTTTGGGATGGACGCAATCTGGTTCTGCGAGCAACCGGAGGGTGTTTCCCAGGTCAAGCATGTGCATCGGTTAACGGATTTAAAAAAATACTTGTGATATGAAAAAGTTCTTGTTTTTTTTCCTGATGACCACGGCCTGTTGGGCGCAGTCCATTGGTCAATACCAGTACGTGATTGTGCCGCGGAAGTTCGATTCGCAGAAAAAGGAAGACCAGTTTGGGCTCAATGAATTGACTAAGTTGTTCTTGGAAAAGAATGGCTACAAGGTTTTTTTCGACACCGATATTTTGCCCGCCGAAGTGTCGGGTGAAAGCTGCAACAAGATTTACGCGAATGTTTTTAGCGACAATACGTTCCGAAAGACGAGGTTGCGCGTTGAAATAAAGGACTGCCGCAACGCCGTGTTATTCGTCTCCTCGTACGGTGAGAGCGATGAAAAAGACAATCGCGTGGCATACAACGTGGCGCTTCGCCAAGCATTCAAATCGTTCGACAAGCCAGAATACCGTTACAATCCACGATTGGCAGTAGCACAGGCTTCAGTTGCGCAACCCGCTGAATCGACACAAAAAAATGAACCCGTTGCCGATGTTGTCAGATCTGCGCCCATTACTGCTGAAGTTTGGAGTGCGCAGGCCATTGCCAATGGTTACCAACTCGTTGACACCACCCCGAAAATCGTTTGGCGCATCTGGCAGACTTCGATGCCGGATGTATATATTGCTCAGGGAGAAAATAAGAATGGTATTCTTTTTAAAAGCGGTGGCCAATGGACACTAGAGTACTATACTGGCGGCACCAAAGTCGTTGAGCGTCCCAATATCAAATTCTAGTAGCGGTATTTGCCTTTCCAGCGGTTTTTAAGGAAGTCGCGGGTGGCGTTTTCGCGGGAGTTGTTCCCCGGTTCGTAAATAGTAGTACCGGAAACCGCCTCGGGCAAAAATTCTTGTTCCGCAAAATTGTTGTCGTAGCTGTGTGCGTATTTATAATCGTCGCCGTAACCGAGTTCTTTCATCAGTTTCGTAGGCGCGTTGCGCAGGTGTAACGGCACGGGCAAATCGCCGGTCTGTCGGACAAGTTGTTGCGCCTTCCCGATGGCTTCGTAGCTGGCATTGCTCTTGGGCGATGTGGCCAGATAAATGGCGCATTGGCTAAGGATGATTCGGCTTTCCGGATAGCCTATCGTGGTCACAGCCTGAAACGTGTTGTTGGCAATGACCAATGCGGTCGGGTTGGCCAGCCCGATGTCTTCGCTGGCCAGGATGAGCATCCGCCTGGCGATGAATTTTACGTCTTCACCGCCTTCAATCATGCGTGCCAGCCAATAAACGGCGCCGTTGGGATCGCTGCCGCGTAATGACTTGATGAATGCGGACACAATGTCGTAATGCTGTTCGCCGGTTTTGTCGTAGAGCACGGTATTTTGCTGGGCCAGCCGCATGACGCGTTCATTGGTGATCTCAACTTTGTCGCCTTCAGACGCGTTAACAACGAGTTCAAAGATGTTGAGGAGTTTGCGTCCGTCACCGCCGGAGAGCCGCAAAAGCGCTTCGGTTTCCTTTAGTTTTATCTTCCGAGTTTTGAGATAGGCGTCCGTCTTGATGGCGCGGTGGAGTAAAGCATCCAGATCTTCGCGCGTAAAAGCGTTGAGGATGTAAACCTGACATCGCGACAGTAACGCCGGAATCACTTCGAAGCTTGGATTTTCGGTTGTCGCCCCGATGAGCGTGACCCAGCCTTTTTCGACGGCGGCCAACAGTGAATCTTGTTGCGATTTACTGAACCGATGGATCTCATCGATGAACAGAATTGGGTTTTTCGCCGTAAACAATCCGCCGCTTTGTTTGGCCTTGTCGATGACGTCACGTATGTCTTTCACGCCAGAATTGATGGCGCTCAAAATGTAGAACGGACGCTTTGATTCTTCGGCTATGATTTGCGCGAGCGTCGTTTTTCCGGTGCCCGGCGGTCCCCAAAAAATGAGTGAAGGAATGAAGCCGCTTTTCAATTGCAAAGTCAACGAGCCGGTTGGGCCAACGAGGTGTTGCTGGCTGATGTAATCTTCCAGTTTCTGCGGTCGGATCCGTTCGGCGAGAGGTGCGTCCATGACGCAAAAGTAATTTTTTAAAAGGGATATTCCTTAATATTTTTTGTTCGCGTCGTTTCCTGATCAACTGACAAAATTTCACTACTTTGTGTTTGGATGCGTTTTTGAGCGGCGCGTTGTCCAAACCATCTTTATGAACGACAATCACTTTAAGTTTTCGCCGCAGGTTATTTTGCTTCCGATGTTTTCGGTGTTGTTGCTTTGGATGGTCTATTGGGTAGAAGTGCGTTACGGAAGCCTTAGCGACTACGGCATTTATCCGCGCGATATTACAGGTTTGCGCGGTGTCGTTTTTAGCCCTTTTCTCCACGGAAGCCTTGAGCATTTGTACAACAACTCGCTCGCACTGGTCGTCTTGTTGGCGGCTTTGGCGTATTTCTATCGGGAACTGGCGTGGAAAATCATCGCCTATGGTATTTTATTGTCTGGATTGATTACTTGGATAATCGGGCGATCTAACTACCACATCGGCGCAAGCGGATTGATTTATGTCTTGGTGAGTTTTATTTTCTTCAAAGGAATCATGACGAAATATTACCGCTTGGTGGCGTTGTCGCTGATGGTCATCATGTTGTATGGAAGCATGGCGTGGTACGTATTTCCCGATGTGGACAATTCTTTGTCTTGGGAAGGACATTTGGCTGGTTTTGTTGCCGGTTTTGCGTTCGCCGTTTACTTCCGCACGCCGGAATACAAAAAGATGATTCGCTATGATTGGGAACGCCCTGACTTTGATCCGTCGCAAGATAAGTTCATGCAGCGGTTCGATGAGAACGGAAACTTCGTAAACCCGCCGCCGCCCGAAACGGAGGAAGAACCTTTGGCGCCGGAGCAACATCCTGTCTTTACGTATCGGTTTATCCCCAAGGAAAAAAGTGGAGGATAGTATTTCTAAACTTCCGTCACTTTATTGACGTTGCCTCACGGCCTCATATAGAAAAGCACCGCAGGCGACAGAGACATTGAGTGAACCGATGTTCCCGAACATAGGCAGTTTTGCCTTTTCATCTACGATTTTAAGTACGGACGGATTGATGCCGCGGTCTTCTGAACCCATAATGATGGCGACCGGTTCAGAAAAAGAAACATCGTACAGCAATTGGTCAGTTTTTTCCGTGGCCGCTACCGTTTTGATACCCGATGCCTGAAGTGTGAAAATCGCATCTTTTATGTGTTCTACCTTGCAAATGGGCATATTGAAAACAGCGCCTGCCGAAGTTTTCACCGTATCTCCATTTACCGGCGCAGCGCCTGACTTTGAAATGATGATGCCGTGAACGCCCGTACATTCTGCGGTACGAATGATGGCGCCAAAATTACGCGCATCGGAAATTTGGTCGAGTATAAGCAATAGCGGTGTTTTGTTGGCCGAATTCAGTTCTTCCAGCAGTATGTCAAGGTCGTAAAAGGCAATAGGGGAAATGGTGGCAACGGCGCCTTGATGGTTATTTGGCGTAAGCCGGTTCAACTTCTCTATAGGGACGAACGCATGGTTGACGTTGTTGCGTTTCAGCGCCGCAAGGAGTTTTTTCATCAAATCGCCCGAGGCTTCTTTCTGTACGAATACTTTGTCTATAGCAGCTCCGGCGTCGATGGCTTCTAAAATGGCACGAATGCCGAAAATCTGGTGTTCTTTTTCCATGGGGCAAAGGTATAAAAAAACCATCCCGTGTTGGGATGGTTTTGTCGTTGATTTAGATAGACTACAATTCGTCTTCCAGGAAGCCTGTGCGTTTGTGGCCACCGAACTTGTAAAAGTTACCTGGATCCCAGTCAAACTCACATTCGAAATAAATACTGTCAACTTGATGGCCACCAAAAGAGGTGCCCGCATTCTTCAGGATTTTTCCGTTTACGATGGTTACTGTACCGCCAAGGTAAAGCTCCAAAGTATTCGGCTCGCTTTCAAAAGTCAAAGCGGAAATGTTCGCTTGCGCTTTTGCTTTGAGTTCAAAGAAAGTGTCATGGTCATCGATCCAGAAGTTTTCATCGTTTGATGAAGCATTATACGTTGACCACAAGTAGTAGTCGCCTCCAAATGCCGGCGTGCCGTCTACGGGGTCTAACCCTACGATGTGCCAGTCACCAGCAAAGTCTTCGGTAGCGGTACCTCCAGCGTCGGGATTTCCACCTTCGTCACATGAGGTGAACGCAACGGCGGTAAACAGACCAAGAAGTAGTGATGATATTTTTAGTTTTCTCATTTTTTAGGTGTTTTTAAAATTCAACCTTTTCCAAGGTCACGTTAAATGTAAAGCCAGCATCCCAGGCACTAACAAAATTGATTGTGCCGCCTTCTGCGTTTACCGTAAATTCTGTGTTGTCAACAACACCGCCAAAAGTACCTACCGTGTAATTCGGAATGGTGAATGAATTCGTTGGAATGTCATTGGCAACGATATCCATAGGCGCTGCATAGGCATTTCCGTATGAACGTCCGATTGCATAGTATCCACCAATACCGTCTGACATGTGATAGTTGTTTCCACCTTCATTCCAGATGAGCACGTACTCTAAATTTTGGTACTGTGCAGAGACAACGCCATTACGGACTACGTTGCCACGGTAAAGCCCCGCGATGCTTGTAGACAGGTCGCCGTTCTCGACAACGATTACGGTTCTTGACGCTTGGCCTGAAAAACCATCTTGGTTTGTGGCGCTGTATGTCACGGCATAAATGTCTTCTACGTTAGTGTCAATAGAAGTTCCGCCGCGGAACTCACCTGAAACGGTAGTTTCGTATGCGATTTCAACACCGCCTTCGGTAACAATAACTCCCGGATCGACAAAAGCGGATCCTTTAGGGACGATAATGACATCATCGCCCAACAGTTCAAAGTTCGGGTAGTTGGTAACCCGCGAAACGTTAGCACTATCTTGCTCTTGGCAAGAAACCATCAAGGCGGCTACACTTAGGAATAAGATTATTTTTTTCATAGTCTCTTTTTTAGTTTGCATCCCACCATACCGGAACGGTAAGTTCGATTAGTGCAGGTGCATTTTGATTTGTTGATTTAACATTCTCTGGGAAAACAAGCCTTTTTGGGAATTCTCCACCGGTTGTTCCGTTTACTGAGTATGCAAACTCTCCTGCAACATAACCAGGATCTGTTTGTGGAACTGGGGAAATTTCAGGATATCCTGTGCGGTTTTGTTCGAAGAACGCCTCGTGGCCATTGCCAGGGAAAGACGAAGCCCATTTCTGAGTGATGATGGCTTTGATTTGATCGGCAAGCGAACCAGCCGATGGATATTCATAAGCGCCACCCGCAGCTACGAACGGAGCGCCATTAAGCCCCCATTTGTCAAAGTTTTCCTGAACACCTGCATCGTAAGCTTCTTTGGCTCCTGCACCCCCGGCATAACGGGCGTAAGCTTCGGCTTGCAGAAACAAACTTTCTTCACGGCTCATGAAATAGACAGGTGTAAGCGGAGACAATTCTACAACAGAAATGGTTGTCTGCCCAACAGTATTGTTGAAGTCACCTTGGTTAAGCGGGTTTCCAGCACGGTAGTACTCCAAGCGACGCGGGTCGTTATTTTCGTCCAGGTACGAGAACATGGTGCGGCTAGCCCTGATATTGGTAGTTGTGTTCAACTGCCTTCTGTCGGTTTCATAGAGCGGATTACTTCGGTCTGGAGCATCCTCAAATTGTGTCATGGCTGCGTCGGTGTTCAAAAAGTCAACACCAGAGTTCAGCAAAGCGGTAATACCACTCTGAGCAGTCGAGGGGCGTGCTTCAGTTTGCCTCATGTAAACCTTGAGCAACAGCGTGTTTGCATATGCAGTCCAGTTGTCCATGTTACCGCCAAAGATAAAGTCATCGTTACCAGGAACTTCGCCTGTAGACGTAGACAAATCTTTGCTCAACGCCAATTGCAAGGCTTCGACCATTTGGTCATATACTTCTTCACCCGAATCAAAATTTGGTTGTAGGAAGTTAGTGTTATTGGCTTGTGAGTAAGGGATGTCTCCATAGAAGTCTGCCATGATTTGCGACGCGTGTGTTTCCAGTACGGTCGTAATCAGGAAATAGTTCCAGTTGCCCTCAGCTTCAGCGCGACGCTTGATGTTTCTGATATCCGACAAAGCATCATACATCGTTGTCCATCCGCCATTGTAGTCCAGGGTTCCGATTGAGTAGTCGTCAATCTCCTTGTACTGGTTAGAGGCGTTACTTTGTGTCCACATCTGTGACCAAAAACCGCCTATCAAAGCATAATATGCACCTTGAGAGCCTGCTATACCAGCAATACCTGCCGGCAATTCAGTCGAGAAAGCAACTCCGTCCGCGGCTAAGTTGTCAGGGTCACGGTTGATGTCAAAATAGTCATCCGAGCATGACGCGATTACTGCGGCGCACGTTAAGATTAAAAATATTTTTTTCATTTTCATTTTTTTTTTAGAATGATAGTTTTAGTATGGCACCGTACGCTCTTTGCGATGGGTTGGCACCAAATTCTCCAAATTCACTGGCAACGTCATTTCCGAAAGTAGAAATTTCTGGATCTACGTAAGGGTTTTCATCTGGTGTCCACAAGAACAGGTTTTTACCGTATACACCCAGCGACAGTTTGGTCAGGCCAAGTTTGTCGGTTATCTTGTCAGAGAAGGTATACGTTAAGTTAAGTTCACGAAGCCTTACGAAAGTCTTGTCAATAACGTGATTTCTTTCAATTGCCGGGTTGTTAGTGGTATTACCATAATAATTGGTGATGTTCTCAAAAGAAATCGGCGTGGTGTTTTCGATGTATTGACCAGGGTTGCTTGGATCTTCCACAACTGAATTAGGGATGATGAACGGATTCCTGTCATTGTAAGTAGACGCGATACTATTACCGGTGAAGTTTATCAACCTGTTGGTATAAGAATACATTTCACCGCCTTGTTTCCAGTCCATGCTGAAGCTCAAGCTCAAATTTTTGTACTTAAAGGTGTTCTGCAAGCCCATTACGAAATCACGCTGTGAGTTTCCGATGGTTTGAACATCATCTGTGACTTCAGCATAGCCCGTGTCAGGATTTGCGATAATTTGTCCGTCAGCAGTGGTTTGTGCTACCAACGACTGGAATACGCCAATTGGCTCACCCTCAATGGCATAAAAGTTTACGCCGTATGCGCTTTGGATAAGGATTTTCTGATCACCGGCCAACTCAACTACTTTATTCATGTTTTTCGTGAACGTGTAAGACAAGTCCCAACGGAAGTCTTTTGTTTTCACTGGTGTCAGGCCCAAAGTAAGTTCGACACCTTTGTTCTCCAAGTCGCCAATGTTTTGCTGCTGGAAGGTAAAGCCTGTCGAAGGATCCAATGGAACTTGTGCGATGAGGTCCTTGGTTTTGCTTAAATAAACCGAAACATCGAATGAGACGCGATTGTTGAAAAGATTACCCTCTAAACCAACTTCCGTTTCGGTTGTGCGTTCTGGTTTTAACTTATCGTTGCCCAGAATGCCACCCAGTTCGAAGTAATTGATGCCGCCCAGTGGCGCTACGATTTGACCAAAATTGGCACCAGCAACAGCAGATGTTAAACTCGAATTCGTCAAGTACGGATCAGTGTCATTGGCAACGCTAGCCATACCAGCACGCAATTTCAAGAAATGTTTACCATTGTCAAGCACAATGCCGCTGATTGAGGCAGATGGATAAAAATACGTGCTGTTGTCCACAGGCAACGTTGAAGTTCTGTCGCTACGACCGCTGAGGGTAAGGAACACACGCTCTTTAAATGAAAATTCAGCCTGAGCATATACACCTAGGTTGCGCGAAAGCACATCGTTCTGCGCAATCACGGGGCGCGTGGCAGTGTTGCTCAATTCATAAAAGTTCGGAATGTCAAGTACCGTAATCCTGTTGAACAACAGGTTGGCTTGCTCTTGCGTGAAGTTGACACCGCCCAATATATTTAAACGCATTGACTCACTGAGCTTTTTGTCCCAAGTCAAATTGAAGAACGTATCGAAACTACCACGTTGAATTCTGCCTTCGGTTACACCGCCAACTACTTCGTTGGCCGCTGCCAGATCTTGTGCCGACCCTGGCTCATAACGCACGATGGCACCGTGGCTCTTAATGACTTCATTTCGGTAGTTACCACCGACTTGCCAAGTTGCAGACAATTCGGGGGTAATGTTGTACACCAAATTCATGTTACCGAAAACGTTGTTACCGGTAATCTTAGTTGCGTTTTCGTTGATGGCCCAATATGGGTTGGCCGCATAAGGAGTAAAGTAATAGCTGGGTGAATTGAATGGATTGTTTGAGTAATCCATCAAGTCAACAATGCTGATGTCGCGCGGAATCTGCATCAAGTCCTGTTGAAGGGTAGAACCTTCGCCGGCGTCATCGCCTTGTCCGGTATTTACGGCATTTTGGTCTTTATTGGTGTAGTTCAGACTGGCGCGTAATTGCAATTTTTTGCCTTTGATGCCGCCATTGATTGCAAATGAACGCTTCAAATATTTATCTGCGGTAGTCGGAATGATACCGTCGCTGTCAAGGTTACTGAATGACAATGAAAAATCAGAGAAATCAGTGCCGCCGCTAATAGTTACCGTGCTCATTGACATCAATCCACGGTCATAAAACTCGCGAAGGTTGTTGTCAAGTGCCACATAAGGCTTGATTTGCTGAGAGTTGTTGTAAACTGTACCCCAAGGGCGAATTTCGCCATTGAAAGCCGGGCCCCAAGAACCGTTTTCGTTACTTGGCCCGAGGCCTGAAGCCAATGCAGAGTAGCCCAAGCCATTCCAGCCTTGTCCGAACTGGTTCTGCATATTGGTAACCCTTGCCACTTCTGATGATTCGATTGAAGTACTAAAATCAACATTTAATTTCGATTGGTTTTTTCCTTTCTTCGTGGTGATGATAAATGCACCATCGCCGGCACGACTACCATAAAGTGCGGTTGCCGCTGCGCCTTTAAGGAATGTAACACTTTCAATCGTGTTTGGGTCAAGGTCGTTGATACCTGTTCCGGCATCATAAGAACGGTTAATCGTCGCGTCTCCGTTAAAAGAATCGTCAATAGGCGTTCCGTCGACAACATACAGCGGCGCGTTAGAACTGGTGATAGAACTGATACCGCGTACAATGATTTTCGCGGAAGCACCAGCTTGCTGTGGTACTGTGATGTCAACACCCGCAATCTTGCCCGAAAGCGATTCAAAAACGTTTGCATTGACTACTTGCGTCAGCTGCTCGTTCTTGAGCGTAGTTGTCGAGTAGCCAAGGGCTTTTTTCTCCCTTTTGATGCCCAGTGCCGTAACGACAACGCCTTCTAGTTCGACTGCGTCGTCAGCCAAGGAAACTTTCATGTTCGCCGATGCAGCAACTTCTTTGTCTTTCATCCCGACGAAACTGAACACCAGTATCTGGCCCGGGTTGGCCGAGATGGTGAACTTTCCGTCAAAATCGGTCTGCACACCGTTTTGCGTGCCTTTCACAAGGACATTCACACCAGGGATTGGCAGTCCGCTCTGGTCCGTAACAACGCCGCTAATATTGGTTTGTGCGAAGGAAACTTGTAGCACGAACAACATCAACAACGTTAAAAATCCATTTAACTTTGTTTTCATTATTTTGAGGTTAGAATTAGTTCATCCAAAATTCATAAAAATTATTTAATAAACCTAAACATAATTCATAAAAATTAAACGTTTGTTAACAATTTGAAGATGTTTGAATTAGAACGTTGCTTTAAAACTAATGTGAACGATTGAATTTGAAAGTTTTACGGTTTGGTCGCCTGTGGAACCGTTGGCATAGACAAGGTTGAAAAGGCCATTTTTGGTGAGCAATCCGAATCCAAATCCGAGTCCGAGCAACGTGTTGTCCTGGTTGCCGCTGTCCAAAATCGTCTCGTCTCGAAAGTAGCCATAGTCTACGATTGTGTGCATGTAAAGTCCGGGCGCAAAAACATACCGGTATTCGGTTAAAAGCGACGTGAACAGGTTGGCTTGGAGGCTATTTTCATTGAATCCGCGAACCGAATTGATCCCGCCAAAGCGATGCAGTTCGCTCACGAGATAGCTGTCACTTTTCAGATAGAAATTCCGGCTTCTCAAGTTGATGATGTTTTTATCGTCCAGATAGATGTTGTGGCTGAGATTGACCTCGGCGAGCCATTGCGTGTCAGAAAGTAATTTTGAATCGCGTTGCCCGACGCCGGCCCGCGCCAAGACGGTCGTTTTCTCCGGGAAAAGAAAATCCTCGGGTTTGAATCGCGTGAATTCCAGCGCAGAAGTAAAGAATTGGTTGTCAAAATCGCTGATGGCAGTGGTGTTCTGGTTTTGGATATCGCTCGATTGCGTCGATTCGTATCCCAAATACAGACGTGTATTGTAGTTGAAAAAATACCCTAGGGCGATTGCTGTCTTGGTGTTCTGGAACGTGCTGTCCTGCTTGAAGATGTTCAGGCTTGCCTTTAACCCGATTGGGCTTCGGAAAACATACGGCAGTTCAATACCTGCGTTGAACGTTGTCTGTTGTTTGCCGTCGCTTTTCCAATACAAAGAGAATTGCTCGCCCGAATTCAGGATGTTCGCCAAAAGTAAGTCCAAATAGCCATTGAACCTGATCTTGCTGGAACCGTCGTCGCTTTCGTCATTCGAAAAGCCGATGAAGCCGTCGAATTTATTGGCCTTGGCTTTCTCCAAATAGACAAATATTTTCGTGGTGTCTTTCGTGAACAGTATTTCCGGATACTTGCTTTGCGATACAAAACGGAATTTCTCGAAATCAGCATGGATTTTCGCCAGCGTTTCCTTGTTGAATACTTTGTTGCGGTACATCCGCCGCACCTGCCGTTTGTGGCCTTCGGGAAACTTGTCGTAGCCGTTGATGACAATGTCGTTTATCTGGCGCGCCTGACCGGGTTCGATGAGAAGCGTTGCCGCCATCGCGCTGCCGCGTCGGTTCAAGTCAATGAGTTTTACTTTTGAGAGTGAGTAACCGTAGTTTTCCAGGCGGTTCAATGCGCTATTTAGGAAAGCCTCGGTTTCAGGGAACGGCAAGGTCAGGGTGTCTTTTTTTTCATTCGGGAATGCGAGTGATTTCGCCTCCGGATTTATACCTATATATATATGTATGACCTCTACGCGCTGGCCGAGCGTGAAAACGTAATGGAACGTACTGTCGTTGGTTTTTTTATTTTCGACGATTTCACTTTCCAGCCAGCCGAGTTTGCGGGTATGTTCCAAAAAGGCTTTTGCTTGGTCTTGCGCTGCCTTGGGCGACGGATGGATTTTGACATATCCGATAGAATCGACGGCTTTCTTTTCTCTCGCGGATGCCGATGTCACCTCAAGATAGAACCGTTGCCCCGACGCGCCCGCGGACACCAGCAACAACAATAAAAAGGCGATTTTTTTCAAGACGATGGAACTACTTCGTAAAGTAACGCAATTTTTTGTGGATTATTCCAGGTGGCTGTTCGGTGGGGATGATTCAACGGGTTGGCGATAAAAATATCGGTTGAAAACTAAATTTTTTGCCCGTTGGGTAGCCATTGAAGCGGTACTTTTTCTGCGAATCGAACAATCGGTCAATCAATAAATTAAGGCGTGGAAAATTTAATCAGTCAGGTATTGGAATAAATAAAAATATACGCTACATTTGCAACCCCGTAAAAAGCGGGATATAATAACGTAAATAAATTTTAGTATTTAATTATGCCAACAATTCAACAATTAGTAAGGACCGGAAGGACTCAGATCACTAAGAAGAGTAAATCGGTTGCTTTGGATTCTTGCCCTCAACGTAGGGGTGTGTGTACGCGTGTTTACACGACTACGCCTAAGAAGCCGAATTCTGCTATGCGTAAAGTAGCAAGGGTTCGTCTGACAAATGGCAATGAAGTGAACGCTTACATCCCAGGTGAAGGACACAATCTCCAAGAGCACTCGATAGTATTAGTGAGGGGTGGAAGGGTTAAAGACTTGCCAGGTGTTCGTTACCACATTGTACGCGGCGCGCTCGACACATCAGGTGTTGCGGGCCGTACACAACGTCGTTCGAAGTACGGAGCAAAACGCCCTAAAGAAGCTAAAAAGTAATTTTTAACCGTCGAACGTCAAACGTCAAACGTCAAACGAAAAACCCAAATTACGGTATCGTTCGACATTCGACATTCGAC
The DNA here is from genome assembly GCF_965137575.1 of Flavobacterium longum. Classification (NCBI taxonomy): domain Bacteria; kingdom Pseudomonadati; phylum Bacteroidota; class Flavobacteriia; order Flavobacteriales; family Flavobacteriaceae; genus Flavobacterium; species Flavobacterium longum. The sequence continues at coordinate 428,190 of NZ_CBCRZJ010000003.1, read as the reverse complement.
ATTTGACAAACAAGAAAAGACATGAGAAAAAGACAGGCCAAGAAAAGACCGCTTTTACCGGATCCGCGGTTCAATGACCAGCTCGTAACACGTTTTGTAAACAACCTGATGTGGGACGGCAAAAAATCAACTGCTTTCAAAGTGTTCTATGATGCGATTGACATCGTAGAAGCCAAGAAAAACAACGACGAGAAATCGGCTTTGGAAATTTGGAAAGATGCTTTGACCAACGTTATGCCGCACGTAGAAGTGCGTTCGCGTCGCGTAGGTGGTGCTACCTTCCAAATCCCGATGCAAATCCGTCCAGACCGTAAAATTTCTGTTGCGATGAAATGGTTGATCCTTTACGCACGTCGCAGAAACGAAAAGTCAATGGCGCAAAAACTCGCTTCTGAAGTACTGGCTGCGGCCCGTGAAGAAGGTGCTGCAGTGAAAAAGCGTATGGACACGCACAAAATGGCGGAAGCAAATAAAGCATTCTCTCACTTTAGATTCTAATCAGCAATGGCAAGAGATTTAAAATACACTAGGAATATTGGAATTGCTGCTCACATCGACGCCGGTAAGACGACGACGACAGAGCGTATTCTTTTCTATACTGGAAAGTCACACAAAATCGGTGAGGTGCACGATGGTGCTGCAACGATGGACTGGATGGCGCAGGAGCAGGAGCGTGGTATCACCATTACTTCGGCTGCAACAACTTGCGAGTGGAATTTCCCGACCAACCAAGGCAAAGTGACGCCAGAATCACAAGCGTACCACTTTAACATCATCGATACCCCGGGACACGTTGACTTTACCGTAGAGGTAAACCGTTCATTGCGTGTACTCGACGGGTTGGTGTTCTTGTTTTCTGCCGTTGACGGTGTTGAGCCGCAATCAGAAACCAACTGGAGGCTTGCTGACCAGTACCGCGTGCCACGTATGGGCTTCGTGAACAAAATGGACCGTCAAGGTTCAAACTTTTTGGGTGTGTGCCAACAGGTGCGCGATATGTTGAAATCAAACGCTGTAGCCATCACGTTGCCAATCGGCGATGAGGCAGATTTTAAAGGTGTTGTTGACCTTGTGAAAAACCAAGCCATCGTATGGCATGACGAAACACAAGGTGCTACTTTCGACATTGTTGACATCCCAGCCGATATGATTGACGAAGTAAAGCAATACCGCTCCATCTTGATTGAAGCCGTTGCCGATTACGACGAAAACCTGCTCGACAAGTACATGGAAGATGAAAACTCGATCACCGAGGAAGAAATCAACACGGCACTTCGCGCAGCGACTATCGACATGGCCATCATCCCGATGATTGCCGGTTCATCATTCAAAAACAAAGGCGTTCAGTTCATGCTTGACGCAGTTTGTAAATATTTGCCATCGCCACTGGATAAAGAAGGTATCACAGGTATCGATCCTGATGATGCTGATTTGCCAGAAGATGAGCAAACAAAGATCTTGCGTCGTCCAGACGTAAAAGAGCCTTTCGCGGCTTTGGCATTTAAGATTGCTACTGACCCTTATGTTGGTCGTTTGGCGTTCTTCCGTGCGTACTCTGGTCGTTTGGATGCAGGTTCTTACATCTTGAACACGCGTTCAGGAAACAAGGAGCGTATCTCTCGTATTTACCAGATGCACGCCAACAAGCAAAACCCAATCGATTACATCGAAGCAGGTGACATTGGTGCAGCAGTAGGTTTCAAGGATATCAAAACCGGCGACACCATGTGCGACGAGAAACATCCGATCATCCTTGAATCGATGAAGTTCCCTGATCCGGTAATCGGTATCGCTATCGAGCCTAAAACAAAGGCTGACGTAGACAAAATGGGTATGGCTTTGGCAAAATTGGCCGAAGAAGATCCAACATTTACCGTACGTACCGACGAAGCTTCAGGACAAACGATCATCTCTGGTATGGGCGAGCTTCACTTGGACATCTTGGTAGATCGTATGAAGCGTGAGTTCAAAGTGGAAGTAAACCAAGGCGAGCCTCAAGTAGAATACAAAGAAGCCTTTACCAAGTCTGCACAACACCGGGAAGTTTACAAGAAACAATCTGGTGGTCGCGGTAAATTTGGTGACATCGTATTCCGTTTGGAGCCTGCCGACGAAGTAGACGGCAAAGTTCCTGTAGGATTGCAGTTCGTCAACGAAGTAAAAGGCGGTAACGTTCCTAAGGAATTTATCCCGGCTGTTGAAAAAGGTTTCAGGGAAGCTATGAAATCTGGTCCTTTGGCTGGTTATACCGTAGACAGCTTGAAAGTAACCTTGCTTGACGGATCTTACCACCCGGTGGATTCCGATGCACTGTCTTTCGAATTGGCTGCTAAAATGGGTTACAAAGAAGTAGCGAAAGCTGCCGGAGCGGTAATCCTTGAGCCAATCATGAAGATTGAAGTAATCACTCCAGAAGAAAACATGGGTGATATCGTAGGTGACTTGAACCGTCGTCGCGGACAAGTGAATGACATGGGCGACCGTGCCGGTGCAAAAACCATCAAGGCGCACGTGCCACTTTCAGAAATGTTCGGTTATGTAACGACTTTGAGGACGTTGTCTTCAGGCCGTGCCACATCAACCATGGAGTTCTCTCACTACGAGCAGACGCCGTCTAACATTTCAGACGAGGTAATCAAAAAAGCAAAAGGTAACGCTTAATTATTAAGAAAATGAGTCAGAAAATCAGAATAAAACTGAAATCTTACGATCACATGCTGGTGGACAAGTCGTCAGAGAAGATCGTAAAAACCGTAAAGAGTACGGGCGCTGTGGTAACTGGTCCTATTCCGTTGCCAACGCACAAGAAGATTTTTACAGTACTGCGTTCTCCGCACGTCAACAAAAAATCTCGTGAGCAGTTCGAAGTGATGTCTTACAAAAGGCTGATCGACATCTACTCATCTTCTTCAAAAACCATCGACGCACTCATGAAATTGGAGTTGCCAAGTGGTGTTGAAGTAGAAATCAAAGTATAAGTAGACTTTTAGGAGCATAAGTACCGGAATTTCGGTTTCGGTACTTTCCTTTTGTCTTAAACAACCGAATCAAAACGTAGTTGGCATAAGCCAATTATTCATTATTAATTATTAATTATTAATTTCTATGTCTGGGTTAATCGGAAGAAAAATCGGCATGACCAGCATCTTTGACGAGAACGGAAAGAACATTCCTTGTACCGTAATTGAAGCAGGTCCGTGTGTCGTTACCCAAGTCAGAACCAATGAGGTCGACGGGTATGAAGCGTTGCAACTTGGTTTCGATGACAAAAATGAAAAGCACACTACCAAAGCGGCCGCTGGTCACTTTAAAAAAGCAGGTACTGTTGCCAAGAAAAAAGTCGTCGAGCTCCAGTTTGAAAACGAGTACAAATTAGGTGATGTATTGACGGTTGATGTCTTTACAGAAGGCGAATTTGTGGATGTGCAAGGTGTGTCAAAAGGAAAAGGCTTCCAAGGTGTTGTAAAGCGTCACGGCTTCGGCGGTGTTGGCCAGTCAACACACGGTCAGCATAACCGTTTGCGCGCGCCGGGTTCAGTAGGTGCGTCATCTTATCCTTCACGTGTATTCAAAGGAATGCGCATGGCAGGACGTATGGGTGGAGCCAATGTAAAAGTTCAAAACCTTAAAGTGTTGAAAGTGGTAGCCGACAAGAATCTGTTGTTGGTGAAAGGATGTGTTCCTGGTCACAAAAACGCTTACGTAATCGTTCAGAAGTAATGAAAGTAAAAGTTTTAGACATCAACGGAAAAGAAACCGGTCGTTCAGTGGAGCTGAATGATTCAGTTTTCGGTATCGAGCCAAACAACCATGCGGTTTACCTCGATGTAAAACAATACCTGGCCAACCAGCGTCAAGGTACGCACAAAGCAAAAGAGCGTGCCGAAGTAACTGGATCAACCCGTAAGATCAAGAAGCAAAAAGGAACAGGTACAGCGCGTGCAGGTTCTGTGAAGTCGCCGGTTTTCAAAGGCGGTGGTACAATCTTCGGCCCAAGGCCACGCAGCTACTCCTTCAAACTCAACAAGTCTTTGAAGCGTTTGGCCCGTAAATCAGCTTTGTCTCAAAAAGCAAAAGAATCGAATTTGGTCGTTGTTGAAGACTTCGGATTTGAAACACCAAGCACGAAAAAATTCATTAACGTGCTGAAAGCTTTGGGGATAGACACCAAAAAATCATTGTTCGTGTTGGGTGAGTCAAATAAAAATGTATATTTGTCCTCGCGCAATTTGAAGGCTTCTAACGCCGTAAGTAGCTCAGAATTAAATACTTACGCAATTTTGAACGCTAATAATTTAGTGATTTCAGAAGGCGCTTTGGAAGGAATCCAAGAATCTTTAAGCAAATAAGAAAGCGATGAGTATCATTATTAAACCGATTATCACTGAAAAAGTGACCAAAGAAGGAGAGCTTTCTAACCGCTTTGGTTTCGTCGTGAACAAAAAAGCCAACAAGATCCAGATCAAGAATGCCGTTGAGGCAGCTTATGGCGTTTCTGTAGTAGGCGTGAACACGATGAACGTAAGGCCTGACCGCTCAACAAAGTACACTAAGAGCGGCCTGATCCATGGCAAGACCAACGCTATCAAAAAAGCGATTGTTCAAGTGAAGGAAGGCGAGACGATTGATTTTTACAATAACGTTCAATAATTAAGACAGGAAAATGTCAGTCAGAAAATTAAAACCTATTACCCCGGGTCAGCGTTTTAGGGTTGTGAATAGCTTTGACACTATCACGACCGATAAGCCGGAGCGCTCATTGTTAGCACCGAAAAAAAACTCAGGCGGTAGAAATAGTCAAGGAAAAATGACCATGCGTTATACAGGCGGTGGTCACAAACAACGTTACCGTATCATCGATTTCAAAAGGACTAAAGATGGCATCCCTGCTACTGTGAAGTCTATCGAATACGATCCGAACCGTACAGCTTTCATCGCATTGCTGGCCTACGCGGACGGTGCAAAAACGTACATCATTGCCCAAAACGGATTGAAAGTAGGACAGAAACTCGTTTCAGGTCCAGACGCGCAACCGGAAATCGGCAACACCATGCCATTGAGCAAAATTCCACTCGGTACTGTAATTTCTTGCATCGAGCTCCGTCCGGGGCAAGGTGCTGTAATTGCACGTTCGGCTGGTACGTTTGCACAGTTGATGGCAAGGGATGGAAAATACGCGACCATTAAAATGCCTTCAGGTGAGACACGTTTGATCTTGCTTACTTGCTCGGCTACCATTGGTGCGGTATCTAACTCTGATCACCAATTGGTCGTGTCTGGTAAAGCAGGCCGTTCACGTTGGTTGGGCAGAAGGCCAAGAACGAGAGCCGTTGCGATGAACCCAGTCGATCACCCGATGGGTGGTGGTGAAGGACGTTCGTCAGGTGGACATCCGCGTTCAAGAAAAGGCTTGCCAGCTAAAGGTTACCGTACACGTGCCTTGGCAAACCCAAGTAATAAGTATATTGTAGAACGCAGAAAGAAATAATAAGATATGGCACGTTCATTAAAGAAAGGACCTTTTGTTCACTATAAGTTAGAGAAGAAGGTGTTGGAAAACGCCAACAAATCGGTCATCAAGACCTGGTCTCGTGCATCGATGATTACCCCGGATTTCGTGGGTCAAACCATCGCCGTACACAACGGACGCCAGTTCGTTCCTGTGTATGTTACCGAGAACATGGTAGGACATAAATTAGGAGAATTTTCACCGACTCGATCATTCCGTGGTCACGCAGGTGCTAAAAACAAAGGTAAAAAATAAGAAAGATGGGAGTTCGTAAGAGAGAAATGGCAAACGCCATTAAGGAAGCCAACAAGCAGATCGCTTTCGCGAAACTGAACAACTGTCCTACTTCACCTAGGAAGATGCGCCTTGTTGCAGATCTGGTAAGAGGTCAGAAAGTGGAAAAGGCGCTGAACATTTTGCGTTTCAGCACCAAAGAAGCTTCACGTAACCTGGAGAAATTGCTTTTGTCTGCCATCAACAACTGGGAGCAGAAAAATGCAGAAGGCAGCGTTGCTGACGCAGGCTTATTCGTAAAGGAAATCCGTGTGGACGGCGGTATGATGCTAAAAAGGCTTCGTCCTGCACCACAAGGGAGGGCACACAGAATTAGAAAACGTTCTAACCACGTAACCATCGTGTTGGGACAAACAGATAACACTCAAGCAAATTCATAAACATGGGACAGAAGACAAATCCAATTGGAAATCGCCTCGGAATCATCCGCGGCTGGGATTCAAACTGGTATGGTGGAAATGATTACGGTGACAAACTCGCTGAGGATCACAAAATCAGAAAGTACATCCACGCCCGTTTATCGAAAGCGAGTGTTTCAAAAGTAATCATCGAGAGGACTTTGAAGCTTGTAACCGTTACTATCACCACTGCACGTCCGGGAATTATCATCGGAAAAGGCGGCCAGGAGGTAGACAAGCTGAAAGAGGAATTGAAGAAGATTACCGACAAGGAAGTTCAGATCAACATCTTTGAAATCAAAAGACCTGAGCTCGATGCTTTTCTGGTTGCGTCTAGCATCGCACGTCAAATCGAGAGCCGTATTTCTTACAGAAGGGCAATCAAAATGGCCATCGCCGCTTCAATGCGTATGAACGCAGAAGGTGTGAAAGTCATGATTTCCGGACGTTTGAATGGCGCCGAGATGGCACGTTCAGAGAGTTTCAAAGAAGGTCGTATTCCATTGTCAACTTTCAGGGCCGACATCGATTACGCTTTGGCTGAAGCGCATACAACTTACGGTCGTATGGGTATCAAAGTTTGGATCATGAAAGGCGAAGTTTACGGAAAAAGAGACCTTTCCCCACTGGTAGGCATGGACAAAAAACAAGCTGGCCAAGGTGGTGGTAAAGGTGGCGATGCGCCGCGCGGAGAACGCAAAGGCGGATTCAACAAAGACCGCAAACCAGGCGGTGACCGTAAAAGAAAGTAATTTTTAAACTAAAGAAAAATGTTACAGCCTAAAAGGACAAAATACCGTAAGGTACAAAAAGGTAGGATGAAAGGCGTGTCTCAACGTGGCCACGAGCTTTCTAACGGCATGTTCGGAATTAAATCTGTACACGAAACTGGAATGTTCTTGACTTCCCGTCAAATCGAGGCTGCGCGTATCGCTGCGACCCGTTATATGAAAAGGGAAGGTCAACTTTGGATTAAAATTTTCCCGGATAAACCAATCACGAAAAAGCCTCTTGAGGTTCGTATGGGTAAAGGTAAGGGTGCCGTTGAATATTGGGCAGCCGTTGTCAAGCCAGGAAAAATCATGTTTGAAGTAGGTGGTGTGCCGTTGGCCGTTGCGAAGGAAGCTTTGCGTCTTGCTGCACAAAAACTGCCTGTGAAAACCAAGTTCGTCATCGCCAGAGATTTCGAGGCATAATTTAAAGACAGATGAAACAGAAAGAAATGAATGATCTTTCCATCGCACAATTGCAGGAAAAATTGGCCGAAACAAAAAAGGCGTTGACCGATTTAAAAATGGCACATGCTATTTCGCCGATCGAGAACCCGCTTCAGATCAGGACAGTTAGAAGGACAGTTGCAAGACTGGCTACGGAACTAACCAAAAGAGCGCAACAATAATTCTGCTGACAGATGGAAAAAAGAAATTTAAGAAAAGAAAGAATAGGTGTGGTGACTTCCAGCAAAATGGACAAGTCAATCGTGGTTTCTGAAACCCGTAAAGTAAAGCACCCATTGTATGGTAAATTCGTATTGAAAACGAAAAAATACCATGCGCATGACGAGACAAACGACTGCAACGTTGGTGACACCGTACGTATCTCTGAGACACGTCCATTGTCAAAAACCAAGTGCTGGAGACTAGTAGAAATCATTGAAAGAGCTAAGTAATCATGGTACAACAAGAATCAAGACTTAAAGTAGCAGACAACACTGGCGCGAAGGAAGTACTTACGATCCGCGTGTTGGGAGGAACCAAAAGAAGGTATGCCTCAGTTGGAGACAAGATTGTAGTTTCTATCAAAGATGCCACTCCGAACGGAAACGTGAAGAAAGGCGCTGTATCTACAGCCGTGGTAGTGCGTACGAAAAAAGAAGTGCGCCGTGCAGACGGTTCATACATCCGTTTCGATGACAACGCCTGTGTGCTTTTGAACGCACAAGGTGAGATGCGCGGAACCCGTGTATTTGGGCCGGTAGCACGTGAACTTCGCGAGAAGCAGTTCATGAAGATTGTATCACTGGCACCTGAAGTGCTTTAATTTATCAGAGAGATGATCAAGTTGAAAATCAAATCAGGCGACACCGTGAAAATCATCGCGGGCGACCACAAAGGTACAACCGGAACCGTAACACGCGTTTACAAAGAGAAAAACAAAGCCATCGTAGAAGGTGTAAACATGGTGTCTAGGCATACAAAGCCGAGCGCAAAGAACCCACAAGGCGGCATTGTTAAGAAAGAAGCGCCAATCCACATTTCTAACCTTGCCAAGGTTGAAGGAACGGCTAAGCCAGCAGCTAAAACTGCTAAAAAAGAAACCAAGAAAGCTAAATAATCATGGCATATATTCCAAGACTTAAGCAAGAGTACAAAGACCGCGTAGTGTCTGCTCTTAAAGAAGAGTTCGGTTATAAGAACGTAATGCAGGTGCCTAAATTGGAGAAAATCGTTCTCAGCCGTGGTGTTGGTGCAGCTGTTTCAGACAAGAAGCTCATCGACTATGCAGTTGAAGAAATGACAAAAATCACTGGCCAGAAAGCTGTGTCAACCATCTCTAAGAAAGACGTTGCGTCGTTCAAATTGAGGAAAGGCATGCCGATCGGTGCTAAAGTGACTTTGCGTGGCGAGCGTATGTACGAATTCCTCGACCGTTTGGTGACGACTGCTTTGCCAAGGGTTCGTGACTTCGGAGGCATCAAGGCTACAGGCTTTGATGGGCGTGGAAACTACAACCTCGGTGTAACGGAGCAAATCATTTTCCCTGAAATCGACATCGATAAAGTGAACAAGATTTCTGGTATGGACATCACTTTCGTGACTTCCGCATCAACCGACAAAGAAGCACAATCACTGTTGAGAGAATTAGGTTTACCTTTTAAAAAGAACTAAGACATGGCTAAAGAATCAATGAAAGCCCGCGAGGTGAAACGTGCCAAGACGGTTGCAAAATATGCCGAGAAAAGGAAAGCTTTGTTGGAAGCTGGAGATTACGAAGGTTTGCAAAAGTTGCCTAAAAACGCTTCGCCAGTAAGGATGCACAACCGTTGCAAGCTTACCGGAAGGCCGAGAGGTTATATGCGTCAGTTTGGTATTTCACGTGTTACTTTCCGTGAGATGGCCAACCAGGGTTTGATCCCAGGCGTAAAAAAAGCCAGCTGGTAAGCTGGTTATGTCAACAGATAATTGTACATTTGCCGGATTTTTGCCGCGAACGTGCAATTATTTGTTGATTTTCATTAGTGTTTAATGGCTCCAGGTTCAGTGGAAGGGTTCCGCTGAAAACCGTTGCCGCAATTATATAAATATGTATACAGATCCAATCGCGGATTTCTTGACCAGGATTCGCAACGCCGTGGCTGCAAACCACAAGGTTGTTGAGATTCCGGCTTCAAACATGAAGAAAGAAATCACCAAAATCCTCTTCGGTCAAGGCTACATCCTCAGCTACAAGTTCGAAGAAAACGGACCGCAAGGTTCCATCAAGATCGCGCTCAAGTACGACAAAGACACCAAAGAGCCGGTCATCAAAGACTTACAAAGAATCAGTAAACCGGGTTTGCGTAAATACGCAGGTTCTTCCGAAATCCCACGTATCCTTAACGGATTGGGCATTGCCATCGTTTCTACGTCTAAAGGCCTCATGACAGGCAAGCAGGCGAAGCAGCTCAACGTTGGCGGCGAAGTAATCTGTTACGTATACTAATAAAAGATAGGATTATGTCAAGAATAGGTAAAAACCCAATCGCAATCCCGTCAGGCGTCACTGTAGAAGTGGCCAACAATACGGTTACAGTAAAAGGTAAACTGGGCCAACTTTCACAAGATTACAGTGATGTAACAGTTAAAATGGAAGATGGTCAAGTAACAGTAGAGCGCTCTTCAGACGCTAAAGATCAACGTTCAAAGCACGGTCTATACCGCGCCTTGATCGCAAACATGATCACCGGTGTTTCAACAGGCTTCACTAAAGAACTCGAATTGGTAGGTGTAGGTTACAGGGCTTCAAACCAGGGACAAAAACTGGATTTGGCTTTGGGCTTCTCCCACAATATTATTTTAGAAGTGGCTCCGGAAGTGAAACTGGAGACGATTTCTGAAAAAGGTAAGAACCCGATCGTAAAGCTGACTTCGCACGACAAGCAATTGCTCGGCGCTGTAGCTGCGAAAATCCGTGGTTTCCGTAAGCCAGAACCATACAAAGGAAAAGGTGTGAAGTTCGTAGGCGAAGTATTGAGAAGAAAAGCAGGTAAATCAGCTTAATAAGTAAGATTATGTCATTAACTAAATCGGAAAGAAGACAAAGGATCCAGTACAGGATCAGGAAAATCGTCAACGGTACGGCCCAATCTCCAAGGCTCTCTGTTTTCAGGAGTAACAAAGAGATCTACGCCCAGTTGATCGACGATGTGAACGGCGTAACCTTGGCTGCTGCCTCTTCAAGGGAAAAAGGTGTTGATACAAAAGGCACCAACATTGAAGTAGCGGCTGCAGTAGGTAAGTTGATTGCCGAGAAAGCTTTGAAAGCCGGCATCGATACCGTATCGTTCGACCGCGGAGGCTATCTCTACCACGGACGTGTTAAATCATTAGCAGAAGGCGCAAGGGAAGCCGGACTTAAATTCTAAGACTATGTACCACAATTATAAGAATGTAGAAATCGTAAAGCCGAGCGGACTCGAATTGAAAGACCGTTTGGTGGCAGTGAACCGTGTAACCAAAGTAACAAAAGGTGGCCGTGCTTTCGGCTTTTCAGCCATTGTTGTCGTTGGTGACGAGAACGGTGTTGTAGGTCATGGTCTCGGAAAGTCTAAGGACGTTTCTGAAGCAATCGCAAAAGCGGTTGAAGATGCCAAGAAAAACCTCGTGAAGATTCCACTCTCTGGCCAATCTGTGCCGCATGAGCAAAAAGGTAAGTTCGGCGGTGCCCGCGTTTTCCTGATGCCAGCGTCGCACGGTACAGGAGTTATCGCCGGTGGTGCTGTTCGTTCAGTACTCGAGTCGGTAGGTATCCACGATGTATTGTCGAAATCACAAGGGTCATCAAACCCTCACAACGTGGTAAAGGCAACTTTCGATGCTTTACTGCAAATGAGGAGTGCGCACACCATCGCAAAACAGCGCGGTGTATCGCTTGAAAAAGTTTTTAAAGGATAATAACAGGAAATCATGGCTAAATTAATAGTAAAACAAGTTAGGAGTCAAATCAACTGCCCATTGACCCAAAAGAGAGGCCTCGAGGCGCTCGGGTTGCGCAGGATCGGACAGGTTGTTGAGCATGAATCAAATCCTGCTATCCTTGGGATGATTAGAAAAGTCAAACATTTGGTTTCCGTTACGGAATCAAAATAACAAGCTAAGAGATGAATTTAAGTAATTTACAACCGGCTCAAGGTTCCACGCACAACCAAAACAAAAGGGTAGGCCGTGGTGAAGGTTCAGGCAAAGGCGGCACTGCTGCACGTGGCCACAAAGGAGCCAAGTCACGCTCAGGTTACTCTAAGAAGATCGGTTTTGAAGGTGGACAGATGCCGCTCCAGAGGCGTGTGCCGAAGTTCGGTTTTACCAACATCAACCGTAAAGAATACCAAGGTATAAACCTGGATACTTTGCAGACGTTGGTGGACAACGGCATCGTGAAAGATTCAGTCGATATGACAACTTTCGTGGCGAACCGTTTGGCTACAAAGAACGAAATGGTGAAGGTAATGGGTCGTGGCGAATTGAAAGCCAAACTCACCGTTACCGCACATAAATTTACTGCTACCGCAAAGGCTGCTATCGAAGCTGCCGGCGGTGAAGCTGTAACATTGTAATCCCTTTTAATCAGATGAAGAAATTTTTTGAAGGAATTGCCAGTGTTTGGAAAATCGAGGAGCTGCGTAACAAGATCACTTTTACGCTGTTGCTCCTTTTGGTTTACCGTTTTGGTGCACACGTAACGCTTCCGGGCATCGATGCTACCCAATTGAACAGCCTGGCCGGGCAAACCAAACAAGGTATCGGTTCGATCCTTGACATGTTTACCGGTGGTGCGTTCTCAAAAGCGTCGGTATTTGCGTTGGGCATCATGCCGTACATTTCGGCTTCTATCGTGGTGCAGTTGATGGGAATTGCGATTCCATATCTGCAGAAACTCCAGAAAGAAGGCGAGAGCGGCCGTAAAAGGTTGAACCAGATTACGCGTTGGTTGACCATCGTCATCACACTCGTGCAAGGGCCGGGCTACATCTACAACATGTACCGTACATTGCCGTCAAGTGCATTTTTGATGGGCTTCGACTCGTTTTCATTCCTGTTCTCATCGGTGTTGATCCTTACTACGGGAACCATCTTCGCGATGTGGCTGGGTGAGAAAATCACCGACAAAGGCATCGGCAACGGTATTTCACTTTTGATTATGGTCGGAATCTTGGCCAGGTTGCCACAAGCGTTCCTTCAGGAATTTACTTCAACCATCACCAACAACAACGGCGGCCCGATGGTATTGGTAATAGAAGTTACGGTTTGGTTGCTCGTGATCATTGCCTGCGTATTGCTCGTCATGGCCGTTCGTCGTATTCCGGTGCAGTATGCCCGCAGGACAATGACCGGAGATTTCGAACAGGATGCTACAGGCGGTAATCGCCAATGGATTCCGTTGAAACTCAACGCAGCCGGCGTAATGCCAATCATTTTCGCGCAGGCGATTATGTTTATCCCTGCGGCGTTGGCTGGTTTGTCAAAATCGGATGCTTCGCAGACCATTGCCGGTACATTCAGCAATATGTTTGGTTTCTGGTACAATTTCGTGTTTGCATTGCTCATCATCGTTTTCACGTATTTCTATACGGCCATCACGGTTCCGACCAATAAAATGGCAGACGATCTTAAGCGCAGCGGCGGATTCATTCCGGGTACCAAGCCAGGGGTCGAAACAGCCGATTATCTGGATAAAATCATGTCGCTTATCACCTTCCCAGGTTCATTGTTCCTGGCGTTGATCGCTATTTTCCCTGCCATCGTGGTTGGGTTTGGCGTGCAGCAAGCTTGGGCGATGTTCTTCGGCGGCACGTCGTTGATCATTATGGTTGGCGTCGCAATCGATACGATTCAGCAAATCAATTCATACCTGCTCAACAAGCATTACGACGGCTTGATGAAAACAGGGAAGAACCGAAAAGCAGTAGCTTAATATATGGCTAAACAAGCAGCAATAGAGCAGGACGGATCAATCATCGAGGCATTGTCGAATGCAATGTTCCGCGTTGAATTGGAAAACGGTCACATTGTGATTGCACACATCTCCGGAAAAATGCGGATGCACTACATCAAGCTTTTGCCGGGCGATAAAGTGAAACTCGAAATGACGCCCTACGACCTGACAAAAGCACGCATCACGTACAGGTACTAATAACGAATGTAGCGGGGTGAAGGAGTTGCGTCTGTCCGCTCAAAACAAAAATTTAATCGAGATGAAACGAGCATGCGAGTTCCATCTGTCCTTTTAAAAAACAAATAAAGAAACGCCAGATGAAAGTAAGAGCATCAGTTAAGAAAAGAAGCGCCGACTGCGTCATCGTTCGCAGGAAAGGCAGATTATACGTAATCAACAAAAAGAATCCTAGATTTAAACAAAGACAAGGATAATTATGGCAAGAATAGCAGGGGTTGATATCCCAAAAAACAAAAGAGGAGTTATCGCTTTGACCTACATCTTCGGAATTGGTAAAAGCCGCGCCGCTGAAATCCTGGCCAAAGCCGGTGTCAGCGAAGACATGAAAGTGCAAGAATGGAATGACGACCAGATTGGCGCCATCCGTGATGCGGTTTCATACTACAAGATCGAAGGTGAATTGCGTTCTGAGACGTCTTTGAACATCAAACGTTTGATGGACATCGGTTGTTACCGTGGCATCCGTCACCGTTCTGGCTTGCCACTCCGTGGTCAGCGCACCAAGAACAACTCAAGGACTAGGAAAGGTAAGCGTAAAACTGTTGCTAACAAGAAGAAGGCAACCAAATAATAAGTAGAAATGGCTAAAGCAACTGCAAAGAAACGTAAAGTTGTCGTTGAATCGACTGGCGAGGCTCATGTTAGCGCTACGTTCAACAACATCATCATCTCTTTGACCAACAAAAAAGGCGAAGTGATTTCATGGTCGTCGGCTGGTAAAATGGGCTTCCGCGGTTCTAAGAAGAACACGCCGTATGCTGCCCAGATGGCTGCTGAAGATTGTGCAAAAGTAGCCTTGGAGGCCGGACTTAAGAAGGTAAAAGTGTATGTGAAAGGACCGGGTAACGGACGTGAGTCTGCCATCCGTTCATTGCACAACGGCGGTATCGAAGTAACCGAGATCATCGACGTGACACCAATGCCACACAACGGCTGTCGTCCACCGAAGAGACGTCGCGTATAATTAGTTGCTAGTTGTTAGTTGCTAGTTGTTAGAGGATTCTTCTAAAAACTAGCAACTAACAACTAGCAACTTCAAAAAGTAAGTATAACCCGGAGCAGATCAAGATTATCGGAGGATTTGACCTGAATTCATAATCACTGTTCCAAATAAATTAGAAATGGCAAGATATACTGGTCCAAAAACAAGGATTGCCCGTAAATTCGGCGAGGCAATCTTCGGAGACGACAAAGCCTTCGAAAAAAGAAACTATCCGCCAGGCCAACACGGCATGGCAAAAAAGAGAGGTAAAAAATCCGAGTACGCAGTGCAGCTCATGGAGAAGCAAAAAGCGAAATATACTTACGGAATCCTCGAAAAACAATTCCGCGGCCTGTTCGAAAAAGCAGCGGCATCCCGTGGAGTAACCGGTGAAGTACTCATCCAATTGTGCGAGGCACGTCTGGACAATGTAGTTTTCCGTATGGGAATTGCGCCTTCACGTCGCGCTGCCCGTCAAATCGTATCGCACCGTCACATTACCGTGAACGGCGAGTTGGTAAACATTCCGTCTTACCACCTCAAACCCGGCGATAAGGTTGCTGTCCGTGAAAAATCTAAATCTGTTGAAGCCATCGAGCGTTCACTGGCCAACTCTGCACATGTGTATGAGTGGATTACCTGGAACAACGACACCAAAGAAGGTGTGTTCGTTTCAGTTCCTGCCAGGTTGCAGATTCCAGAGAACATCAAGGAGCAACTTATCGTCGAATTGTACAACAAATAATAAGACAGCAGTCACATCATGGCAATATTTAATTTTCAGAAACCCGATAAAGTGATCATGATCGATTCGACAGATTTCGAAGGCAAATTCGAATTCCGTCCACTCGAGCCAGGTTACGGATTAACCGTCGGTAACGCACTTAGAAGAGTTTTGCTTTCTGCATTGGAAGGCTACGCAATCACGTCTGTACGTATCGAAGGAGTAGATCATGAATTTTCCACTATTTCAGGCGTTGTTGAAGATGTAACCGAGATTATCCTGAACTTAAAGCAGGTGCGTTTCAAGCGCCAGATTGAAGATGTGGACAACGAAACCGTTACCATTTCGGTATCGGGCAAAGAGCAACTCACTGCCGGTGATTTCCAAAAGTTCATTTCAGGTTTCCAAGTGCTCAATCCAGAGTTGGTCATCTGCAACATGGACAGCAAAATCAACCTGAATTTCGAATTAACCATCGAAAAAGGCCGTGGTTATGTTCCTGCTGAAGAAAACAAAAAGCAGAACGCCGCCATCGGAACCATTTTTACCGATTCGATCTTTACTCCGGTGAAGAACGTGAAGTATGCCATCGAGAACTTCCGCGTCGAGCAAAAGACCGACTACGAAAAGCTCGTTTTGGAAATCAAGACAGACGGTTCTATCAACCCGAAAGATGCGTTGACAGAAGCGGCAAAAGTACTGATCCACCACTTCATGCTGTTCTCTGACGAAAGGATTACCCTTGAAGCTGACGAAATTGCACAAACCGAATCTTACGACGAGGAATCACTGCACATGCGTCAGTTGTTGAAAACCAAACTCGTTGACATGGATTTGTCAGTTCGCGCCCTCAACTGTTTGAAGGCTGCAGAAGTTGATACCTTGGGCGACTTGGTTTCTTTCAACAAAAACGACCTGATGAAGTTCCGCAACTTCGGTAAAAAGTCACTCACAGAACTCGATGAGTTGGTAGCGGCCAAAAACCTGACCTTCGGAATGGACCTGAGCAAATATAAATTAGATAAAGACTAGTCTGGTACTAGCGAAATTATAGAGTAATGAGACACGGAAAGAAAATCAATCACTTAAGCAGGCAAGCCGGACACAGAAAACTGATGTTGGCCAACATGGCTTGCTCACTGATCGAGCACAAGCGCATCAACACCACTGTAGCCAAAGCGAAAGCCTTGAAAGTTTATGTTGAGCCGCTCATCACGAAATCTAAAGAAGACACGACGCACAACCGTCGTATTGTTTTCTCTTACCTGCGCAACAAGTATGCGGTTACCGATTTGTTCCGCGACGTAGCCGCTAAAATTGGCGACCGTCCGGGCGGATATACCCGCATCATCAAACTGGGCAACCGTTTGGGCGACAACGCCGATATGGCAATGATCGAACTGGTAGACTTCAACGAACTCTACAACGGCGGTAAGAAGGAAGAGAAGAAAGGCAGAAGCCGTCGTAGCAAAGCAAAAACGGGTGCAACTGCAACCGCTGCTCCTAAAGCTGAGGCGCCTGCACCGGTTGTTGAAGAGCCGACTACTGAAGCGCAAGTTGAAGAGACTGCACCAGTTGTTGAGGATACTCCGGCTGTTGAGCCAACCGCTGAAGCACCGGAAGCACCGGCTGCTGACGAAAGTTCAGAAGAAAAGAAAGAAGAATAGTGATTCAACTTTCAACATATCAAGGGACAAGCTTTTAGTTTGTCCCTTTTTTTATTTTTGAAGCGTCAGTTTACGTTCTTGGAGCCCGCGGCTCTCGATACGCTCCGCACTCGAGCCGCCAAATAAACGCCCTTGCCGCAATTTATCAACACCCGTTTTCATAACTAAATTTTCAACAAGCGTTCATTTCAATTAATTTTGCATCACCCGGTTTTACACCACTAACTACATGGCCGGAGCGCCGCGACAGTATGCGTCCGCCAGAAAAACGAATAACAACTACGAATGAAATACAACACAAGACAAAAAGCCATTCTACTGTTGGAGGACGGCACCATTTTCCACGGAAAATCCATCGGGATTGAAGGTACAACCACCGGTGAAGTCTGTTTCAACACCGGCATGACCGGTTATCAGGAAATCTTCACAGACCCGAGTTACTACGGCCAGATCATGGTGGCCACCAACGCGCACATCGGCAATTACGGTGTGAACGAACACGAAACCGAGGCCGACCGCATCATGATTTCAGGCTTGGTCGTCAAGAATTTCTCTTTCCACTATTCGCGGCCTGGCGCATCGGGCAGTTTGGAAGATTATTTCCGCAAACAAAACCTTGTTGCCATTTCCGACGTCGATACACGCGCGCTGGTGAGCTACATCCGCGAGCACGGTGCACAGAATGCCGTTATTTCCACAGACGGAAAGCCCATTGACGAGCTCAAGCAAATACTGAAAGACGTGCCCGATATGGTTGGGTTGGAGCTCGCTTCGGTTGTTTCAACCAAAGAGCCATATTACGTGGGTAACCCAGATGCCAAATATAAAGTAGCCGCGCTCGATTTGGGCATCAAGAAAAACATCCTTCGAAACCTGGTCAAGCGCGATTGTTACGTGAAAGTATTTCCGTTCAATACCAGTTTCGCCGAAATGGCCGAATTTAACCCGGATGGCTATTTCCTTTCCAACGGCCCGGGTGATCCGGAACCCTTGGAAAATGCCCAACAAGTTGCCCGCGATATTTTGGCCCAAGACGCGCCGCTGTTCGGCATTTGTCTCGGCCATCAAGTCATTGGTTTGGCCAACGGCATTTCTACTTATAAGATGTTTAACGGCCACCGCGGCATCAACCATCCCATCGGGAATCTGCTCACGGGCCATGGTGAAATCACCTCGCAGAATCATGGTTTCGCGGTCAACAAAGAAGAGCTTGAGGCGCACCCGGATTTCGAGATCACGCACCTGCACATCAACGACAAGACCGTAGCCGGCATGCGCATGAAGAACAAGAATTGCTTTTCGGTGCAATACCATCCGGAAGCCAGTCCTGGGCCGCACGATGCGAGTTATCTGTTTGACCAGTTCATTGCGAATATGGAAAAATAGTCGAAAGAGGAAAGAAAGACGGCCGACGCGCATTCTCCATTCCGCTGAAATCGTTATCGTTAATAACAAATTCACCAACATCAAAAGATGTTTTCTATTTTTGAAAATCTTAATACGTAATTATTAACGTCTAGTCGCTAACTACTAGCCACTAGCCACTAAAATTCATACACATGAGCATCATTGTAAAAATCCACGCCCGTCAAATTTTTGATTCCCGCGGCAACCCTACCGTAGAAGTAGATGTCATCACAGAAAACGGCGTTCTCGGACGTGCCGCCGTACCATCGGGCGCATCAACCGGTGAACACGAAGCGGTTGAACTGCGTGACGGTGGTAAGGCGTACATGGGTAAAGCCGTGCATAAAGCGGTCAAAAACGTGAACACCAGGATTGCTGAGGAATTGGTCGGGCTATCTGTTTTTGAACAGAACCTGATTGACCAGACGATGATTGAGCTCGATACCACACACAACAAATCCGAACTAGGTGCCAACGCCATTTTGGGTGTATCGTTGGCGGTAGCCAAAGCCGCGGCAAACGAACTTGGCCTGCCATTGTACCGTTACGTGGGCGGCGTTTCAGGCAATACGCTTCCGGTTCCGATGATGAACATCATCAACGGCGGTTCACATTCGGATGCGCCGATTGCCTTCCAGGAATTCATGATCATGCCGGTAAAGGCGAAGTCTTTTACCCAGGCGATGCAAATGGGAACAGAAGTGTTCCATCATTTGAAGAAAGTATTGCATGACCGCGGGCTTTCAACGGCGGTGGGCGATGAAGGCGGTTTTGCTCCTAATCTTGCGGGCGGAACGGAAGACGCACTCGACACCATCAAGAAAGCCGTAGAAAATGCGGGTTACAAATTTGGTGACGAAATCATGATTGCGCTGGATTGCGCCGCTTCTGAATTCTACAAAGACGGCGTATACGACTATACAAAATTCGAAGGCCCGAACGGCAAAAAGCGTTCGTCAGAAGAACAAGCCAACTACTTGGCGGAACTGGCGGCAAATTATCCAATCATTTCTATCGAAGACGGCATGCACGAAGACGACTGGGCCGGCTGGAAATCATTGACGGATAAAATCGGCAGCAAAGTTCAATTGGTAGGCGATGACTTGTTCGTGACCAATGTGCAACGTTTGGCCAAAGGCATCGACACCGGCACGGCGAATTCCATCTTGGTGAAAGTAAACCAAATCGGAACGTTGTCCGAAACCATTGCAGCCGTGAACATGGCGCACAATGCCGGATACACGTCGGTCATGTCGCACCGTTCAGGCGAAACCGAAGACAACACCATTGCCGATTTGGCCGTGGCGCTCAATTGCGGCCAGATCAAGACCGGCTCGGCTTCACGTTCAGACCGTATGGCAAAATACAACCAGTTGCTGCGCATTGAGGAAGAGCTCGGGACAACCGCGTATTTCCCCGGTTTGAAAGCGTTTAAAGTGAATCGGTAAGCGTTTGCCATTTTAAAATCAGGGCCCGTCGGATTTTTTCGTCGGGCTTTTTTTATATTTGGAAAAACAACAGCTATGAGGAAATGGTTACTGCTTTTCGTCTTTATTTCTTGGTCTGGTTACGGCCAGGTTGTCAGTATCCCAGACGCCAATTTTAAGCAACGCCTGGTGAATGCGCATCCGCTCAACGGTACGGCGTATTCGGGCGGTGTAGCCGTTAAGATAGACACCAACAACGACTACGAAATTCAGGTATCGGAAGCAGCAGTCATTGACAGTTTGTTTGTAGGTGCCGCCAGCATCGGAAATCTCTCTGGTATTTCCTCGTTTGCTTCCCTCAAAAAGCTCGACTGTTCCGAAAACAGTTTAACAAGCCTCGACGTGTCGGCACTTACCGGACTCCGGAGCCTAGTCTGCAACAACAATATGATGGCAGCACTGGATATTTCGGCCCTGTCCCATTTGGATTTGCTGAATTGCGCCTGGAACAACATCACATCGCTCGATGTAAGCAATGCAGGAAGCCTTAAGTCACTGAGCTGCGCGAATAACAACCTAACTACAATCAATTTGCTGCCACTGGTATCTATCCGTTTCCTGGACGTAAGCATGAACGATTTTAGCGTAATGGGTACACTGGACGTATCCATGCTAGGCACCTTAAAGACGTTCACGTGTTTCGGTTGCAACCTCTCGGCAATCAACGTGGCAGGGCTGTCGTTGCTTGAAACGCTGGACTGCAGCGGAAATTCTTTGGGCACGGTCAATACCTCCGGACTTACGGCGCTGAAATATTTCGCGTGCAGCGACTCCGACATCACATCGCTCGACCTGACCGGGCTCGACAGCCTTTATGAACTTAATTGCGACAACAACCAACTGACAACGCTGAATGTGTCGGTCGTGCCTAACCTGTACGCGCTGCTTTGCCAATACAATCCGATTACGACCATCGATTTCTCGGCTTCGGTTGGATTGGGCGACCTGTATATTTTTGAGACGCCAATTACCGGCCTTGACGTTTCTCAGTGTCCGGACCTTTTGTCCATTGAATTCGGGTACAATCCGGTGCTTGAGTCGGTCAACCTCAAGAACGGCAATGCCATCCAATTCATCAATTTCGGTGCATTGCCGTCGCTCTTTTCGTTTTGCGCCGATGAGTCAGAAATAGAACTGATCCAGTCAAAAATGGCAGACGCCGGGATCAGTGGCGTTCCGGTTACTTCGTACTGCTCGTTCCATCCGGGAGGCGCGTACAACACCATATCGGGAAACGTTCGGTTGGATATGGGCAATAACGGTTGTGACGATGCAGATGTTAACCTGTCGGGCGTCAAGATTACCATCGCCAGCGAGACCGAAGTAGGCGCCGTATTCACAGGTTCCGACGGATCATATACGATTTACACCCAACAACCCGACCAAGTCATTTCGGCGGTTTTTGAAAATCCTGAATATTACAATGTTTCGGGATCAGTGCCGATCCATTTCGATGACAATGCGTACCACTCGGCCACCGCAGACTTCTGTGCCACCGCAAACGGTCTGTATACCGATGTTGAGGCTGTTCTGGTTCCTTTGATTCCGGCACGTCCTGGTTTTGATGCGACGTATGCCTTGACTTACAGGAATAAGGGCAACCAAACGTTGAGCGGAACGGTCAGTTTCCAGTTTCAGGACAACATACTTGATTTTGTGTCGGCTTCCGTGTTGCCCGATGCGCAGACAACCAACCAACTTGCCTGGAATTATGCCGGCCTGTTACCGTTTGAAACGCGGGTCATCGAGATCACACTGAATGTCAATTCACCGGTTGAAACGCCTGCTGTCAATATTGGGGACGAGCTTAATTTTTCCGCGACAGTCAATCCGGTGGATGGTGATGAAACCCCAATGGACAATACTTTCGGATTAAAGCAAATCGTCGTCGGCTCGTTTGATCCGAACGATAAACACTGCATGCAAGGTGAAGTGGTTTCCACGACGCAAATCGGTAATTTCCTGCATTATGTGATCAACTTTGAGAACACCGGAAATTTCCCGGCCGAGAACGTCGTGATCAAGGATTTGCTCGACGCAGACAAGTTTGATATTTCTTCGTTGCAGGTTTTAAGTTCTTCACACGTCGAAGTGCCAGTACTTACTGGGAATAAATTGGAGTTTTACTTTGAGAACATCAACCTCGTCCCGAACGAGTACGGCTACGTTGCCTATAAAATAAAAACCAAGCCTACACTTACCGCCGGTAGCGTGGTCACGAACAAGGCCAGCATCTATTTTGACTTCAATGTGCCCGTAGTGACCAACACGGCTACCACGACCTTCCAGCAACTGGGCGTTCCGCAATACAATACCGCGTCGGTCAAATTGTTTCCGAACCCGGTGCGCAATGTGGTGCATCTATCGGCTGAAAGTCCGGTTCGGTCTGTTTCCGTGATTGACGGTCAAGGCCGGACGGTGTGGTGTGACGGCGATCGCCATTCATCGGATCCCGGCTTAGAATACGACATTAACTTGCAGTCGCTTTCATCGGGCATCTTCTTTTTGAGAACCGTCACCGACGACGGAACCCATGTTGATAAAATTATCAAGGAGTAAATTCATGACCCGGCCAGTATTTGCGCCGGGTTTTTTATTTGGGACTATAAAAGACCGTTCGCGGTGTACCAACATTCAGAATAAATGTTATATTTGTGTTAAACCACGAATGCTTTGCATCAAGTAAACCGTTGTAAATGAAACGATTACTACTCGCTTTTTCTGTGTTTTTCTCGTTGTTGCTACAGGCGCAAATGCCGGGCAATGACGCGTCGTTACAGCAAGTCGGGCAAGTTCGTTTCGGGTTGGCAGGCAACGATTGCAGCGGACAGTCGATACCGGCTCCGGTTAAACTGCTCATGCAAGCCAACGGAGAAAGTACTGATGTATTCGTAAACCCGCAAACCGGCGTTTACGCTTCCAATCCGGGAAGCCGTACCTTTACGCCGAAACCGGAGAACGACTATTTTACAATATCGCCGGCGTCCATCACGACAAACGTCGGCGCCAACAACCATTCTACTGATTTCTGTCTGACCAAAAACGGCAGTCATCCGGATGCAGAGATTACGGTCGTGCCCGGAAAGCTAGCGGTGTCAGGGGAAACACTTCCGTTGCAAATCTTGGTCAGGAACAAGGGTAACGAGACCATCAGTGGTTTGGCCAAGCTTGTGTTGCCGCGTTTTTATACCACTTTGTTGCAGGCCACACCATCGGCCGATATCGTAGCGAATGAATTGCGTTGGAATTTCAGTGGGCTTAGGCCTTTTGAGACGCGCGTGTTTTCGGTCAATCTGCAAGTTACCGCCAGCGCGGAAGAAATGGCTGGTGAAACGCTGTCATTTTCAGGAAACGTGTTGCTGGACCAGCCAGATGAAACGCCTAATGACAATACGTTTACGTTAAAGTCAGGTGTCGTGGCCTTGTCTGATCAAAATACCAAAACCGTTTTAGAAGGCAACATACTGCCGCCGACGATGATCGGGCAATACCTCAATTACGTGATCAACTTTGTCAACACGACCAATTCTGTGGTGCAGAAAGTTGTCATCAACGATGAAATAGACACCAATAGTTTTGAAATCAGTTCACTCCAGATGGTGAGCATGTCACATCCGGGCATTCCGGTCGTAATCGGTAACAAAGTGGAAGTCTATTTTCAGGAAATTGATTTAGCGCCGGGCGCAAGCGGTCAAGTGACGTTTAAAATCAAGACAAAAGGCACACTTAACGTGGGTTCGACGGTATCCAACAAGGCCAAAATCTACTTCGATTTTAATTTTCCGATTACCACCAACAGCGCTAATACGACCTTCCAGGCGCTGGGTGTTTCCGACCGTGAAGCGCCTAAGGTGAAAATCTATCCGAACCCGACCAACGGCGTCGTCACCGTGGAAGCCAATCAAACCATCGAAGACGTTTTCCTGATGGATGCGCAAGGCCGGAAAGTGGCGGCCATAGCCGGAGAAAGCAATGCGGTGTCTTGTGACTTCTCTTCCTTCGCCACAGGCATCTACTACTTAAAGATTGCTACCGCATCTGGCACATCGACGCAAAAGGTCGTACGCCAATAACTTCGAATTCTAACCGATAACCCGCAAATTCTCATTGACGCCAATCGGAGCAATACGAAACGTTACTTTTGTTTTGTAATTTCACTGCAATGAGAAAGTCGTTTGTCTTGTGTTTTCTGCTCTGCTTTGTGTCGGCGATGGCGCAGCAATCTGTTTCCGACAGTTTGCAGTCGGCGTTGGGAAAGGCCGGAAACGACATCGACCGCGTCCAATTGCTCAATCTAATCGCCGCCGAATACCGCCAGGCCGATCCGGTGAAAATGGCGTCGTTTGCGAACCGGGCGCTGGAGTTGGCCAAAAAAATCAGCCATAAAACCGGTGAGGGCAATGCGCTCCTGAATCTCGGCAATGCCAACATCATCAAAGGCAATTATCCTGAAGCTTTGCGGTATTTCTCCGATGCCCAAGTCCTTTTCGAGGCGGCCGACCAAAGTGACCACAACAATAAAGAAGGTTTGGCCCGAGCGTATGGAAGCATCGGTATTGTGTTTTCCGAACAAAGCAATTATGCCCGCGCCCTGCAGTATCATTTAAAGGCCGTTCGTATGTATGAATCGCTCGGCGATCTCGACCGTTGCGCCCGGCTGTACAACAACATCGGTATCGTTTACAAGTCTCAGGGCGACGCGTTCAAGGCGTTGGAATATTTCCTGAAGTGCCAGAAAATTCAAGTGCGCACCAAAGACAAAACCCTTGGCGTAACACTCACGAACATAGGTAACGTGTACTTGTCGCAAGGCAACCGCGATAAAGCGCTCATGTATTACCAGCAAGCGGAATCGCATTTCGAAAGAAATCCTGACTTCCGCGGCCTGGGTGAATTGTACAACAATCTCGGGCTTTACTATAAAAACATCGGGCAAACAAATCAAGCACAAGCGCAATTTGAACAGGCGCTGGTGGCATTCGGTAAGATTGGCGATAAGTTCGGGGCTTCAGACACGTATGCCTTTCTGGGCGAACTGGCCTTCGACAAAAAACAATACGATGCCGCATTGCAATACACGCAACAGTCTTTGGCATTGGCGCGCGCGCTGAACGTCATGGAGCGTATTCGCGATTCTGAATTGCGGCTCAGCGACATTTACCAAGCGACCAATCGTCCGGCGGAAGCGTTGGCCCATTATCGGTTGTTTTCGGCGGCCAAGGACAGCGTAAGCAATTTCGAGAACATCCGCAACAGCATCCGTGCGGAAATGGATTTCGAATTCGAGAAAAAGCAGGCGTTCCAAAAGAAAGAACAGGAAAAGCGGGAAATCGTCTATCAGGAACAGGCCAAAAGGCACCGGCTCCAAATCGTGTTCATTTCCTTGTTCATTTTGCTGGCCTTCGGAATCTTGTTTCTGATTTACAATAGGTTGCAGCTCAAGAAAACGTTGACGTTGCAGAAAGAACTTGCCGAATACGAGCAAAAGGCGTTGCACTTGCAGATGAACCCACATTTCGTATTCAATTGCTTGGGTTCGATTTCGAGTTTCATCGTCCAGAACGGCACCGATTCGGCCATCAAATACTTGTCGAAATTTTCCAAACTGATGCGGCTTACCTTAGAATACTCCAAGGAATCGCTCATCCCGATCGACAAGGAAATCGAGAGTTTGCAGAACTATCTGGAGCTCGAACAACTGCGTTTCAACCAAGCGTTCACGTTTGTCATCAACAAAAGCCAGGACATTGAAGACGATGCTGCGCTGCCGCCATTACTGCTGCAGCCTTTCGTTGAAAATGCCATCATCCATGGCCTGATCCCAAAAAAGGAAAGCGGCCACATCACGATTGATTTTTCGGTTGACCAAGAAACATTGCTGTGCAAGATAACAGACAACGGCATTGGCATCGATAAGTCGCAGGAACTCAAGGAAAATCTAGTAAAAGTCCACAAATCGATGGCATTGGACATCACGCGGAAACGCCTCGAAATGATGGAATCCTACACGTCTAAAACGGCACAAGTGACTATCGAGGAATTGAAGGACAGCTACGGAAACCCGGCAGGAACCGAGGTTGTGCTGCGGTTGCCGATGCAATACTTGGACAATTAATAATTGATAATGGGAACAGTTTGTCGCTAGCAACCAACCACCAGCCACTAACAACTAACAACTAGCAACTAACAACTAACAACTAACAACTAGCAACTAACAACTAACAACTCACCACCAACCACATGATCACAGCACTACTCATCGACGACGATGCCAACCTTCGCAACGGGCTCAAGGCCATGCTGGCGCGCTATGCACCGGATATCTTAATTTTGGGCGAGGCCGAGAGCGTGGAATCGGGCATTAAGGCAATGGACTTGCACCGGCCGCAAGTGGTGTTTCTCGACATCCAAATGGCCGACGGTACGGGTTTCGACATGCTGGAAAACCTGGCGGCGCGCTACGGCAAGACCTTGTCGCACATCGTGTTCATTACCGCGCACGAACAGTATGCAATCAAGGCGTTTCGTTTCAGTGCGCTTGATTTTTTGCTGAAACCCGTCGATCCGGAAGAGTTGCAGAAAGTCATCGGGAAAATACACACGGCCGTGAATACGAACCGTGATTATGCGCATATCGATTTGTTGCTCGAGAACATCCGCAAAAAGGTCGATCACTTCAAGAGGATCGCACTTTCTACGTCGGACGGCATCCATCTTTTCGACATCGCCGACATCATCCGGTGCGAAAGCGAAGACAATTACACGAAGTTCTACATCAAGGGCAGCAAGCCGCTTCTGATTTCAAAAACACTAAAAGAGTATGAAGAGTTGCTGGCGGAACACGGCTTTGAACGCATCCACCAATCGCACCTCATCAACTTGGCGTATCTCAAATCCTACATCAAAAAAGACGGCGGTTACGTGGTGATGTCTGACCACAGCAACCTCCCGATTTCGCAACGGAAGAAAGACCGTTTGCAGGAATTGCTGAAGACGATGTAGCAAATTCTAAATCAAAATACCCGAATGCTCAATTGCCCGGTCAAACGAAAAAACTGCTTGTACATTTACGATGAAAAAGAAACCAAACAAGATAAAAAAACAAGAAATCATGAGACATATTTACACCGCCGTACTGTTACTTTTCACCATGATTGCCGGGGCGCAAATCGTGAATATTCCGGATGCCATTCTCAAGGCGCGACTCATTTCCAACGGGTATGATACGAACAACGATGGTGAAATCCAGGTTTCTGAAGCGGTAGCGGTCACCGGCACGGTCGATATCAGTCAGGCGTTCTTTAGCGACCTCACTGGCATCGAAGCCTTCACCAACATGCAAACCCTTCATTGCAGTGAGAATGGCAACCTTTCGTCGGTCTCGTTGTCCAACCTGCCCAACCTGAAGAGCCTGCATTTGAATTACAACAACAGCTTGGCGTCGCTCAACCTGACCAATCTGACGGGTTTAGACAGTTTGTCTGTAGACAGTGGTAATCTGACCTCTTTTGATGGCGGTACTTTGCCCGCCCTGAAATACTTTAACGGAAGCAACAATCATCTGAATGCGTTAAACCTGTCCAACAGCCCGCAGTTGAAAACCCTTTCCTATGGGAATAATTCACTGACACTGGGCAATATTCAATTGCCTGCCGATAACATCATTGAAGAAGTAAACTGCAGCGGAAACGCACTTTCGTCATTCGACCCGTCTGTTTTTCCGATGTTGAAGAAACTCAATTGCGGCAACAATGCGCTCAACGTTTTCTCTGTTCCCGCTTTGCCATTCCTGGAAGAACTGTATTGCGGCAACAACCAGATGACTTCGCTAAGCCTTAACCCGGCGTTGCCTTCGTTGAAAATATTGGGTTGCGGCGGTGGTTTCATTTCGACACTGGATTTGTCGCCATTCCCGACGCTGGAAACCGTCGATGTGGGAGGCAACCACTTGACATCGCTCAACCTAACGGGTTTGGTGAACCTGAAATACCTCGCCGCTGCGCTAAACGATGTGCCGGCGTTCAATTTGACGCCGTTGACGAACTTGGAATATGTCAGTATCCACGGGAATTTGCATACCACGCTTGACGTTTCGAACCTGGTTCACCTCGATAAATTGTACTGTGGCGGTGCGCCGATGACCTCGCTCAACCTTTCAAACACGCCGGCGCTGACGATTCTTGACTGTCAAGATGCACAACTCACTACGCTTAATTTGGCAGGTCATCCGGCATTGACGCAGGTGAACTGCGGCATTAATCCATTGGGTACGCTGGATTTGTCTGGAGCACCGAACTTGTACGCACTGAACTGCTGGCAAAACCAATTGACCGCACTAGATGTGTCGATGCTTCCCGCGTTGGCCGTGTTGAGCTGCCACGACAACCTGCTCACGACGCTCGATTGTAATAACAACCATAATCTGGCCAGCCTGGAGATCTATGCAAACCCGCTTGAGACGTTGTTTATTAAGAATGGCAGCCAGCAATTTTTCAACGATATTGGGAATTTCGTTGAAAATCCAGAGTTGACGTATATCTGCGCAGACGAAGAAGAAATCGCGTACCTGCTGGCCAAGCCGGGAATGACGGCATCGGTAAATACATATTGTTCGTTGCCGCCTGGTGGTGATTACAACACGATTACCGGCCACGTTACGTTCGATACCAACAACAACGGCTGTGATGATTTCGATGTGCCTGGTTCGTTCATTAAAATCGGGATTAATGATGGTTCGGCCACGTCTTACGGTTTTGCGAACGGTAATGGCAACTACCAATTCTTCACAGGATCCGGCAGTTTTATCTTGACACCGGACGCTGAAAACCCGTCCTACTTCAACATATCGCCTGCGAGCGCGGTCGTCAACTTTCCGTTGGTGGACAACAGTTTCCAAGACCAGCCATTCTGTGTGTCGGCCAATGGTGTGCACCAAGACTTGGAGATCGTGATTGCCCCGATAGTGCCAGCGCGCCCTGGCTTTGAGGCCGTCTATAAAATTGTCATCAGGAACAAGGGCAACCAGGTCATGAGCATGCCGTCCGGTTTTTCGTTTCAATATAATGCCGATTTGATGACTTTCGTCGGGGCCACAACAACACCAGCCTCTTCCGGGCCAGGCCTGATCATATGGGATTATGCCAACCTGAATCCGTTCGAGTCGCGCAGTGTGGAAGTTGTGATGCAGATTAATGCGCCCACGCATCCAACGAATCCCGTAAATGTAAACGACCAATTGTCGTTCACCGCGGTGATTGAAGCCATAGGCGGCGATGAACTGCCGGGCGACAATGCCTTCCAGTTCAACCAAATCGTCATCGGGTCATACGATCCGAACAACATGATTTGCATTGAAGGCGATATTGAACCCGTGGAGAACATTGGCGGCTATTTGCACTACATCGCGAATTTCGAGAACACCGGAACCGATTTCGCCCAGAACATCGTGGTGAAAACCGTTTTCGATCCAAGCCAATTCGATGTGAACTCATTGCGTGTGCTGGAAGGTTCAGATCCTGTGATGGTTCGCGTCGATGGCAATGTGGCCGAATACATCTTCAACGGCATCAACCTGGAAATTGGCGGCCACGGCAACATCCTGCTGAAAATCAAGACGCGAGACAATTTAACCAACGGCGACATGGTGGCCAATCGTGCCGATATTTATTTCGATTACAATTTGCCGATTACGACCAATGATGCCGAAACGACGTTCCAGTTACTCTCGGCCGGGCATCCGGATACTGATGCGTCGATTGCGGTTTATCCGAACCCAACAAACGGCGTCCTCAACATTACTGCTGCGACCAACATCCAAACCGTGCAGTTGTTTGACGTGCAAGGGCGATTGTTGCAGACCGCTGTGCGCGACGAGCCGTCGGTTACCATGGACATATCAGGAAAACAATCCGGGATTTACTTTGTGAAAGTCACGTCCGTCAACGGCATCGCCATCCAAAAAATCGTCAAGAGATAAGTTGATTTGTAAAGTTAGTTTTTCGAAAATCCCCGCAAGTTTTGTGGGGATTTCTTTTTTGAAAAATGTGCAAAAGAATTGCGATAAGAAAGAACAATTAACGGATTGCAATTCCTGATTTCAATATTTTTTAATTCATCCTAAATTATTTAGCTTTGTTGGATTAAATATTCATTTTCAATTTCCAACCATATTATGTCAAAAACAGCCATATTAGAACTCGACGGCCAACGTTATGAGTTCCCAGTCATTGTGGGCAGCGAGAAAGAAGTTGCCATAGACATCAACAAATTGCGTGACTTGACCGGCGCCATCACGATGGATCCGGGTTACAAGAATTCGGGTTCGTGCATCAGCGACATCACCTTCCTCGACGGGGAAGAAGGCATCCTGCGTTACCGCGGTTACGCCATTGAAGATCTCGCGGCCAAAGCTGATTTCCTCGAAGTGTCTTACCTGTTGATTTTTGGCGAATTGCCAACCAAGAAACAATTGGAGACTTTTGAGACCGACATCCGCAAATACACGTTGGTGAATGAGGAAATGAAAAACATCATCGACGGTTTCCCGAAAACGGCGCACCCAATGGGCGTTTTGTCGGCCTTGACGAGCGCACTTACGGCGTTCAACCCGAAATCGGTGAATCCGGAAAATGAAAAAGAAATGTACGAGGCGGTTTGTAAAACTATGGGCAAATTCCTGGTAATCGCAACTTGGACGTACCGAAAGGCGATGGGTTATCCGCTCAACTATTACGACAATACCAAAGGTTACGTCGAGAACTTCATGCGTTTGATGTTCGAGTTGCCGACCGGGCCATACAGCGCCAACCCAGCCGTGATTGATGCGCTTGATAAACTCTTCATCCTGCACGCAGACCATGAACAAAACTGTTCGACCTCTACCGTGCGTATGGTAGGTTCATCGCATGCTGGTTTATTCGCCTCGATCTCTGCAGGTGTTTCGGCACTTTGGGGTCCGTTGCATGGCGGCGCCAACCAGGCCGTTTTGGAAATGCTCGAGGAAATCCAGAAAAACGGCGGCGATGCTGATAAATACATGGCCAAGGCAAAAGACAAGAACGATCCGTTCCGTTTGATGGGCTTCGGTCACCGCGTGTACAAAAACTTCGACCCACGCGCGAAAATCATCAAGAAAGCAGCAGATGAAGTGCTGTCAACCCTTGGTGTTGATGACCCAATCCTGCAAATTGCAAAGAAATTAGAAGAAGCCGCGCTCGTGGATGACTATTTCGTATCCCGCAAACTCTACCCGAACGTAGACTTTTACTCGGGTATCATTTACCGCGCGCTCGGCATCCCAACCGATATGTTTACCGTATTGTTCGCCATTGGCCGCCTTCCGGGCTGGATCGCCCAATGGAAAGAAATGCGCGTGAACAAGGAACCGATCGGGCGTCCGCGCCAGGTGTATAATGGCTATCCGCTGCGTCCGTTCGTGGAAATGGACAAGCGATAAACCATACTTTTTATTGCAGAAAGCTCCCGAGAAAACGGGAGCTTTTTTTATATTGCGGTTCAATTCGGCCACCGTGAAAAAACAACTCAAAAAGTTCCTCAGTAAACTCATGCCCAAAGGAGCGTTCAAAGAAAAAGTCAAGCTCTTTTTCTACAACCTTACAGCAAAAAAAGGAACACGTTTTTCATTGGCCGGAGAAGACAAAATCCAGTACAAAACCCACTACAAAGGCTTGGATTTTACGACAATCGATGCGTTGTACAACATCGCGCCTGATTTTGATTTTTACACCCATTTCCATCAAATCAAACCTGGCGATGTCATCATGGACGCTGGTGCCAACAACGGTTATATTACGCTTTACTTTTCAAAATTGACCGGACCCGTGGGGAAAGTGTATGCGTTTGAACCCGATGCCATCAACATCAAGCATATTAAAGAAAACATTGCCCTCGATAGAACACTACACAACAATATCGTCATTCAGGACTTGCTGCTTTGGAACGAAAACACGATGGTCGATTTCTATGAGGCGGGCACGGTGGGTTCATCGGCGGTATGGAAGCCAGAAGGCGAAAAGTTGGTGAAAAAGGAAGCGGTTACCATCGACGATTGGGTGAAGCGGAATAACATCACACGGCTAGACTTCATCAAGATGGATATCGAAGGCGCCGAAATCGAGGCCATGGACGGCTGTGTGGAAACCATGAAAAGTCTCAAGCCCAATTTCGCCATCGCTTCTTACCACATCGTCAATGGCCAACCCACGTATATTAAGATCGAGGAATTTTTTAAGAAACACGATTATCCCTACAAGACCGTAACTTTTAAAAGGAACGAAATCATCACTTTTGCCGGCAGCGCCATAAAATAACCGCGACACCACTTGTCATGAGGAAAAAGAAAATCAAAAAAGCGATCAGCCGGCTGATGCCGAAAGGCATTTTTAAGGAGAAAGTTAAAAGTTTCTATTATAATCTGTTCGATCCTGGTTATATTTCGTATGCTGTAATCCCTGGAAATCCTGTTATTTACGAATGCAAATGTAAAGGCGTTAGGCTCGCTGCAAGGCAGCCCTTGTATGGCTATTGGCGCGAATATGAGATTTACGAGAAATTTTATACCGTAAAGCCTGGCGATGTCATCCTCGACGCTGGTGCGCATACGGGTAGCGTCAGTCTGTTCTATGCAGGCCGTGCAGGTAGTTCCGGAAAAGTCTATGCGTTCGAGCCCGACACTGCCAATATCGCCTTCATCAAGGAAAATTTAGCGCTGAATAAGGATTTCAACAACATCGTAATCGAAGACCTGTTGCTTTGGAATGAAAACGGCTTTACCGATTTTTATGAATCGGGAACTATCGGTTCCTCTGCGTTGTGGATTCCAGGAAACGAACAGGCGGTCAAAAAACAGACAATTACCATTGATTCATGGGTAAAGCATAATGGCATTCAAAAACTTGATTTTGTCAAGATGAATATCGAAGGTGCCGAGATTGAAGCGCTCGAAGGTTGTCAGGACACCATCAAAAATCTCAAGCCCGAATTCGCCATTTATTCTAACCATAAGGTGAACGGCGAATTTACGTACATTAAGTTGGAGGCGTTCTTCGAGAAAATCGGTTATCCGTATAAGACCGTTAATTTTAAGCGGACAAAATTTGTTACGTATGCCGGTGCCAGCGTACGCTGAACCTACATTTTCGGCAACTTATCCACAATCGCTTTTCCAATCGGGAAGCTTTTTTATCTTTGCTCTGAACCGAAACCTTCACTGGTTCCAACAGACTTTTTATGTCGAAAAACATTACTTTCTTAGTCAACAAATCTGAAATCACAGCCGGTACACGCGGCGCATCACTCGGGCCGGAAGCCGTCATGACAGCGGCGCGGAAATCGGGCAGTATGCTTTTCAATGGCCGCGAGCCGGAGTATTTGCCGTGCGTGAACCGTTACCTTGACGCCGATACTACTTTCAAATATGCCAAGCGGATTGACGGCGTACTCGAGATTTACAACGCACTCAACAATGCCGTTTCTCAAAAATTGCGGGCGCATCAATTTCCCGTCATCCTGGCCGGCGACCACGGTTCGGCAGGCGGTACGATGGCAGGCATCAAGTCGGCCTTCCCGGATAAACGTCTCGGTGTGGTCTGGATCGATGCCCATGCAGACATCCACACGCCGTATACCACGCCATCGGGCAACATCCACGGCATGCCGCTGGCTACCGCGCTCGCCCTGGACAACGTTGACTGCAAGCAAAATGAGCTGGATGGCGAAACGCTTTCCTTGTGGCACGCACTCCAAAATGTGGGTGGCATCAGCCCGAAAATCAAGCCTGAAGATATTATCTACGTTGGTGTTCGCTCTACAGAGCCACAGGAAGACGCCTGCATCGCGCAACTCGGCATCCGGAAGATTTCGGTGGCCGACGTCCGGCAAAATGGCGCCCAAGCTACGGTGAAAGACATCACAGATTACCTGTCCGCGTGCGATGTCATGTATGTTTCTTTCGATGTGGATTCCATGGATCCAGACCTGACCTCGCGCGGCACGGGAACGCCGGTTGAAAATGGCTTGATGCCATCCGAGGCGCAAACACTACTCGAAATGCTCGTGAAAGATCCAAAAACCGTTTGTTTGGAAGTAGTGGAAGTGAATCCCTGCCTGGACGACAAAGTCAATACCATGGCCGAAGTCACCCTAAACTTGCTGGAAGCCGTGGATAATGCGGTAAAATAATAGCCCGTTTAAAACAAGATGTAATCCCGAAGAAGTTCGCGACCAGCAACTAATCACCAGCTACCAACCATGCACCAAACCACCAACACCATACTGATGATTCGCCCGGTTGCCTTCAGGATGAACGAGCAAACGGCCATGAATAACCATTACCAGAAAGTCCTTTCTGACCTGTTGCCCGCTGCGGTCAATGCGCGTGCCCAGCAGGAGTTTGATATTTTAGCTGGCAAATTGCGCGACGTGGGCGTTTCGGTAATCGTATTTGACGACATCGCGAAACATAATACGCCCGACAGCATTTTCCCGAACAACTGGGTTTCCTTTCACGAAAATGGAGATGTGGCGCTGTACCCGATGTTCGCCGAAAACCGTCGCCCGGAACGACGCGAAGATATTCTCGATCTGCTCGAAGAACAAGGGTTTGCCCTCAATGACATCGTCGATTATACCTCGGCCGAAGACGAAGGCTATTTCTTGGAAGGCACCGGAAGCTTGGTTTTAGATCGTGTACACGGCAAAGCCTACGCCTGCTTGTCGACACGCACCGAAGAAGAATTGGTCATAGAATTCTGCGAAGATTTCGAAATGACGCCTGTGATTTTCGAAGCGTTCCACACGGTAAACGGCAGGCGGGAACCCATTTACCACACCAACGTCATGATGAGCATCGGCAGTACATTTGCGGTGGTTTGTGCCGACAGCATCGACGACAAACAGGAACGCAAAAATGTCTTGAACAACCTCAAGGAAGACAAAAAGGAAATCATCTACATCACCGAGGCGCAGGCCGCCCATTTCGCCGGAAACATTCTCGAAGTACGCGGTGCGCACAACAAGAACTATATCGTGATGAGCGATGCCGCGCGAAATTCCTTTACAGAAGAGCAAATCAAGAAACTGGAAAAACACGGCGAGATCTTATCGTCAAACCTCGATACGATAGAAGCCTGCGGCGGCGGCAGTGCGCGTTGCATGATGGCGGAAGTGTTTTTGCCGAAAGGGTAACGCGCGTTACTTCATCAAATACGTCTTGATGATATTGATTACCGCACTCACGATGTATTGGATGCCTATGGCGATAACGATGAAACCCACAATCCTTGAAATGGCCACAATACCCGCCGCGCCGAGGATTTTCGCCAGGTAATGTGCCGAACGTAAAATCAGGAAAATGGCGAGCGCCACGGCAAGTATGGCCGAAACGGCGATGGTGATTTCGTCGTATCTGTTGTGTTCCTGATAGAACGCAATCAGTAGCGAAATCGAGCCTGGGCCGGCGAGCATCGGCATGGCCAATGGCGTAAGCGCAATGTCATTCCGGTTGCTGAGGTCACTTTCAACGGTTTTGTCGATGCCGCGCTGCTTCTTGAATTTGCCGGTCAGTAAAGAAAAACCCGAACCCACGATGATCATGCCGCCGGCAATCCGCAGTGCATCGATGCTGATCCCGAAAAATGTCAGCACGTATTGCCCAACGAAATAGGAAATGAGCAGGATGATGCACACGTTGATGGCCGTCCAGAGCGAAATCCGCGAGCGTTCTTTTTTGGGGTCATCTTGCGTAAGCCCAACAAAAATAGGCACCGTACCAATCGGGTTCAAGACCGAAAAAAGTGCTGCGAACAAGTAGATGAAAAGTTCCATGTTTTTGCTGTAAAATTACGCCGTCCATGTGTTCGTACGGTTGAACAAACCGTAAAACTGCCGTCAAGTTTTATCGGTAATTTACCACGAATTTGTGACCGATTCTTACCTAAAGATAGTATTTTTATGACATCCGAGTAACATTCACGTCACCAAAGGCTATCATATGAAACAGAAGAAAACGCTCGTCATGGGCGCATCCGGAAATCCGACCCGCTATTCGTATCTGGCGCTCAACAGGTTGATCGGCGCGGGCCATCCGGTAGAAGCCATCGGCCTGAAGGAAGAAACCGTTTCGGGCGTTAAAATCCACCGCACGCCGCAGCCTTTCACGGGCATCGATACCGTAACGCTGTATCTCAATCCGGTGCGGCAAGAGGAATATTACGATTATATCATTGGGTTGCGACCCAAGCGCGTCGTCTTCAATCCGGGCACCGAAAACCCAGAATTCTATGCGATGTTGCGCGCCAAAGGCATCGAAGTAGAAGTAGCCTGTACGTTGGTGCTGTTGTCTGTCGGGCAATATTGACGTTTCGTGTTGGTGCATTTCTACGCAAAACGGTTATATTTGAAAGGTAATCTTCTGCGTATGAAATCCCTAATTTTTGTTGCGTTGCTGCTTGCGATGACCGTTTCGGCCCAAAAGCCCTACACGGGAAACTACGATGAGCCTTATCGCCCGGCCTTTCACTTCACGCCGCCATCGCAGTGGATGAACGACCCGAACGGATTGGTGTACCACAACGGCAAATACCACTTGTTTTACCAATACCATCCGCACAGCAATGTTTGGGGTCCGATGCATTGGGGACACGCCGAAAGTAAAGACTTGGTACATTGGACGCATTTGCCCATCGCGTTGTATCCGGACGAAAAAGGGCACATTTTTTCTGGCAGCGCCGTCATCGACAAAAACAACACGGCCGGTTTCGGAAAAGACGCTATGGTCGCCATTTACACCTACCACAGCGACGAACTTTGGAAACAAGGCCACAAAAACACCGAAAGCCAGGCCATTGCGTACAGCCTCGACGAAGGCAAAACCTGGACGAAATACAAGAACAATCCGGTGCTCAACAATACCGGTGAGCAGGACTTCAGAGACCCGAAAGTGTTCTGGAACGACGCCACCAACAAATGGATCATGGTGTTGGCCGTGCATGACATGATCCGGATTTTTTCCTCGCCCAACCTCAAGGATTGGACGTTTGAAAGCAATTTCCAGCCGCGGGAAGACCTCGTTCTTGGCGTTTGGGAATGCCCTGATTTGTTTCCGATGGATTACCAAGGCCAGCAAAAATGGGTCATGATTGTCAATCACGGCGACAAGGCCGTCAATGGCGGCTCGGGCACGCGCTATTTCGTGGGCGATTTTGACGGCAAAAAATTCACGCCCGAAGCGCCCGGAAAATGGCTCGACTTCGGGACCGACTATTATGCTGCCGTGACGTTCGGCAACGCGCCCGACGGTAAAAAAATGATACAAGGCTGGATGAGCAACTGGCAATACGCCACCAAAGTACCTACCGAAGTCTGGCGCAGTGCCATGGCCTTGCCGCGTGAACTTTCGCTTTCCAAGGATGCAAATGGTTGGTTCTTACGACAGGAAACGTTGTCTGCAATGGCTTCGATCAAAGACAGCGTGTACAGTTCAGAATGGACTGCATTGCCATTTAAGGAAACCCTGCCAACAGAAAGCGAAGTCGCTTTTGTCATCGATGGCGGAACAGACAACCTGTTGGTCGAAATCGGAAATGTGGACGGTGAAAAAATCGTGCTGCAACTTAAAGACGGTCAATTTTCGATAGACCGTACCAAGTCTGGGAAACTTGATTTCAGCGACAAATTCGCGAGCGTGCAAACCATGCCGGTGCCCGAGAAAATCGTGTCGGTACAGTTGTTTCTGGACAATTCCTCGGTAGAGGTGTTTCTCAACGAAGGCAAATACGTCATGACCAACCTGTTTTTCCCAACCGAGCCGTACAACATCATTTCCGTTGCCGGTTCGTCCAAGGAAATCAAGCACGTTGACATCAACAAATTGAACAACATCTGGCGGAAAGAATAGCCGGCACTACTATGAGTATATTTTTACCCTTCGAAAAACTGACCTACAGCACCAAACTTTCCAGAGAAGAAGCGCTGGCCAAACTCGCCGAGAACATCGCGCCTGAAAAACCGTTCGGGTTTGGGACGCCAAAAACGGCCTACGACAAACCTTATGTCGGGCAATGTAACGGAAATGCCTTCAACGTGAAACGCGCCATCGGTTATAGGAATTCGTTCTTGCCGATGATCAAGGGCGAGGTCGTCTCAGATATTAGTGGCACGAAAGTACAGGTAACGATGCGGCCAAATGTGTTGGTGTTGGTCTTCATGGCATTTTGGATGACCGGTGTCGGCGCGGCCTGTGTATTCACTGTGTTTTCTGCCAACAAACAAGACCTGTCGGTGTTCAGTTTTATCCCGTTTGTGATGCTGTTTTTTGGTATCGGGATGTTGTACGGCGGATTCAAGATCGAAGCCAACATCGCCAAGAAAGACCTCGCGCGCATCCTCGAAGCCAGATGATTGCCGCAAGGTTTTAAAACCGCGTCTGGGTAGTAGAGGGTTTAGAAATCAGCAGCAAGCCCAAGAAAGTCAGCCCGGCGTTTACCAAGATTAACTCCTCGGCAAACTCGTAATTCCCGAAAATCTCTTTGGTATACAAACTAAGGATGAACGTTAACGTAGGCGCGAGTATGCAAACCATCGGTACGAGCTTATCGATGACGGTTTTGGTCTTCATGAACAATCCAAAAGCGTACAACCCGAGTAACGGCCCATACGTAAAGGCCGCAATCTTAAAGATCAGGCTCACGACCGAGTCGCTGTTGAGCCAGTAAATCAAGAGAATTACCACAAACATCAGCAGCGAGAAACCTACATGCACTTTGTGGCGTGTTTTTACCATGGCCGGTGAATGTTCTTTTTTGTCCATGCCCAAAAAGTCAACGCAAAATGAAGTCGTCAAAGCGGTAAGGGCCGAATCGGTTGTGGCAAATGTAGCGGCCGTAAGCCCGAGCAGGAACACGACAGCCGGCACGAGCGCCAAATGGTGGAACGCAATTTCAGGGAACAGCAAATCGGTACGGGTTTTTCCGGCAAGCTCAGGAACGGCGATACCATTCTTTTCCGCATACAGATACAGCAACGCGCCCACGCTCAAAAAGAACAGGTTGATCACGACAAAAATCCCCGTAAACGTAAACATGTTTTTCTGGGCTTCGCCGATGTTCTTGCAGCTGAGGTTTTTCTGCATCAAGTCCTGGTCAAGCCCAACCATGGCAATGGTCACTAAAATCCCGCCGATGATTTGTTTGGCCACGAAATTCCCCTTGAGCCAATCTTCCCAAAAGAAAATCTTTGAATAGTTGCTGTTCTTCACGGCTTCAAACGCCTGCGGAATGCTGTAATCCAGGCTGTCGCAAATAAAGAAAATCGTAAAAATCACAGACGACACCAAGAACACCGTCTGCAGCGTGTCGGTAATGATGATGGTTTTCAATCCGCCGCGATACGTGTAGGCGAAAATCAATCCCAGCGACATCAAGACCGTAAACCAGAAAGGCACGCCGAACGCGTCAAATACATATCGCTGCAGCACAATCACGACCAGATACAGCCGCGCCGCCGAACCAATCGTACGGCTGATCAAGAAAATAGATGCCGCCGTTTTATAGGAAACCACGCCCAGCCGCTGCTCGATGTAACTGTAAATCGAGGTCAGGTTCATGCGGTAATACAACGGCAAAAGCACGGTGGCAATGATTAAAAAACCAATCGCGTTGCCCAGCACGAATTGGAAATACTTGAACTGGATGTCGGGCGAACCTACTTGGCCTGGCACCGAAATAAACGTCACGCCCGAAAGCGCCGTACCAATCATCCCAAACGCCACCAAATACCATCTGGAGTTCTTGTTGGCCTTAAAAAATGCGTCGTTGCTGGAATCTTTTTTACTTACTGCGTTGGAGATAAAAATCAGCAACCCGAAGTAAACAACAATAATCAGGAGGATTGTGGTAGGAGTCATGTTACAAAAGAAATAAAACTTTGTCATCAGGCAAAGTTTATTTTTTTTGGCGTTGCTCAAGCGCCGGGCTGTCCGCTGTATCTTTTACTTCG
Organism: Flavobacterium longum; assembly: GCF_965137575.1. Classification (NCBI taxonomy): domain Bacteria; kingdom Pseudomonadati; phylum Bacteroidota; class Flavobacteriia; order Flavobacteriales; family Flavobacteriaceae; genus Flavobacterium; species Flavobacterium longum. The sequence continues at coordinate 388,278 of NZ_CBCRZJ010000003.1, read as the reverse complement.
CTACGCTGCGTAAAAGGATGCCGCTGCCATCCCTAACGCAGCGGCGGCGTTGCCGTAGGCTTTGTTGTTGGTTTGGACGTTGTCCAAACCTTTTGCTTTTCTCTCTTTGTGCCGCTGCCGCTGGGCCTTCTTTTGTCTGGCAACAAAAGAAGCAAAAATGCCGGGGCGGCCATGAAGTTTGCTAAAAATCCTCACCGCAAGCTAAACTGCGGAGAACTCGCTATCGCTCAAACAGCCCGCAGTTCTTAACGCTTGCGGCTCCGATTTTCTTAACGCAATCCTTCATGCAAGCCGCGACTAAGTGGAACATTTAATTATTTCGGCTCGCTGACGCAGCGCCCGAAATCAAGGCGTTTCCAAAATTGGCTTCGGTTAGAGAAATTACCATCGTTTCCACAATAGTTCCGGTTTGGTTCTTCGGCCTATTTTAATTTGCGTAGATTTTCCGGTTGAAGTTGCGCCGGAAGGAAAATGTTTAACGTTACATCCAAACAGCCAGGTGCAGGAGTCAAGGAGTGCGCGACGAGCGGCTCAGCTGGCGTGACGCGCAACGAAACCGTGGAAATCAAGCGAATTAAAATCAGCCGAAACCTTTTGTTACTTTTGGGTACAAAAGTAAATCCCGCTGATAAGCGATTTTTTGTTTCTTTTTCTAAAAGAAAAAAGTCTCGGTTTGGACAACGTCCAGGAAAAAAGCCGGATGTCGCGGCCACGACAAAACCCCTAGCCCGGATGGAAGCGGCATCCTTTTGCGTAGCGCAGCGGAGCAAAAGATATAGCGGACAGCCGGAAACAGCTCCTAAAAAACCTTACTTTTGCGCTATGGAATTCTCCTCAAAACTCCTCGAACGCGCGGTAAATGAAATGTCCCGCTTGCCTGGAATCGGGAAGCGCACGGCGTTGCGGCTGGTGCTGCACTTGCTCAAACAGCCCAAAGACCAGACGTTGTTTTTGTCTGAAGCGCTTACGGCGATGCGCGAAGACATCAGGTTTTGCGAGAGCTGCCACAATATTTCTGATGTTGAGGTCTGCGAAATCTGTAGCAATGCGGCGCGCAATCATGCCGTGGTGTGCGTCGTGGAAGATGTACGCGATGTGATGGCCATTGAGAATACGGGCCAGTTCCGCGGTATTTATCATGTATTGTCTGGAAAAATATCGCCTATAGATGGCGTAGGGCCGGGGCAATTGAACATTGCATCGCTGGTGGCCAAAGTGCAGGCCGGAACCGTACAGGAAGTTATTTTTGCGTTAAGCCCAACCATGGAAGGCGACACGACCAACTTCTACATTTATCGGCAAATCAAAGATTATGGCGTGACCACATCGGCCATTGCACGCGGTATTGCCGTGGGCGACGAATTGGAGTATGCCGATGAGGTGACATTAGGGCGCAGCATATTGCAACGTGTGCCGTTTGAAAATTCGTTGAAAGGGCAATAGTTAAAAGCGCTTTCAGTTTTGTTTTTATAAATGAAAAACTATCTTTGTTTGCTAATTTTTTACAGATGAACCACATCACCCGATATATCCTTTTTCTATCTGCCGTTCTGTTTGTTTCTTGTGTCCCGACCAAAAACTTGACGTATCTCCAAAAGAAAGACAGCGATGCGTTGGCGCCTGCCATGAACCCGGTACTGGCCAAGCCTTACCGTTTACAGGCTAATGACATTATCCATATCAGCATCAAGGCGCTCGACCAGAAATTGGTGGACATGTTCTCCATCAGTAATCAGCAGAATGCATCGCCAAGTGGTGAAAGTCTGTATTTTAGTGGCTATACCGTTGATGATCATGGCAATATCCGCATTCCGGTGTTGGGGTCGTTGAATGTTTTGGGTTACACGTTGGAAGAAGTAAGGGTGATGATTGAAAGCAAACTCCTCGATGAATATTTCACTAAGGAAGCAACGATTTATGTATCGGTGAAGTTGGCCGGATTTCATTATACCATTAACGGAGAAGTGACCAGTCCGGGGTCTAAAATACTCTTGCAAGACAAGGTCAATATCATGGAAGCTATTGCCAATGCCGGCGACATTACCCAAACAGGCGATCGCAAAAGCGTTGCGGTGATCAGGCAATTGCCACAGGGCTCCGAAATCCATACGATAGACCTCACTGATATCAGTGCCATGCAATCGCCGTACTATTACCTTCAGCCCAACGATTATGTTTACGTTAAACCCTTGCCTCAAAAATCATGGGGTACGGGCACAACCGGCTTGCAATCTGTAACAACCGTTATATCGATCGTATCGCTACTCACGACCATCACCCTACTCTTAACAAGATAATTGCCGCAACATGCTGGATCCAAAAGACTTTTCTTTTTTTGAAAACACCAATACGAGTTTCGATTTTAAGGGATTCCTGATTAAAATCACCAGTTATTGGAAATGGTTTGTGGCGAGTTTGATTGTGGCTTTTACCATCGCGCACCAAGTGAATGTACGCAAGGAAAAAATCTACACGATGGATACAACCATTGCCATCAAAGAAGAAAGTAATCCGTTTTTTACCTCGAATACAAGTCTAGTTTTTAACTGGGGCGGCACCTCAGACGAGGTTCAGGGTATTTCGTCAACCATCAAGTCCAGATCACACAACGAATTGGTCGTAGATAAACTGGATTTTTTCATTGAATATTTAAAAAAAGGCAAATACTACATGCAAGATGTATATGGCAACACGCCATTTGATGTAGTAATCGACAAAAGGTATGGGCAATTGCGGGAGCGGCTTATTTCCATAAAGTTCATCACGGCCACCGAGTATGAAATGCGCATCCCGTTTGAAGCCAATCAGGCGCAGGTGGCGTTCTACAACGGCAAAGAAGGCGATGCCGTAAATGTACAGCCTGGCGAATTTGTGAAGCGTTATAAAATAGGCCAGCAGGTGGCGTTGCCGTTTCTGAATTTGCGGCTTGAACTCCGGCCTGATGTTTCGGATTACGTTGGCGAAGAATATTTCATTCGATTTGAGAATTTTGACGAAGTCGTTAAGCGTTACCAAGGCATTAAGGCAGAAATTGATGAACGGGCAGGTTCCATCATCAAACTCTCGTTGCAAGGCACCAATAAAGCCCGGATGGTTGACTATTTGAACGCGACGGTCAATACGCTCATCAAGTCTCAACTGGATCGTAAGAACCAATTTGCCACGAACACCATTAATTTTATCGACAGCACACTTACGGCCATTGGTGGAAATCTTAAAGACTCTGAAAAGGAATTGCAGAGTTTTTCGGTGGGCAAGAACATGAGCGATCTGGAAGGCCAAAGTGATGTTTACACTGTTCAATTGAAGGAATTCGATGTCGAACAAGACCGAATTCTTCGCAAAATTGCGTACCTCAATAAGCTCAAAAGTTATTTGCGGAGCAACACAGACTTCTCAAAACTTCCCGCGCCGACCGCTGCCGGTATAGACGACGCGAATATCAACACCAATGTGTCAAAAATTGTTGATTTGTCGGCTAGGCGGTCAGAACTGGCATACTCTGTAAAGAGTGAGAAGTTGTTTCAGGATTTCGACGTGAAAATTGAGGCCGTTAGGAAAGTCTTGCTGGAAAACATCGAATCTGTACGCAACATTGTCAATTATGACTTGAACATGATCAATGCCCGCATTGGCGAAGTCGAGGGCAATATCAGCCGCTTGCCCCGGGAAAAGCAGGAGTTGTCTAAGATCATGCGCAAGTACAACCTCAATGAGTCTTTGATTACCTCATTCCTCTCCAAAAAGCACGAGGCGCAAATCGTCAAGGCATCAAACTTGTCCGATATCCATTTCATAGATACGGCGAAAGACACTGGCGGCGGGCTTATTGGCCCCAACACCAACGTGAACTATATCATGGCGTTCTTTATGGGATTGCTCATTCCGTTGTTGCTGGTGTTTGCGTTGTTCTTCATCGAGAATGCCGTTTTGAACATAGATGACATTATGAAGATGACCAAAATTCCAATCATTGGCGTCATTGGTTTAAAGCATAACTCGTCAAATCTATCTGTTTTCGAACGTCCGAAGTCTGCCTTGGCCGAATCGTTCCGAGCCATCCGCTCGTCGCTCCAATTCCTATATAAAAAACAAGAATCACCAGGGGCGAAAACCTTAATGTTGACGTCTTCCATCAGCGGCGAAGGCAAAACATTCTGTTCCATCAACATCGCTACGGTATTTGCCTTGAGTGAAAAGAAAAGTGTCATCGTAGGTCTTGACCTTCGTAAACCGAAGATTTTTGACGATTTCAACATTCGTAATGACATCGGTGTGGTAAATTATCTCATCGGCCAGAAGACACTTGAGGAAGTGGTTCAAAAAACCCACATTCCGCATCTGGACGTCATCACCTCCGGCCCGATTCCGCCAAACCCTTCCGAATTGATCATCAGCGAGGCGATGCATGAGTTTATGCAAAAACTCAAACAGGAATATGATTACATCATTTTAGATACGCCGCCCATAGGGTTGGTGTCCGATGCCATCGAGTTGTCTCAATACACTGACGTGACACTTTACATCATGCGCCAGAATTACACTAAAAAAGACATGATTACGTTGCTCAACAACCGTCAGAAACGCGGTGAAATCAATAACGTAAGCATCGTGTTCAACGGCTATGAGAACAAAGCCAAATACGGTGCGGGCTATGGCTACGGCTATGGCTACGGTTACGGTTACGGCTACGGCACTTATGGGCAAGGCTATCACGAGGAAGAACCGCCGCGCAACTTGTTTGAAAAATGGGCACGGAAATTCAGGAGGAAATAAATGTCTGGTAAGAAAAACATACTCATCACCGGAGGTGCCGGTTTCATTGGGTCTAACCTTTGTGAACATTTCTTATCGGAAGGCCAGCGCGTGGTGTGCCTTGACAATTTTTCGACCGGGCATCGCCACAACCTAACGGCATTTGCCGACAATCCGGATTTTACTTTAATCGAAGGCGATATTCGCAACCTTGACGATTGTCGCAAATCCGTTTTGGGGATGGATTTCGTCTTGCATCAGGCCGCGCTGGGTTCGGTACCACGGTCCATCAATGACCCAATTACCAGTAATGATGTTAATGTTTCCGGATTTTTGAACCTGCTCGTGGCCGCGCGCGATGCCGGGGTAAAACGGTTCATCTATGCGGCCAGTTCATCTACATACGGTGATTCTGAGTCCTTGCCGAAGGTCGAAGAAGTCATTGGAAAGCCACTTTCACCTTACGCCATCACGAAGTATGTCAATGAATTGTATGCCGATGTATTTGGCCGTACCTACGGCATGGAGACCATTGGCCTGCGGTATTTTAACGTCTTCGGCAGGAAGCAAGACCCGAATGGCGCCTATGCGGCGGTCATCCCGAAGTTCGTCATGCAATTGATGCGGCACGAAAGCCCGGTCATCAACGGCGACGGGAATTTTTCGCGGGATTTCACTTACATCGACAACGTCATCCAGATGAACCAGCTCGCGATTGAAACCGACAATGCCGAAGCGGTCAATACGGTGTACAACACAGCCGTGGGAGAACGAAATACCTTGAATGACTTAGTAAAATACCTCAAAGTGTTCTTGTCTGAATACGATGCGAAGGTCGCGGCGATTCCCGTCATTCACGGGCCTAACCGCACCGGAGATATTCCACATTCACTCGCGAGCGTTGACAAAGCCAAGAGGCTACTGGGATATGCGCCAACGCACTCGTTTCGGGACGGACTCAAAGAAGCGGTCAAGTGGTATTGTGAGCACCTAAAATAGTGTTAAAAGAGTATATTTGCAAACGGATTAATAGTTAACCATACATGAAGATTACGAAGATTTGCTGCATCGGTGCCGGTTATGTCGGCGGGCCAACTATGGCTGTGATTGCGCAAAAATGCCCCGACATCAAAGTTACCGTTGTCGATTTAAACGAAAAAAGGATTGCTGCTTGGAATGATGCCAACGTGGAAAACATTCCAGTATATGAACCGGGTCTTGCTGACGTTGTTGCCTCAGCGCGCGGCCGAAATTTGTTTTTTTCGACTGAAGTGGACAAAGCCATAGACGAAGCACAATTGATCTTCATTTCCGTGAACACGCCAACCAAAACGTATGGTTCTGGCAAGGGCATGGCCGCAGATCTCAAGTACATAGAGCTCTGTGCCCGCCAGATTGCGCGCGTCTCCAAAGACGACAAAATAGTAGTTGAGAAATCGACACTGCCCGTACGTACGGCCGAAGCGGTCAAAAGTATCTTGGACAACACCGGTAACGGCGTGCAGTTTCAGATTTTGTCGAATCCTGAGTTTCTTGCCGAGGGCACGGCAGTGCAGGATTTGCTTGCGCCAGACCGCGTCCTGATTGGTGGCGACAATACGCCCGAAGGACAAAAGGCCATTCAGGCTTTGGCCGATGTATATGGCCAATGGGTGCCGAAAGAACGCATTTTGACCACCAATGTGTGGTCGTCCGAATTGTCGAAATTGACCGCCAATGCATTTCTGGCGCAACGCGTTTCTTCAATTAACGCATTGTCTGAATTGTGTGAAAAAACCGGTGCCGACGTGAATGAAGTTGCCAAGGCCATTGGTATGGACAGCCGTATCGGGCCAAAATTCCTTAAGGCTTCGGTAGGTTTCGGCGGTTCGTGTTTCCAGAAGGACATACTTAATATGGTGTACATCGCGAAGTCTTTCGGGTTGAACGAAGTGGCAGATTATTGGGAGCAAGTCATCATCATGAATGACCACCAGAAACGTCGTTTTGCAAGAAACATCGTCCAGACGCTTTACAATACGGTGGCCGACAAAAAGATTGCGTTCCTCGGCTGGGCATTTAAGAAAGACACTAACGATACCCGTGAATCTGCCGCTATTTACGTGGCCGACGACCTGATCAACGAACAAGCGAATATCGCGATTTACGACCCGAAAGTGTCCAGCCAGCAAGTATTATCCGATCTGGATTATCTTGATTCGCGGACGCACGAAGCCAATGAAAAAAGAGCGGTTTCCTACGATGATCCTTACAAAGCCTGCCACAATGCACATGCGGTGGCCATCCTCACCGAATGGGACGAATTTACCCAACTGGACTGGCAACGCATTTACGATAACATGCAAAAGCCGGCATTTGTTTTCGACGGGCGAAACCTGCTTGACGGCAAGCGCATGGCAGAAATAGGATTTAAGTATCAGTCTATCGGGTCAGGGCCGAGGTGTTGAGAAGTCGAAAGTCAAAAGTCGAAAGTCAAAAGTCGAAAGTCTGAAGTCGGAAATGTAGGGCAAGGGCAAAGACAAAAAATAACATTATGAGGATTAAAATTGCCGTCATCGGTTTGGGTTACGTGGGATTGCCGCTGGCAAGATTGTTCGCGACGAAGTATCCCGTCGTTGGTTTTGACATCAACCGCGCGCGCATCGACGAGCTCAACGGCGGGACAGATTCGACACTCGAAGTGGCCGACGACGTATTGCAGTCTGTTTTGGTGAAAAACCCATCGGACGCGATTGGGCTGTATTGCAGCGCGAACCTCGACGACATCAAAGACTGCAACTACTACATCGTCACGGTGCCGACACCGGTCGATAAGAACAACCGTCCAGACCTGACGCCGTTGTACAAATCCAGCGAAACCGTTGGAAAAGTGCTCGGAAAAGGCGACATCGTCATCTACGAATCAACCGTATATCCGGGCGTCACCGAGGAAGAATGCATTCCAGTGTTGGAACGTGTTTCAGGGTTGAAGTTCAACGAAGATTTCTTCGCAGGTTATTCGCCGGAACGCATCAATCCCGGAGACAAAGAACACACGGTCGAGAAAATCCTGAAAGTTACTGCGGGTTCAACGCCTGAAATCGGGAAAAAGGTTGATGACTTATACAAATCGGTCATCATCGCCGGCACGCATCTCGCGCCAACCATCAAAGTGGCCGAAGCCGCCAAAGTCATCGAGAATTCACAGCGCGACATCAACATCGCCTTCGTGAACGAACTCGCCAAGATTTTCAATTTACTCGACATCGATACCCACGCCGTGTTGGAAGCCGCCGGCACCAAATGGAACTTTTTGCCGTTCCGTCCGGGCTTGGTTGGCGGGCATTGCATCGGCGTAGATCCGTATTATCTGGCACAGAAAGCCCAGGAAACGGGTTACCATCCGGAGATTATACTGGCCGGACGCAGGCTCAACGACTCGATGGGCGAATACGTGGCTTCGCAGGTCGTGAAGCTCATGATTAAGAGAGGCATCGCCATCAACGGCGCATCCGTACTGATGTTGGGCATCACATTCAAGGAAAATTGTCCGGACGTGCGCAACACCAAAATTGTGGATGTCGTGAAAGCGTTGGCCGACTATGGCATCAAGGTCACGATTTACGATCCGTGGGCCAACCCGGCGGAAGTCATGCATGAATACAAACTGGACACGACCGACAAAATGCCCGAGACGACATTCGATGCGATCGTGCTCGGCGTCGCACACAAACAGTTCCAGACCATGGCACTCGACAACCTGAAAAAGCAAGCCTGCGTCGTGTATGATGTAAAAGGCGTATTAAAAGAAAAAGCAGACGGAAAATTATAATGAAGAAGATTTTGATCACCGGAGGCGCTGGTTTCATTGGCTCACACGTCGTCAGGCGTTTTGTGCAAAACTATCCCGATTACCATATTTTTAACCTCGATGCGCTTACGTATGCGGGCAATCTTGAGAACATCGCCGACATCGAAAACGCGCCGAATTACACCTTTGTGAAAGGCGATATCGTCGATGCAGATTTCATCAACCAATTGTTCAACGAACACCGTTTTGACGGCGTGGTGCATTTGGCTGCCGAATCGCACGTAGACCGTTCCATCACCGATCCGCTGGCTTTCGTCAAGACCAATGTCATCGGAACAATGAACCTGCTCAATGCGGCCAAAACGATCTGGAAGGACAATTTTGACGGCAAGCGTTTCTACCATATTTCAACCGATGAGGTGTACGGAACATTGGGCGAAACGGGCTTGTTCACCGAAACCACGGCCTACGATCCTAACTCACCGTATTCCGCATCCAAAGCCAGTTCGGACCATTTCGTCCGGGCGTATGGCGAAACCTATGGGTTGCCGTATGTCATTTCGAATTGTTCGAATAATTACGGCCCGAACCATTTCCCAGAAAAACTGATTCCGCTGTTCATCAACAACATCATCAACCACAAACCGCTGCCGGTATATGGCGACGGAAAATACACCCGAGACTGGCTGTTCGTCGAAGACCATGCGCGCGCCATCGATTTGGTGTTCCACCAAGGCGGCAACCACGAAACCTACAACATCGGCGGTTTCAATGAGTGGCAGAACATCGATCTGGTGAAACTGCTCTGCGACATCATGGACCGGAAACTCGGTCGTGACACAGGCAGCTCACGCGAATTGATTACCTATGTGAAAGACCGTCCGGGCCACGATTTGCGCTATGCCATCGATGCGACGAAAATCAACCGGGAATTGGGCTGGAAACCATCGGTGACTTTTGAGGAAGGTTTGGAGAAAACCATCGATTGGTATCTGTCCAACGGCGATTGGTTGGCCAACGTCACTTCCGGCGAATACGCGAATTACTATAAAAAACAATACAGTTAATGGAGCAAAAGCAACATTGGACGGAAGAAATCAAATCCCGCGACGGCCTGATGTCGGTCAACCTGCGAGAGGTTTGGCATTACCGTGATTTGCTTTTGATGCTGCTCAAGCGAGACTTCATTACCTTTTACAAGCAAACCATTCTCGGCCCGATCTGGTTTTTCCTACAACCTTTGATGACCACGGCCATGTATGTGATCATCTTCGGGCGCGTGGCGAAAATCTCCACCGACGGCGCGCCGCAAATCGTGTTTTATCTGGCCGGAGTAACCGTCTGGAATTATTTTTCGGATTCGCTTACCAAAACCTCTACGGTGTTTAAGGACAACGCGTCGGTATTCGGGAAAGTGTATTTCCCGCGGTTGATCATGCCGCTTTCGATTGTCTTTTCGGCGCTGTTGAAATTTGCGATCCAATTCCTGCTGTTCGTGGCATTCGTCCTGTATTATACGTATGTTGAGCAACGCATCCAACCAAACGCCTGGGTGCTGATGACGCCGGTCTTGATCCTGATGATGGCTGCATTTGCGTTAGGCTTGGGGATGATTTTCTCCTCGATGACCACCAAATACAAAGACTTGACATTTTTGCTCACTTTCGGCATCCAGCTGTTCATGTTCGCCACGCCGGTGATTTATCCGGTTTCCACGATCAGCCCGGAATACCGCGATATTCTGGCGCTCAACCCGCTTACGAGTATTTTCGAATGTTTCCGGTACGCGTATCTGGGCGTCGGGGAGTTCGATCCGATCTCGCTGCTGCCGAGTGTGGCCGTGATTGTGGTGTTGCTCGTTACGGGTGTAGTCATTTTCAACAAGGTCGAAAAAAGTTTCATGGATACCGTCTGATATGCGAGAACTAGCCATCAAAGCAGAAAATATTTCCAAGCAATACCGCTTGGGCGAAGTCGGGACCGGAACGCTGAGCCACGACTTGAACCGCTTCTGGTATAAAATCCGCGGCAAGGAAGATCCGTATTTAAAGATAGGCGAAGCCAATGACCGCTCGGCCAAAGGAGACAGCGAGTACGTGTGGTCTTTGCGCGACATCAATTTCGAAATCACCCAAGGCGACGCGGTGGGCATCATCGGGCGCAACGGCGCGGGCAAAAGTACGCTGCTGAAACTCCTGAGCAAAGTCACCAAACCCACTACCGGAAGCTTTAAGGTCAACGGGCGCATCGCGTCATTGCTCGAAGTCGGCACGGGTTTCAACCCAGAGATGACCGGTCGCGAAAATATCTTCTTGAACGGCGCCATCTTGGGCATGCGTCGCGAGGAAATCCGCCGAAAATTTGACGAAATCGTCGCGTTTTCGGGTGTGGAAAGATACATCGATACGCCTGTAAAAAGATACTCATCCGGTATGTACGTGCGGTTGGCCTTTGCCGTGGCCGCGCACTTGGAAAGCGAAATCCTCATCGTCGATGAAGTATTGGCCGTGGGCGATGCCGAATTCCAGAAAAAATGTCTGGGCAAAATGGGCGAGGTGTCCAAAGGCGAAGGCCGTACGGTTTTGTTCGTATCGCACAACATGGCTGCCGTCAAATCGTTGTGCAACCAGGGCATCGTGCTCGACAAAGGCGGTGTCATCTTCACCGGCGAGAGCAGCCCGGCCATCGATTATTACCTGGCCAACAACATGAAGTTGTTTGACCATTCTTTAGAGCACCGCACAGACCGATTGGGCAGCGGCAAACTTAAAGTCGTCGGCATCGATTTTATCAACGAAAAAGGCGATGTCATCAACGAAATCATTTCGGGCGGCTACCTTAAAATCAGGTTAAACCTCGAGAACAATGGCTTCACGAATTTCGAGAAATTGTTTGTAGGAATTGCCCTGGACGACAACTACGAAAACCGCGTGGTGTCTTTCCTTTCCGACGAAATGGGCACCGATTTCAGCAGAACCAAAGATGCAATAGAACTCGTCATCCCGAACCTGAACCTCCGGTCTGCGATGTACAACCTCACCATCCAGCTCAGCAATGACTCGACCAAGAAAGAAGACTTCCTGGACGTGATAGAGAAAGCGGCAGAATTGTCTGTGCTTCCGGCTGATTTTTGGAATTCCGGCAAAACCAACCGCGGCGGCAGCTTCGCCTTGCTTCCGGCGCATTACAACGTATAAATGAAAAGCATCAGGGCATTTTTCTCGGGCATTTTCAACAGGAAGGTGGACGCCATCGGCCTGTCGGTGTTCCGGATGTTTTACAGCCTGGTGTTACTTTGCGAAATCAGCCAACTGTATGTGTTTAGGCATATCATTTACGACAAGGAACCATTTTCATATATTGGCGAAATCGACGTGAAATTCCTCTTCGGATTCTGGTTCATCGCCGTGATTTGCTTGATTTTGGGCTTGTTTACGCGATGGGCGGCCATCATCAATTACTTGTTTTCAGTCATCATTTTTTCTTCGGCGGCCAAATTCGAGTACCATATTTTTTACGCCTACGTCGGGATGAACCTTTTGATGGTTTTCATGCCGATATCGCGCGTGTTGTCGCTCGACAGCCTGATCCGGAAAATTCGCTACACCAGCATTGGACGGCCGTTCAGGGTTGACCGCACGATTTTGGAAATCAATTACCTGATGCCGGTGTTCATCTGCATCGGACTGGTGTATTTCGATTCCATTTTCCTGAAATTCGACAACAAGCTTTGGACCTCCGGGCTCGGTGTTTGGCTGCCAACGAGCATACCGATGATTGCATGGAACGATCTTTCTGCCGTGTTGGATTATGGGAAGACCATGATTTTTCTAGGTTATTTCGTGCTGGTTTTCGAGACCGTTTTCGTGTTCCTGTTTTGGTTCAAGAAATGGCGTATCCCGTTGATGGTTGTCGGTATGGGATTGCACCTCGGCATTTTGATTTCTTACCCGATCCCTTGGTTTGCGCTCGCATTTTGTTGTTTTTACCTGCTGCTGATTCCACCTGGTTTCTGGCGGTGGGTCGCCGATAGACTGCAGTCCCGAAAACCGTCGTATTATTTTTATTACGATGCCGAATGCCCATTGTGCAACAAAGTAATTGTAGCCATCAGGCATGTCGATATATTCAAGAAAGTAAGTTGCGTCACCGTCCAGGCGCACGCGCAACAGGAATCGGCGTTGCAGGGTTATGACGAAGAAACACTATTGGTCAACATCCACGGGGTTACCGCCACCGGTAAAGTCTGCGTAGGATTTTGGGCGTATGTACAGCTCTTCAAATCGATGGTTTACACTTGGCCTGTTGGCTTTCTGTTGTCTGTTCCCGGCATTTCCCATTTGGGCAAACGAATTTATAATTACATTGCCGGCGACCGCCTGACCGTCCGCTGTACCGAAGAAAACTGCACGCTTCCCGTAGTGAACCAGCCGCTGGACGAAACCCAGGACATCATGATTAAAGGCTGGAGTAAATTGAACATCACCAAGGCATTCTGGAAGTTTGTTTTGGTGTTTTTCATCGTTGCCCAAGGCTTGTTCATTTTTTTCAAACCATTGGTCCAAAGCACGCTCAATCCGCCGGGTTTCGTGAACAGAATATTGGCGCTTCCGTACGATGCCAGCCGTGATTTTCTCGTGGATTATCTGGGCATCACACACCATTCAGTATTTCTGGACGCGCATTTCGCAGGTTATGACCACAGCATTCGCATCACATATGTGCGCGACGGCAAAGAATACGAGTTGCCGCTGTACGATAAGCTTGGGAAACCTTACGGATACAACACCGGCGTGATCTGGCGAAATATGTCCTTTAATGTGGTTTCGGCCAGGATCTCTGCCGCCAAACTGGAGAAAGGCATTGTTCCCTATCTGACATTTTACCTTGGGGACAAAGGCTGGATCGGGTCGGTGCATACGTTCAGGTTTTACGTGCGCCAAGTGAATGCGCCGAAGGGCTGGGAGCAAGGTTTCTTTACAAAGGAAGCCGAAAAGCCTTGGGATTATGGCGGAAGTTGTGTGCTGGAAGAAAATAGCGTCCGTTTTGACTGGTCCGAAAAAATGCAAGCCATCATGAGGGCCGACAGCCTCGGAAAATGAAAATCTTAATCACAGGAATATACGGTTTTTTGGGTTCGCACCTAGCCGAAAGGTTGGCGTCGGTGCACGACATTTCAGGACTATACAACACCGGGAAACGCGAACTGTCGGTCGGGATTCCTGCGTTCCATTCGCTTGAAGATATGACCGATGTGCCAGAGGCCATCATCATGTGCCACGCAGCGGTCGCGTCCGGGACAACACAGCTTCCGAAAACGCAGTTGCAGGAAGTCAACGTTGATTTGACCGCGCGCATCGTCCGTAAATTTCCTGAAGCCAAGGTTATTTATATATCGTCGGCCTCCGTTTATGGTTTTCCCGACGAAGTTATAGTCGAACAATCCGCTGTGCATCCGCCGAACGACTATGCCGCGTCCAAGCTGGATGGCGAGTTGGTTGTCCGGCAAAATCCGAATCATGTTGTTGTAAGATTGTCTTCGCTGTATGGTGAAGGCATGAAAGAAAATACGCTCATCCCGAATTACGTAAACCAAGCCTTGGCACATAGGCAAATCGAAGTTTGGGGCACGGGCAATCGGTCGCAGAATTACATTCACGTGTCCGACGCCGTGTCGCTCATTGAGTCTGTATTGGATACAAAAGCCGTGATAGAATTCCCGTTGCTCGGAGTTTCGGAACAAGAATATACCAATCTTGACGTGGCCAACATCATCGCCCGTCACATCAGTGCTGGGATTGCGCATGTTAATCAAGATCATTCGCCATCTGTCAGGTATGACAATAGGTTAACGCAAAAAGTGTTAAATTGGAAGCCTGAAACGGCGCTGGAAAAAGGCGTCGCCGATTACATCAAATGGAAACAAAAACAGTTATAGTTACCGGTACCGGAGGCAACGTGGGCCAAGGCATTTTGCGCAACATCCGCGCGGCATATCCCGATGTCAGGATTGTTGGGACGGACATCGCCGCGTTCACGGCCGGAAATCACCTGTGCGACGCGACTTACCAAGTGCCCTATGCCTTCGCCGACAACTACATCCAGACGGTAAAGGCCATCGTCGAAAAAGAAAGGGCTAATCTGGTCATCCCCAGTACCGATTATGAAATCTATTATTTGTCTCTGCACGAACCGGAATTGGGTTGTGTCGTAGCCGCCAGCGAAGCCAGCCTGGCCAAGAAGTATCTCGACAAATACCTGACGTTTTTGTACCACGCCGAAATTGGCGTGCCGTTCGCGAAATCATGGTTGCCGTCTGAATTCAACGGCGAGACCGACCAAATCATCGTAAAACCACGCGAAGGTCGTGGATCGCGCGGGATCCATATCAACCCTGAAAACCCAAAGGCATTCGGGGACGACTACATGGTGCAGCAACTCCACACAGGCAAGGAAATCACTACGGCATTTTATGTCCGGAAAGACGGTTCGTTGCACGGGCTGCTCACCATGGAACGCGAACTGGCCAACGGAGCCACTTCAAAATCAAAAACCGTCCGTGATTACGACGACCGGTTGCGCGGCATGATCGAGAACATGACTGCCCATAAAGGCTTGGCCGGAAGCATCAACCTGCAATCCATTGTGGACGATGCGGGCAACATCATTCCCTTTGAAGTGAACTGCCGTATTTCCGGAACCAATTCCATCCGCCACAACCTCGGGTTTCAGGACGTAAAATATACGTTGCAGGAATACCTGTTCCACGAATCTCCAGACCCGGTGCAAACCATTGACGGCATTGCCATAAGGTTGTTGTACGATGTGGTTTACCCGAATGCGACCAATGAAAATGACTTGACCAACAACCAATCGCCACATATCGTTTACTGATGAAATACTTGCTGCTTGACGTTGCCGGAACCTTATTGCACAAGCCAACCGTGTATGGCAAAATGCTGGGCGTGCTCGAAAATCACGGGCACACGGTTGCCCTGCAGCATCTGAAATACAATCACAAAATGCTCTCGGAAGCCATTCGCTTTCCGGATCGGACCGACGCCGAATTCTATAAAATGTTCAACGGAGAACTGTTGTATTCGCTGGGCATTGTTCCGACCCATGCGCTCATCGACGATATTTTTTCGGCTTGTACCTACTTGCCGTGGGAAAAGTTCGACGATACTTCGGCGTTGCATGACGTACGAATTCCCATTGGCATCTTGTCGAATTTCAACAGTACGCTCAAGGAAAAGCTCAAGGGTTATTTCGGGGATATCTTCTCGGATGTCTTTGTGTCGGAAGAACTGGGCGTAGCCAAACCAAACATTGCGTTTTACCAGCGTGCGCTCGAGAAAATCGGCATCGCACCACAAGATATTTTATACGTCGGCGATTCGTTCAAGCTCGACCTGGAACCGGCCACAAAAGTCGGGATGAAAGCCTTTGTCGTTGACCGCGACGGCTATTTCCCGAACAACCCGAATGTCATTGCATCGCTTACCCAAATCAAGGATTTGTTATGAAAACACTGGCCATCATCGGTTCCGGCGATTTAGGCCAGCAGTTCGCGCACTATGCGCTATCTGACGGCCATTACGGCAGCGTGGTGTTCTTTGACGATTTTACGACCGTCGAAACCGTAAATGGCTGCTGGGTCGTTGGCAAGACGGACGATGTCGAGCAAGCGTTCAACGACAAGAAATTCGACGAGTTGCTGATTGGCATCGGCTACAAACATTTAAAGGTCAAGGCCGAACTGTTTGATCGATTTTCGGGAAAAATCCCGTTCGGCAAAATCGTGCATTCCAGCAGCTGGCTAGATCCGACGGCTGTTGTGGAACCCGGTGCCGTGATTTATCCGCGTTGCGATATTGACGCGAAAGTAACCATTGGCGCCAATGCCATGCTCAACATCGGCTGTACGATTGCACACGATTCCGTGGTCCGGAAACACAGCTTTCTCTCACCTCGTGTGGCCGTGGCAGGTTTTACGACCATCGGTGAACAATGCATCGTCGGCATCAATGCCACCATCATCGACAACCTCCAGATTGCGGCACAAACGCAGATTGGCGGCGGTGCGATCGTCATCAAAAACATTACAGAAAAAGGATTGTATGTAGGCAATCCGGCAAAATTTATCCGCTCATGATTCCATTCAACAAACCGTTTTTAACCGGAAGCGAAACCAAGTACATCGAAGAGGCCGTGCAATCGGGCAAACTCTCGGGCAATGGCGTGTTTACACAGAAATGCCAGAAGTTTTTCGAGGAAAAATACGGCATGAAGAAATGCCTGCTGACCACATCATGTACCGATGCGCTGGAAATGTGTGCCATGCTCATCGACGCCGGTCCGGGCGATGAAATCATCATTCCGTCCTATACGTTCGTGTCTACGGCGTTGGCGTTTGTGCGTCAAGGCGCGAAAATCATTTTTGCCGACTCTGAATCCGGGAACCCGAATCTAGACGCCTCAAAATTGGAAGCGTTGATTACGCCAAAGACAAAAGCCATCGTCGTGGTGCATTACGCCGGAATCGCTTGTGACATGGATGCCGTGATGGCGCTGGCCAAAGAGCACAATCTGGTCGTGATTGAAGACGCGGCGCAGGCCATCGATTCTTTCCACAACGGAAAAGCGCTCGGCAGCATCGGGCATCTGGCGGCCTTTTCGTTCCATGAAACCAAGAACATCATCGCCGGCGAGGGCGGCCTGTTGGCCATCAACGACGAGAAATACATAGACCGCTCGGAAGTCATCTGGGAAAAAGGCACCAACCGCGCGTCGTTTTTCAGGGGGGAAGTCAACAAATACGGTTGGGTCGATACCGGTTCGTCATTCTTACCGAGTGAAGTCATTGCGGCCTTTTTGTACGCACAACTCGAAAACCTCGATGCCATCCAGGCCAAGCGCAAAAGCATATGGAACCGATACCGCGAAGGCTTGAATATGCTGGAAGCACAAGGAAAAATCAAGTTGCCGGTTGTCCCGGAATTTGCCACCAACAACGCACACATGTTCTTTATCGTATGCGGTTCGCTCGAGGAACGTTCCGGTTTGATTAAGTATTTGAAAGAACGCGACTTGCACGCCGTATTCCATTACATCAGCCTGCACAAAAGCGAGTTTTACGCAAAAGGCAACGCCGTGCCCGAGCTCCCGAACTCCGATTTCTTTACCGACCATTTGTTGCGATTGCCGTTCTATTACGAGTTGGCCGAAGCCGACCAAGACCGCATCATTACTGCTATTAACGAGTTCTATGCGAATGCCTGAAAGGATCATCCATTTTGCCCAGGACGAAAAGTTCATCAATTCGGCGCACCGGCAATTCGAGGCGGTTTGCCCTGGGAAGAATGAATTCCTGATCGTATCCCATGCACATGATTTCAAATACGTTGTGCCCCAACCGGGCATGGTGAAAGTCTCGGCCGAAGAAGCCGTGGCACGCGCCAAAACCATCGGCAAGAACGATTTGGTGGTGTTTCACAGTTTGGCCGAAGTGTTTTTCCCGATGGTGCTCGCGGTCAAGAAAAAAGTCCCGAAAGTCTGGTTTTGCTTCGGGTACGAGATTTATAACGACCGCCATTTTTACTCCGAAAACACTTCATTTGACCGCCTGACACGCGCACGTTTTGGCGTGCCCGATTTGCCCCTGTCGGTCAAGATCAAGGAATTCGTACATCGCATCCTGCGGAAACTCAATCCGGGAACGCCGTTGTCTGTCATCGAAACCAAACGCAAAGCCATTTCCCGGATGGATTACTTGTGCAGTTCGTTCGCGGAAGAACAAGCCGCCATCCAAAAACTCATCAAGCAAACCAAGAAGCCGTTTTCGTTCTGGTATTACCCGATTGAAAACATGGTCGACGTCAACCGCGGGCCGGCCATCGAAAAACCGGACATTCTCGTCGGGAATTCCGGCCACGCCACCGGAAACCACTTGGACGTCTTCGAAAAAATAAAACCGTATGATTTCACCGGGCGAAAAGTCGTTGTGCCGCTCAGCTACGGCAACCGCAGTTACATCGATGCGATTTTGCCCGACGGAAAAGCCATGCTCGGTAGCCATTTCCATCCGCTTACCGAATTTTATGCACTTGAAGATTACAACAAGATCCTTGATCGCTGCGGCGTCGCAATCCTGAATTGCAGGCGGCAACAGGCGCTGGGCAACACCATTGCGCTCATTTGGTTGGGCAGCAAAGTATTCCTAAGCGAGAAAAACCCGTTTTTTCACTACCTTCGGCGCATCGGCGTGACAGTGTTTTCGTACGAGTCAGACCTTAACGAAGCCAATTGCCAAGTGTTGCTGACCGCAGACGAAATCCAGCAGAACCGGAAAGCGTTGCAAGAACATCTCAACGCAGCACTGTTGCATGCCGAATTAAAGGCCGATATCCAATCCATTCCATGAAAGTAAGTGTTGTCATTCCGGTTTTTAAGGTCGAAGCGTATTTGGCGGCGTGCCTTGACAGCATTTTGGATCAAGGATTTGCGACAGACGAATTCGAAGTCATAATCGTCAACGACGGTTCGCCTGACAACAGCAAAGCCATTGCCTTGGATTATACCAGCAGGCACCAGAATTTCATTTTCGTCGATCAGGAAAACCAAGGCGTTTCGGTGGCCAGAAGTGCCGGACTTGACAAGGCTTCCGGCGACTACATAGCATTTATCGACCCCGACGATACCATTTACCCGAATTCACTCAAACCCATCGTGGAACGCGCCATGCGTGATGATCTGGATGTGCTGTATCTGGAACTCGACGTGTTCGACGAAGAAGGTAACTTCCTGCACGCCGTCGAAAAATGCGGGCAGGACGATGTCATCCTCGACGGGTTTGCCCATCCGCGCCGGACATACCTTTCCACATTGTACAAGCGGGCGGCCATTGGCGATACGCGTTTCAAGACCGGCATCATCCGTGGCCAGGACACCGTGTTCAACATCATGGTACAGGCCATGGCCAAACGTTGTAGCTATTGTTCAATTCCATATTATAAGTATTTGCAGCGCGGCAGTTCGTCGCGGCAATTCGTGGGCACCGAGCGCAATTTCGTGAGTTCGCTGCTGGCCATTGAGACCATCAATGATTTCCGCAAAACGCATTTCCCGAACCAGACGCCGCAACAAAAAGAGTATTTTGACCAGTCCATCCTGATTTTTATCCAGCGCACTTTGGAATGGAACATCTTTCCGCACAAAAGCAAGAAGAATTTCGACGCGCTGAAGGAAAAACTACGCGCTTTGGGCATAGGCGATTTGATCCCGATGACCGCGCGCCGGTTCAAGATGTTCGACCGATCTTTCGGCGTTTTTATGGCGTACCGGAAATTAAGCGGTTTTTACCACGGCTTATTGTATAAATTTGCCAAAAAATAACCCTATGATCAACGTGACCAGAACTTTTTTGCCGCCCATCGACGCTTACCAGCAGTTCGTGCAACGCGCCTGGGACAAGCAATGGCTCACCAACCGCGGCGAATTGGTGCTGGAACTGGAAGAAAAGTTAAAAGGTTACCTGTCGGTCAACAACATCATTATCACCAACAACGGTACGGTGCCGCTCCAGATTGCGCTCAAGCTGCTGGGCAACGGCGGTGAAATCATCACCACGCCCTTCAGTTACGTGGCCACGACGGCAGCCATCGTCTGGGAAAATTGCACACCGGTTTTCGTGGACATCGATCCGGTGCATTTCACCATCGACGAAACCAAGATCGAAGCGGCCATCACGCCAAGAACGACAGCAATTCTGGCCACACACGTGTTCGGGAATCCGTGCCATCTGGAAGCCATTGAGGCCATCGCGAAAAAGCACCATTTGAAAGTGATTTACGACGCGGCGCATGCGTTTGGCGTGACCTATAAAGGGAAATCGGTGTTTGACTTCGGCGATGTAAGCACGTGTAGTTTCCACGCCACCAAGTTGTTCCATACGGGCGAAGGCGGCGCGATGTTCTGCACGGATGCGGCCTTGTTCCACAAACTGTTTTACAGCCACAATTTCGGGCACAACGGGCCGCTGGCATTCCACGGCTTGGGTGTCAATGGCAAGATTTCAGAGCTACAGGCTGCCATGGGTTTGGCGGTATTTCCGCATTTGGCCGAGATTATCGCGACGAGAAAGTTCGCCGTCGATTTTTACGACAACCACCTGAACAGCCAATTGCAGCGGATGAAAATCCGCGAGGGTGTCCATTGGAATTACAGCTACTATCCTGTGATTTTCGAGCACGAAACCACGTTACTCGCGGTCATGGAAGCCTTGAACAAAGAATCCATTTTCCCACGGCGGTATTTTTATCCGTCACTCAACACCATTGACTATACCGCCGGGCAGTCCATGCCGGTTTCCGAAAGCATTGCTGCCCGCATCCTGTGTTTGCCGCTGTACGCCAACATGGATGCCGCCGATCTGCAACGCATCGTTTCCACCATCAACGAAAACCTGTAAATGCGGATTTCCGTCGTCATACCGGTGTACAATTCGGGTGCATTCCTGCGCGAATGCATCGATGCGCTGTTGGCCCAAACCGAGACCGATTGCGAATTTATTTTCGTGAATGACGGCTCTACCGACAACAGCCGCGAAATCATCGTTTCCTATCAGGAAAATGACGGCAGGATTCACATCGTCAATCAGGAAAACCATGGTGTTTCCGTGGCGCGCAACAACGGCATCGCCGCGGCCAAAGGGGAATTTCTGGCGTTTGTGGATGCCGACGATACGATTGATCCAGGCATGCTGGAAACTTTGTACAAAGCCGGCAGCGCATCGGGCGCCGATATTATCGTCTCGAATTTCATCACCGAACAGGACGGCCACCACATCGTCTCGAAATCGCCGTTCGAAACCGGAAAGTTGTTTGCGAAGGATGACATTCAAAACCGCATATTCCCGTTCATGCTGCAGTTTGATGCGCTCAATTCGGCGGCCAATAAAATGTACCGCCGTGATTTGGTCGTAAACCATAAAGTTCAATTTCCGCAGGGCCAAAAACTGGGGGAAGATGCCATTTTCAACTTGCGTGCGATGGCTCAGGCTTCGGGCGTGATTTTCACCGATTACGCCGGTTACCGTTACCGCGAAGTCGCCGGAAGTGCCACGCGTAACATCATCGAGAAAGATTATTTCAAGACTGCGCTCGAGGTGTATCACTACGACCATCAAGCCATCATCGGTTCGGCCATAAGCGCCGAAAAAATGAAAGAACTTAAAGGATTGCGCTTGCTTGATCAAGTGGTTTCCTACGGCGCGATTTACCAAAAACCGCATCCCGGATTGCCGGCCCGTGCACGTTACAGCTATATTTCGCGGATGATTGCGCATCCAGTCGTACGGGAATTGGTGCATTCCCTATGGCCAAAGCGCATCGCGGGCCAACCGCTTTTCGCGAAATTAATCTTATATTGCATCCGCTACCGGCTCACGCCATTGGTGTGGCTGGCCTATGCATACAGTTACCATCGAAACAAGAAATAACGTGAAGATTTTAATGTTTTTCCACGGCGGAAGCCTCAACCGCGGCTGCGAAGCCATTGTGCGCTCGGGTGTTGCGCTGCTCAAATCGCGTTTCCCTGACGCAACGATCCATTTGGCCTCGGGCAACCCAGAAAGCGACAAAGTGATTCCGCTGCTCGACAAAGTCCTGCTGGACAAACCGGCGAAGATCAAGAAGTTTTCGCCCGAGTGGTTTACCAATGTCGTCAAGATCAAACTCTTCGGCGACCAGACCTACGCACACCGCGTGGTCAACCAATCTATCATCAAGCTGATTCCGGACTACGATGTATTCCTGTCTATCGGCGGCGACAATTACTGCTATGGCGAACAGCCGGGCATTTACGAGATTGACCGTTGCATCAAGAAAGCCGGTAAGAAACTCATCCTTTGGGGCGCATCTATCGGCCAGGAAGATTTGTCGCCGGACAAGATCAAGGATTTGGCGTCGTTCGACGTCATCTTGGTGCGCGAAACCATCACCCGCGACATCCTCGAAAAGGCCGGATTGAAGAACGTCAAGCTTGTGGCCGACGGCGCATTTTTGATGGACAAGGAAGAATTGTCGTTCCCGGAAGGCTGGCAAGACGGCAATACGATCGGGCTTAATTTCAGCCCATTGGTGGCCAAAAAGAACCCGCAGGCCAAACAGGCGTTCGCGGATTTGATTGACCATATTTTGGCCACGACCAGCATGACCATCGCGCTCACGCCACACGTCATCGAACCGGGCAACGACGACTATGACATCCTCAATGAATTTTATCAAAAACACAAAGCCACGGGGCGCGTCATCCTGCTGCCTGACAACCTGAACGCCACGCAATACAAAGGCTACATTGCCCGCATGCGGTTCTTTGTGGGCGCGCGTACCCATGCCACGATTGCGGCGTATTCCAATGCTGTTCCTACGATGGTTTTGGGTTACAGTGTTAAATCCAAAGGCATCGCGAAGGATTTGTTCGGCGAAGAAAAACTCGTGCTGAGCCTGGCCGAAATTTCCGACAGTGGAAAGCTGAAAGCCAAGTTCGACGAAATGGTGGCCGAAGAAAACAGTGTCCGTGACCGGCTGAACCAAGCCTTGCCGCACATCAAATCCATGAGCGCGAAAGCCGCAGACTATTTGCTCGAAGCCGCGCGATGAAAAAGAAGTTGGCGTTCGTAATCCCTTCGCTCGATGCGGGCGGCGGCGAGAAAGCACTCGTCAGCTTGCTCGGTGTGATGGATTTCCAGCGCTACGACGTTGACCTGATTTTATTTAGAAACCGAGGACTTTTCCTGAAAATGCTTCCGGCGCAAGTTCGCGTCCTCACACCCGGCGGCGATTATGCCACGTTTGGCCTCGGGCTCGGAAAGTCGCTCCTGCGATTCTTACTCCAGTTTAAGCTGTCACTTTTCTGGCATCGGCTCCAATTCGCGCTGACCAGCAAAACCAACAAGCACGTGGCGCGCGCCGAGCAGCACAATTGGAAACACCTGTCTGCATCCATGGCAACGATTCCCGGCGATTACGATGCCGCCATCGGTTTTTTGGAGAAGTCGTCGGTGTATTTTGCCGTCGATAAAATCAACGCCAAAAAGAAATTGGGTTTTATCCATACGAACTATACCGACATGGGCATGGATGCGGCTTTTGACCGGCCGTATTTTCAGAAACTGGATGCCATTGTTACGGTGTCGGACGAATGTGAAAACGTACTGAAAAACGTATTTCCTGAATTTGATCATAAGATTTCGGTGCTGCAAAATGTCGTGTCGCCCACGATGATCCGGCAATTGGCCGAAAACGGAAGCGCGCCGGAAATCGTGAAACGCCCGGCCATCGTGTCAGTCGGTCGGTTGCATCCGCTGAAAGGTTTTGACTTGGCAGTCGAAGCTTGCGCGATGCTCATCTCGAAAGGCATTGACCTGCAATGGATTGTCATCGGCGACGGCGGCGAACGTCCTGCATTGGAGAAAATGATTGCCGACCGGAAACTGGAAAACCATTTTTTCCTGATCGGGTTGCGCGAGAATCCGTACGCTTATGTAAGTAAATCAGATATTTATGCACAGCCGTCGCGTGTGGAAGGAAAATCCATCGCCATCGACGAAGCCAAGATTCTGGCCAAGCCGATGGTCGTGACCAATTACGCTACCGTGGCCGACCAGATCCAACACGGCGTCAACGGCCTGGTGTGCGACATCGGTCCTGAAGGTATTGCCGATGGCATCCAGACCTTGCTGAACGACACGGCGATGCAACGGCGCTTCACCGAAAATTTAGCCAAGGAATCGCTCGGAACCCAGGCGGAAGTCGAAAAATTCTACGCCTTGATCGGATGAAAAAACCACTGCTTTTCGCAATGAACAACCTCAAGGTTGGCGGCGCCGAAAAGGCGTTGGTGTCGCTATTGCAAACCATTGACTACGATAGGTTTGACGTTGATTTATTCTTGTTCGAGCACGACGGCATGTTCCTGAAAAGCGTGCCGCGGCAAGTCAGTATTTTGCCTGCTCCTGAAAATTATCGCTATTTCGAAATGCCGCTCGGTGTGTCGATCAAGGCGTTTTTGAAGCGTGGCCAAATTGGGTTGGCGTTATCCCGTATGCTTTTCGGATATGTGTATCGCACCCGAAAAATCGGGACGCAACAGGAGCAATTTTCTTGGAAATACTTACGCACGGCCATGCCCAAGTTGCCTAAAAAGTATGATGCGGCCATTGGTTATCTGGAAAAGCGCCCGAATTATTTCTGCATCGACAACGTGGATGCAAAGGTCAAAATCGGGTTCATCCATAACGACTATAACAAGTTGCAGATGGATGCCGGTTTCGATTTGCCGTACTTCCGGAAATTCGACCACATCTTTACGATTTCCCAGCAATGCGAAACCATCCTGAAAGAGAATTTCCCGGCGATTGCCCACAAGTTTTCCATCATGTACAACATCGTGTCGCCGGCGGCTTTACAAGCGTTGGCCGAAACGCCGATTGATTTCCCGAAGCGCGGCGTTACGCTGGTTACCGTGGGCAGGTTGCAGCCGCAGAAAGGTTTCGATATGGCGGTCGATGCATTGAAAATATTGGTGGACAAAGGCCACGATGTGTATTGGTACATTTTGGGCGAAGGCGAGCAGCGAAGCATGCTTACTGAAAAAACGACTGAATTGGGACTACAAGATCGGTTTGTATTGTTGGGAATCCGCGAGAATCCGTATCCGTATGTGAAAGCCGCCGATATTTATGTGCAACCGTCGCGGTTTGAAGGCAAATCCATCGCGATAGACGAAGCGAAAATCTTGGCCAAACCCATTGTCGTAACGAATTTTCCATCGGTCATTGACCAGATCGAAGACCGACGGAACGGACTGATTGTGGACATGTCGCCCGAAGCCATCGCATCAGGCATCGAAGCCTTGATTGAAAACCCGTCGCTGTCCCAGACGCTGCAAGACAACCTGTCTCGGGAAAAACTGGGTACCGAAGCCGAAATCGAGAAACTTTACCACGCCATCGGGTAAGTTGTTTTTTAGCTTTTTCTTCACATTTCCTTTTCCTTTCGGCGCAATTCCTTATTTTTATCGGCGTCAATAACACCAAACTCATCGGGCGTGCTTTTTAACTCTATCCACTTTGCGTTTTTCCTCCCGGTCGTATTTTTCCTCTATTGGTTTGTGTTCAAAAAGTTGACCTACCAGAACATTTTGCTTTTGGTGGCGAGCTACTTTTTCTATGCGTGCTGGGACGTTCGTTTCCTATTCCTGTTGATGTTCTCCACGTTTCTGGACTATTACACCGGTCTCAAAATGCAGGATGCGAAAGACCGGAAAGGGAAGAAGTTTTGGTTCTGGCTGAGCATTGGCGTCAACCTCGGATTCCTGGGTTTTTTCAAATACTACAATTTCTTTGTGCAGTCTTTTGCCGATGCATTGTCGGCAGGCGGCATCCACATCGACGTTTGGACGCTGAACGTCATTTTGCCGGTGGGCATTTCGTTTTACACCTTCCACGGGCTGTCTTACGTCATCGACATCTATTACGACCGCATCAAGGCCGAGCGCAATTTCGTGGATTACTCGGTATTCGTGAGTTTCTTC
Organism: Flavobacterium longum; assembly: GCF_965137575.1. Lineage (NCBI taxonomy): Bacteria > Pseudomonadati > Bacteroidota > Flavobacteriia > Flavobacteriales > Flavobacteriaceae > Flavobacterium > Flavobacterium longum. Next base: position 362,138 of record NZ_CBCRZJ010000003.1, on the reverse strand, counting down.
CCGCTTTTGGTGGCAGGGCCGATTGAGCGCGCCACACATTTATTGCCGCAGATCCAGCGCGAACGCAAGTTCAATTACAACCAAATGGTGGACGGCCTGCGCCAGATGCTTTGGGGTTTGTTCAAGAAAATTGTCATCGCGGACAATTGTGCCGAGTATGCCAATATTATTTTCAACGATTCGGCGCATCAGTCGGGCAGTACGCTCGCACTCGGCGCGTTGTTCTTTACGTTTCAGATTTATTGTGATTTCTCCGGATATTCAGACATTGCCCTGGGCGTGGCGCGCATGTTGGGCATTGATTTGCTCCGGAATTTCGCCTTCCCGTATTTCTCGCGCGACATTGCCGAATTCTGGCGGCGCTGGCACATTTCGCTTTCCACCTGGTTCCGCGATTACCTGTACATTCCGCTCGGCGGCAGCAAAGGCGGTACGTGGATGAAGGTGCGCAACACATTTATTATTTTTCTGGTCAGTGGTTTCTGGCACGGCGCGAATTGGACATTCATCGTTTGGGGTTTGCTCAACGCTTTGTATTTCATGCCTTTGCTCTTGCTCAACCTGAACCGCAACAACATCGGAACGGTGGCCGAAGGGAAACTGTTTCCAACCGTGCGTGAGTTCTTATCAATGGTCATCACGTTCGCCCTTACGGTTTTCGCTTGGATTTTCTTCCGCGCCGAAGACTTGACGCACGCATTTTCGTACATCGGGTCGATGTTCCATCAAAATTTATGGTCTGTTCCCGATATTCTTCCCAAGCCGCTGCTGGTATTGATTCCTGCATTTTTGCTGGTGGAATGGTTGGGCCGAGAGCAACGTTATGCGTTGGAGAATTTCGGTTTGCGATGGCCGCGCCCGGTGCGTTGGTCGTTCTACTATGTGCTCATTTTCTGCATTTTGATGTTCATGGGCAAGGAACAGGAATTCATTTATTTCCAATTCTAGATGAAGGCCGCGCTTCAAAAATTAGCCTTGTTTTCCGTCATTTTGCTGGCGATGTTGCTGCTGGCCGCTTGGGCTGCGCGGCGGGTTTCCGGCCGTGAATCGCGGTATCATTTCAAGGCTTCCGCAGACAAGATGATCATCGGGCATTCCTACACCGAATGTGGGCTCAACGACAGCCTCATTGCCCGTACCATTAATTTGAGCCAGGGCGGTGAATCGTATTTTTATGCCTATCTGAAACTGAAGAAATTGTTGCCGGCCAATCCGCAAATCAAGACGGTATTGGTGTCATACGCCAACAATCAAATCCAGGAGCGGATGGACAAATGGGTGTGGGACGACAAATACCTTGACAACAACCTGCCGAAATACATCTATGCCATGGACGTGTCAGACTACGTATTCCTGCTGCGGAAAAATCCGGTGGGCGTGTTTCGGGCCGAACTCACGCTCATCAAAAATGCCGCTAGTACTGCCGTTAGGCCACGGGATTTGTTCGCAGACCGCACCGTTGGCGGCTATTTGTATCTCAAACGCAACAAGGTCGACTCCTTGCTCAAAACTGATTTTCTTGAAAAGGAGCAGAAATCCATCCGGATGAAAGTCTCGAAGGCCAATGTAGATTATCTTAAGAAAATCGTCGAATTGTGTAGAAAACATCACGTTGACGTGGTTTTCCTGCGGATGCCGATGCGTCCTGATTCGCCGTTTGCGAAGAACGAATCACAATTCGATTCCATCAGAAAAGCGGACTTTGCTGACGTTGCGTTCCTGGATTTCAAGCATTATCCTACACCGGCCGTTGAATGTGGCGACTTCGAACATTTTAACCACATTGGCGCACGGAAATTCTCGCTCTTCTTCAACGATTTGCTTTCTGATGGGTTGCTTCAATCGGGCAACAAACAAGAACGGATTGACCAAGCCATTACGGCCTTAACTTCAAAAAAAACCGCAGAATGACAATGGCTTTTATCATATTATTCGCGTTGGTGTTTGTGGTGTTGGCCATCGACTGGTGGCCGCAATTTTACATCTGGCAAAGCCGCATCAAGATTGGACGTTGGACAGACCGGAATGCGTGGCGAGAGGCTGTTGCCACAAAGTCGCTCCAATGGCTCAAAAAAACACCTACCATTCCGCTCACCGACAACAAAAGGCTTATCGTCATTGACATGCTCAAGGGCAATTACAAGCGCAACGCCATCCAACATTGGCAGCACGCCGCGTTGCTACTCGGGCTGATTAAACAATACGAATCTACCGGCGATGACAAGATCCGCCAAAAGATTGACGGTTTCATCGATTCGAAAATCAGTCAAAGCGGGCAGTGGAAGCAGACACCAAAGGAAATTGACGGCGTCATTCTGGCTTATGCGTTCACCCAAGCCACGTGGCGCAACCCACAGCAAATGAAGCCGGCTTACGATGCGATGTGGCAACTCATCCAAGATTTGACAGGCGTCGACGGCACGGTGCAATACCGAAAACACATGAAAGCCTACCGCTACGTAGACACCATCGGGTTTATTTGCCCGTTCCTGATGAACTACGGCATGGCGTTCGGGAATGCTAATGCCATTGATTTGGCCTGCCGCCAGATTGCCGCTTACAACGAACACGGCATGTATCCTGGCAAGTTCATTCCGTGCCATACCTACAACGTGGAGAACGGCATGACCGCCGGATTGTATGGCTGGGGCAGGGGTTTGGGCTGGTACGCGATTGGCCTGATGGATTCCTGGACCGCGCTGCCCGAATCACATCCGCAAAGAAGAATGCTCACCGAAAGTGTGGTAAAATTCGCCCGCGCCGCCATGGATTTTCAACAGGACTATGGTGCGTGGAACTGGCTTATCACCAACAACAATACAACACCCGACTCATCGGCAACGGCTACGCTGGCTTGGTTTCTTGCCAATGCGTCGGCCATTCCCACCTTGAAACCGGATTGCGATATTGCCGTCGGGAAAGCCCTGAAACACCTGATGTCGGTGACCAAACGCGACGGCGCCATTGATCTTGCGCAAGGCGACACCAAAGGCATCGGGATGTATTCGCACGCATTCGGGATTTTACCTTTTGCGCAAGGATTCGCATTACGCACCGCTTTTTATCCATGAAAAGAATATTGTACATCACCAATGGCGTCAAAGGCGCGGCTGGGCTGGAGCGTGTGCTTTCGGTCAAGGTCAGTTATTTGGCCGACCAGCTCGGCTATGATGTACACATCCTGACGCTCAACAACCGCGGGGCAAAACCGTTTTACGATTTCAGCCCAAAAATCATCATGCACGACATTGCGGTGGGCGGCAACCCAATCCAGTATTTTAAAAGTTACCATCAAGGAATAAAATCAGTCGTTGCGGCGGTAAAGCCAGATGTGATTTCGGTGTGCGACGACGGCCTGAAAGGATTTTTCCTGCCGATTTTATTGCGGAAGCCGTGTGCAATGGTGTACGAACGGCACGTTTCCAAAGTGATTGCGCTCGGTGAAAACCCTTCGGCGATGCGGATGCTGTTGATGGCGGCGCAATTCAAGCTGATGAATTTCCTCGGGAAGCGGTTCGACAAGTTCGTGGTGCTCACCCACGAAAATACCAAGGAATGGCAACTCAACAACATGGCGGTCATCGCCAACCCGCTGTCTTTTTACCCTGTCGAGTCATCGTCGCTCACCGAAAAGAAAGTCATTGCGGTGGGCAAACAAGGTTTCCAAAAAGGGTTTGACCGCTTGTTGCAAAGCTGGAACATCGTCCATGAAAAACATCCGGATTGGAAGCTGGAGATTTACGGCACCATCGATCCGGCGCAAAAACTTGACATGATGGCCGATGCGCTGGGCATTTCAGGTGTTGTATCGTTTTTCAATCCCGTGAAGGACATCGACCAAAAATATTTGTCGTCATCGGTTTTTGCCTTTTCGAGCCGTTTCGAAGGTTTCGGAATGGTCTTGATTGAAGCGATGGCGTGCGGCGTGCCATGTGTGTCGTTTGATTGCCCGTGCGGCCCGTCGGACATTATCAAAGAAGGCGAAGACGGATTTTTAGTGGAAAACGGCAACGTCAAACTTTTCGCGGAAAGGCTTTTGTCGGTGATCGAAGACGACAACCGCCGCCGTAAAATGGGCGCAGCCGCCAAGCAAAATGTCAAACGGTATTTGCCCGAAATCATCGTCCCGCAATGGGATGCACTCTTTAAATCGCTGACCGCATGAAGAAAATACTACTCATCATGCCCTACGGAAGTGTCGGCGGGATGGAACGCCTTGCCCTTACTTTCTACAACCATTACCGCAGTCTGGGCTACGAGGTGAAAGCCTTGAAAATCATCAAGCTCGATTCGGACATCATCCATTTCGGGGACGACGAATTGTTCCTTTCCGGGGTCGATTTCTCCGGTATGACCATGCAACGCAGGATGAGGTTTTACTTTTCGGTGCCGTTATACATCCGGCGCATCATCAAAAAATACAGCATTACCCATTCCATCGCGTTTGGCGACATGGCCAACGTGTTCAGTTCCTGGACGCGCACCAAGGAGTTCAAGGTGGCGAGCATGCATGCCGTGAAAAGCATCGAGTTCGAGAACAAGAATTTCCTCAACAAGGTTTTCAAGCGCGCCTTCCGGAAGTCGTACCGGAATTTCGATAAAGTCGTGTGCATCAGCAACGCCATCCGCAAAGACTTGTTGGCCAACTGCGGCTATGCGTTTGACAACCTGGAAGTAATTTACAACCCGCACGATGTCGCGGAAATCCGTCGGAAATCAGCGGAGGATTTGCCCGCTGCAGATGTGGCGTTGTTCGAAAAAGAAGTGGTTTTGTTTCTCGGACGAATGTCTGTCCAGAAAGCGCCGTGGCATTTGGTCAACGCTTTTGGGCTGTTGCAGAAGCGTCGTCCTGACGCGCAACTGGTGCTCATCGGCGATGGCAGCCCTGAAGTAACGCGGCATTTGGAGCGTCAAATCGCGCAACACCAGATTTCGAATATCCATTTTCTGGGCCGGCGGAGCAATCCGTACCAGTACATGGCTCGGGCAAAAGTCGTAGCTTTGTCGTCGTATTACGAAGGCACGCCGAACGTGGTCGTGGAAGCGATGGCGCTCGGCATTCCGGTGGTTTCGGCCTTTACGCCGGGCATTACGGAATTGATGCGCGTGGTCGATGTGGAAGAAACAAAAGCCTTGACACGCACCGAAGCCGGAATCGTCACGCCGCCATTTTTCAAGGGCAGGCTGAACATTCCGGATACCAGTGTGGTTACGGAAGAAGAAAAAATATACGCCGATGCATTGCAGGAAACACTCGGCACCGATGCATACACCAAAACACTAGCGGAACACCAGGCCGCCTTGCTCGCCAAATTTGATTTACGACAGGTGGCGGCGGCGTATCTGGAACCCATAACCCGGAACAAATGATTTTTAACTCGTTCGAATTTTTACTGTTTTTGCCGTTGGTCTTCGCGCTGTATTGGTTCGCGGCCAAAGGCAATGCGCGCTGGCAGAACATCATCCTTTGGGTATCGAGCTACTACTTTTACGCCTGTTGGGATTGGCGCTTTTTATTCCTACTGATTTTCTCGACGATTCTCGATTATTACACCGGGATCAAAATGGCCGAAGCGCCGAGCCAAAAAATGAAGCGCTTCTGGTTCTGGCTGAGCGTGACGGTCAATCTCGGATTTTTGGGCGTATTCAAGTACTACAATTTCTTCGCGGAGTCGTTCGCCGATCTGCTTTCGGGCTTCGGGATGCATGCCGATTTTGCGACGCTCAACGTGATTTTGCCTGTCGGGATTTCATTCTACACCTTCCACGGTTTGTCCTATGTCATCGATATCTACAACGACAAGATCAAACCTGAAAAAGACTTTGTGGATTATTCGGTATTTGTCTGTTTCTTCCCGCTTCTGGTGGCCGGCCCGATTGAAAGGGCGACGCACTTGTTACCACAAATCCAGCGGCAGCGCGTGTTTGATTACGCCAAGGCCGCAGACGGTTGCCGCCAAATCCTTTGGGGCATGTTCATGAAAGTGGTCGTGGCCGACAATTGCGCCGTAGTGGTGAATGAAGTCTTCGGGAATCCGGACAAATACAACGGCGGTTCGCTGGCCGTGGGCGCGGTGTTTTTCGCCTTCCAGATTTACGGCGACTTTTCGGGTTACAGCAACATTGCGCTGGGCACGGCGCGGCTTTTCGGGGTCGAACTGCTGCGGAATTTTGCCTTCCCGTATTTCTCGCGCGATATCGCCGAATTCTGGCGACGCTGGCACATTTCGCTTTCCACTTGGTTCCGCGATTACCTGTATATTCCGCTGGGCGGCAGCAAAGGCGGCATGAAGATGCAGATCCGCAATACGCTCATTATTTTCTTGGTGAGCGGTTTCTGGCATGGCGCGAATTGGACGTTCATTATCTGGGGTTTGCTCAACGCGATTTACATTATGCCGCTGGTGATTTTCAAGATGAACCGCAACAATACCGACACCGTGGCGCAGGATTCATTCCTGCCGTCGGTCAAGGAAATCATGCAGATCGCCATCACGTTTGCCGCCACGACGCTGGCCTGGATTTTCTTCCGCGCGGCATCGGTTACCGAAGCGTTGCATTACATCAAGCGGATGTTTACGCCTTCGTTGGCTGGCAAACCCGAAATTGATTTGAAGCCCTTTATCTTTATCCTGATCCTGCTGGCCGTGGAATGGTTGCAACGCCGCAAGAAGCACGGCTTGGAACTGGGCAATGTATCATCGACGCCGTTGCGTTGGGCGGCTTATGTCTGTATCTTTGTCATCATTTTGCTCTTCGGGGCAAGTTCGGACTCATTCATTTATTTCCAGTTCTAGATGAGGAAATTCCTGTGGAAATCGGCCCTGTTTTTCGGCATCGTACTGGCGATTGTCTCGTTCGTGCTCTTGCGCTACGGCGGCTACATCGACTATTTCTACGAGAAGTTCACCGTGGGCAAGCAATCGTCATTCATCATCGGCGATTCGCGGGCGCACCAAGGCATTCAACCGCGCGTCATCGATTCGTATTTCCGTAAAAATGAATTCGATGGCCCGATGTTCAACTACAGTTTCACGATTTCGCAGGCCGCATACGGAAAACCTTATACCGAAAGCATCCTTAAGAAATTAAAACCCGATACCAAAAACGGATTGTTCATCCTGACGGTTGATCCGTGGTTGTTGGCCCAGCGCGAGAAAGACAATGTGGCCAATGGATTTTTTGAGGAACAAACCTCGCCGCCGCACAACATGTGGTTTGATTCCATGAACCCGAACTTTGAATATTTCATCCGGAATTTCCGGTTTCTGCACTTGAAATCCATTATCCGGAAAAGTTCGATGCTGCACAAAGACGGCTGGCTCGAAGAAAGCAACTTGCCCACCGACAGCCTGATGTTGGCCGATTGGAAAAAGAACCAACTTCGGATTTACCGCGACTTCGCGAAGCATTGGAAGCGGTGTGATTACCGGAAGACAGACCTGCAAATCCTCATCGAAAAACTCAAACCGCACGGGAAAATATTTTTGGTGCGCACGCCCATCGATGCGAAATTGCTGGCCATCGAAGACCAGTTCTGGCTGGGGTTCGATCAGGATATTGAAACCATCGCCCACAAAACCGGCGTGCCGTACCTGAATTTTGTACGTGAAGACGTGTATCGTACCTACGATGGCAACCATTTGGACAAGTTCGGCGGAAAAGTGTTCACCGCGCATCTGTGCGATTCCATCAATAAATACCGCAAGCCGTGAATACGCTGATTCCCATAGAGTTGTATCCGTTGATTTACTATCACGTGCTGATGGCTTTCGTGCTGATGGTGTTTGTCCAGGCCGGGCGTTTGGCCCTTGATGCCAACGGAAATCTGCAGGCGAAGAATACAACCGGCTACGTGCTCTTGGTATTTTTGCTGCTCTACATCGGGTTGCGGCCCGTGAACGCCAAGTTCGGTGACATGTTGCTGTATGCGCTGGATTTCAACAACTTCCGCCGCGGTATTTTCACCAGCAAGGATTTGCTGTTCGACCTCTTTACATTGTTCAGCGCCAAGTTCATGACCATTACGATGTACTTTTTCGCCTGTACGGTATTATATATTTTGCCGCTGTATCTGTTCGCGAAAAAGGTCTTTAAGGAATATTGGTTCTACGCTTTTTTCATGCTCGTGATTTCGTTTTCGTTTCTGACGTACGGCGTAAACGGCATCCGCAACGGCATTGCGACTTCCGTTTTCCTTTATGCCATCGCTTTCGACAAGAAAATCGTCGTTGCCGGGCTGATGGTCGTGGCCATTTTGTTTCACAAGTCGTTGCTCTTGCCGGCGGTCGCTTTTTTTGGCGCGACCATGTACCGCAATACCAAGGCTTATCTGCTGTTTTGGCTGTTCTGCATCCCGTTTTCATTGTTGCTGGGCTCGGCGCTCGAACAGTTCTTTTTGACCAGCGGCATTGTGGAAGAAGACCGATTGGCGGGCTATCTCGGCACCGATACGTCCATGCTCGACGACGCGTCCATCGTGAAAACGGGCTTCCGTTGGGATTTCATCATGTATAGTATGACAGGCGTTTTTGCCGGTTGGTATTACGTCATCAAGAAAGGCTTCAACGACCCGTTGTACGTGAAGATTTTCAATACCTACTTGATGGCCAACGGCGTCTGGATCTTGATTATCCGGGCGAATTTCTCGAATCGCTTTGCGTACCTTTCGTGGTTCATGCTCGGTGTCGTGCTGATTTACCCGATGCTCAAGAACGTCATCGTACCCCGGCAGCACCGTGTGGTCGGCACGATCGTATTGCTGTATTTCGCCTTTACCTATCTGTTGAACGTCATTTTGTCCGGCTCATGAAAACACTCACCGTTTATACCCCGACGTTTAACCGCGCGTACTGTCTCGGACAGTTGTACGACAGCTTGGTTGCACAGCGCAACAACGATTTCAAGTGGCTCATCATTGACGACGGCTCGTCGGACAACACCAAAACGCTCGTCGATTCCTGGATCGCCGAAGGGAAAGTCGAAATCGAATATTATTACAAGCCCAACGGCGGCATGCACACGGCGCACAACGCGGCCTATGAGCGACTGAACACCGAACTCAACATGTGCATCGATTCGGACGATATGGTCTCGGCCGACGCCATAGATAAAATCCTGGACTTCTGGAGTAGCCATCGGGCAGACGGCATAGGCGGCATTTACGCGCTGGACGAAGACAAGCATGGCAAAATCATCGGGCAACCGTTTCCGGACGATTTGAAATCGTTCCAGGGCTGGGGCTGCAAAGTCATCATCGACGACAACGGCAAGGTCATTCCTGTATGCGGCGACAAGAAGTTCATTTCCGTCACGAAAATCCTGAAGAAATATCCGCCCATTCCGGTATTTGAAGGCGAAAAGTATTACTCGCTCTACTACAAGCAACATTTCATCGAGCGCGATTTCCGCATCCTGATCCTGAACGAATCCGTTTGCATCGTAGAATACATGCCCGATGGTTCGAGCGTGCAGATGTACCGCCAATACGTGCGCAACCCGAAAGGATTCAAGCATTTGCGCGAGCTGATGATGGACATGGCACCCGTGTTCAAGATCCGGTTCACGCAAGCCATCCATTACATCAACGCTTGCCTGATTCTGGGCCAGTGGAATTTCTTCAAAGGCCGCAGGAATTGGCTCATGGTGTTGGCGGCCATTCCGTTCGGCATCGCGTTGCACCTGCTGACGATTTATAAAAACCGAAAAATGGTGTCATGAAAACACTGTTGATTTTGCCGTACTTCGGGACGTTGCCCAACTATTTTGACCTGTATCTGCACACGGTCAAGGCGAATCCGTCCATAGACTGGCTGTTGTTCACCGACGATACCACGCCACGCGATTTCCCGCCGAACATGCAAGTCATACACATGAGTTGGGAAGACATGAAAGCCCGGATGCAAACCCGTTTCGACATCAGGCTCAACCTCGAGCGCAAGCACAAACTCTGCGATTTCAAGCCCGCATACGGCTACATTTTCGAAAACCATCTGGACGGCTACGATTTTTGGGGCCATTGCGATCCGGACATCATTTGGGGCAATTTCGACCGCTTCATCGATTACGATAAGTTTGAGGGAATCGACAAAATTTTTATACTTGGGCATTTGACGCTGTTCCGCAACACACCCGAGAACAACCGCCGCTTCATGGAAGAAGTGGACGATCAATTGCGGTACCGCCATGTCTTGACCAATCGTCTTGGTTTTGCGTTCGACGAGAAATTCGACGGCAGCATCAACAACATTTTCATGGAACACGGCTGGCCGATGTTTACCGAAAGTTTTGCGGCCGACATCGATCCGTATCATACCAACTTCCGGCTGTCGATCTTGGATTTTGACACACAACGCTACCGGCTCGATGGCGTGAAGCGGCAGATTTTCACCTGGGAAGACGGCCACGTGTATCGCTACTATATCAAACAAAAGCAACTCGTCAAGGAAGAATTCCTGTACGTCCATCTGCAGAAAAGAAAGATGGCGCTCAACCTCACGAAGCCTTTCCCTCAGCGGTTTTTGATCAACCCGAAGTCGTTTGACAGTTTGGATGAACCGATTACCATCGAGAACTTCAACGCGCATTACAGACATTATTGGTTCAACAACCAATTCTTCAAAGTCAAATACAATAGCCTCAAATTCAGGCTCAAATACAAAGTCTATGGCTAACCCGATGTTCAGCCTTATCGTGCCGGTGTACAATGTTGCGCAGTATTTGCCGCAATGCATTGAATCTGTACTGGCGCAGGATTTTGCCGACTTCGAGCTCATTCTGGTCAACGACGGTTCGCCCGACCATTCACTGGAAATCTGCCAGTCCTACGCGGCCAAGGATTTCCGGATCAAAGTCATCGACAAGCCCAACGGCGGCGCATCGACAGCCCGAAATGAAGGCATCGCCGCCTCAGCCGGAACGTATTTACTTTTCGTGGACAGCGATGATTACATCGAAAGCCCCGATTTGCTGTCTGAAGTGTACAAAACCATTCAGAAAACCGCCACCGATATTGTCTTGTACAACGGCAAGAATTACAACATGCTCAACGGCAAAACCAGCATCCAGCGGGGCAATTATGACTTGGCGCAAATCAACCCTAACGACTATTTGGGTACGGTGAAATACCTGGTCGAAAACGGGCAATTTCCCGGTTCGGCTTGGGTTTTTGCCATCAAGGCTGACGTCGTGAAACAAAACCACTTGGCGTTTCGCACGGGCATCATCGCCGAAGACATTGACTGGTGTGCGAAAGTATTTACCGTCGCCCATTCGATTGACGCCGTGAACGGTGTTTTTTACGCCTACCGCAAGAACCAGTCGGCGTCGGTGAGCAACAATGCTGGGCTTAAAGGCATCAACAGCATCATGTCGATCATTGAAGACTGGCGGCCCAAACTCAATCATAAAGAGGCGCTCGGAAACATGCTGTTGCACAATCTCGGCTACTACTATTTTACGTCGTTCGTGTCTTATTCAAAGCTCGACGAAAGCGCCAAGGAAACCGTTCGCGAACGCATGAAAAAGAACTTTCCGGTCACGAAATACGTCCGCCATACCAAACTAAAGGTGTTGCGTATTTTGTGTCAAATCCTCGGGATTGACGGCGCGGCGCGGCTTTCGGGCGCCATATACAAACGCAAGGAAAAAATGTTCTGATGAAAAAAGTCATCCGCACCTCGACCGTCCCGATTTCGCTCGACAGTTTGTTGCGCGGGCAATTGAAATTCCTCAATCAGTATTATGACGTTGTGGCCGTTTCCGGCGAAGGCGAACGGCTGCGGTCGGTGGAAAGCCGTGAAGGCGTGCGCGTACACCCGATTGAAATGCAGCGGCAAATTGCACCGCTTAAAGACTTGGCGTCGCTCTGGAAATTGTACAGATTTTTCAAAAAGGAAAAACCTGATATCGTCCATTCCATTACACCGAAGGCCGGATTGCTTAGCATGATGGCTGCCAAATTCGCGGGTGTTCCGGTGCGCATCCATATGTTTACCGGGTTAATTTTTCCGACCCAAACCGGCATCAAGCAAAAAATCCTGATTGCCATGGACCGGTTGCTGTGCCGTTTCGCGACGCATATTTTCCCGGAAGGCCAAGGCGTAAGGAACGATTTGATCAAATTCAACATCACGAAAAAGCCTTTGAAAATCATCGCCAACGGCAACGTGAACGGCATCGATACCGCGCATTACGACTCGGAACTTTTTTCGTCGCAACAACGCGATTTACGCCAGGAATGGAAAATCGATCCCGACGATTTCGTGTTTATCTTCGTGGGCAGATTGGTTAAGGACAAAGGCATCCGCGAACTCGTGGACGCATTTTCATCCTTGTTGCAAAGCCATCCGAATGCAAAACTATTGTTGCTCGGCCGGTTTGAATCGCACCTCGACCCAATCGATCCGCTCACGCTGAAAACCATCGAAACCACGCCACAGATTATTACGGCTGGTTACCAAATCGATGTGCGTCCTTTTCTGGCCTTGGCCGATGTATTCGTCCTGCCGAGTTACCGCGAAGGTTTCCCGAACGTGGTCATGCAGGCCGGCGCGATGGACTTGCCAAGTATCGTGACGGACATCAATGGCGCAAATGAAATCATCATTGACGGAGAGAATGGTTTGATCGTGCCGCCTAAAGACGAAGCGAAACTGGTCGCCGCGATGCAAAGATTATTGGAGGACGACGGATTGCGGGAACAAATGGCCGCAAGCGCACGAGGGCTTATCGCGTCGCGTTACGAGCAGCAAACGGTCTGGAACGCCATCTTGGAAGAATACCGGATTGTGGCCGGCGCGTGACAATAATTCGTTATTTTTGTGGCACATGTACCGAAACATCATCAAACCTTTTTTTGACTTCATGGCCGCGCTTGTCGGGCTTATCTTGCTGTCGCCGGTATTTTTGGTGTGCATGATTTTGGTGAAGGTTTCCACGAAAGGCCCGATATTTTTCGTACATCCGCGACCGGGTTACAAAGAAAAAATCATCAACGTCATCAAGTTCTGCACGATGAACAACAACCGTGACGAAAACGGAAACCTGTTGCCCAACATGCAGCGCATCACCAAAACCGGCGCGTTTATGCGCAAGACTTCGCTCGATGAAATTCCGCAGCTCATCAATGTCCTGAAAGGCGACATTTCACTTGTTGGGCCGCGGCCTTTGGAAGTTCGGTATTTACCGCATTACACCGAAGAACAGCGTCAACGCCACCACGTGAAACCCGGCATTACGGGTTATGCGCAGGTCAATGGCCGCAATGCCGTTTCGTGGGAAAAGAAATTCGAGATGGACGTTTGGTACGTGAACCACCAGTCTTTCTGGCTCGATGTCAAGATATTGTTCCAGACCGCGTGGAAAGTCGTCCGCGGAAGCGACGTGAACGCAGACCAAAACAACACCGTAAAACCATTTGCCTAATGTTATTCAGGGAAGAAATAGGAGAGTCGATTACGCTTAAATTCGCCGAAGCCGCCAACGAGCGGCGCAAGAAAGGTTTGCCGATCATCTCATTGGGTCTGGGCGAGCCGGAATTCAGGACGCCGCAGCCCATTATTGACGCGACTGTCGCCGTATTGCAGACAAAGAATTCCAACTATTCCAGCCCGATGGGCGTGCAATCGCTCCGGGAGAAGATTGCGGCCAAGCTGAAAAACGAGAACGGTATCAACGCGACGGCAGACAACATCATTGTCTGCGCCGGCGCCAAGCAAGCCTTTCAGCACATGATGATGGTCATGGTGGAACCAGGCGACGAAATCATCGTGATCAATCCGTCGTTCGTGAGTTTCGTGCCGCAAGTCTATATCGCAGAATACGATTGCAAAGTCGTGACGGTGGATGTGAGCAAAGTGGATTTTTCGCTGCAACTCGATGAAATACGCGCGAAAGTGACGCCAAAAACAAAAGCCATCATTGTCAACAGCCCGAACAATCCTGCGGGTTACATGCTCAGCCAAGAACAATTAACCGAGTTGTTCGCCATGTCCGAGGAACTTGATTTTTACATTGTGTCGGACGAGATTTACGAGAAATTGGTGTTGGACGATAACAAGCATTTCAGCATCGGTTCATTGGAGGAAAAACCCACGCGCGTCATCACAATCAATGGTTTTTCGAAATCGCACGCCATGACCGGATGGCGTTTGGGTTACGCGTGTTTTCCATCGGAATTCAAGCACAACCTGTTGAAATACCAACAACATACCAACACCAATACGTGTACCTTCATTCAGGAAGGTATGGCGAAAGCCTTTGACATTTCGCAGGATTATCTGGTGGACTATAATGGGAAGTTGTCGGCCAGGTTCAAGTTGTACAACGATATGATTGGACGGCTCGACAAGGTTTCGGGCATTGCGCCACAAGGCGGATTTTTTGCGTTCATGAACATTTCAAAACTGGGCATGGATTCCAATACATTTTGCGCTCGGTTGATTGAAGCCACCGGCGTAGCCACGACACCGGGTATTGCATTCGGCGACCATTGGGATGACCATGTCCGGATTTCGCTTGCCACGGATGATAAAATTGTGGAAGAAGGATTGCGCTTGATGGAAGATTTCATCAAAACGTTATAGCCGATTGCGGCAGGGAATATCGTTAGATTTAACAAACGAGGCGGTTTTGCCGCACCAGACAATAAATTCGTATGCCGATCTTACCGTCAGGGAAGGGGCGGTATTATCCCTACAAAAAGTGAAGCGGTCCGCGTTACGGAAAAGCCATAAGAAATCATAAAAATTCAATAGACGATTGATCCAGCCTACACCATGAAAGTCCTACTCACCAAACCTTTTTTCGATACTGATTTGCAATACATCGCCGAGCGGATCGACGCAGGCATCCACATCGTTACACCTTCGGCATTCACGCCCGAAGCCATCGCCGAAGCCGCCGCAGACGCAGACGTGCTTTTCGGTGGCAACCTCGCCGAGCCGATCCTGCAAGCCGCAAAAAACCTCAAATTGGCGCAAATTCCTTGGACAGGCGTAGACAATTTGAACTTCGACCTGCTTCAGAAATACAATGTCACGGTGGCCAATTCGCACTCCAACGCCGTCATTGTGGGCGAGCATGGCGTGGCGATGATGCTCGATGCCGCGAAGAAGATTTCCTACCATGACCGGCAGATGCGCGCCGGCGAATGGAACCGCGTAAAACCTACCGGAAATGCCGTGTCGCCGTTTTCAAAAATGGTCATCGGGTCAACGGTTGGTTTTGTGGGTTTTGGCGCTATTGGGCAGCAACTGCACAAAATGCTCTCTGGGTTTGGCTGTCATTTCAAAGTGTTCAGCCGCAGCGGAACGCCGGTTTCCGGTTACGCCGCCGATTATTTTACGGTCGATAACATCCAAGCCGAATTGGCCGGTATAGACTTTTTATTCCTTGTTTTACCCTTGACGCCCGAAACCCGGAACATCGTGGATGCGGACTTTTTATCGGGCATGAACGAAAAGGCCGTACTCATCAATCTTTCGCGCGGCGAATTGATAGACGAAGAAGCGCTATACAAGGCTTTGCAAGACAAAAGCATCGGTGCCGCGGCGCTCGACGTGTGGTACAATTACCCGAAAGCGGGCGAGGATAAGACCTTTCCGTCGGCGAGAAATAAATTCCACGAACTGGACAACGTCACGATGTCGCCACACCGCGCGGGTTACGCCGACAGCGGTTTCTGGCACCTGGACGACGCGATTGACAACCTCAATAATCTCCATGCGGGCCGTCTGCTCAAAAATGTTGTTTCCCTAAACCACAAATATTGATGAACATTCTCTTTACTTGCGCAGGCCGCCGGCATTATCTGCTGCAATTTTTCAAGGAAGCGCTGGCCGGAAAAGGCAACATCATCGGCGCCGACATGCAACTTTCTGCTCCAGCGCTCGCCATGGCCGATGTCACTTACGCTGTGCCCGCTGTTTATGCCGAAAATTACACCGATGCCATTCTCGACATCTGCAAAAAGGAAAAAGTCAACGCGGTGATTTCGCTCAACGATTTGGAATTGCCTGTCTTGGCGGCCGTCCGCGAGAAATTTGAAGCCATCGGCGTAAAAATTATCGTGTCGCCGGATCGCGTCATCGATATCTGTTTCGACAAATGGAAAACCTTTGAATTCGGGCAGTCCATCGGCATCGCGCAACCCAAAACGTATTTGACCTTGGAAGCGGCGCAGGCCGCGATCGATTCGGGCGAGCTGCAGTTTCCGCTCGTGGTCAAGCCGCGTTGGGGCAGTGCTTCCATCGGAATCGATTTTCCGGAAAACAGGGAAGAACTTGAGTTGTCCTACCGATTGCAAAAGACGCGCGTGATGCGTTCCATTCTGTCAGAAGCCTCAAAAGCCGACGCAGACCGCGCCATTCTCATCCAGGAAAAAATCGGCGGGAAAGAATTTGGGGTGGACATCCTCAACGATTTCAATGGCAACACCAGAGCCGTATATGTCAAGGAAAAGCTGGCGATGCGTGCCGGCGAGACAGACAAAGCCGTGCTGCGCAACATGCCTGAATTGGAAGCCATCGGGCAAAAACTCGGCAACGCGCTGGGCCACATCGGCAATTTGGACTGTGACTTTTTTGTAAAGGACGGAAAATACTATTTGCTTGAGTTGAATCCGAGGTTTGGCGGCGGCTATCCGTTTACGCACATGTCCGGCGGGCATTTTCCCGAAGCCATCCTGGCTTGGCTGGCCGGCGACGATTTCGACTTCTCCCGATTTTCAAGGCAGTATGACCAAGTGTTCGCCAAGTGCGATACGTTGATTTCCGTTAAAGGCGATTGAGCGGTGGCGAAGCGGCTGTTCGATATGGCGTTGTCCTGTTTGCTGCTGCTTTTGCTGGGCTGGTTCCTACTTTTGCTTTGGGTTGTGGCGGCCATCGACACCCAATCGGGCGGGTTGTTCAACCAAATCCGGATTGGCCGATTCGGACAGACTTTCACGATTTTCAAATTTCGGACGATGCATCCTAAAACCGGGCACATTTCGGCCATCGGTCGTTTTCTCCGGCAGTCCAAGTTTGACGAATTGCCGCAACTGGCTAACGTACTGATCGGCGAGATGAGTTTCGTNGGGCCGCGGCCCGACGTGCCCGGTTATTATGACAAGCTCGAAGGCGAGGCGCGTAAAATCCTCGAACTTCGGCCGGGCTTAACCAGCGAAGCGTCGCTCAAGTATTTCAATGAGGAGAAAATTCTGTCATCGGTGCCCCATCCGCTGCAATACAACGATGAGGTGATTTTTCCGGACAAGGTAAAAATGAACCTTGACTACTACAGGCATCGCACTTTCTTCGGCGATATAAAAATCATGTGGCGCACGGCATTCGGCACCAAATAATTTTTAACAATTTCGACTGCGGATTGGCCTGATTCACTTACTTTTGTACCGATTTTCAAAAGCTTATGAGTCAACCCAAAATATGGCTTTCGTCTCCGCACATGGGCGGCGGCGAGCAGAAATTTGTACAGGAAGCGTTCGATACCAACTGGGTAGCGCCGCTCGGCCCCAACGTTACCAGATTTGAAAACGATCTTGCCGGTTTTTTAGGCGATGATTTGCATGTGGCGGCTTTGTCTTCGGGCACGGCCGGCATCCATTTGGGATTGGTCTTGCTGGGCGTAAAAGCCGGCGACGAAGTCATCTGTCAGAGTTTTACGTTTTCGGCTTCGTGCAACCCTATTCTGTATCAGGGCGCAACGCCGGTTTTTGTGGACAGCGAACCCGAAACTTGGAACATGTGTCCGCAGGCTTTGGAAACGGCAATTGCCGACCGCATCGCCAAAGGAAAGAAACCAAAAGCCATCATCGCCGTGCATTTATACGGCATGCCGTTCAAGGCCGACGAGATTTTGGCCATTTCCAAGAAATACGACATTCCGGTGCTGGAAGACAGTGCCGAAGCCTTGGGCAGCACGTACAAAGGTAAAAGTTGCGGTACGCTGGGCGATATCGGCGTGTTGTCGTTCAACGGGAATAAGATCATTACGACCTCCGGCGGCGGCGCCATCGTGGCCAAAAGTAGGGAAATCAAGGACAAAGCTGTTTTCTTGGCTACACAGGCACGCGATAATGCACCGCACTACCAGCATAGTGAAATCGGGTACAATTACCGCCTGAGCAATATATGCGCGGGAATTGGGCGCGGGCAGATGGAAGTCTTGCCAATGCATGTGTCGGCGCGGCAGGCCATGCACCGGTTTTACAAGAATTATTTTGCGGGCGTTAAGGGCGTGTCTGTCTTTTCTGAACCGGGTCCAGATTATGTTTCCAACCATTGGCTGTCTGCCATCGTCGTAGATCCGGCATCTGGGAAAGACCGCGAAAGTCTGCGGCTGGCGCTTGAGGCGGCCAACATTGAAAGCCGCCCATTGTGGAAGCCGATGCACTTGCAGCCGATTTTTGAAAAGTATCCGTACTATGGCGGAAAAGTCTGTGAGGAATTGTTCAACAACGGCTTGTGTTTGCCGTCGGGTTCTAATCTCAGCGACGCCGACCGCGATAGGATAAAATTAACATTTGATGCTTTTTTTAGCTGATTATCAATAAAAAGTATTATTTTAAATCCCTGAAACACCAAAATGAACGCTGCATTTAAATATATGATGGCCAAGATCTCCAAAAAGAGATTCCGGAATATGGGCTATTTGCCCCGCTGGATCATCTTTTTGATTGATGTCTTCATCGTTTTTGTAGCGAGCGTCGTGACCTATTTCATCGTCGAAAGCTTGTCGGCAAACTTCTACAAAAACCTGAACATGCCGGTTCGGTATGCGCTCGTGATTTTCGTCAATGCGTTTTTCTTTTTGTTGTATCGCACATACGCGGGCATTATCCGGCATTCCACATTCATCGACTGCGTAAAATTGCTGGTGTCAACTTCTACGGCTTTCGTGGCTTTGGCGGCCATCAATTTGTCGTGGCTGTTGGTGTTCGGGCAACAGTTATACATGAACACTGGTTTGTTCATCAGCTATGTGATTTCGTTTCTGTTGCTGTTCTTGTTCAGGATTTTGGTCAAGCATTTCTTTGAGAAGTACGCCAATTCGGTCGATGCGAAAAAGTTGATGCCGCTCGTGATTTACGGTGCAGATGCCAACGCGATTTCCATCGCCAACGCCTTGAAGACCGAAACCCCGGCGCGTTTTAAACTTCGCGGTTTCATCGATAAATACCATCAGGACAAGACCTCGAAACGCATCTTGAATTTGCCCATCGTCAACCAGAACAAGAGCATTCACGTGATTATGCGCGCCATGAAGGCCGAAGCGCTGATCATTGCCGAGAAAGGTTTATCGCGTGAGGAAATCGTAGCCATCGTGGAAGAATGTCTTGAATACAATTTCAAGGTGTTTACCGTTCCGGTGATTACCGACTGGGAAGACCAAGACCACATCTCCAAAAAAGTAAAGAGTTTCGAAATCGAGGACTTGCTCGAGCGAAAACCGATTGACTTGCACATGGACGAAATCTCCAAGCAACTCAAGGGCAAGAAAGTGCTCATCACGGGCGCGGCCGGTTCTATCGGAAGCGAAATCGTGCGTCAGGTGCTTGAGTTCGGGCCATCGAAAATCGTGATGCTCGACCAGGCGGAAACACCGTTGCACAACTTGGCGCTGGAAATCAATGGGCTGAACCCAGCCGTTAAGATCAAGACGGTTTTGGCCGATATCCGCAATTGGGACGTGATCGAAAATGTATTCAGGACGTACCGCCCCGATGTTGTGTATCATGCGGCGGCCTACAAACACGTGCCGTTGATGGAAGAAAATCCGTCGCAGGCTGTTTGCACGAATGTCTTCGGGACGATGAACCTCGCCGATCTGGCCAATCAATATGAAGTGGAACGTTTCGTCATGGTATCCACCGACAAGGCCGTAAACCCGAGCAGCGTCATGGGGGCGAGCAAGCGAATCGCCGAAAAATACGTCCAGTCTTTACATTACAAACTTCAGCAGGAAAGCGACAACGCCACGAAATTCATCACGACGCGTTTCGGGAATGTATTGGGTTCTAACGGTTCTATTGTACCATTATTCACCAAACAAATCCAGGAAGGCGGCCCAATTACGATTACGCACCCGGAAATCATCCGTTATTTCATGACCATTCCCGAAGCCTGCCAACTGGTGTTGGAAGCCGGAACGATGGGCAACGGTGGCGAAATCTTCATCTTTGATATGGGCGAGCCGGTGAAAATCATCGACCTGGCCAAAAAGATGATCAGGCTGGCCGGATATACGCCGGGCAAGGAAATCGAGATCAAGATCATCGGGCTTCGTCCGGGTGAAAAATTATTTGAGGAATTGCTCAACGATACGTCTAAAACGCTGCCGACGCACAACGACCAGATCATGATTGCCATCGATCCGGCCGACGATTTTGAACAAGTCAGCATGTCAATAAAAGATTTGTGCGAAACCGCCAAGTACATCACCAACGACGAAATCGTCTTTAAGATGAAGAAAATCGTTCCGGAATTCAAGAGCTTGAATTCGATGTTCCAAATGCTCGACCAATGACAAATGCGGTCTTTGTGGCTCGGTGACCGAGATTTATCTTATATTTGCGGGCCGTTAAGCTTAACCGGCAAAACCTATGGATTTCAAAAAATACGTACTCTACATTTTCATGCTCTTTGCCGCCGTTTCTTGTGTGTCGAAGAAAAAAATTGTTTACCTGCAAGGCGATTCGGGATCCGGAAGTTCATCGCTGCCCAACTACGAACCCATCATCCAGCCGGACGATTTACTCTATATTACGGTAACCTCTCAAAATCAGGAAGCTGCACAGCCGTTTAATCCGCAGGTTGCCTCGCAAGGCTTTGTAGGGAACGAGCCTCGCGAAAGGGCTTATCTCGTGACCAAAGACGGCATGATACAATATCCGGTGCTCGGCCCGATCAAAGTGGCAGGGCTTACCCGTTCAGAATTCAGCGACATGCTTCGCAATATGTTGAAACCTTATGTCGTGGATGCGGTAGTGACGCTCCGTTTCCTGAATTTTAAGGTTACAGTTTTGGGCGAAGTGAACAGGCCAGGACGCGTCAGCCTCGACAGTGACCGATTGACGTTGCTCGATGCCATTGCGATGTCTGGCGATTTGACTTTGTACGGCATGCGCGACAACATCTTGATCGTGCGCGAAAACAACGGCGAGAGAAGTTCCGTCCGGGTGGACATCACCAAGGCCGATTTCGTGAATTCTCCCTACTACTATCTGAAACAAAACGATGTCGTTTACGTGGAGCCGCGCCGTGCCAAGGTTGATTCTACGGCTATTGGCAGCAACGTCACGACCATTATTTCGATCATCAGCTTCCTTATCACTACTACGCTTCTTATCACCAGGTTATGATGCAACCGTTAAACAATTCTTCGTCGCAACCCGAACAGGCCATTAACCTGGAAGAGCAGTTATTCAAGTTCATCAAACACTGGAAATGGATTGTCCTTTCGGTGGTTCTGGCTTTGGTGGGCGCATTTTTCTACATCCGCTATTCGGTGCCGCAGTACGGCATGTCGGCCACGATTTTGATCAAGGACGATAAGAAAGGCGGTTCTGAACTGGACGCTTTCGCCGATTTGGGCATCATCACCGGCGGCAAGAATACCATCGACAATGAGATCGCGATCCTACAGTCCAGGACGTTGTCGCAGAACGTCATAAAGGATTTAGAATTCAACGTGTCGTATTTTGTGGAAGGCCGCATCATCAGCCCTGAATCCTATAAGAATTCGCCGATTAAGGTGCTGTTTACCGACAAGAAAGACGCCTTCTACCATAAGGACGCAACATTCATTGTAAAGCCGGTTTCCGAAAAGCAATTCGAACTCTCCGGAAACCTGAAGGAAAGCCCGAAACTGTATTCGTTCGGCCAGAAAATCGACACGGCTTGGGGCACGTTCATCATTGTCAACAATTTCAAGAAGACGATTTCCGACAACCCGATTACGGTTAAAATCACGTCCATCGAAAGAAAGGCGGCATCGTACAACGCACGCCTTAACGTGGAAACGACGGGCAAGAAAACGAGTATCATCAAACTTTCGATGACCGATCCGATCCCGGAAAAAGGGGTCGATTTCCTCAACGCACTCATCCAGCAATACAATTACGACGCGGCCGAAGACAAGAACATCATCGCCCGAAATACCTCAGAATTCATCCGCAAAAGGCTGATCATTATTTCTGAGGAACTCGACAGCGTAGAGCGCAATGCCGAGGTGTTCAAGAAAAGCAACCGATTGACGGACTTGACTTCGGATGCCAGCCTGAGCCTGAATTCGTCTGCAGCGTACGAGAAAGCGGTCGCCGAGAATGAAACACAGATGAAAGTGGCCGGCTACATGCTGGATTTGGTCAAAAAAGTCACCAACCAGGATCTTATTCCGGCCAATGTGCTGTCTGCGGCAGGAAATGCATCGGCAGCGTCCGGACTGATTGACGAATACAACAAATTGGTGCTCGAGCGCAAACGAATCTTGACGTCAGGCACCGAAAAAAACCCGCGCGTCATCAGCATGGACGAGCAACTTCGCGGCGTACGTTACAGCATTCAGGAAAGTTTGAGCAACATCATGAGTTCGCTCAAGATCAACCAGCGTGATCTGCAACGCCAGGAAGCGATTTTTGCTGGGCAAGTCGGCCAGGTGCCAACCAACGAGCGCAAGTATAAAGTCATCGCGCGACAGCAACAAATCAAGGAATCATTGTATCTGTATTTGTTGCAGAAACGCGAAGAAACGGCTATTTCGTTGGCGGTGACCTCGCCGAAAGCGAAAGTGATCGATGCCGCTTACACCAACGGATTGGTGTCGCCAAATACGCGGATGATTTACCTCTTGGCAATTTTGATGGGCTTGCTCTTGCCGATCGGAATCATTTTCTTGTTGGATTTGCTCGACAACAAAATACATTCAAGGAACGATGTCGAGAAGCATACGTCAATTCCGTACCTGGGCGATATTCCGTTGTCTGAAGAATCGTCTGATGCCGAACTGGACAGCCGCAGCGCTACCGCAGAGTCTTTCCGGATTATCCTGACCAACCTCGAATTTATGTTGGCCCAAAGTACGCCGGGCGTGGCGAAAACCATTTTCATCACCTCGACCATGCCGAAGGAAGGCAAGACGTTTATCTCGGTCAACCTTGCGAAAACACTCGCGCTTTACGGCAAGAAGGTGCTCTTGATGGGGATGGATTTGCGCCATCCGAAATTCACGGAATACCTCAATATCAAGTCAAATGTTGGGGTGAGCAATTACCTGTCGAGCGACAAATACGCCTTGAGTGACATTATTTATAAACAAGACGGTTTCGACAATTTCTGGGTGATGCCATCGGGCGTGATTCCGCCAAACCCGGCCGAATTGCTCAACAACCATAAAGTTGCCGAGGTTTTCGCCAAGGTGAAACAAGACTACGATTACGTGATTGTGGACACGGCGCCGGTGAGTTTGGTTACCGACACTTTGCTGCTCAAGCAATACGCAGATGTCTTCGTCTACGCCGTTCGCGCAAACTACTTGAAAAAAGGCGCGTTGTCTATTCCGGAAGCGCTACACCGCGAAAGCAAACTACCGAACATGTCTATCCTGCTCAATGGCCTGGACTATTCGAAAAGCTACGGCTATGGCTACGGTTACGGCTATGGGTACGGCTACGGTTATGGCAAGCCGGAGGAGAAAAAGCCTTGGTACCAAAGACTTTCGAAAAAGTAAAAAAAGTCAGTGCTGGAATAGCTTGTTGTTGGTCATCGCATCAACCAGTGGCTTCGTGTCTTTCAATTGCACACGTTTAGACAGCGCCGCGATGTGTTTGTCATGGTGCGCATCGGAACCCGTAAAGTCAATCATGCCTTTTTTGAGCAACTTTTCGGCGGTATTGTAAACGCCTTCCCCGTAATAACCTACCGTTGAAAGCAAATTGATCTGGAAATAGCAGCCGGCGTTTTTCAATTGCTCGTATTTCCCGAAATCTTTGTGGTAAAACCCGTAACGCTCCGGATGCGCCAATACCGGTATGTAGCCGGCAACCTGCAACTCAAACAAGAATTCAAATAACTGGATCGGCGGGTTGATGTATGACATCTCAATCAATACGTAGTTGTCTTTCAGCGTGAGCAGCGGCTCGGTTTTGAACTGTTCCGCAAAATTGGCATCGAGCAGGTATTCGGCGGCGGCACGTATGGACATATTGATGCCACGGCTTTCCAGCAATTGCCGGGTTTCGGCGAGTTTGGCTTCGATGCCTTCCCGGGTGTTGTCCCAGACGCTTCGCATCACGTGCGGTGTCGTGACGAATTGTGTGCAACCTGCATCGGTTAGCCCGTTCAGGAGCGTAATCGAATCATCAATGGTTTTGGCGCCATCGTCGATTCCCGGGAGAATGTGCGAATGAATGTCCGTATGACCACCGGGGATCAGGTCTTTCAAAAACGGTTTTTTGCTGAGAAACGAGAACAAATGAAGTGCTTTTGGTTGCCTTCAAATGTAAATAAAAAATTATTCAATTGCCCGTAAAACACAGCGAAATAAGCCAGCCCCGTGTTGGTATTTTTTTATATTTGCAGCCTGTAATACTCCACCAAAATGAAACCTCACGACCATCAGGAAGACTGGGATTTAGTCATCAAAGGGCAAACGTCTCTTTTTGATGTGAAATGGGGCGACTTGTGGCGCTACCGTGACCTGCTGGCGATGTTCGTCAAGCGTGATTTCGTCAGTTTTTACAAGCAAACCATACTTGGCCCGCTGTGGTTTTTCATCCAGCCCATCTTCACGATGCTGGTGTTTACTTTCGTCTTCGGCAACCTGGCAGGCATCAGTACAGACGGGCTTCCGAAAGCGCTCTTTTACCTGTCTGGTATTACGGCCTGGAACTATTTTTCCGATTGCCTAACCAAGACCAGTACCGTGTTTCGTGACAACGCTAGCATTTTTGGTAAAGTGTATTTCCCGAGGCTCATCATGCCGTTGTCGATTGTTGTAAGTAACCTCGTCAGGTTTGGTGTGCAACTATTGTTGCTCGTCGGGATGATGTGTTTTTTTGCTGTCCAGGGCGCCGAATTTCAAGTGACCTACGCCATGGCATTTTTTCCTGTTTTGGTGTTGCTCATGGCGCTGCTCGGTCTCGGACTCGGACTCATCATCACGGCGGTCACCACAAAATACAAAGACCTTACATTCCTGATTACCTTTGGGGTGCAACTCATGATGTATGCCACTACGATTATCTATCCGCTCAGTGAAGCCAAGTCGAAATTTCCCGGCAAGGCTTGGGTCATCGAGATGAACCCCATGACCGGAATTGTTGAAGCATTCCGGTTTGCGTTTTTGGGTAAAGGAGAATTTTCTGCGGCAAGCATCGGGTATTCGTCCTTGGTGACCATCGTAGTATTTTTCCTCGGTGTGGTTATTTTTAATAAAACCGAAAAGAATTTCGTAGATACGATCTAATGGGGAAACCGGTCATTAAAGTTGAACAATTATCAAAAGCCTACCAAATCGGACAATTTGGAACGGGCACCATTTCGCGCGATCTCGAACGTTTCTGGATCACCAAAGTTATGGGAAAGGAAGATCCGTTCCTGAAGATTGGCGAAACCAATGACCGAAGCATCAAGGGTGCCAGCGATATTGTGTGGTCATTGCGCGACATCAACTTTGAAGTCAACCAAGGGGACGCCGTGGGCATTATCGGCAGAAATGGCGCTGGAAAAAGTACGCTTCTCAAGGTGTTGTCACGTGTTACCGCGCCCACAGCGGGCCAAATCAAGGTGCGCGGGCGCATTGCCAGCCTCTTGGAAGTGGGTACCGGTTTTCATCCCGAACTTACCGGACGCGAAAACATTTACCTCAATGGCGCGATCTTGGGCATGCGCAAAAAAGAGATTACCCGTAAATTAGATGAAATCATAGACTTTTCGGGTGTGGAGCGATATGTGGACACGCCTGTAAAAAGATATTCTTCCGGTATGTATGTCAGGCTTGCCTTTGCGGTGGCTGCACATCTCGAAAGTG
The DNA here is from genome assembly GCF_965137575.1 of Flavobacterium longum. Taxonomy (NCBI): domain Bacteria; kingdom Pseudomonadati; phylum Bacteroidota; class Flavobacteriia; order Flavobacteriales; family Flavobacteriaceae; genus Flavobacterium; species Flavobacterium longum. The sequence goes on along the minus strand of NZ_CBCRZJ010000003.1, from coordinate 336,110 downwards.
AAATCCTGATTGTTGACGAAGTACTTGCGGTAGGCGATGCCGAATTCCAGAAGAAATGTCTTGGCAAAATGGGCGACATCAGCAAAGGACAGGGCAGAACCGTACTTTTCGTAAGCCACAACATGGCTGCCGTACAAAGCCTTTGCAGGACCGGAATCTTGCTCAAAAATGGGCAGTTGAAACACACTGGCGACGTAGGTGCAGTAATCGACGAATACCTGCGGAGCCACAAAGCCTTGACCGATGTGGAATTGCGTGATCGGACAGACCGCGTGGGCGGTGGCCGCGCGAGGATTACCTCGGCGGTGATCCACAATCCGGATGATCTTCGGACCGGTTCAAATCTCGTCGTGGAACTTCAATACGAACAACTTGACCATGCCGCGACGATTTCGGCTTTTGGGATCAGCATCTGGGACATGCGCGAAAATAAAATCATCAGCATTTCGTCCGAATTCAAAAACCAGCTCAAACAGATTCCGCCTTCCGGAACGGTAATATGCGAAGTGCCCGGGCTGTGTTTGGTAAAAGGCAGCTACCAACTTAACTGTTTTGTATCTTCTATTTTCGGGGTTGAGGACTATATTGAGAATGTAGCGGAGTTTAACGTCGAGGAAAATGATATTTTTGGGAACGGAAAGACCGTGAACCCGCAATGGGGAATGATCACCATAGATCACAATTGGAGAATGCCATGATACAAAGAAAGGAAGAGCTCGACCAGTTCCACAGCCAAGCCGACCCGTGGGGTTATGACAACAACCCAGACGATTTGCAACGCCGCGACGTATTGCTTGCCGAACTGCCGGTTCGGGCATACCGAAATGTTTTGGATATCGGGTGCGGGCAAGGTTTCATCACCAAAGAGCTGCCCGGTGACCAAGTCTATGGCGTCGATATTTCGGAAACCGCGATTGCACACGCACAAGGAATTGCGACCAATCGTTTGCATTTTAAGCAAGGTTCCATCTTTGAACTGACGAAACTTTTTGACCAAAAGTTCGACCTTATTGTCATCACCGGCGTGTTGTACCCGCAGTATATAGACAAAGCAGACAAGCTGGTGTATTTGCTGGTTGACTCGTTGCTTGAAAAAGGCGGTGTGCTGGTATCTGTACACATTGATGAATGGTACCAATCACAATTCCCGTACTTGAAGATCAAGCAGACTTTTTACGATTATAGGCAGTTTACCCATAACCTCGAAATTTACGTCAAATGATACTCATGTACCACAAAGTCTTTCCGAGTTCGCCAACAATGTGGTGGGTTTTCGTGAACGATTTTTACCGGCAAATGGCCGAAATCGCCCACAAGGAAGTGGTGTATCTCGACGATTACGACCCGGCCAACCCCAATCAGGTCGTGATTACTTTTGATGGTATCTATAAAAACGTCCTCGAGTATGCCTTGCCGATCATGCGAAAGTTTGACTATCCGTTCGAACTTTTCGTCACGTCAGATTATATTGGGTTGCCCAATGAGTTTGACTCGGTTGAACCCAATTCGGCGTTTGCCTCGGCCGAAGAACTCAAGGAACTCGTTCAAAACAAGGGTCGTTTGCAATGGCACACGCGCAGCCACCCGAATATGAAAGACATCACAGATCGTGAACGCATCGCCCACGAACTTTCAATCCCGGAAGATGTAAAAGCACTCGATCCGGATGGTTTCAAGTGGTTTGCCTACCCGCACGGAGAATTCAATGATGTGTTGGTTGCCGAAGTCAGGAAAAATTTCGTCGGAGCGGTGAGTTGCATCCAAGGCAACGATACAGATCCGTACATCCTCAATCGCCTGACTGTAGTGAGTAAAACGTCGCTTCGGGGCGCGAAAATCTCATGTATCGTCGCCTCTTACAACTATGGCGCATTCTTGATTGAGGCCGTCGAGTCTGTACTGCGGCAAACCATTCTGCCCGATGAAATCTTGATTTCAGATGATTGCTCAGACGATGATACGCAGCTGATTGCCGAAACCTATGTACGAAAATATCCGCATCTGGTCCGGTACAACCGAAACCCTAAAAATCTCGGCATTGTGGATCATTTCAACAAAGCCATCAGCCTAACCACCGGCGACTATATTTTCTTCCTTGGCGCCGACAACCGTTTGGTAAGCAATTACCTCGAGGCTTCGGCAGACGTATTGGATTCAGATGCCAATATCGGCGTGGCCTATACGGACTATGCACTCTTTGGGCCGCGGGCCAAAAAACTCTACGAAACGTTTCCGGCCTCGAGACAGGGCGGCGTCATCGGCGAGACCTACTATCAAATCAGTTTTCCTGTGTTCGGAAACCGGAATGATTTACAGGCCGAACTTCAGGCCGGTAATTTCATCCAAGGTTCGTCCATGTTCCGGAGAAAGGCTTACGAAGCCGTTGGCGGGTACAAAGCTTCCGGCACAGCCGAGGATTACCACTTGTTCCAACGCATGGTCAACCAGGGCTGGGATGCCAAGAAAGTGACCAACACGAATCTGGAATACCGCCAGCATTCACCTGGGCAAGCCAATAACGTTCTGGCGCTTACCCGACGCGTAATGTTTTACAGCCGTGCACTCTCTGAGTTGCAGCAATCCAAGAACAGTTTTGAGCAAAGTGCTATATACCGCAAGGCTTTCGCGCTGTACAAAAGCTATTCGTACGTGAAATCAAACCGAAAGAAACCCAAAAAAATTGCTTCGAAGATCTGGCGCAAAGTCAAATCGGTTTTTAAATAGATGCTGGCGATCGTCATACCATATTACCGGTTGCGGTTTTTGGAGGAAACGCTGCAATCTTTAGCCGCCCAGACCGACAAACGCTTCACGGTTTACATGGGCGACGATGCCAGTCCGGAGAGCCCCGATCCTGTGCTCGCCCGTTTCAAAGATGCGTTTGACTTTCACTACAAGCGTTTCAATGAAAATCTGGGCAGCGTTTCTTTGGTGCGGCAATGGGAACGTTGCATGGCCATGACGCGTGACGAACGCTGGCTTATGATTCTCGGCGACGACGATACACTCGAGCCAGATTGTGTGGCGTCTTTTTACGCGCGCGCAGCCACCATTGAAGCCCTGAATATTAAGGTTATCAGGTTTGTCACCCGAAAGATTAATGCCTCATCGGCGCCGATTTCAGACCTGTATTCGCATCCGGAAATTGAAACGGCTACTGATTTCCTGATCCGCAAATACCAACACCGGTCGCGCAGTTCCTTGAGCGAATACATTTTTGACCAGCATACCGCGAAGACGAAGAAATTTCGTGACTTTCCGTTGGCGTGGCATTCAGACGAACTTGCGGTGTTGGAATTTTCGGGTTTCGGGAATGTATTTACGTTGGGCAGCGTGGTGAATGTAAGGGTTTCCGAGGTCAGCATCAGCGGTAAAAAAGACAATCTGCTGGTCAAGAACAGCGCCTCACAACGGTTCTACATTGTTTTACTCGGACACATCAAGCATTTTAGCAAGGCGCAACAGCAACTTATTTTTGATCAGGCCGAGAGAATTTATCTTGTCAATAAAAAAGCTGTCGGATATGCCATTAAAATTTTATCTTACTATCTGTTAAGGCTTGAGTTGGGCCGGGTTTTCAAATTCCTTCGGGAAATCATCGTCACTTTAAACCATAGATATGCGGGTAGGCAATAACCCAGAAAAGGAAAAAGGAACTACGAATACATTGTGGAAACATCGTGTAGTGGTTGTTTTTTACATCCCCGACAGCGACGAGGAATACTTCCGTGAATTGCCCGACGTGCTGGACAAATGCCTATCATCGTTGGTGCAAACCGTTAATCCGCAGACTACTTGCATTACCTTGATCGACAACGGAAGCGGACTTCGCGGCAAAGCAGTCGCGCAAAAGTATCGGCACGCCATTGACAAATACGTCGAACACCTCGAAAACAAAGGAAAGGTTTATGCCGTACTCAGCGAAGTGCGCGGCGTGTATGAGGAGTTCGTGACCATATCCGATGCCGATATCTTATTTTATGATGGCTGGGAACAAGCCGTTTTCGACGTATTTTCGGACCACCCGAAAGCAGGCGTCGTATCACCGCATCCGTGCCCGTTCACGACATTTTATTTCAACAAGAGCGTGTTTGGGATGAACAGCCTTTACGGTAACGTGTCTTACGGCAAACACGTCTCGGACGACGCCATAGATTTGTATCTTAAAGGCACGAATTTACCAAAGCTTATCGAACGGAAAGGCGCCGATTTCGACTGGCGGCAAAAACAGTTCATCTTGAGAATGCCGCAGCCAGCCGTGATTGGCGCATACCATGTCGTGGCTACTTACCGCACAGGCCAGTTCAGGAATGTCTATACGTTTCCTGAGGTAAAGTTCAAGAATTCGTATGAGGAAAATTTTATAGACCGCTTGGCCGACGACGCCGGGCTGCACCGTCTTTCTACGGTAGAAAATTATATCTACCATATGGGCAACACGCTTGACGATGTGGTTTCCGGGCATCGAAATGAAGGCGCCGATCTCTTGGATACAGAAATTTTCCACCGCATCCGTCCGACTGTCATCGAGGCCAAACCCATCCGGTTCTGCAAATGGCTCCTCGGAAAAATCTTCATCAAATTCAAATGGAACAGGTAACATTTTCCATCCTGATTTCCACCAAAGACCGCAGGGATGATTTGATGCTCACGCTTTCGAAAATCGCGCCACTGCTCTCGCCAACCGTAGCTTGCGTAGTGTTCGACGACGGTTCCACAGACGGCACATCCGACGCCATTAAGGCGCAATTCCCGCAGGTTGTCCTGCACCGCAACGAATCGTCAAAAGGCTACATCTTTTGCCGCAATACAATGCTCAACGAAACATCGGCCACGTATGCCGTTTCGCTCGATGACGATGCCCATTTCCTAACCGAAAACCCGCTCGAAGCCATTGCCCGTCATTTGGAGAAATATCCACAATGCGGCCTGATGGCGTGTCGCATTTTCTGGGGAATGGAAGCGCCTGACCGGACCGAAAGCCTAGACAAGATGCACCGCGTCAAGGGTTTTGTGGGTTGCGGCCACATCTGGCGCATGGAAGCTTGGCGCAACATTCCCAACTATCCGGAATGGTTTGAGTTTTATGGCGAAGAAATGTTTGCGGCGCTGCATTTATTCCGTTTCGGATGGGAAATCCATTACGTTCCGGAGCTATTGGTGCACCACCGCGTCGATATGAAAGCGCGCCGGACGATGAAAGGGTTTTCCCTGCGCTACCGGCGAAACCTTCGCAACGACTGGCATTTGTATTTTCTGTTCTATCCGTGGGCAAAAATCCCACGCCGGCTGGCCTATTCGCTTTGGATGCAAACCCAGAAGATCTTCCGCGGGCAAACTATGGTTTTCAAACCGATGTTCCTGGCGCTCGCAGACGTGCTGTTTTCGATCCCGAACTACCGCAGGAATCGAACGGCCTTAACACCATCGCAATGGCGTGAATTCCAGAAACTGCCCGAAACAAAAATCTATTGGTCTGCCGAAAATTAGTATTTTTACTTCCGCTAACCTGATGGAACACAAACCCTATCTTATCGCCGAAATCGCCCAAGCCCACGATGGCAGTCTGGGTGTGGCACACGCGTACATCGATGCTGTCGCCAGAACCGGCGTACAGGCCATCAAGTTCCAGTTGCATCTGGCCGAAGCCGAAAGCAGCATCCATGAGCCGTTCCGCGTGAAGTTCTCCTTTGAAGACGACACGCGATTTGATTATTGGAAGCGGATGGCGTTCACGCTCGACCAATGGAAAGGTTTAAAAAAACACTGCGACGATGTGGGTTTGGATTTCATCTGTTCGCCGTTCAGCAACCTGGCCGTAGATTGGTTGGAGGAAATCGGGGTGAAAATGTACAAAATCGGGTCGGGCGAAGTCAACAATTTCCTGCTTTTGGAGAAAGTCGCCCAAACGCAAAAGCCGGTGATTTTGTCTTCGGGCATGAGCAACCTCGCAGAACTCGATCAGGCCGTGGCATTCCTTCGGGACAAAGAAGTTGATTTTTCAATCCTGCAATGCACGACGGCATATCCTACAAAACCCGAGCAATACGGGTTGAATGTCATCCGCGAATTAAAGGAACGCTACCACGTGGCCATCGGTTTTTCAGACCATTCGGCCAAAGTCGCCACCGGTATTGCAGCCGTGGCCTTGGGTGCAGAAATACTCGAATTCCACGTGGTTTTCGACCGCGCGATGTTTGGCCCGGACGCCATCGCGTCTTTGACCTTGCCCGAAGCGACGCAGTTGGCCAATGCCGTGCGCGACATCCAAACGGCGCTATCAGTCCAGGTCAATAAGAACGACAATTCCGCCTTTGGCGAACTCAAGAATATATTCGAAAAATCCCTCGCCGTCAACAAAGACCTACCGGCCGGCCACGTCATCACGTTCGATGATCTGGAAAGTAAAAAGCCCAAAGGTTTCGGGATGCCAGCTTCCGGTTTTCGAGAAGTCATCGGCCGGACGCTGGCCGTAGCCAAAACACGTTGGGATTTTTTAAAGGAAGAAGATTTAGCATGAGCAGAAGAAAAATAGCCGTTGTCATTACTGCGCGCCCATCGTACAGCCGCGTCAAGACCGTGTTGCAGGCCATCAAGGAACATCCGTCGTTGGAATTGCAGCTCATCGTGGCGGCTTCTGCGTTGCTCGACCGTTACGGAAGCGCCATCAATTACATGGAGAAGGACGGTTTTGAGGTTGCCGCGCGCGTGTTCAACGTGCTTGAAGGCGAAAACCTGACGGCAGCGGCCAAGACAACAGGCATCGGGATTTTGGAGTTGTCTACCGTTTTCGACAACCTCAAGCCAGATGTCGTGGTGACCGTTGCCGACCGTTTCGAGACGATGGCCACAGCGATTTCGGCCTCGTACATGAACATTCCGCTGGCGCACATTCAAGGCGGCGAAGTCACGGGCAACATCGATGAGAAAGTACGGCACGCCATCACCAAATTGGCCGATTATCATTTCGTGGCCTCCGAAAGTGCCGCGAAGCGCGTCATACAATTGGGCGAAGATCCGGCTTCGGTGTTCAACACGGGTTGCCCTTCCATCGACATCGCGCAACAAGTCAAAAACAGGAAAGGATTGGCATTCGATCCTTATGAAAAATACGGCGGCGTTGGTTCGAAACCGGCGCTGGATAACGGTTATCTCGTAGTGATGCAACATCCGGTGACGACTGAATACCAGGATTCACGCAAACACATCGAAGCCACTTTGCGTGCGGTACAGCAACTCAACTTGCCCACACTTTGGTTCTGGCCGAATGTAGATGCGGGCGCCGACGGTACGTCTAGCGGCATCCGTTCTTACCGCGAACGGTACGAAATGGAAAACGTCCACTTTTTCAAGAACATGGAAGGCGATGATTTCCTGAACCTGCTGGACCAATCGCTTTGTTTGATCGGCAATTCCAGCGTGGGCATCCGCGAATGTTCGTTCATGGGAATTCCTGTGGTGAACATCGGTTCAAGACAAAATAGGCGCGATCGGGGCAGCAACGTCCTCGATGTCGATTATGACGAAAACGAAATCGCACAAGCCGTACAACGCACGATTGCATCCGGAAACCGCACACCGTCATCGGTTTATGGCGGCGGCGACGCCGGAAAGAAAATAGCCGATTTATTGACTGACCTGCCGTTGAAATTCCATAAAACCATCACATACTGATGAAAGTCCTCGGCTTGATACCGGCACGTGGCGGCTCGAAAGGCGTCCCGAATAAAAACATCAAGTTGCTCGGTGAGAAGCCGCTGATCGCGTACAGTATTGCATCGGCGAAAGCGGCAGCTTCACTGGCGCAAACCATCGTTTCCACGGACAGCGAAGCCATTTTTTCTGTGGCTGCCCAGTACGGTGTGCAACCACCATTTTTGCGTCCGGAAGCCTTGGCGCGAGACCATTCGACGTCGTTGGAAGTCGTGCAACACGCCCTGTCATTTTATGAAGATCAAGGCGTGTTTTTCGATGCCGTATGCCTGTTGCAGCCCACGAGTCCGTTTCGTGAAAAAGGTTTCATTGACCGCGCGATACAGGTGTTTGCCGCGTCCGGTGCAGATTCGCTGGTGAGCGTGTTGCCAGTGCCGCACGAGTACAATCCGCATTGGGTGTTTGAACCCGGTGCAGATGGTTTTTTGACGATTGCGACAGGCGACGAGAAAATCATCCCGAGACGTCAGGCGCTGCCCGCGGCGTTTCACCGAGACGGTTCGGTCTACATCTCCAAAGCCGAAGTCATCAAAAACGGAAGTCTTTTCGGGAAAAGGATAGCATACTGCGAAAATGACCCGGCGCTGTATGTCAACATTGATACGCCGAAGGATTGGGCAACGGCCGAAACCATGGCATGCGACCATAAAATAATAGCCTTACTCGATTTGTAATGCGGAAACTATTGCACCTTTACCGGCTCAATTTCGGCAACCTTGTTAAGATGCCGGTGTATTTGCTCAAGCGCTTGTTGGGGAAAACGCCTACGGATGCCGAACGCGAGCTCAACGAATACTACAACCAACTCATCATCAGCGATGGTTTTCTGAAAGCCGAAGGTCCTGACTACTACGCTTCATTCTTCCCGGAATGGAAAGCGCAGATCAAGACCAGGAAGTGGCCGTCGAGCGATTTGTCCGTGTTCCGGCAAGTGTTTCATGACTTGGAATACAAGACGTTGGTGGATACTTTCACTCATTATTTCAGTGCGAATGCCCAGTTGAACATTATCGATGCCGGCAGCAATATCGGGCTGACGTCACTTTATCTGTCGCGATTCTTCCCGAACGCACGCTTTGTGTGTATCGAACCGGATGCTGGCAATTTCGATGTGATGTCGTTTAACCTTCAGGAAAACCGTGTGAAACAATTTACGCCGTTACGCGCCGGGCTTTGGAGCCGAAATGCGCGGTTAGAATTGGTGCACGATTTCCGCGATGGGAAAGATTGGTCCATCCGCGTTCAGGAAACGGAAAGCCCGGACGGCTTGGAAGCATTTTCGGTGCAACATCTGGTGTCGCGGTTCGGCATCGACAAAATCGACATCCTGAAAATCGACATCGAAGGTTCCGAAAAAGAAATCTTCGCCGGCGACCATTCAGATGTATCATTCCTGGACATCACCAAATGCATCGCTATAGAAATCCACGACGAATTTGATTGCCGTGAAGCGATCTACAAAATATTGGCGGCGCACGGGTTTACGTATTTCGAGTCGGGCGAACTCACCATCGGCGTCAATCAAAATCTACTCTAATGTGCGGGATTACAGGCATCGTTGGCCAACAAGCAACAGCAGAAAAACTTGCTGCGATGCTTCGCGCCCAAAAACACCGCGGCCCAGATGCAACCGGGGAATTTGTGGATTCGCAAACTACGGCTTTGGGTCACAACCGACTGTCTATCATTGATTTGTCTGAATGTGCCAACCAGCCATTCACCGATTATAGCGGCCGGTACGTCATGGTGTTCAACGGCGAAATCTACAATTATCTGGAACTGCGCGACGAATTGCGCGACCGCTATGATTTTGTAACCCAGTCTGACACAGAAGTCCTGCTCGCGGCCTGGACGATTTTCGGAAAACAGATGTTGCCCAAACTCAACGGCATGTTCGCGTTGGCCATTTGGGACAAGGAAACCCAATCGTTGTTTGCGGCGCGCGACCGCTTCGGCGTGAAGCCGTTCAACTATACAGTTAAGGATGGGAATCTTTATTTTTCATCCGAAATCAAAGCGATCCATGCGGCTGGCATTCCAGCTTTGCCCGATGAAAAAGTCTGGGCGTCGTATCTGGTGTATGGCGATTATGGGCAACCCGACGAAACCTTTTGGAAAGATATCAAGCAATTACCGGGTGGGTTTTGGCTGGAATGGCAACAAGGGAACCTGAAAACTGGACAGTGGTATGATTTCGTTGCCGAAGTAAAAAAGCAGCCCCAAAATCTTTCCTACGAAGCATCAAAGTCGCATTACGTCGCGCTGCTCAAAGACAGCATCGCCTTGCGGTTCCGGGCCGACGTTCCGGTTGGTTTCAACATCAGCGGCGGGCTGGATAGTTCGGTCTTGCTGGCCATGGTGAATGATTTTGCGCATGGACACAGCCACATCAACGCCTACACATTCTACACCGGAAATCCGGATTACGACGAATTGCCGTGGGTAGAAATGATGATTGCACACACCGAAAACCCGCTCCAGAAAGTGTTGCTGCAACCTGATGAAATCTCGGCGTTGGCTGAAAATATCAGCTTCCATGAAGACGAACCCTTCGGCGGTATCCCAACACTGGCGTATGCGAAGTTGTTCCAGCGCGCCCGCCGCGACGGTGTGAAGGTTTTGCTCGACGGGCAAGGCATGGACGAACAATGGGCTGGTTATGATTATTACGTAAAATCTGACGACGTCACCATTCAAGGCGTTGCCGGATCGCCGTATAAGCCGGAAGTTTTATCTGAAGCGTTTTTCCGACTGGCCGAAAAACCAGTTTACCCGAAGCCGTTCGACGACGACATGCGCAACAAACAATACCGGGATTTGTTCTACACCAAAATACCGCGCGCGTTGCGGTTCAATGACCGTGTTTCCATGGCTTACGGTACCGAATTGCGGGAACCGTTCCTGGATTACCGTTTGGTGGAATTTGCCTTTTCGCGCCCAGTAGATTTTAAGATTCGCGACGGTGTCCGGAAATGGCTGTTGCGCGACCTTGCCGCCGAATATTTATCCGATGCATTGGTTTTTGCCCCGAAACGGCCGCTCCAGACGCCGCAACGGGAATGGTTGGCCAATGATTTGAAACCTTTTGTCGATATTTGCCTCGGAAAAATCGCGCAATCGCCCGCCGGAAGTTGGTTTGACCGAGACCGGCTGCAAAAAGCCTGGCAGCAATATCAGGACGGCGACCAAGCCTCGTCGTTCCACGTCTGGCAATGGGTGAGCGTGGCCCTGTGTGTATGAAAAACAAGAAACTCTTTATTTTGGTTCCCGATGGCGTCGGGCTGAGGAATTTTGCCTACGGCGGGTTTTGCGCGCACGCCAAAGCGCAAGGTTTCGATGTCACGTTCTGGAACGACACCGCTTTCGATTTGACCACGCTGGGTTTCCATGAGATCAAGATTTCCGGTTCGCGGCCGCACCCGATGACGTATGTCCTGAAAAATGTCAGGATACAGGTTGATTTGAACCGCAATATTCGCCGGTCCAAAGATCGGGTTTACGACAGTTATCGGTTCGGTTTTTCGTATTCCGATCTCAAACAAACCCTGCGTTCTTGGCTTACGCGTGCGTCGATTTTGTGGCACGATTCGGATTCGGGAATCAGGAAAGTGCGCGCCCAGATCAAGCGCCGCGAACGTTCGACGCCGTATTATCGGCAATGTCTTGAAACACTGAAAGCCGAGAAGCCGGATTTGATTTTCTGCACCAACCAGCGAACGGTCTCCTGTATGGCGCCTGTGTTGGCTGCGCAAGACCTCGGCATTCCTACGGCCACATTCATTTTTTCCTGGGACAATCTGCCGAAGGCAACCATGGCGCTCGAGCCTGATTTTTACGTGGTTTGGAGTGCGCACATGAAAAAGGAATTGCAGTACTACTATGATTATATCGCCGACGACCAGATTTTCGTGACCGGCACGCCGCAATTCGAACCGCATTCAGATGAAAGTCTTTTGGTATCGCGCGATGCGTTTTTTGCCGAACACCAACTTGATCCTGCCAAGAAATACATTTGTTATTCAGGTGACGACGTGACCACATCGCCCAACGACCCGCAATATTTGGCCGATACGGCGCAAGCGATCCGACAACTCAACGCCAGCGGTGGTCAATTGGGCTTGCTGTTCCGGCGTTGCCCGGTGGACTTTTCAGACCGCTATGATCGCATCCTTGCGGATTATAAAGATGTCATCGTACCGGTGAATCCGAAATGGGAAAAAGTCGGCGGCGCCTGGAATGGGATGTTGCCCACTAAGGCTGACCTGGTATTGCAGATGAACACCATCGCCCATACGGAAATGGTCATCAATCTGGGTTCTTCTATGGTTTTCGATTATGCGTCATTCGGTAAACCGTGTGCTTACATCAATTATGACGTAGCCCAATCTTTACAGCCGGGTTGGAGCGTCAAAACGATTTATAATTTCATCCATTTCCGGTCGATGCCGTCTAAAAATGCTGTCGTCTGGCTCAACAGTGCCGATGAGATTGCCGATAAAGTCAACGACGTGCTCTTAGGCAAGACCAATCCCGTGACTGAGGCGCGCCGGTGGTTCGAGCGCATCAATGTATTGCCCGCGGCCGAAGCTTCCCAACGCATGGTGTCAGCATTTGATGAGATGGTCCGTCGCAAAAAATAGTTACCTTTCACCCGTGGAACACAGCGCGAAATATTTGATCGAACAAGACTTGCTCCGTTATGGGCGCGTGCGGACTTTCGGGTTGCGGACGTTCATCAAATACGCATTTTTCGAAGTGATTCCCGGCATCAAGTTCAGCATCATCTTCAGGCTGTGCCAGCATTACCGTTACAAAAACCGCTTGCTGTTTTACTTTTATTTCCTTTGGTTGCGGCGCTTGAAATACCATTACGGTTTTGACATTTCCTACCGGACTAAAATCGGGAAAGGTTTGTACATCGGGCATTTCGGCGGCATCGTTATTCATGGCGACGCGGAATTGGGCGAAAACTGCACGCTCTCGCAAGGCATGACCATCGGAATCCTGAACCGCGGTAAGAACGCCGGGATACCCAAAATCGGGAACCGCGTATTCATCGGGCCGGGCGCGGTCATTCTGGGCGATATTGCCATTGGCGACGACGTGCTGGTTGGTGCGAACGCTGTTGTGCATTTCGACGTGCCTGCAGGTTCGGTCGTTGCGGCGCCATCGGCACAAATCATCTCCGGAAAAGGTTCCGAAGGCTACATCGGAAATCCGGTTTAACGGCTTTTTTCTGGCGCAAACAAAGGCTTTTTCGCGAAATTTATAGTATCATTGCACGCAATGAAAATCGCTTTCCTCACACCCGAATTCCCGCACCCCAAAACCGGTACTTCCGGCGGAATCGGCACGAGCATACAGAACATGACGCGCGGTTTGGCAGCTCTCGGATACCAGCCGTTGGTGTTGGTTTACGGCCAGGATCGCGACGAACATTTTGAGGAAAACGGCGTTTCATTTTACCGCGTCCGCAATGTCAAAATCAAGGGTTTGTCCTGGTATTTCACACGCAAGAAAATCCAGCGGATCATCAATCAGTTGCACGCCGATGACAGGCTCGATGTTGTGGAAGCGCCAGACTGGACGGGCATTACGTCATTCATAAACACCAAATGCAAGGTTGTGATACGCCTCAACGGATCCGATACGTATTTCTGCCATCTGGACAAACGCGCGGTGAAATGGGCCAATCGGTTCCACGAAAAGCGCGCGCTGCAAAATGCCGATGCGGTACTGTCCGTGAGTCGGTTTACGGCAGATGTCACCAACGAAATCTTCGGGCTGCACCGGGATTTCACCATCATCCCGAACAGCATAGATGCTGCGTCATTTGCCCCGGCAGGCGCCACATCGTCGCAGACCATATTGTATTTTGGTACGCTCATCCGCAAAAAGGGATTGCTTGAACTGCCGCACATCTTCAACAAAGTCCACGAAATGAATCCTGCCGCCGAACTCGTGTTGGTAGGCCGCGATGCAAGAGATATCCAATCTGGCAACGCCTCAACCTGGGCGATGATGCAACCGCTTTTCACCGATTCGGCCCGTAAGAAAGTCAGTTACCGCGGTGGCGTGGCTTACACCGAAATCCAATCGTGCATCCGTGAAGCATCGGTTTGCGTTTTTCCTACTTTTGCGGAAGCGCTGCCCGTGTCCTGGATTGAGGCGATGGCAATGGAAAAGGCCATTGTAGCCTCGGACATCGGCTGGGCACCGGAAGTTATCGAAGACGGCATTTCAGGATGGTTAGTGCATCCAGCCAACCACGAACTGTACGCACGAAAAATTACGGCGTTGCTTGAGGATGCTGTGTTGCGGGAATCGATTGGCAAGGCGGCGCGGCAAAGGGTGTTGTCCGTTTTCGATATCGCTGTCGTCGCCCGAAGTAATGCCGAATATTACCAACGCCTGTTAAACAAATAACGATGAACCTAAGTGAACATATTTGCCCCAATGGCGATGTAATCCTGTACGCCGGAACGCCGGATTTGGCCATGCTTGACGCGTTAGCCGCCGGTCCGGGCGATGTATGGCACAGTTCGTTTGAGCAAGGCTACAAAAATGCGTTTATGGACATCGCGTACCAAACCGCAATTTTTTTCTGGTATGTCAAGGATTTCAACGGCTTGGACCAATGCGGCAGCTGGCGCGTCAATCCGTTCCAATTCGCGGTGCGTAAGAAAGTCTGGGAATTCATGGGCGGTTTCGATCCTGATTACCAAAGCCCGATTGCGCAGGCGTTGCACTTCGGATTCAATGCGTTGCGCAACCAAGGGATTGTCGTGCTCTACACAAAGGGATTGTTTGCCGACGAAACAATAACCTACGAAAAAATATCCCGGAAAGAGCGTTATGCCTTTTTCCGGAAGAACTTCAAGACGCAACATTCCATTTACATGCTGTATCGGAAAGGCATCGTCAATCCGCTGGAATGGCTGGCGTTTTTCAAGGCGCGAAAATTTAAGATGGACGCGCCCAAGCCGATTTTTCCCGTAAAGGAACTGGCGCCGATGACCGGCCAGCCTACGGTGAGTTACATCATCCCGACGATGTCGCGGCAGGACTATACGTTGCAATTGTTGCAGGATCTGGTCAACCAAACCTATCGCCCGACACAAGTGGTTGTCGTGGATGCCACGCCCGAAGACAAACGCGATGCGTCGTTGTACAATCCGGGCGACTATCCGTTCGAAGTGCATTTTGTCTGGCAAACCACCAAGGGAAGTTGCCGCGCCCGCAATGAAGCCATTGTTTTGTGCACCGGCGATTACATCATTTTCGGGGACGATGACATCAGGTTGCGACCGGATTTCGTCGAAAACCACATCAGGTTCCAGCAAACCTATAAAGTGGATGGCGCGAATGGCCTCGACATCCGGGCAGACCATCACACCGACGGACTGGACAAACTCGAAGAAAAGATAAAAGCATCCGGATCGAAACGCATACACAGCGGCCTCGCGCAGCTGATGAGCAATTCCAACGCCTGCGTCAAACGCGAATGGGTCGAGAAACTCGTGGGCAATGACATCAATTATGATGGCGGCTACGGCGAAGACAATGATTTCGGGCTATCGTGCGCCAAGGCTGGCGTCATCATGATGCAGAACCCGTATTCGGTGAACCTGCACCTGAAACCACCGGCCGGTGGCTATCGCGTCTGGGGGATGCAGGCCAAAATCATGGGCAAGAAACGCAAGACGCAGCCTTGGGAACTGGACACGCCCGTAAAATGGATCCGTCCGGTGCCCAGCCCAACGCTGATGTATTATTTCCACAAGCATTTCGGGCCGGATATGGTCACGGAATACCGCCACAAGTATTTCTTCACGTTTCTGTTTAAAGGCGCAAAATCGTCATTGCTTCTGCGTATCTTGCGGTTGCCGTATAGGCAATTACAGTTCAACAAGTCAAAGTTTTACGCCAAGAAACTCATGGCCCTGGGCAAACGGGTCAAGTAGCCGATGATTGTCGCCCTTTCCATCGTTACGCCATCTAGGAAAACAGCCTGCCCAACGCCTAAAAGCGGGCAGAAGGCCGTGATTGATTTGTCGTCGGTGGGCGAGGTGCTTTCATTCGATATTGAAATGGTCTTCAGCCAGCCCATCGCGAGATTCCGAACCCATGATTACCGTTGGGCGCGCGCTGGCGCCGGATGTATTGCTGGCAGCTTCGCACCCAAAATCATTCATTTGGCCGATGGTTGCTATGTACAGCCCAATGTCCAAAACGGCATTTGGGAAATTACGGGCAGCAGAACGATGTTGTGGCGTTTCAACCCTGAAGGCGCCGCGCCGCTCACCGTATATGGCGATGAGCACGGCAAGCAGGTCGTGTCGGCAAAAACTTCGTTCCCGAGTCAAGTGGCTTTGTTATTTTCCTCTTCAGGCGCGATAGAGTTCAGCAGGTCTGCCGTGCCATTTGCGGGCGTGGCTTGTTTTACCGACCACTGCGATTTTGATACGCCGGAAAGTCTAAAGTTGCAACGAGAGTTTTTCAAAAAGGCAGGCATCCGCGTCACGAAAGGCTTTTTCCTGAACCATTTTTCGAAACGGCCAGACAACGCGTCGGTTGCGCGTGAACCGGAAGAATTTAAAAAATGGCGTGACGACGGCCACGAACTCGCGTACCATTCGCTGTCGCAATCCATCAAGAGCGACGACGAAAGTTTCAATGACTTCATAGATTTTACGCCGCCTTATCCCGACGTCCCTACCTGGATTGACCACGGTTACCAGCCTTACAATTTGTCTTTGTATGCGCACCGGCTTTCGGACGAGGATTTCGCTGCGACTTTACATCGGAAGCACATCACCACGCTCTGGAACTACATCGATTCAGGCACGGCGACTACTGGCGTAATCAACCAGCTCAACCCGTCAGATTTTACGCTAGCCAAGTTCTCGGCCGGAAACAAAGATTTGTCGCTGAAGACGCGGCTGGGGCAACTGGTGAAAAACATCATGTTCCATTATTACGCAGACGAGCGCATCGTTGGCCATTACAAACACACGGCGGGCAATGCCAAGAAAGTGTTGTATCAGAAAAAATGGCGCAGCATATGGCCGCTGGTCAAGAGTGTTTTCGGATTGGGCGTTCCCGTGGGGCGCGTATTTTTGGGTTGGGCAACGGCCAAAAACAAACCGTATCGGCTGGCCAAATACACGCCGGTTGTTTTCGGGCATCGCATCGCAGGACGCGACTTTCACATTTTCCAAACGGTTGAAATGGTTGATTTCGCCCGCGGATTGTCTGTCCAGAACACGGACAAACTCATCGCCGAAAGCGGCTTGTTCATCGCACACACTTATTTTTCGGTACCGGCCAGTTACCATCACGGCAAAATGTTTTCGCGCCCAGACCAGATTGATGATCGGGTGGCGCGCAACTTCGAGTATTTGGGTGAAAAAGTCCGTACGGGTCAAATATGGAACCCGACGCTGCACGAGCTCGTCGAATTTTTGGCTAATTTTGAACGCGCCGTACTGGACTTAGACGCTTCGGGCAACATCATTGTGGCCGATGCCCACGGGTTGCCGTACCGCACCGCCAACTAATGGAAATCATTTATACGAAAGACCCGGCATGGTTGGACAAATGGGATGATTTTGTCCGGACCAACGATATAGGCAGTCATTTGATGCTGTCTGATTGGGTGTCGTCGTATCGGTCGTACGGTTTTGATGCCGAGTATTGTCTTTGTCTGGAAAATGGCAACATCACCGGCGGGTTCGCGGCCATCATCGCGAAAGTCGCGTTCTTCAAGTTTTACATCGTACCGTATGGGCCGATCGCGTCCGGTGAAACAAGCGGCTTATTGGACAAACTCATAGGATTTGTACCGCAAAGGGCGAAACATTTCGGTGCCGCGTATGCCCATGTCGCCTTGCCGATTGGGAATCGCGGAAATGTCCATTTTATTCAAAAGGAAATGTCGGTTCAGGCGGCGGAAGGCCATCAGTTTCCCTATGTGTATTCGTCCAACGGGCTGAACTGGATCGACCTCAAGAATACGACCGAAGAAATGCTGCTCGAGCGTTTCAAATCCTCGACGCGCCGTGACCTGCGGGCGGCCATGCGCAAGGAAATGGATGTGGTTTTCCTGGAAACCGAAGCGCAGGTGAAGGCCGGTTACGATTTGTGTCTGGTCAATGCGGCTTCCAACGGCTATGCGTTGCGCGATTGGGCGTCGTTCAAACCCACGTTGCTGTCGCTCATCGGGAAAGGCGCCGCGAAATTTATTGGAGTGTCTAAGGAGAATGACCTGAAAGGCGCTATATTGCTGGTGAAAGCAGGAAACTTTTATACGTATATTTTGGGAGGCACCAAGAAGGAAAAACCAGATTTATTGCCCGGACATCTGCTACAATGGGAAGCCATACGGTTGTCTTTGCGGGAAGGATTGGACGGCTATAACATTTCGCTCGGCGGCTCAAAAGGCGTCATGGATTTCAAGGACAGCTTCGGCACTGCGCATTTGTTGTACGAACAGTCACGCTACCATTGGGTGTTGCGCCCGATGCTGTTCAAGAGTTACCGGTTTTTTGAAAAGCGGATGAAACCCTACAAGAAAACCATTGCCCGCTGGCTGTCAAAACTGAAGCGATGAACAAACTCAAAAGGCTTTTCAAGACGGTTTCCATCGATGTGCGCGTGTACCGCATGACGCAAATCCCTGCAGTTTCGTTGGGCGATTTGCCGTATCGGGTTTCGCAGTCTGCGCATGGAAATGATGTCTGTTATGAAATTTCCGACAATGGGACGTTCGTGCATCGGAGTTTTCTGTACCAACGGTTGCGTGTGCTCTCGTTGCTCGGGAAAGTCGGGCCAGCCATCGGGAACTGCGTCACGAGTGAAGCCTATCGCGGGCAATCCATCTATCCGAAAATGATTGCGAAGATTGCCACCGAAACCCTGACCGCCGGCGAGAAAGAAGTGTTCATCATCGTCAACACAGACAATATCGCGTCCATCCGCGGAATCGAAAAAGCCGGGTTCGACTTATTTGCGACGGTAAAGGCCAAACGGTTCCTATTGTTTTATTTCGACAAAACCATTACCCGAACTTGATGAAATTTTCGCTCATCGTCTGTACGTACATGCGGCCCAAGCCGTTGCATGATCTGCTCGAATCGGTCGGGAAGCAAACCTTGTATCCGGACGAAATCCTGATCGTGGACGGTTCGCGCAATGATGACACGCGCCGGATGCTCGAGGCCAACACCTTCGGTAAACTGCAATATTTTAAAGTGCCCGATGCGCATCGCGGCCTGACCAAACAACGCAACTACGGGATTGCCCGCGTGGCCGCCGATACCGAAATCATTTGTTTTCTGGACGACGACATCATCCTCGAGCCGGATTATTTCGCACAATTAATCGCGACGTACGACCGTTTCCCCGATGCGCTCGGCGTGGGCGGATTCATCATCGAACCCGTAACCTGGGCGAAAGTTCAGGAAAGCGAAACCAAAAATGCCAACCACTTTTATTTTGACGGATGGAAACGCCCGGACGGCAGCCGTTTCGTCATCCGCAAACGTTTTGGCCTCGATGCCGACGTGCCGCCTGGATTCTCGCCGCTGTATTCGCACGGCCGCAGCGTGGGCTTTTTGCCGCCGTCGGGGAAAACATATCCGGTAGAGCAACTCATGGGCGGCGTGTCGTCGTTCCGGAAAGAAGTCTTCAACACGTTTTCATTCTCGGAATATTTCGAAGGTTATGGCCTGTATGAAGACGCCGATTTTACCCTGCGGCTCGCCAAAACCGGAAAGCTTTATCTCAATACCGCCGCGCGGCTCTACCATTATCACGACGATTCCGGCCGCCCGAACAAATACAACTACGGAAAAATGGTGGTGCGCAACGGCTGGTACGTCTGGCGCGTCAAGAATCCGAAGCCTGTTTTGAAAGACCGCTTGAAGTGGAATGCGATCACGTTGTTGCTCACGGCCATTCGGTATGTCAATGTCGTGACGACCAGCAAGCGGAAGGAAGCGTTCACCGAAGCGTTGGGCCGCACGGTAGGCTGGATGGGGTTGTGGTTCAAAAAACCGGGCCGATGAAGACGATATTCCTCAGTTTTTCGATTTCAAATTCGTCGCTCACCGAGTATTTTTTGGTCACGTGTAATAAACTCGCCAAATATTATCGGGTAGTCGTGATTACCGATCGCTTGGATGCGCATCCGTTTGACGTGTCGCCGGAACTTATCATACTGAAATGGCCGTCGGCGCGCCCGACAACGCTGAAGGCGTTCTGGTTTTTGGTCCGGATGATCTTGAAATATCGTCCGGCGACGATGATTGCCATGTTCGGCTCGATGAATGTCTTTATCCTGGCCGGATGGCTTATGCGGGTCAGAAACCGAGTCGCCTGGAACCGGTCGATTTATGCCAAGACCGCTGCCGACGCTCGCAGAGACAAACGCAAAAGCATAATCTACAAAATGGCGACGCATGTATTTGCGAATTCCAACGCGACGCGGCGCGATATGTTGGATCACTTTTCGGTTCCCGATAAGAAAATCACGGTTATGTATAATGCGGTTCGCAACGTGCCGCATGACATCGTCCCTAATCCGAAACAGGTTGTTTTCGTGGGCCGTTTCCATCCACTCAAAGGTCTGGATACGCTGTTGGCTGCCCTGCCGCGGGTCATCGCCGAAATGCCGGATGTGAAACTCGTATTGGTTGGCGCAAAATCCGATGGACAACTTGCGGAATCCTATCGCGTCAAGGCGCGCGGGCTGGGTGTGTTGGGTCATATCGAATTTGCCGGGGTAAAAAGCAAACAGGAAATCACGCAAATCCTGGCTGCGTCTGCCTGTTGCGTCGTACCGTCTTTCTTGGAAGCCTTCGGATTTGTCGTCATCGAAAGTTTTTCGGTGCGCACGCCGGTAGTCGGATCGGATTCATCGGGTATCGCCGAGGTCATCCGAGACGGTCACGACGGATTGCTGTTTCCGCCGGGAGATTCAGAAGCGTTGGCAGGTCAGCTCATAAAAATGTTGTCTGATCACGCGTTTCGGGATGCGTGCGCGTCCTCTTGCCATGACCGTTTCTCGACAGTTTTTGAACTCGAAAAAGTAACGGATGGCGTAGTGGCCGAGTTGCAAAAAATCACCGCATAGATTTTCGCGCGGGCAGATTATATGATATATTTACACCGCGACTAAAACCCTCTTATGATCATCATTGGCGCGAAAGGCTTTGCGAAAGAAGTGTTGGAAGTAATTTGCCAGCGAAACCCCGATGCGGAACTGTTTTTTTACGACGACGTCAATACAGATTTGCCGGAGACACTTTACGGGCGCTACGTGATTTATCGTTCGAAAGACCAGGTGCAGCAACATTTTAGGAATGCCCAAGACAAGTCGTTCACGATTGGGATCGGCAACCCTGTGTTGAGGCACCAATTGTACGAAACCTTCACTGCGTTGGGCGGCGTATTTACATCGACATTGTCTCCATTGGCGCATATCGGCCGTTTCGATAATCAGATTGACGAAGGTTGCAACATCATGACCGGAACAGTAATCACCAATAGCGTACGCATCGGGAAAGGCTGCCTGGTCAATCTCAATTGTACTATCGGGCACGACACCATAGTGGGCGATTTCGTGGAAATGTCTCCGGATGTGAACATTTCGGGCAATTGTAAGATCGGTAATTTCGTTACTTTGGGCACCAATGCTACAGTGTTGCCGGGTGTCAGTATCGGGAATGGCGCCGTAATCGGTGCCGGGTCGGTGGTGACCAAGGATATCCCCGACCATATGTTGGCTTATGGCGTGCCAGCCCAAATCATCAGAAATATAGAATCGTCCAAATGAAAATTTCCTTTGTCATACCCGTGTTCAGAAACGAAGGTTCTATCATACCTACTTACGAGGTATTGTGTTCTTTGTTGACGAAGCTTTCGGCAGACTATGAATTTGTATTTGTGAACGATGGTTCGGACGATGGCTCTATGGCGCAATTGCTGTCTTTACACGAGAACGACACGAAGGTGAAAGTGCTTTCCTTTTCAAGAAATTTTGGGCAGGTAGCCGCCGTGATTGCCGGATTGAAAGAGGTTACCGGTGACGCTGTAGTCGTTATGTCGGCTGATTTACAGGAGCCGATAGCGCTCATTGAAGACATGGTGGCGAAGTGGCAGGCCGGAAACGACATCGTCATTTGCCACAGGATAGACCGCGAAGACGGATTCATTGCCAACAATACCTCGAGGATTTTCTATAAAATGATGCAATATGCCAACCCGACCATGCCCAAAGGCGGATTTGATTTTGTACTCATCGGCCGCAAACCGCTGGAAGCACTGAATCAACTCGATGAACGCAACCGCTTCTTTCAGGGCGATATTCTTTGGTTGGGTTTCAGCACGGTATTTATTCCCTATTCAAGGTTAAAACGAACCATCGGCAAATCGCAATGGACCTTATCCAAGAAGTTGAAATATTTTATCGACGGACTGCTTAACACTTCATACATCCCAATCCGGCTCATCTCACTTTTGGGGATGTGTTTCTCTGTCATAGGCTTTTTGTATGCACTGGTCATCGTTTACAACCGCATCATCAATAATACGCCGTTCGTAGGTTGGGCGCCCATTATGATCACGCTGTTGATTATCGGCGGGTTGATTATGCTCATGTTGGGCATCATCGGTGAGTATGTATGGCGTACCTACGACGAAACCCGGAAACGCCCATTGTATATCATCAAAGATAAATTTTCAAAGAATGAAGAAAGTCACTGATTGGGCCATCCAAAATCCGTTTTGGGTCACGGCGCTCACTTGTGTCGCTTTCTATCTGCTGCCTTTTAAGCCCAAACCATTCGGCGACGGCGACTACCATTTGGGTACGATACAGCTCATCGATTTCATGGCCAACGGTTTCAGCGGCAACGTCATGATCAACAAAGGTTTTGTGACGCTGTTCTGTTACTTGCCCGCTTATTTGGTGGCGTATCCGTTCCATAGCGACGCTGTTTATTTTGCGTGCGGCGTCATCTTCGGATGTTTTTTCGTGTGTCTGGCAGTGAAATTATTGTTCGATGCTTTTGAGATGATGGGGTTTTCCAATCGAACCAAATTCCTGATTTTATTATTGCTGAGCCTTTTCCCCGTGCACGTTTACTATGCCATGGGCATCATCGGTGAGGCATTTGCTTTTTTCGCGTCGTCGGCCTTCGTCTATTTTTTGGTCAAGATAAACAAGACGGCCGCATTGCCGAAACACTACACGGCCTTGGCTTTGAGCCTCATTTTGATTTACGGGATGAAGCCATCGATGCTGCCGTTTGTGTTGGTTTGTGCAGGATTCGTTTTGGTTTTTAAATCTTCGGCGAAAAATCGGCTCGCCTTTGCAGCGGCGCTACTGTTGCTGCCTGCGTTAATCTTGTTGGAACAGCGGTTGGATCAATCAGGGATGGAATTCAAGTCGCGCGTATTCCGTGGCCAGATCTTATGGTCGCGATTCGAACTACGTGACGAACCGCTGAACTGGATGCCGCAACACGGGAACGATGCCTTTGCAAGCCAAGATTATAAAAACAACCTCGCCAAGCGAAAAGAACTTGATTCCATCTGTGCCGCACAAGGCATCGAGCCTACAAAATACTACATCGACTGGGTCAAGAACGACATCCTTTCGCATCCGGGCTTGGCGCTGCGTCAGTATTTCCTGAAGTTTTTCCAATCCCAATCGTTCGTGATTTCGCCGTTGATGAAGTCCAGCAAACCGGCAGTGGTAAAGTACGGCATACACGTCTATATCAATCTGGTCAATTTGGTCTTGGTGGTTTTGGGCGTTTTTGGTCTGATAAAATTGTACAGAAACCGTGAGTACAGACTGTTTTTTCCACTGTTTTTTTTCTGGGGTTGGTGCCTGATGTATGTATGTTTGTTCCACTCGGAGCAACGGTATATGTTCGTATTCCGCCCTTGTTTAGTATTTTTGTCGGGCTATGCGATCAGTCTGTGGGCTGCACGCAGCACCACTAACGTAAATCCTTAATGCGAACGTTTCGTCTCATCGCTTCAGACTACCGAAAATACAAGCGCTACGGCGGCCGCGGGTTTGTCATAGTGTTTTTTACACAGAGTTTTTGGGCGATTTTCCAATACCGGATCGCACACGCGGTGTACACAAAAATTACCTGGCAACCGTTCCGGGCATTTTTCCTTTTGTGGATGTTCTGCTGGCAGAAGACCATTGAGATGACCACTGGGATTTCCATCCCGGCAGCCGTCAACATTGGCCACTCCTTTTACATCGCGCATTTTGGCGGCGTCATTTTCAATTCCAACACCGTCATCGGCGACGATTGTAATTTCTCGCAAGGCGTCACCATCGGTGTTTCGGGAACCGACCAACGCCGTGGCGTGCCCATCGTCGGCGACCGGGTGTATGTGGGCGCAAACGCAGTGTTGGCAGGCAAAATCACCATCGGTAGCGACGTGCTGGTGGGCGCTTGTTCGCTGGTCAATACAGATGTCAAAGACAATTGCACGGTAGTAGGCGTGCCGGCCGTCGTGGTTTCAGAATTCGGATCTAAAGGATATATCTGATGAAGCTCGCAATTATTTCATCGGCACCTTTGATTCCGAAAGACAATACCTATCAGGCTTACGGACCGTACATCAAAGAGATGGCGATTTGGGCGCAGTATGCTGACGATGTTGCATTTGTGAGTCCGGTTTGGGAATCAGATCGCGGCTTGTTGTGCGCTCCCGTAGCCTTTCCGGTTGCCCGGCTCTTTGAGGCAAAAGATTTCAACGTGACATCACCGTTGAATCTATTAAACGCCCTGCGCCATTCGCTTCGCAATTTTTACCGGATTTATCAGGCGATGCGTTGGGCAGACCACATTCACTTGCGATGCCCTGGTAACCTCGGATTGATGGCTTGCATCGTTCAGATTTTTTTTCCTGCGAAGAAAAAAACGGCTAAATATGCGGGCAATTGGGATCCAAAAGCCAAGCAACCTTGGAGCTATAAACTTCAACGCTGGATTTTAGCCAATACGTTCCTGACCAAAAATATGCAAGTGCTGGTATATGGCGCGTGGCCCAATAGCACGCTGAATATCAAACCTTTTTTTACCGCATCATACCGTGAATCACAGAAAACAGCGGTTGAGCCGAGAGACTTGTCGGGGAAAATCCGGTTCCTTTTTGTGGGAACATTGTCGGAAGGGAAAAGACCGCAGTATGCATTACAGTTGGTGATGCAACTTCACCGCGCCGGGCACGACGTCGCCATCGATTTTTTCGGCGAAGGATTGGAGCGACAACCATTGGAAGCCCTCATAACGAGACATAATCTGTCGAAAATCGCATGTTTGAGAGGCAATCGCACCGCCGACGAAATTCAGCAGGCGTATCGGGAAAGCCATTTTTTGTTACTGCCGTCAAAAAGCGAAGGTTGGCCGAAAGTGGTAGCGGAAGCGATGTTTTGGGGGTGTTTGCCTTTAGCGACCAATGTGTCGTGTGTGTCTTATATGCTGGGTCACGGCAATCGGGGGGTCATTTTATCAACCCATCAGGAGACGGATTTCAACTTGGTTCTTGGTATACTCGCAAATCAAGAAGAATATCGAACTAAAGTGCTAGATAGTATAAGCTGGTCCAGACAATTTACCTTAGATTTGTTCGAGAAAGAAATCAAAGCCCTTTTGACATGAGGATTGTACAGGTTATTGACTCGCTTGAGGCCGGCGGCGCTGAACGGATTGCCGTCAATTACGCCAATGCGTTGTCTAAGCGCGTAGAATTTTCCGGGCTTGTCACGACGCGCGCCGAGGGCAACCTGAAAAGCCAAGTGGAGGGCAAAGTCAATTATCTTTTCTTAAAGAAGAAGCATACGCTTGATTTTAGAGCCGTGCTCAGATTTAAGCGCTACTGCAAGTCGAATCATGTTACGTACATCCATGCGCACAGTACTTCGTATTTTCTGGCGATCATGGTAAAAGTGCTTTACCCCAAGGTCAAAATCATCTGGCATGACCACAACGGCAACAGCGAGTTTTTGGAAGTCCGGGAAGCGGTGCCGCTCAACATCGCGTCTATTTTTTTCAAAGGGATTTTGGTGGTCAACAACCAGTTGAAAGCTTGGGCACACCGGGAGTTGCATTGCAGCAACGTGTTGTACATCCCAAATTTCACCAATCCGGAAACCAACGAGAACCAATATACGGAATTGCTTGGAAATTCAGGAAAAAAAATCCTTTCTTTGGCCAACCTCCGAGAACAAAAAGACCATTTCATGTTGCTGGATGCTGCGATTTTACTCAGGGAAAAGCATCCGGACTGGAGTTTTCATTTGGTCGGCAAAGATTTCGAGGATGATTATTCCGAAAAAGTAAAGACCTATCTTAAAGCCAAAGGATTAGAAGGTTACGTTTTCATTTACGGTTCCCGCACCGATACAGCGCACGTCATTTCCCAAGCAGACATCGCCGTACTTTCCTCCAAGTCCGAAGGGCTTCCGGTGGCCTTGCTCGAATACGGATTGTATCACAAACCAGTCGTCGTCACGAATGTCGGTGAAATCCCGATTATCGTTCGCAACCGCCAGAATGGGTTGGTTGTTCCGGCAATGAATAGCCAGGCATTTGCCGAGGCACTTTCTGAATTGATCGACAACCCTGCATTCAAACAAAAAATGGGCGCATCGCTCCACCAAACCATCATGGACCACCATTCTGAATCGGCGGCGATGGACCAATATCTGAACTGGATCGTCACAATTTCTAATGGAAAACAAGGATAAAAATTACCTGTTGCTCATAGGGCTCCATGTTTTATTAGGGATTCTGATATTCCTATTTATGCCATTTTCCAAACTCTATGCGCTGGCCATACTAGCGATCGGACTATACATTACGTTCAAGAGCCAAAATAAGCATCATGAAGTGTTGTATATATGCGGGTACTTGGTAGGCAGTGAGGTTTTTCTTAGGATGACCCAAGGAAACCCTATTTACGAGTATTCCAAGTACGGCGTAATGGCTTTTGTCTTTCTCGGTATGTATTTCAAAGGGTTTTCGAGGAATGCCGTGCCTTATTGGTTGTTCTTATTGCTGTTGGTGCCGGGAATCATTCTAGGTACATACAACCTGAATTACGACACTGATCTTGCGCGGATTATCTCATTTAATATCTCTGGGCCTTTGTGTTTGGGTGTGGTATCATTATATACTTTTAATCGGCCGATTACCATAGAAGGCGTCCAGAATATTATGTTGAGTATTGGTTTGCCGGTAGTTTCGTGTACCACATATCTGTTTTTATATACGCCCAGTATCAGAGATGTAATCACAGGAACCAGTTCGAATTTTGAGGCTTCGGGCGGTTTTGGCCCCAATCAGGTGTCCACCATTTTAGGTTTGGGCGCTTTTGTCTTTTTTTCTAGGGTTTTCTTTGCCTCCAAAAACAAGTTGAACTTATTTGTGAATCTTGGTTTGGCGATTTTCATGAGCTACCGTGGGCTGGTCACTTTTTCCAGAGGCGGGGTGATTACGTGCGCCATCATGCTTATTATCCTGGTGTTGGTGACCTACTTTAAGGTGGGCGCAAAGTCAAGGGGGAAGCTGAATATGTTGCTGGTGCTTTTTTCACTGGCCATTTTTGCCGTTTGGAGTTATTCGTCACTAGAGACCGGTGGTCTTATTGAGAAACGTTATGCCAACCAAGACGCGGCGGGGCGGGTTAAAAAAAGTAAGTTCACGGGTCGTGAAAAGATATCCGAATCTGAAGTTGCGTTCTTCTTGTCGTCGCCCATCGTGGGTATTGGTGTGGGCAAAGGACTGGAAAATCGCGAAAACGAAACCGGTCTGACCGTACTCTCACACAATGAGATCACGCGTGTTATGGCCGAACATGGTTCCTTGGGCATTTTGGCCCTCATTATCCTCTTTGGCACTCCATTTTTTCTGTATCTGGACAATAAAGACCACATCTACATAGCGTGTTTTGTCTGTTTTTGGTTGTTGACTATCAATCATGCTGCCATGCGAACGGCCGCACCAGCATTTGTTTACGCGTTGTCTATCCTCAAAGTGGTGAACTATGAAAAACCTACTGTACGTCGGCAATAAACTTTCGGGCCACGGAAATACCGCTACCGCCATTGAGGTGCTCGGTCCTTTGATGGAACAAGAAGGTTTTCGCGTACAGTATACCTCGACCAAGCGCAATAAGGTATTGAGGCTGGTCGATATGATGTGGCAAACCGTCACACATTTCCGCACCACCGATTTTGTACTCATCGATACCTACAGCACTTGGAATTTCTGGTATGCTTTCGCGGTAAGCCAGCTTTGTCGGATACTTCGGTTGAAATACATCCCTATTCTTCACGGTGGCAACCTGCCGCAGCGGCTCAAAAGGAATCCCGTTTTTTGCAGGATGGTTTTCGGGCACGCATACTGTAATATCGCGCCGTCTGGTTATTTGCATCAAGCATTTTCCGATGCCGGATTCGGTGTGCGCGTCATCCCAAATCCTTTTGACCGTGCAGACTTTCCACACCACGAGCGGCAAACACTTCGACCTCGCCTTCTGTGGGTACGGTCATTCGCGCCGATTTACAATCCGGCAATGGCGGTTTCTGTATTGTCGCTACTCAAAGTGAAATACCCGGGCACTTCGTTGTGTATGGTTGGCCCCGACAAAGGTTTGCTGGAAGCCGTCAAGCAAATGGCCGCAACGGAAGAGCTGGATGTTGTATTCATAGGAAGACAATCCAAAAAAGAATGGGCGGCACTATCGCGCGGCTACGATATTTTTATCAATACCTCGCACATCGATAATATGCCGTTCAGTGTGATTGAAGCCATGTCGTTGGGTATGGCCGTCGTTTCCACTAACGTAGGTGGCATTCCGCACCTGCTCACGCACGGAGAAAACGCGATGTTGGTTCCCGATGGCGATTTCCATTCAATGGCCGAATCGGTAGCAGAACTTATGGAAAACGAATCTTTGCGTACCAGTATTTTGAAACAATCCGAAGCTTTGGTAGCGCAATCAAGCTGGGAAAATGTCCGGGATAAGTGGCTTGAAATTTTAGTTTGAGCAGGTTTGAACGGCGCTTAAATTTTGTTAAATTGCACGTTCATAAAACCAACCCTTATCCATGATCAAACAGCGGAAAATACATTTCGAGATTTCGGAAAGAAAAATTCTGCTGCGGATTTTCGACGTCTTGTCGGTACTGTTGGCACTCTATGTCATCGCCAAGTTGTTCCAATTTGACTATTTCAACATTTCCACCACAAATTTTTATTGGACGATCGTCCTGGCGCTGTACATTTCCGTACTCGGCAGCGTGTTTGAGATGTACAACCTCCAGATTGCGAGCAACCAGTATCAGGTTATTAAAAGTATCGTGCTCACGGCGTCCTCGACTGTCTTGATTTACCTCCTGACCCCGATTTACACCCCGGTGCTGCCGTCAAACCGTTTGCAAATCTTGTTTTTTTATTTGGCGGTGTTGGGCTCACTGTTCATCTGGCGGATGATTTACGTGAAGTTTTTCGCCTCGAATCGGTTCCTCAAAAAGGTGATCCTCATTTGCGATTGCGAACAACTCGAAGAACTGGTCACCGGTTTGGAAGTCAACGACCCGCATTACAAAGTCATGGGTTACGTCAATTCAGACAGCAGCAACGCCAACCGAAATGTCGACGTTGTCCCGAGCATCGGGATTGACGCTTTGGAAGATTTCGTGCACCAGCATCAGGTGTCGGAAGTGGTGATCGCCTCACAGAAGACAGACGGGATTACCGTGAGTCTCTACAACCAATTGATCCAATTGCTGGAAAACGGCTACATCATCCGAGAATATACCCAAGTGTACGAAAGCATTGCCCAGCGTATTCCGGTGCAATATGTGGCGCGCGATTTTTACCGTTATTTCCCTTTCAGCCGAAGCAACCAGAACCAATTGTATTTGCTGTTTGTCCGGATTTTGGAAATTTTAATTTCATTGGTTGGGATTTCTGTTGGGATTGCACTCTTGCCGCTCATCTTGATCGGAAATCTCTTCGGCAACCGAGGCCGTTTGTTCTACACCCAAAAAAGGGTAGGGAAGAACGGCGAAGTATTCAAAATCTTGAAGTTCCGCACGATGGTGAAGAACGCCGAAAAGCACGGTGCGGTATTTACCACGACCAACGATGCGCGCATTACGGCATTCGGGAAATTCCTTCGGAAAACCAGGATTGACGAATTCCCGCAGTTCGTCAACATCCTCAAGGGCGACATGGCCGTCATCGGGCCGCGTCCGGAACGACCTGTTTTCGTGGCCGCCATTGCCGAAAAAATGCCGTTCTACGAAACGCGCCACGTCATCAAACCCGGCTTGACCGGTTGGGCGCAAGTGAACTATTCGTACGGCGAAACCATTGATGATAGCCTGGTCAAACTCCAATACGACCTATATTACATCAAGCACCGGAGTTTCTTCCTGGATATCAACATCATCATCAAGACGTTCAGTACGGTGTTGTTTTACCGCGGACAGTAGAAGATAAGGTTTGAAGTTCATGGCGTAGTTGTCAGCGCCGACTGAATTGGTTATTGTACCACCCAAAGCAACGTCCGTCCGGATTTTTTCAGTTTCTCATCTAGGATTTTCATGCTGGCATTGGATAGCGCCGGGCAACCCCAGCCTTCGGGCGTGCCTTTCGGATAGGTTTCTTCATCGGGCACTTTTTCCCAGGAATGCAGTACGATTTGTCTTTTTTCCGCATTGCTGTTGGTCTTGTCCTGTCCCAACAATTTGTAGTTGACGTTGATGCCCCAATTGCTGTAGCCTCGCGAGGCCACGATGTATTTCCCAACTGAAGAAAGGTGCGATCCGTCCGTGTTGCTCACTTTGGCCGCGGCCTTCGAAAAATCCATCGCCCATGGGTTGTTTCCGCAGCCATGGCTTACCATGAAAGCGTGTGCAAGCGTGTCTTTCTCGAAGTCCCAGACATAGAATCGCTTCAGGCCAGAGTGCCTTTTCAGGTCAACCAACAGGAAAAATTTGGTGTTGAGTTTTTTGGTTTTGCAGTAGGTTTCGGCTTCCGCGGCCTTTATCTTGAGATACCCGATGTCAATGGCTTGTGCTGCCCGAATGGCAGTGCGGCGGTTGGCATCGGAGTCTTTTCCGCCAAGCAAGCCCGCCAGACAAAATACGGCGATTTTCAGGAATGCTTTCACCTTTACGAAGCTTTATTCTTCGAGAGCAACCGGAGCAAGATGATGCTGTTTACGGCAACCATCGGCAGGACAATCAGGAAATGCGCCTTGTTGAACGCCAGCAACAGGTAAACAACCATACAGCCGAGCACGGTATAACCCAAATACGTGAAGGATTTTGTGCGGTTGCGCAACAGCAATATGGTAATCGGTAGCCACAACGGATTGAACAACAATACATTGTAATTCCAGGCCAGTTCTTCGTGCAACGAATACAACGTGCTGAACGCGAAGAAAATCCCGAGTAACGATACCAAAATGAGGTAAAATGCCGTCAATCCTTTTTTATTCAGGACGACTACGACAGTCAGGAAAATCAGGTAAATATAGATGTTGTTCCAAAGCGAAAAAGGTGGTTTCTGCTCCGGAAAAGTCATCAGTTTCTTGGTTTCCGAGACAATCGGTTTGCCGTCGTATGTGGTCAAGGCAAGGCTTTGCTCGAGTTCCGTCGGCAAGAACAACGTCGTGGCCTGTTCATCGACTTTCGTCCCAAAGAGTACACTCGTGCCCCAGCGTTCAAAGAAATGGCCTTCGAAATACGGGTAAATGATGTCGCGATACGTCGTATCCAGATTTTTGCGTTTGTACAGGATTTTGCCGCCAAGGCTTTTGTTGAGTACGTCCATCGCCATATTGGTGCAATTACGGTCGATGAATTTGTAGGTGTAGTATCGCGCGTCCGAATACAGCACGGCGTTCAGTTCTTCAAAGAGCTGCTGTTTTTTCTCTTGCGGAATGTCCAATATCTGCTCGGAAATCGACCGTTTTTCGTAATCGTATTGGATGATGAAATCCTGGAAACTGCCCGCGGTCACGAAATATTGCATGTCGCCTTTTACGAACCGCAAGGCGAAATTCGGTGTCGAAAAATCGAACGCACCATAATTGTACACCACGTCGATGCCGCGATCCGGGTCGGCAATTCGAATGGCGGTATGCCCGAATAAGGCATAGATTTCAGGAGACGAACCGCACGTGAGCACGCTGACTTTGGCGTTGGGCGATAACGGGACAGATTGACTGAACGCCAATATCGGAAACAGGAAAAAGAATAGGAGTCTGCGCATGTTCTGGTTTGCCGCAAGTTACTTTAACGGAAAATACCAAGGTCAACTTTCAGGGAAAAAATATTCGAATACAACGCCGCACTCTGGTCGCCCAAATCGGTCAATGCATAATCCACTTGGATGCCTTTGTATTTAAAACCGAGGCCAACGTTGGGCTGGAACCCGACTTTCTTGGTGCCGTCAATCTGCTCGACGTTCTGGAAATTACCCAGTCCGGCACGCACGAACACCATGTCGATGTAGCCCCATTCAAACCCGATGGCCGGGTCGATGCTCACGAAACTCGACGAAATCAAATCATTGGTCTGCTCGAAACGCATGTTGAGGTTTGTGGCCGCGAGCAACGTCATTTCATTGTGGAATTCAAATTTCTTACTTACCCCGAGTTGTGCTTTCGGCAGCGTAATCTCACTGCTTTCGGGCAATTCCTGATTCTGTCCTTCCACGGCACCCGCAATCTGGGCGTATTCTTCTTCATCGATGTTCCAGATGTTGTACGTGGTGGTGATGTCGCGGAGCATCAACCCGAAATGCCAGTCGTTGCGGTCAAACTGCAGCCCGACATCGAGCCCAAAACCCCAGGAATTCGCAAATTTGCCGATGATCCGGCGGATGACTTTCGCGTTCACACCGTACTGGAAACCTTCAATTTTAAGCCGTCGCGCGTACGAAAAAGTTGCACCGTAATCGGCCGTGGAAAATAAACTGATGCGGTTGTAGTCAATGTTGCCTTGGTCGTCGATGAGTTGCGTCGTATTCAGGATGTCGTCCACGCCGAAACGGATCAGCGATACGCCCCAGGCACTTTCGCTGTCAATCGGCATGGCAAAAGCGGCGTAGTCATATTGGGCGATGTTCGCAAAATAACTCGCGTGCATCAACGCCACTTGTTTGTCTTCGAGTTTGAGGATGCCGGCCGGATTCCAATAGCCCGAATTCACGTCGCCGGTAGAAGCCACGACCGCGTTGGACATGCCCAAGGCGGCCGCATCGACCCCAATGTTCATGAATTCGTTGGAATATTTGCGTACGGCCTGGGCGCTTGCAGACAGCGCGGTGAGCAGCAGCAACAAAAGTGAAATCTTCCTCAAAGCAAATTTTTTAAGCCGGATGGTGCCGTCAAAAGTATGAATTTTTTGGTGGTTTCGCCCGAAAATAAATCTGAGTTAAAACGCGCCAGAC
The DNA here is from genome assembly GCF_965137575.1 of Flavobacterium longum. NCBI lineage: Bacteria > Pseudomonadati > Bacteroidota > Flavobacteriia > Flavobacteriales > Flavobacteriaceae > Flavobacterium > Flavobacterium longum. Next base: position 302,889 of record NZ_CBCRZJ010000003.1, on the reverse strand, counting down.
GTTAACTTATTGTGCTACATTTGCGGCGTATCATGTGAATATGAGCATCAAAAAGCACATCCCGAACCTCATTACGTTATTGAACCTGTTGTGCGGTTGCATCGCCGTGGTTTTCGCCAGTCAATCCAGATTCGACTTGGCGTTCTTTTTTGTATGCGGCGGTATTTTCCTCGATTTTTTCGATGGTTTTTTTGCCCGATTGTTCAAGGTGTCCAGCCCGCTCGGGTTGCAACTCGATTCCTTGGCCGATATGGTCACCAGCGGCGTGACGCCCGGATTGGTGATGTTCCAACTTATGTCCAACGGGAATACGCTTCCGGCATGGTTTCCGTTTCTTGGTTTCCTGGTGACGCTCGGTTCTTGCTACCGCTTGGCCAATTTTAATATAGACACGCGCCAGACCGATTCCTTTATAGGGTTACCCACGCCGGCCAATGCGCTTTTTATCATGAGTTTGCCGCTCGTCCTGCAGCATACAGATTCTTTGGTGTTGCTGGAAATGCTCGTGAATCCTTGGTTGTTGCTTGCGATTTCCGTGTGTAGCGCATTCATTCTCAACGCCGAAATCCCGTTGTTTTCACTCAAGATCAAGAAAATTGGATTCAAAGGAAACGAACTTCCCATTTTGTTCATGTTGTACGCTGCGGTCTTGCTCGTCTGGTTGACGTATGCCGCATTGCCGGTGATTATCCTTTCGTACATCATCCTGTCGGTCATCAACAATAAATTCCCGCATCGGTAAACCATGGCCGTCCGGAAACCCGCGAAGAAACCGCGGAAGAAAAGAATCGCTTTTTTGAACGGGAAGGTTTCCAAAGTACTGTATGTTATCCTGTTTTTGCTCATCGTGTGCGCCATCGGCTACCACTACCGCAATGCGCTGGCGTACTATTTCAGTTTCAAGACCAACAAATCCTGGAACAACGAAAAGCTCCATTCCATCCGGAACCTACAAGTGCTCGGCAATCATGAAAGTCATGTTGTCGGGATCGACGTTTCTGAATATCAAGGCAAAATAAACTGGGCCGTGACCGATTCTGTCGAAGGCAGTTTCCCGATCGGTTTCGTGTTCATCCGTGCCACGTACGGCGAGGATTGTCTCGATGCGCAATTCCGGAAAAACTGGCGTGAAGTCAAGCAAACACCAATGGTTCGGGGCGCGTATCATTATTACCGTCCGGATGAGAATTCCATCAAACAGGCGCAGAATTTCATCAACAACGTCACCCTCGAAAAGGGCGATTTGCCGCCGGTACTCGATGTCGAGCGGATACCCGAAGGCCAATCCATCGAGCGGTTAAAAGTCGGGATACGGCGTTGGCTCGAAAAAGTGGAAAAACACTATGGTATGCAGCCCATCATCTACAGCGGCGACCGTTATTACAACGATTTTTTGAAGGAAGAATTCAGGGCGTACACGGTTTGGGTGGCCAATTACAATTTCCTCAAGGAAGAAATCGAGCCGGGCTGGCAATTCTGGCAATTCACACAAAATGGCACGGCCAAAGGCATAAACGGCGATGTGGACATCAACATCTTTAACGGCGATGGCGCTGCATTGCGGCGCATCAGGAAAAAATAATCAAGGGTTTTTGATGACGATCATCGCGACGATGAAAGCGAAGAAACCGAGCATCAACGCAAAATACAACCGCGCTTTCGGATGGGCGAAATTGATGGTCCAGCCCATATCCGGATTGGGTTTTGGCGGAAACAGTCGGTCGTCGGCCTTGTTGAAGTAAAATACTTTCCAGACGTAATTTTTAGGGTCGCGCTCCGGAAGTCCGTCCATCAGAAAGTGATTTTTTTCTTGCGGAGTTCGAAATTCTGCCCGAGGTAAACGCGGCGCACCATTTCGTCCTGCACCAATTCTTCTGGCGTTCCGGCCTTGAGGATGCCGCCTTCGAACATCAGGTAACTTTTCTCGGTAATGGCCAGCGTTTCCTGTACGTTGTGGTCGGTAATCAAGATGCCGATGTTCTTGTTCTTGAGCTGGGCCACGATGCGTTGGATGTCTTCCACGGCCACGGGATCAACGCCTGCAAAAGGTTCGTCGAGCAAGATGAATTTCGGGTCTGTGGCCAATGCGCGTGCGATTTCGGTCCTGCGTCGTTCACCGCCAGAAAGCAAATCGCCACGGTTGGTGCGGATGTGATTGAGGCTGAATTCCGCAATCAGTTCTTCCATCTTGGCTTCCTGCTGGTCTTTCGTCAGGTCTGTGAGCTGCAAAACACTCATGATGTTGTCTTCGATGCTCAATTTCCGGAACACCGATGCTTCCTGCGCCAGATAGCCAATGCCGTATTGCGCGCGTTTGTACATCGGGAAGTCCGTGATTTCCATGTTGTCGAGCCAGATCTTGCCTGCGTTCGGCTTTACCAAACCCACGATCATATAGAACGAGGTGGTTTTTCCGGCGCCGTTCGGCCCGAGCAACCCGACGATTTCGCCTTGGTTCACTTCTACCGAAATGCCTTTTACGACCGAGCGGCCTTTGTATGTTTTAACGAGATTTTCGGCTCTTAGGATCATGGATGTTTCGATTGTTGAACCAACGCGACGCAAATAAACAAATAATTGACAAACCAAACTTCCGGTTTAACCAATTATTAATTATTCATTATTAACTATTAATTGATTCCAGTTCTTCCCAAAACTCATACGCCCTTCGCAAATGCGGGATGACGATCGTGCCGCCTACCAAGGTCGCGATAGACATGGCTTCCATCATTTCGGCTTTTGAAACGCCTTCTTTGTGGCAGGTTTCCAGATGGTATTTCACGCAATCGTCGCAACGCAACACCGCAGAAGCCACCAATCCGAGCAGTTCTTTGGTTTTCACGTCAAGCGCGCCGGCCATGTAGGCATTCGTATCGAGATTGAAGATGCGCTTGATGACTTTGTTGTCGTCGGCCAGGAGTTTTTCATTCATCTTGGCGCGGTAGTCGTTGAATTCTTTTACGAGGTCAGCCATGTTTTCAAATTTTCAAATTCGCCTTTTCATCCTTCAATTTCTGCTTTACCACATATGCCGAAATCAAGATGCTGAATTCATAGATCAAAATCATCGGTACGGCCACCATGATTTGGCTCACCACGTCGGGCGGCGTCACGATGGCGGCGATGATCAAGATGATTACAATGCCGTATTTGCGGTATTTGCGAAGGAATTCTGGTGTCACCAAGCCGAGTTTCGACAAGAAGAAAATCACGATCGGCAACTCGAAATACAGTCCGCTGGCCAGGATCGACATTTTTACCATGCCCATATATGACGCAATGTTGAACTGGTTTTGCACCATGTCGCTGATGCTGAATGTCGCCACGAATTGTACCGACATCGGCACCACAACGTAGTATCCGAACACGACGCCCATAAAGAACAGCAGCGAGGAAATGAAGATGAACAGTTTGGCATTACGGCGTTCCTTTTCGTACAGCGCCGGGCTGATGAAACCCCAGAGCAACCACAATATATAAGGGAAAGCCAGGATAAAACCGCCCAAGATGCAAATCCAGACGAAGATGTTGATCTGGCCTTCCATTTCGGTGTTCTGGATGATGAACGGCAGTTCGGTCACGCAGATGCTGTCGGCAAAACCGAGTTGGTGAGACAAATCGCAAAAGAAACGGTACGTGACGAAATCCACGCGCGTTGGCCCGAAAATGACTTCTTCGAACAGCCAGTCGGCGATGAAGTACACGCCGCAGGCACCAATAATGATGGCAATGGATGAGCGCACCAACAACCACCGAAGTTCTTCGAGATGATCCAGGAACGACATCTCGTTGACCTCTTTTTTCGCTTTTTTCGCCATCAGATAATGCCTTCTTTTAGGATGTCATGCAAATGGATGACGCCTTGGTAAGCGCCGTCGTCCACGACGATGAGTTGTGTGATGGAAAAGTCTTCGAGCATGTTGAGCGCGTCGGTGACCATGTGTTTCGTGCTGACCGATTTCGGGTTTTGTGTCATGATGTCGCGCGCGTGCAAACCGGCAATCGAGTCGCGGCCCGCCAACATTCTTCGGATGTCGCCGTCGGTGATGATGCCGATGACTTTGCCGTCTTCGATGACCGCCGCGACACCCAATCTTTTTTCGGAAATCTCGAAAATGACCTGGCGGATGTCGGCGTCCGGCGATACTTTAGGGCTGTGCGTGCGGTCCAGCATGTCGCCCACGCGAAGCAATAATTTTTTCCCGAGTGCGCCGCCCGGATGGTATTTCGCGAAATTGTCGGCCGTAAAACCACGCAGTTCCATCAGGCAAACCGCTACGGCATCGCCCATGACGAGTTGCGCCGTCGTACTGGAAGTAGGCGCGAGGTTGATGGGATCGGCTTCTGTATCTACGGTCGTATTCAGGACGAAGTCGGCATGTTTGGCCAGGAATGACGTCGTGTTGCCCGTCATCGCAATAAGCGTGTTGCCAAAGCGTTTCAGGATCGGGACGAGCACTTTGATTTCAGGGCTGTTGCCACTCTTGGAAATGCAGATGACCACATCGCCCGGTTGTACCATGCCCAAATCCCCGTGAATGGCTTCGGATGCGTGCAAAAACATCGATGGCGTTCCGGTGGAGTTCATCGTGGCCACGATTTTCTGTGCGATAATGGCGCTCTTGCCGATTCCGGTCACGACGAGCCGGCCTTTGGCGTTGTAAATCAGGTCAACGGCTTGCGTAAAGTCTGCATCGACGAAGTTTACGAGCGTCGCAATAGCTTCACTTTCAGTAAGGATGACGCGTTTTGCCGCCGCTGAAATTTTTTCTTGATTACCCAATGCAGAAATGTTATGGTATGAAAAAGAAAGTCGTATATTTATGTGTTGCAAATTTATATAAAATTTACCGATTACCCCAGAATGAAGCAGAATGAAATTGACATCCATGAAGCGTTAAAAAAGTATTTTGGTTTCGGCCAGTTCAAAGGGCTTCAGGAGCAAGTCATCAGAAGCATCCTCTCGAAACACAACACATTTGTCATCATGCCAACCGGCGGCGGAAAATCACTCTGCTACCAGTTACCCGCGCTCGTGCAGGAAGGAACGGCCATCGTTGTATCGCCGCTTATTGCGTTGATGAAAAACCAGGTTGATGCCATTCGCGGGTTGTCGGCCGATGAAGGTGTCGCGCACGTCTTGAATTCGTCACTCACCAAAACAGAGATTACGCAAGTCAAGCAAGATATTGTTACCGGCCGCACCAAGCTGTTGTACGTAGCGCCGGAATCGCTCACTAAAGAAGAATACGTCCAGTTTCTGCAATCCGTCCCGATTTCCTTTGTGGCGATAGACGAAGCGCATTGCATCTCGGAATGGGGCCATGATTTCCGCCCTGAATACCGAAATCTACGGCACATCATCCGCCAATTGGGCGATATTCCGGTCATTGGCTTGACCGCGACCGCAACGCCGAAAGTGCAGGAAGACATCTTGAAGAACCTCGACATGACCGATGCCACGGTTTTCAAGGCATCGTTCAACCGTCCGAACCTGTATTACGATGTCCGGACGAAAACCAAGAACGTCGAGGCCGACATCATCCGGTTCATCCGCCAATACAAAGGGAAATCAGGCATCATTTACTGTCTGAGCCGCAAGAAAGTGGAAGAAGTGGCGCAAGTGCTGCAAGTGAATGGCATCAATGCCGTTCCGTACCACGCCGGGCTCGATGCGAAAACCCGCGCCAAACATCAGGACATGTTTTTGATGGAAGATGTCGATGTTGTCGTGGCCACGATTGCTTTCGGCATGGGCATCGACAAACCCGATGTACGGTTCGTCATCCACCATGACATCCCGAAATCACTCGAAAGTTACTATCAGGAAACCGGACGTGCCGGACGCGACGGCGGCGAAGGCTACTGCTTGGCGTACTATTCCTATAAAGATGTAGAAAAGCTCGAAAAATTCATGTCGGGCAAACCGGTCGCCGAACAGGAAATCGGTTTTGCGTTGTTGCAGGAAGTCGTGGCGTATGCGGAAACTTCCATTTCGCGCCGGAAATTCCTGTTGCATTATTTCGGGGAAGAATTTGACGAGGTCGATGGCGAAGGTGCCGATATGGACGACAATGTCCGGAACCCTAAGCCAAAGGTCGAGGCGATGAACGAAGTGCGGAAGTTGTTGGAAACCGTCCGCGACACCAAACATTTGTACAAAGCCAAGGAAATCATCTTCACGCTTACCGGCAAAGTCAACGCCGTAATCAAGGCGCACCGCACAGATTCGCAACACTTTTTCGGTGCCGGCGACACGCACGACGAACGTTTCTGGATGGCGCTTATTCGCCAGGTGCTGGTGTCTGGCCTGTTGATGAAAGACATCGAAACCTATGGCATCCTTAAAATCACCGATGCCGGGCTTGATTTCATCCAGCATCCGCAATCGTTCATGATGAGCGAAGACCACCAATACAACGAGACCGACGACGATAACATGACCACGGCTTCCCGTGCCTCGGGTACGGCCGATGAAGCGCTCATGACGATGCTCAAGGATTTGCGCAAGAAAGTCGCCAAGAAGCTGGGCGTGCCGCCGTTCGTGGTGTTTCAGGATCCGTCGCTTGAAGACATGGCGCTCAAATACCCGATCACGCTAGACGAATTGGGCAACGTGCACGGTGTGGGCGAGGGCAAGGCCAAGAAATACGGCAAAGACTTCGTGGAACTCATTGCGCGTTACGTACAGGACAATGACATCATGCGTCCGGACGATCTGGTCGTGAAATCCACTGGCGCCAATTCGTCCAACAAATTATACATCATCCAGAATATTGACCGGAAACTGCCGCTCAGTGACATCGCATCGGCCAAAGGCATGACCATGGACACACTGCTCAAGGAAATGGAGCAAATCGTTTATTCGGGGACGAAACTCAATATCAAATACTGGATTGACGATATGCTCGACGATGAGCAGCAGGAAGAAATCCACGAATATTTCATGGAATCCGAAACAGACAAGATTGAGGACGCGCTCAAGGAATTCGACGGCGATTACGACATCGACGAACTGCGGCTGATGCGGATCAAGTTTATCTCTGAAGTCGCCAATTAAAAATCATATGAAAAAAATTATCGCGCTGCTGGTTTTCACTGTGTTTGGCGCACATGCGCAAAACCCCATTCTCACGAACACTACTTGGTATTTGACCTCGCTCGAAACGGGCGGAAATACATTTACGCCACCATATGACCTTACAGCGCCTTATGTACCGTTATATTTCATGCCACAAGATGAAAGTCTTCAACTGATGACCTCGCACTGCAACACGGCCATGACCGGAATTGTAGTTTTTACGGGTACCGAGTCTTTTTCCTATGACTTCTGCACGGCCACCCTGGGCATGTGCGCGAATTTGGCCAATACAGGTTTCGATGGTTTATACATGACGTTCTTTCTGAGTAACATCAACCAGCCGATGGCCTACACCATTACCGATGCCGGCGATGCGTCCAGTTTGGTGATCACGGCGCCGTCTGGCGACAAAGCCACTTACGGCTCTACTGTGGCGCGCGTTTTGGTCCCGACACGCCCAAAGTTGGCGGTTTCTCCCAACCCGACGCAAGGGTTGCTGCGTTTGCAAATGGAAAACCGCACAGCAGGGAATCTTTCAATCGTCAATGCCCTCGGTCAAGAAGTCTGGTCATCGTCCTATGAAGCAATTCCGGAATCAATAGATATTTCCGCAATAGGCGCTGGTCTCTACACCTTACAAATCACCGCCGACAGCCAAACCCAAAACACCAAAATCGTTAAACTGTAACGATTCATTTTCGACGTCGTGCTAATTGTCCATTGTCAATTATCAATTATTAATTGAATAACTCGCCCCGGTGCGGCTTCAACGCATCGCGCACCTGAATCATTTCGGCGTCCGTGACCACCATAAATGCGATGGCGTGCATGTCTGTTTTCACTTCGAAGCCGGTGATTTCCACCGGAAGTTTTTCCATCGCGATGTATTCCTTAAGATGGATTTCGTGATGTTCGGCGGTTTTTTCAGCTGCCGGACCCCGAAAATCCCAGATGAGTTTGATTTTTCTCATGGCGTAAAGATAAGGCCACACCACGAATTCACGAATTTTCCCGCCAACAATTCGTGAATTCGCGGTAAAAAATTAGCTTTGGAGAAACCGAACACCGTGAAGAAACTCCTTTTAATTTTAACTTTGGCCTGTCAGTATGCCGTAGCCCAGGAACTCACGCTTGCCCAAGCCAATCATCTGGCGTCGTTGCCGCTCAAATGCATGCAACAGGAATACCCGAACAAACCCGGCGAAACCCTTGCCAATGCGTCCGATATCATAAGCCCAAAAGCGGCGCATCCGGCGTTTTACGGTTGTTATGACTGGCATTCATCGGTACACGGCCATTGGAGTTTGGTGTTTTTGCTGAACCATTTCCCGAAAATGGAACGCCGTGATGAAATCATAGCGAAGTTGAAAACAAACCTTTCCAAGGAAAACATCGCCACCGAAATCGCCTTTCTAAACAAAAAACACGAGAAATCCTTTGAACGCACGTACGGCTGGAACTGGTTGCTCAAACTCCAGCACGAACTAGAGTTGTCCAAAGAACCGTTCGCCGCAGACTTGGCCAAAAACCTCAAGCCGTTATCGCTTTTGTTCATCGACCGCTACCTCGAATTCCTGCCCAAACTCAATTACCCAATCCGCGTCGGGACGCACTCCAGCACGGCTTTCGGGCTGACTTTCGCTTGGGATTACGCGGTGTTTTCGAAAAATGAAAAACTGCAGCAGTCCATCCGCGAGAACGCCATCCGGTTGTTCGGGAAAGACCAGGATTGTCCGCTCGGCTGGGAACCATCGGGCACCGATTTCCTATCGCCATGCCTGGAAGAAATGGGCATCATGCAGCGCGTCTTGTCGCCCGAAGAATTCTTGCCGTGGCTGCAAAAATTCCTGCCCGCGCTGTTCCAGAAAGATTTCAATTGGGAACCGGGCAAAGTCTCAGACCGTACAGACGGCCACCTCGTACACCTCGACGGGCTTAATTTTTCCCGCGCCTGGAATCTGTACCGGCTCGTCAAACAATACCCGAAAGCCTTCCCGCACCTCAAAGCCTTGGCAGATTTCCACCTCAATTATTCGTTGCCTTCGGTCGTCGACGGCAATTACGAAGGCGAGCACTGGCTGGCGTCATTTGCGCTGCATGCGTATGAAGAGAAGTGATTTGGGCGTTGCCTTCGGCCGCGCTTTCGCTCATAGTCCTCGCTTCGCTGCGGGCTAATCCACTCAATCGCTAACGCGGGCCGCGGTGTCGCCGGTAGTAGCTAGTTGTTGGTGGCTAGTTGCTAGTGGCTAGTGGCTAGAAGAACCGCGCAGGGAATAATTTCGGGGAAATTCGTGTTTTTTAGTTGCTGGTTTCTGTGGCAGTCGGGCCAAATAATTTTCAAATTTTCAAATTTCCACATTCCCAAATTCTATCTTTGCGCCATGCCACGTGAATTGCTTCTCCAGGTTTCACCCGAAACCGCCGCCAATGATGCTTTGTTGAAAACACATCTCAGCAAGCACAGCGGTATTGCTGAAGCCGAAATCGCGCACGTTGTTGTGCTGAAAAGGTCTATCGATGCCCGACAAAAAGCCATCAAAATCAACCTCAAGCTCGAGGTCTATCTAAAAGACGAGCCATTTTCGTCCCAAAAAATCCAATTGCCCGATTACCCAAATGTAGAAAACGCGCCCGAAGTCATCGTCATCGGCGCTGGGCCAGCCGGTTTGTTTGCGGCGCTACAACTCATAGAATGCGGCCTGAAGCCCATCGTGATCGAGCGGGGCAAAGACGTCCGTGGCAGAAGGCGAGACCTCAAGGCCATCAACCAAGACGGCATCGTCAACCCAGAATCCAATTACTGTTTTGGGGAAGGCGGCGCCGGAACATATTCAGACGGCAAGTTGTACACGCGTTCCAAAAAGCGCGGCGATGTAGACCGCATCCTGAAATTGTTTGTCGCCTTTGGTGCGTCGCCCGATATTCTCGTCGAGGCGCATCCGCACATCGGCACGAACAAGCTCCCGAAAATCATTTCGGACATGCGCGAGACCATCATTGAACACGGCGGAAAAGTTTTGTTTGAAACCCGCGTGGACGATATAGTGGTGAAGCAAAATGAAGTGCAGGGCATCGTCACGAACACTGGCGATGTGATCCACGCCAACAAAATCATCTTGGCTACTGGGCATTCCGCGCGTGACATTTTTGAAATGCTCGACCGCAAGAAAATCCTGATCGAGGCCAAGCCATTTGCCCTTGGCGTGCGCGCCGAACATCCACAGGAGCTCATCGATAAAATCCAGTACAGTTGTGATTACCGCGGCGAATTCCTGCCGCCGGCGCCATATGCTGTCGTGAAACAGGTCAATGGTCGCGGCATGTATTCGTTCTGCATGTGTCCGGGTGGCGTGATTGCGCCTTGTGCAACGGCTCCGGGCGAAGTGGTCACCAACGGCTGGTCGCCATCCAAACGCGATCAGGCCACGGCCAATTCGGGCATCGTCGTGGAACTGAAACCGGAAGATTTCAAGCCGTTCGCAAAATTCGGTGCGTTGGCCGGTGTTGAATTCCAGAGAAGCATCGAGCAACGTGCGTGGCATTTGGCGGGCGAAACGCAACGTGCCCCGGCGCAGCGCATGGTTGATTTCAGCCAGGGCAAAGTATCGGCGAACATTCCGAAAACGTCATATGTTCCGGGAACAACTTCTATAGAACTGGGCAACGTATTCCCAGGTTTCATTACGCAAATCCTTCGTGAGGGTTTTGTGGAATTCGGCAAATCAATGAGAGGCTATTTCACCAACGAAGCCATTTTACACGCACCGGAATCGCGCACGTCGTCTCCGGTCAGGATTCCGCGCGATACGCAAACGCTGGAACATCCGCAAATCAAAGGGTTGTATCCGTGTGGCGAAGGCGCGGGTTACGCGGGCGGCATCGTTTCGGCAGCCATCGACGGCGAGAAATGCGCGCTCATGATTGTGCAAGCGTTAAGCCGTTAAGCCTATTTCTTTTTCTTCAGCCTGTCCTTAAAAACCTTTTCGAATTTTTCCATTTTCGGTTGGATGACCATGCGGCAGTACGGCTGGCTTTTGTTGTTCTGGTAATAATCCTGGTGGTAATCTTCGGCCTTGTAAAATTTCGTCAACTTCTCGATTGACGTCACAATCGGTTTTTCAAAAGCATCGCCTTTGCTGAGCGCCTTGATGATGCTTTCGGCGGCCAACTTCTCCTTTTCGTTTTTGTAGAAAATCGCCGAACGGTATTGCGTACCCACATCGGCACCCTGTCGGTTCAACGTGGTCGGGTCGTGCACGGTAAAAAAGATCTTGAAGATTTCGTCCAGATTGGTTTTGGTCTTGTCATAGGTAATTTGCACCACTTCGGCATAACCTGTCCGTCCGGTGGAGACATCTTCATAAGTTGGGTTTGGGTTTGTGCCACCAGCGTAACCCGATACGGCCGATACCACGCCGTCCAGTTGTTCGTATACGGCTTCCACACACCAGTAACAGCCGCCGGCCAATACAATGGTGTCGAGGTTTTTATTGGCGTTTTGCATCATTGACACCTGCGCGAATGCAGGTGTCGCGGCCATCATCAAAAGAATCAACAGCTTTTTGTTCATCGTTCGGTTTTAAATTTAGGAAATTGTCAACGTTATTTTTTGTCAGGGATAAAATCCAGTACGATAGAATTCATGCAATAGCGCTTGCCCGTGGGCGGCGGTCCGTCGTCGAAAATGTGGCCCAAATGCCCGCCGCAACGGCCGCACAGCACTTCGATGCGTTCCATGCCTAGCGAGTTGTCCGGCTTTTCGGTCGTGCTGTTTTTGTTGTCCTGCTCAAAGAAACTCGGCCATCCGCACTGGCTCGCAAATTTGGCATCTGAACGGAAGAGTTTGTTGCCGCAAGCCGCGCAGTAATATGTGCCTTTTCCTGTGAAATCCCAGTATTTTCCCGTAAAGGCGCGTTCGGTTTCGGCGTGGCGTGAAATCTCGTAAACATCTTCGGGCAACACTTTTTTCCAGACCGAATCGGGAAGGTTCAATTTGGTTGTGCTGGTGTTTGAGTAGTAAGGGTTTTCCGGTTTGGACAGCACGTCGCCGGTTTTGGTTTTGCCGCTGCCCGTTTGTCCGCAGGCCGAAGCCAGCATGAGGAGCATCATTCCTAGTAAAGTGAATTTTCCCATTGTTGAAATTTTGGTTGAATGTACGTGTTATCGCGGCGAACAGTTGTCAAAAGAATCATAAATCGCGCGTTCATGAGGCAAACCTACCGCAAAACGAAGCGGCCAATTGTCGGGGAGTTGACAATTGGCCGCGTTTTTTTTTATTCTATAATACTAAATCCCGTTTTCCAAAGACACCAGCAAATCACCATACAACGGGCAATTGCTTTTTTCGATGATGCCGTGAAGCGCAAAATAGCGTTCGTCGCGTTGGCTGCCCTGCGGGTAAGCGGCCGCAATTTTCTTGCGGATGGATTCGAGCAACGTCTTGGATTCGCTGCTTTTGTAGGCCGCTACGGCTTGCTGGAAATTAGGGTTTTCGTAGTCGGCGTTGATCCTGGCTTTTAAATCCGGCAGCAACGACGGATGCGGAAACAAGGAAATGGCCACATACGCATTATTCAGATGCTGTCGCAGTAGCGGCAAGTCTGTCTTGTTCTTAAATTGGGCCAGCGCGGCCAGCAATTCAGGCGTTTTGTATTTGCCCGCGAAATGCTTCACCCTACTGTAGTCTGGGCTTTTGTATTGGTTGATTTTCAGGATGTGGCCAATGGTTTCGGCCGCGATGTTGTCATTGGACAGCGCAATCCGGGTCAAGATTGTCATCAGGCTGTCTGATTCCCGGACGTCCCAATTGGAGTCGAAATCATCGCCGAAAAGTTCTTTCAACCCGCGGAGTTGCGCTTCGGTTGAGGTCTTTTCGTAATATTGTTTGCGCTGTTTTTTCTCTTTTTGGAACGCGACTTCCTTATACAACACGGCAGCGAGTGAATAATTGGCGTTCAGGCTTCCGGTGTGGACGATCACGTTTTCCTTGGAAAGCAATTGTTCAGAAAAGAGCGCCGTCAGGTTTTTGGATTTGCGCGCCACCAATTCGTTGCCGGCGCTGGCCTTCATGATGGTATTGCCGTTTTGGGCGATGTACATCAAATCATCATCCGAGAAATTCCAGGACAGCCTTTTGAACTCTTCCGTAAACGGGTTCGTTTCGCCGTCTTTGTGGCCCAAATAAGGCCATGCCGAGGAATGTTCGGTGAGTTGCTGGTAGATGCCATTGAACTCGGCATCTGAAAGTTGTGCGAGGGCAGACACCGGTAGGAGCAGTGCCAGCAGGACATTTTTCAAATTCATATTTTCAATATTTCGGGGCGCAATAATAACTCACGTTGGGCGTAAATTATTATCAGTCAAATATATAAAAATTTCAATTGGTTCAACACCAGTTAAATAAATTACAAAATCAAGCCCGCCGGATGCGCGCGAGGGTTTTTTCGTATTTTTGGGCGTTATGAAAGAAGAGCACGTCATCCTGGTCAATGAAAAGGACGAGCAAATCGGGCTGATGCCCAAACTCGAAGCGCATGAAAAAGCCGTGCTGCACCGGGCGTTTTCTGTTTTTGTCCTGAATGCGAAAAATGAGATCATGCTCCAGCAGCGCGCCGCGCACAAATACCATTCGCCACTACTCTGGACCAACACGTGTTGCAGCCACCAACGAGAGGGCGAAACCAACGTGGGCGCGGGCAACCGCCGTTTGATGGAAGAAATGGGTTTTGCGACTGAGCTGAAGGATTTGTTCCATTTCATCTACAAAGCGCCGTTTGACAATGGCCTGACCGAACACGAACTGGACCACGTCCTGATTGGGCGTTACGACGGCCAGCCCAACATAAACCCCGAAGAAGTAGCCAATTGGAAATGGATGGCCATAGACGACGTAAAGGCAGACATGGCGGCACATCCGGAGATTTACACTGTTTGGTTCAAAATTATTTTTGACGAATTTTACCACTATTTAGAAGAACATAAATTGTAGCGCCCTGCCCGCGTTAGGGGTTGAGGCGGCATCCTTTTGCGAGGCCACGAGCAAAAGATACAGCCGAAGACCCGGCGCCACGCGCAACGCCCAAATCCTTAGCCACCAACCCATATGAAAGCCACCGTTTCCCGCCGCGCCCATTTCAACGCCGCGCACCGTTTGTACAGGAAAGACTGGTCGTTTGAGCAAAACGAGCGGGTTTTTGGCAAGTGCAACAGCCCTAATTTCCACGGGCACAATTACGAATTGGTGGTGAGCGTCACCGGCCCGATTGACCCGGAAACCGGATATGTGCTGGACATCAAAGTCCTGAGCGACCTTATTTTTGAGGAAGTGGAAACACCGTTTGACCACAAAAACCTGAACCTGGACGTGCCTGAATTTGCCGATTTGAACCCAACGGCCGAGCACATCGCCATGGTGATCTGGCAAAAACTCCGCAAACGCCTCGACGCCGGCCTGGCGCTTGAAGTGACACTTTTTGAAACACCTAGGAATGCTGTAACATTTCGTGGCGAATAATGTTTAATTTGGCTTTTTATCAGGAGCTTTTTCCCGCTGTTCGCTGTATCTTTTTCTCCGCTGCGCTGCAAAAAAGGATGCCGCTGCCATCGGGGCTAGGCTTCGCACCAATCCGCATCACATGACACCAGAACTTTATCCGTTGCAATTTACGCCAATCCTGAAAGAACGCATTTGGGGCGGCACGAAACTCAAAACCGAATTCGGAAAACCGATAACCTCAGAAAATACAGGCGAAAGCTGGGAAATCTCGACCGTTCCGGGCGACATCAGCGTCGTGGCGGCAGGAAGTTTCGTGGGGCAAACCTTGGAAGACATCATTGAAAAGTATCCGGACGAAATTCTGGGTGCCAAAGTGCACGAGCGTTTCGGGAAACAGTTTCCGTTGCTGTTCAAATTCCTCGATGCGCGCGAAGATTTGTCGATCCAAGTGCATCCAAACGACGAACTGGCCAAGAAGCGCCACAATTCCTTCGGCAAAACCGAAATGTGGTACATCATGCACGCCGAACCGGCCGCGCGGCTCATCGTCGGGTTCAAGGAAGATTCCAGCCCGGCCGATTTCATGAAAAACCTCGACCAGAAAACACTGCCCGCGATTTTAAATCAGATTCCGGTCCGCAAAGGCGATGTGTTTATGCTCGAAACGGGAACCATCCACGCCATCGGCGCCGGCATTGTTGTCGCGGAAATACAGCAAACGTCTGACATTACCTACCGCGTCTATGATTGGGATCGTGTTGATGCGCAAGGGAAATCACGCGAACTGCATCTGGATCTTGCCATAGATGCCATCAATTACCACCGCACGGCGTCACAGAAAACCTACGGCAAAACCCCGAATGCGTCTAACAATGTCGTGGATTGCCCATATTTCACCACGAATTTCCTGCCGCTGGACGGCGTTGCCGAAATAAATAAACCCGGCGATGCGTTTACGGTATATATGTGCGTGGACGGCGGGTTTGACCTGCGTACGGACACCGGTCATTTCTCATACGGTACGGGCGATACGGTGCTGATTCCGGCGGGTCTGAAGCAATATGCATTGCAAGGCCGCGCATCAATCCTTGAGATTTACATTTCGTAAACGATATTTTATTGTAATTTTGCACAAAATCTAAGCAACATGGCAAACGTAAAGAATCTGAAGAAAGACATTAATAATGTGTTGGGCGACATCATCGAAGCCGTTTATTTGTGGGAAATGACCACAACGGGCAAACCAACCGAAGCGTCGAATGCCGTTATCGACGAAGCCATCAATACCTTTGATTCGCTGATTGCGAAAGTGAACCAAAAAGACGTCGAGAACAAAAAAGCACATTTCAAGCAAGTGCACAAAGATCTGGAAGAAGCTGCGCACCAATTGGTTGCAAAACTGAACCAGCTCGGATAAAAAATCGCCTGCAAAATTTGGGGTTTAATTTTTGGAAATTAGAATTTGACTTCTATATTTGCAGCAAGATTGCCGGTGTAGCTCAGCTGGCTAGAGCAGCTGATTTGTAATCAGCAGGTCGTGGGTTCGAGTCCCTCTATCGGCTCAGAAATGAGAAGGAAACCATCACAAGTTTTGTGGTGGTTTTTTGTTTTAGGGGTTAGTTGATAGTGCCTGGTTGCTAGAAGAACCTTCACCACGAATTTGCAATTTCCATTTGGGTGAATCCATTACCCTGGAAATACCTAACCAGCGATGCAAATCGGTGTTTTTTAGTGGCAGGAAAAAGCGCACCGCGAATTCACGAATAATAGCCGGGGTATCCGTGTTTCGTAGTCGTTAGTGGCTAGAAGAATATCACCGCGAATTCGCGAATTAAATCTGTGTAAATTCGTGAATTCGTGGTGGTCATAACTACTGGGCCGCTTCGGCTTTTCGGCGAGCGTCGATGTAATCTGCCAACATTCTTCCGTATTTGGCTTTGGCTACCGCCGGGGAAAGCGCGTTGTTGATCGTATCAAGATAAGGCAATTGCGCGTTGGCTACTTCATACAATGCAATGTAAGGCGCAATGTCATGGTCGGCGTGGTTGCGGGCGAAGTTGATGGCGTACAGGTATTTTCGGCGCATTGTATTTTTGAGTTGCGCTTCGTTGTCTTCCTTGGAGAATGTTTTGCCTTCTTTTTTGGCCGTGAATTCCGCGACCGATAGTTCCAGCAGTAGGTCGCTGTAACGGCTTTTTCCTTTTTTGTATTCGGTATAGAGGTCGTTGTTTTTCGAGCCTGTGACGTTGGCTTTGGCGTAGAACTTTTCCAGATCGGTCTGGATGTCCATCTGGCCCGGTTCGGCGAATACCAGCAGTTCGTTGTCCATATTTTCTGAAACGCCGCGGTCCAACCTGAGCGACAACATTTCCGGTGACGGCAAATCGATTTCCGTTTCAAACTTAGAATCGCCGTTGAAGACCACACTGTCTATGGTTTGCCACACCGTGTCGTTCAATCTCTTGATGACCAGCGCGCCTTTCTTCATACCCGCAATGTTGCCGGTGATCAAGAGGTCTTTGGTTTGTTCTTTTTTCTTGCTGCAGGCCACGACGGCCAATACAATCAATACGGTCAGTATCTTCTTCATGTTGTTTGCGGGTAATCGGGCGCAAAGAAACAAAAAAATCCCCGCTTTTGGAACGGGGATTTTCTGTTATTATTTCTTGAGCCAGGCTTCGCGGAGTTTGTCTTTCGTGGCATCGGTAACCCCGAATCCTTCCACTTCCTTCATGTCGAGTTTGACTTTCCCTTTCACAGTCATCGGCTTGTCGTCGCGCTTGATGTCAACGGTAACGTCGTCGCCGTTTTTCCAGTTCTGGCTTTCCATGATCATGTTGTAGATGTTGTCCAGGTTGTAGGCCGTGCCGTTGATGGCCGTGATTACATCGCCGCCTTCCATCTTGAGTTCATAAAAGAACGGGCTGAGTTTGGTGCCGTTCAACACAACGATGTCTTTCGTGCCGGGCTTGATCGTGATATACGGCGTTTGCCCTTTCAAAAATGGGTTGGCCGGTTCTTGTCGCTTCATTTTGCCGATGCCCATTTTCGCGAAGAAATCGTTGTAAGGGATTGGCGTTGTGCCCACGATATAGGTGTTGATGAATTCGCCGACTTCCGGATAGGTAAGCGAAACGATTTTCGGGAACAATTCCGCGTCGTCAAAAGGTTTGGCTGAGCCGTACTCGTTCGAAAGTTTGCGCATCAGATCCAAAATACCGCGCTCGCCGCCCGACTTTTCACGGATGATGATGTCCAGACACATCGCGATGAGCGCACCTTTTTCATACACGTTGTTGTATTGCGCCTTGTACGGCGGGTTGATGACATTGCGGCTCATTTCGGTGAACGACATCTTGTCGTCATAACTGCCGGCATTGCGGATTTTATCGGCCATGCGCCCATAGAATTCGTCTTCAGTAATCAAACCTTGATTCACCTGGAAGAGGTTCGCGAAATATTCGGTGACGCCTTCGTACATCCACAAATGTTGCGACATTTTCGGCGTGGTGTAATCGAAATAGTGGATTTCCTTGGAATGGACGCTCAGCGGTGTCACGGTGTGAAAAAACTCGTGTGATACCACATCCACCATCATTTTATCGAGTTCGCTCTTCGGCATCATTTCAGGAAAAACGACCGTGGTTGACGTGTTGTGTTCGAGCGCGCCGAAACCTTGCGCATCGGTTTTCATCACATCCGATAAATACAGCAAAATGACATAGCGTTTGTTTTTGTTGATGTCGCCCAGAAATGCTTTTTGCGCCTTCACCATTTTCTCGATTTCGGGCGTGAGCATGGCGGCGGTAATCGTGCCGTTGGGCGAATACACGCTCAGGATGACTTCCATGCCGGCTACGGTAAATGACGTCTGGTCTGGCTTGGTGTACATGATCGGGTTGTCGGTGATGTCGAAGTAACGCTCGGCCTCAAAAATATCCTTGGTGTCTGAAGCGTCTTTGTCAATAAGCGAAGTCGCGCCGGAAAGCGTCGCCGGATGCAACACCGTCAATTCGTATGGCGTGGCCATCATGTCGTTGATGTAGCCTACGAATGCATGCAGGTTGAGCATGAAATTTTTCTCGTCTAAGATGTTTGTCCCGGCAGGCGAGAACACGCCTTTTTCACCGGTGATGTCGTATGAATCATTTACGAGATACGTGATTTTGGCGAGTTTTTTTCCGTCTGCGACGGTCCAGGAATGATTGGCATTTTCGGTTACCGCCAGCGGTTTGTCTTTGCTGTCAAAGGCTTTCACGCCTTCAATGAAACGCCCGTAATCGTCCTTTGAATACGTTCCGGGAATGATGTTCGGGAAATGAAGTGTGGCCGCACCGCTTAAGGCCGGAACCGCCATCGTAACCGCTACTTTGTCATCGGCTACATTATTCAAATCTATACTGACACGGATTGCGCTGCTTTTGGCCTGGGCCGATGCATTCAAGGAAGCCATGGCAACCAACGCTGCCAAAATCAATTTCTTCATAGATGTTAACGTTTGCGGGAATTTGTGCGCTAATGTAGAAAAATGTTACCCGGCTATAGGGTTTTTATGAATTGATTAACAGCCGAAATCATCTCGGGCATGACCGGCAAATCCGGGTTGGCATAAGACTGCCCGTTTTCGGCGTCGCCGCCCTTGATTTCCTTGAGTACGTGATTCATGTTTTCGATGATGACCAACTTTGCATCGGGTTTTGCAGCTTTAAGCAATTCGGCTTCCGTCGCTTTTGCCTGCAGGTCTTTGGTGCCATTGACGATCAAGACAGGAATTTGGAGTTTCTTGATTTCATCGGTTGGCGTGTATTGCATCCATGACAGCATATACGGCCTGACGCTTTCGCGGAACAAACTCTGCAGCATCGGGTTGGCCTCGAATTTTTCACCTTTGCGCATCTTGTCAAAATAACCCTCGATCTCCGGACGCAGTGAAGCCATTTGCGCGGCCACTTGGTCGGTAATGATTTGGTCTATCGGACGTGCCGGACCGGCAATCGAGACGTAACCATCGGCACGTTTGTCCTGAGCGGCCATCAGCCCGATGAGCGCACCTTCGCTATGCCCGGCCACCACAACTTTCGCATACTTATTTTGTGCCCTGAAGTACGCGATGATTTCTTTCACGTCGTTGATGAAATCCGAAAATCGTAGCGCATCTTCGTTCATGTTGCCCGCAGCGGCTTGCGCAAAAATACGTTTGTCAAAGCTGTACACGGCATTTCCGTCCTTGGCCAATCCTTGCGCGAGGAAACGCAATGAATTGTTGTCCATGCCGGCTTGGTTGCCATTGCGGTCGGTTGGGCCAGACCCGGCGATGAGAATCACCAGGTTGGGTTTGGTTTTCTCCGGCGCGTACAGCGTGCCTTTGATGAGCGGCGTGGCGGCCACTTCAGATTCGGTGAATTTGCTTTCCTGGCCGAAAACGGAAATCTGCAAGAGCAGCAATACGGCGGTAATTGTTTTTTTCATGATCATAATAAAAAACTCCCTTTGGCGGGAGTATTAGAATTTGTTTTTCAAGTAATATTTTCCGTCGAGGTCATCGTCAAAATCGTCAACCATCGGTTTGGGTTTGGGCTTGCTGGCGCTGGCCTTTTGCCGCCACAATTCGAATTTGTCTTTGGTGAGCCGTTTGCGCATGATCTCAATCACGTCTTTCTCAGGCACTCCGAATTCTTCTTTAATTACTTCGAAAGGTTTCCTTTCTTCCAAAGCCATAGCGACAAGCCGTTCCATTTGGTCATTGTCAAGTTCAACGTGATTACTTTTTCTCATTTCGTAATAATGCTGTAAAACTCAAGTATGTCAGCCAATATTAGGAAAAAAAATAATTAGTTTTTTGGGGTGTCGATAATTTTTTCGGATTCTAAATTGTCCTTCGAACGACGCTGGAAGGGAATTTTCAAAAGGTTGCCCAAATCATTGTGCTCTCGGGCATCCATATGCGTATCCACGCCATAGACGATCTGGTCTTTCGGAAGTTCCCTATACGTGCCGAAAAGTCTGTCCCAAACCGAAAAGATATTGCCGTAATTGCTGTCGGTATAAGGCATCAAGTAATGGTGATGGACTTTGTGCATATCGGGCGATACGATTAAGTAGCCCAGCCATTTGTCCAATTTTGGTGGCAGGGCGATGTTGGCATGGTTGAGTTGCGAAAAAACGACCGAAAGCGACTGATACATGAATACCAGCCACATGGGCGCGCCGGCCACCAATACGCCAATGGTGGTAAATGCAAAACGGATAACGCTTTCGCCGGGATGATGCCGGTTGGCCGACGTCGTGTCGATCCAGGTATCGGTATGATGGATCAAATGGAATCGCCACAAGATTTTGGTTTTGTGCTCCACCAGGTGCGGCAAGTAAGCGCCCACCAGATCCAGCAGGAGCAAACCCACGATCGCAAAAAGCCAAAGCGGCATGTCGGGCAACCATTGCAGGACGCCGAATTGGTGCGTCACGGTCCAATCTGCGGCCATCAAAAGGACGAACGCCAATATGAAATTGACGACCACCGTAGTCAGGGTAAAGAAAATATTAATGCCGGCATGATGCCATTTTTTGTAGTCGAAAACAAACATCGGTTTGATGCTTTCCAACAGCCAGAAAAAGGCAATCCCACCGGCAATAATGAGTGCGCGGTGCGACGACGGAATCTGGGCAAAGTAATCGACTATTTCATTCATGGCAATCGAATAAAGTCAAATGTACTTTTTTTCACGTCATCGCCCAAGTTAATTTATTCGTTGCGGTCGTCGGCCGAAAAGTCCGTCTTGCGCAACAGCATTTTGTAAACGATGCCACCAACGGCTGCACCCAAAATAGGGGCGGCAATAAACAACCAAACCTGCTCAAGCGCCCAGCCTTGCACGAAAACCGCCTGGCTGATACTGCGCGCCGGGTTCACCGACGTATTGGTAACCGGAATACTGATGAGGTGGATCAAAGTCAAGCACAAACCGATGGCAAGTCCGGCAAAAGCCTCGCGCGCGCGGTCTTTTTCGGTGGCGCCCATGATGACGATGATGAAGATGAACGTCATTACGAATTCACAAATGAACGCCGAAGCCATGTCGTATTTACCCGGTGAATGTTCGCCGAATCCGTTGGCGGCAAAATCACCAATGGCGCTTCCGTTGCCGGTCGCAATCATGTAGAGAATGCCTGCCCCGGCGACACCACCCAGGATTTGTGCTATGACGTAAGGGAAAACGGTCCCGGTCTCGACACGTCCGCCGGCCCAAAGACCGATGGTGACCGCAGGGTTGAGGTGCGCGCCCGAGATCCGTCCGAGTGCATAGGCGATGGTTAGTACGGTAAGGCCGAAGGCCAGCGATACGCCCACAAGCCCAATCCCGATGAAAGGTTCAGAGGTAAAATTGGCCGCCAATACCGCGCTGCCGCAGCCGCCGAGTACGAGCCAAAGGGTTCCGATAAATTCTGCAATTGCTTTTTTTGTCATGGTTCAAGGTTTTTGGTTAGGAAATATTTAGGTGTAACGGTAAGCCCAAGCAATCAAAAGGATTTGGAGCGGCAACCGGAGCAACAGCAACCACTTCGGGAAACCCAGCGACGCTTCTCGGTTTGTGTACATGTAAACATTCGCCGGAAAAATCGCGACCAACAATAAAATGATGCCCCAAGCCGCCAAGGATGTCGTCATCGGCACGCATAAAAAAACGGCCAACAGGATTTCCGCTGTGCCGCTGATTTTGTTGAGTAATTTCGGATTCTTGAAAAACGGCGGGATGATGCGCACGTAAAAACCGGGTTTCCTGAAATGGTTGATTCCCGCCAGGAAATACAGGGCTGCCATCAGGTAAAGATGCCATGGTAATGCCATATCATCCAGATTTTCAAGCTAATATAACATTAATTATTTAGAATTGACGTTTTCGGTTTTTAAAGTTCACGTTCATCATCACGATTGCGAACAAGATCAGCGCTATGCCCAGCCATTGTAGCCCGTTGACTTTTTCGTGCAACAAGACGTAAGCCATCGTCACCGAAACTGGAAGTTCCAAAGACGATACGATGCTTCCCAAACCGATGCCCGTTTTCGGGAAACCCGCATTAAGCAACATCGGCGGGATAATGGTTCCGAACAAAGCGAGCACAATACCCCATTTGTAGAAAATATCAAAATTGAACGCGCCTGAGTGCGTGGCCAATGCAAAAATCAAGACCATGACACCGCCGCCGAGTAGCATGAATAAGCTTCTTTGCGCCGACGAAACGCCCAACGCGATTTTGTTGGCGGCAAACATGGTCGTGGTGAAGGATGCGGCAGCCAAAAGCCCAAGCATGAGGCCGCGCCAATCCAGGTTTGTTTCATTGTTGACGAGATTTGTGGCGAGCGCAGTCCCAATCAACACGATTAAGACGGCTGCGATTTTGATGCCCGATGGCATTTTCTTTTCCAACAACATTTCGAGCAAAACGCCCATCCAGACGGTTTGCATCAAAAGCACGATGCCGATGGAAACCGGAATGTATTTCACGGCCAGATAGTAAAAAATACTCGTCAAACCCGTAGAAGTGCCCACAATCAAGAGTTGCATGATGTTGCGCGGCGTGGCTTTCACCGCGTCCGATCCTTTTTTTGATTTCTGGTAGGCGTTGATGATCAGCATCGCGGCGATGCCCAGGATGAATTGCGCCGAAATCACTTCGGCCGGAGAAAACGGTTTCCCAGTGATGCCCGTGTCGTCGTAAGCCAACTTGACGAACGTCGCCAAACAGCCGTAACTCGTGGCGCCAAGCCCAACCAAGATTACACCTTTAAGGATTGAATTGTTTGTCATCGCGTTTAGAAAAGCGGGCAAAGATAAGCATTTGTTTTCGCTCGCGCGTGATGTTGATGGTTTTTTGGGCGTTGCCTGCGGCCGCGCTTTACGCTACAATCTTTTTGCAAAAAGATTTCGCTACGCTGCGCTTCCGCGTGGTCTTTCTGCAAAAAGGATTTTCGCTGCAATCGCTAACGCGGTGTAGCGCCTGCAAAGGAACGCTTCCAAAACAGACAGTTTGGTAAAAAATGGTTGTGCTATTACCGCTCTACAAATTGCGGCGGGCGTCGTTTTCCCGGGAAATGTCTTCGATGGTTTGCTGGAGCAAACGGTTCAGTTCCTTAGGGTTTTCGAGCATAGGGTAGTGTGACGTACCTTTCATCAGGCGGATGTCGTAGCCGCTGCTGCAGTATTTCTTGAGCGGCGCTTCGTTTGTGGGCGTGTTGTCCACGTTAATCAAGTGCAATTTCAAACGGATTTTCGGGAGTAGTTTGCGTTCGCGTTTGTACACATTAAACAGTTCTGGCATGATTTGTTTTCCCATCGGTTTGTAGCCATTTCTAAAGTCGTTGGCCACGCGGTTGGTGATTTCCACCGGCGTTTCGGCCGACACCAAAGTCGTGCGGGCAAAATTCTCGTTAGCGCCGGCGAAATCTTTTTTGAGTGCGGCCAATATGGCTTTTCGCTGCTTGTCGAATTTTTTCGGCATCGGAGTAGCGGCCTGTTTAAAGTTGTCTATACCAATAAACCCCATGATGTTTTTTGGGTGCGATGTGGCTTCGATCAAATTGATGTCGCCCGCCATGGAATGACCGATTAAAATGACATTCTTCAAATCCAGTCTTTTGATGACGGCGTACACATCGCCCGCGAAACCATCCAACGACCAATATTTACGGTCTCTCCCTGATTTTCCGTGACCGGGCAAATCCATCGTCACCACTTTGTAATCGTCCTTGAAATGTTTGACTTGCGCGTCCCAATACGTTTGGTCTGCGTACGCGCCATGTACGAACAGCAAGGTAGCGCCGCCTTCACCGTGGATGTTGTAGTTGATTTGTGCGCCGTCACGAAACAGCGTCCCGGATTTCTCCACGGGTTTTTCGGCTTCCTTGCACGACCACACGGTTGCGGCAACAAGTAACAATACAACAATTCTGATTTTGGCGGACATTGCGTAATTTTTCTTCGAAATTAGTGCAAAACGAACATCGGTTGCAAGCGGCGTTTCAACTATTCATTAACAATATTGTGAGCAGTTATCAGCATTTTTCACAGCAATGAATCCGGAAAAAAAAGGTACCCGTCGAAATTGTCGTCGTTCTGGTTTTGCGATTGCGTATTGGTTGTAGTACTGGTTTCCATGATTTTAGTGGTTTGCAACAAATCTAATCCGGTAATGGGGTTGATTATTTATTGTATTTCATCGAAATGTTGCAGGATTTCGGGGCGCGTATCCTCATTTTCGGTAACTTCGTGTAGCCCAAATTTAGTATCATGAATCCTACGACATTTATCATTGTTGATGACGATGCCATCAACAACATGGTGTGCAAAATCGCCATCGAGCGGCATTTTGGCCCATCCGAGGTCTACTCTTATCAAGACCCGAATGCTGCACTGGAAGCCATTTCAATCCAGTTTGCCAGCCAGAACCGTCCGGTCGTGATTTTCCTCGACCTGAGCATGCCGCACATGAGCGGTTGGGATTTTCTGGAGCGTTTTGCGTTTCTGGAAGCCATTCCACAGCAATACACCATTTTTATTTTATCCAGTTCCACGCAATTTGCGGACAAAGCCCGCGCCGAAAGCCACCCGATGGTGTCGGGGTTTATTTCAAAGTCTTTGACGGAGAAAAAGCTTGCGGAGGCATTTAAGGGTTTGCCGGACGCCTATGGTGTGAGGTGTTTTGCGTAACGTTTGACACTGCACGTTAGCGGTGCCCGTTAGGGGCTGTTGGTTGTCGCGTGCCGCGGCGTGGGGTTGTATTGTGTCGCTGCCGCTGGGCCTACTTTTGCCTGGCCGCAAAAGTAGCAAAAAGGCCATGCGCCCGGTTACTCGGCGACCTGCTCGCCCTCAATGGCTAAATTGCAGAAACTCGCCTGCGGCTCAAACAGTCTGCAATTTTGCGCCATCTTCGGGCGGCAGGTGTCCGCCTGCGTAACCGATGGCGCGGGGAAATCGGAAGTGTTTATTTGATTTCCGGCTTGCTGGCGCAGTGCCGGAAATATCTAACCGGAAGGTTACTCTTTTGTTTCGGCCACTGCATTTAGTGGGAGATCGTCGTCGGGGTAAATGTTGACGACTTTGCTTTTCTTCATGATGATGATGCGCTCTATCGTGGCGACAACTTCGTCAAGGTTTTTTTTGATTTCCTCGGACCAGAAGCGCAGGACGGTCCAGCCTTGATTTTCTAAGTATTCGTTCACTTCCTTGTCGCGGGCGATGTTCCGCTCGATTTTCTTTTGCCAGAATTCGGCGTTGGATTTTG
This sequence comes from Flavobacterium longum, assembly GCF_965137575.1. Taxonomy (NCBI): domain Bacteria; kingdom Pseudomonadati; phylum Bacteroidota; class Flavobacteriia; order Flavobacteriales; family Flavobacteriaceae; genus Flavobacterium; species Flavobacterium longum. Next base: position 277,033 of record NZ_CBCRZJ010000003.1, on the reverse strand, counting down.
GACGTTTTTCAACGACATGCCAGTGTTTGCCATGGAAGAATTCGGAGTCGACGAAAATCGCAATGCGGTATTTAGCAAACGTCAAGTCTGGCGTGCCGAGTATTTTTTTGTTGTGTTTGCGGTAGCGGTGGCCGCGGTGGTAGAGTGATTTGGCAAGACGGATTTCGGGTTTGGTATTTTTTCCGCGGATTTTCCCCATAAGTTTGGAGCGTTGGTCTTTGGAGAGTTTGTCCATAAAATCTTTAATCAGGAGGCTTAATCCGTCAAGTATATTTCGTTTCGGATATATGTGTTCTTTAGCCAAAAACATTGTTTTGAATATTCAGTAACGTTTAAGGTTTTTTCTATGACGGGAAGTTCATAAGTCTCCGTTGAATCGCTTCCATGTGGTCGGATATGGCAAATAGGGCTTTCGGCCATTTTTGGAAAATTGTTCAATTTTATAGGGTTTCCTTTTGCGGAAAGTCTGATATTCCCATCCTTATCCCTGTCGTAATCCTTAAATATTTTCCCAGTTTGAATTATTTCCTTTGTTTTCAACCATATACGCCGTACTTCGTTCCGGTCGGATAGGGGCATATTCCAAAACTTTGCTTTTTTAAGGTAGTAAGAACTGCCTTTTTTCTTAAAAAAGATGAACAGAAACTTTTTCTCGATTTGATCTTTCATTTCGCTCGAAATCCAGTCCTCGTCGTAAATCTTTTTAAATTCGAAAGCAGGGAATGAAACGGATTGAATAATATTTCCGTTTTCTTCAACCCTGATGGCTTTAACCACCACATTGGCTTTTTCAAATTCTTCTATTTCTTTGTCAAGTTGAACGTTGAGTATTATTTTGGCTATTGTTGAGTAGAAGTTCTTTGTTTGTATGTTCAGTTTTTTCGGGGTCAATATAGAAATGTCTTCCACGCTTGAACCGTAATAGGGCTTAAACTTGTCTACGACATAATCTTCAAAAGTTTTTTCCCTCAATTCTTCCTGAGAAGTTATTAGCTTCCCGTATATTTCATTCCGGTCAGACGCAATCGACGCAATAATATGATTAACGTAACCTTGTTTAAGCGAGTACGCTCGTTGTTTCGCATTTATGTTGCTAAAAGGTTGTTTGCGGACTGAACTGGCGTCGGCGCCTTTTGTACACGCGCCAAGATAGAATGTATCTCCTTCCGAAAGTTCATGAGCCTTTCCCGCTTTTATTTTTTGCTGGATTTTTAGCCAATCTTGTTTGATGATTGCCAAATCACTTGGGGGATATTTCCAGTCTCCCACCAATTTAATTATTGACGATAGTTGATTTAGTCCTTTAGAATAAAGATAGAAGATAAGCAATAGATGTCCGTTCTTGCCATTTAGGAAATCTAATTCGAAATTTTCATCTACCGCTTTGTAATAGTTGATTATGCTTAAAACAAGTCTTTCCTTGGCGCGGTATTCGTTGTTGCGTAGTTGTTTGAGTCCGCTGGATTTCAATTCTAATCCCGCCTTTTCAAAATCAGCTTTAGCATTCGAATTAGGTTTGTAATTGAAATAGAGTTCTTCGATTACTTTTCCTAGTTGCCCTTTGTCTTTGTCTTTTAGTCGAAGTTCGCCAAGCCGATTCGCAAATTCGGATTGAATAGATTTACCAACAAACTGTTTGGCGAATTCTACGATAGAATCTTTGTCCTCAATGTTATACAGTGACGCCATGATTTATTTTTTCCAAAAGGGCTTTTCCTATCTTTTCGATAATGCCGACCACTAATGCATTGCCCATAAAAAAGGCACGTTTCGTATCACTAATGCCCTCCAGTCGTGTATGATTTTCGGGAAACATATTTAACTTCTCGAGTTCAACAGGCGTCAACCGCCTCAGGCCTTTCGAAGTTTTCACCACGTGCTTAAACCTCGAAGGCGATTTTCCGCCCTCGCCTGTAATAATAGTTCTTGAAGGCGAATCCAGGGCATCTGGAAAAATCATCGCTCCCTCGCTATAGTTATATTCAAAATCTTCAGATGTTTTTCTGATTTCCTTTTTTGCACCTTTCAGATACTGCCATTGGGGTAAATCGTTCTCATCAATATAGAAATCGGATGATATGGGCCCTTTTTCTAAGATGTCTTTTAACAAAGTTCTTTTTCCATCATAGTTAGGTTGAGTTTGTGTCGTGCTGACAACGCCATCTAACATAAGTCCACTGTTTTGGAACGGAGACAGCTTTTTTCCTTTATTGAAATCTTCTGAAATGTCGACCAAATCGCCTAGAAGTTTAAAAGTGTCCATTTTTGTCACATCCGACACCGGAAATTCCTGCGCGATAGTTCCTTCCTTCGTTAGCCAATCCAGCTTGTCAGATTGTTTAAGGCATTTATAGATGTTTGTCGATTTGTGATAACCTAGAAAAAAAACCCGTCTTCTTCTTTGTGGCATACCATAGTCCGCTGCATTAATTACGCGCCACTCCACCGCGTAACCTAAATCATCCAGGCTTTTAAGCATAACCGCAAAATCACGACCTCTCTGTTGGGTCGGAGACTTCAGTAGACGATCCACATTTTCTAAAAGCAAATATTGAGGTTTGCTCTTTTTTTCCGAAAGAATACGGTGTATAGACCACCATAAAACGCCTTTTTTACCAATAAGCCCTTTAGAATTATGCAAAGTAGTTGCAACGGAATAATCTTGACAAGGAAACCCGCCGACAAGCATGTCGTGATCTGGAATTTCAGCGGTAGGAACCTGCGAGATGTCTTGATTAGAATGATTGGCCTTTCCAAACCTATGTTCATAAACCAAAGAAGCATGCTGGGTTTTTGTAGAAGGTTCCCATTGATTACTCCATATGACGGTGTAGTTTGGAGTCTTCTCCAATCCTAAACGAAATCCACCAACTCCTGCAAATAACTCTATTACTTTGATTTCCTGATTTTTCATTATGATAAATGGTGAGAAACTGACGAACGCAAAATGCTGCTCGACTTGCTCAAATTTATTCCTTTTTATCAGAAATAAAAGCCTTATCGCAGACGCGTTTTCAACAAATCACGCTTTGAAAATGTTGAGAGTTGCCCAACCAAAAAAGCCCCTTTCGGGGCTTTCTATCGAAACAAAAAAACTTATGTAGGCTGGTGTAAAACTACGCCCCGATTTTGGGTTTCGCAATACGTATTTTTACCTAATTTGAGCCTTTTTGCGATGTAAAAATACGTACAAGTATTTTCAAGAATACGTTGGGCTCCATGTGGTTGCGTTCTTGTATTTCTGCCAAGATCAAAATGCGATTGTTGTGCAGCAATGCCTCTGCCACCAGCAAAAAGCCCCGCAGTTTTCACCGCGGGGCTACCCAATTTAAAAAATAGAAATATCGTTACTGCATCATCTCAAAACTCCGGCGTACAAAGTCGGTGAGTTCTTCGCCTTTGAGCAGGTTTTGCGAGAGTTTGGCCAAATCAAGCGCCTGTTTCACCATTTGGTCGCGGTGGCCCGCATCTTCAATGCTGAGGATGTTCGTTGCCAGGTCTGAATTCGTGTTCACGACCAAGTTGTACATGTCCGGGAAGTTCCCCATGCCGTACATACCGCCGCCGCCCATTTGGCTCATTTCCTTCATGCGGCGCATGAATTCGGGCTGCGTGATCATGAACGGTGCGGCGCTTGAATCCAGCGCTTCCAATTGCACCGTGTAGGTCGCGGCAGGCACGACGCCTTCAATCGCGGTCTTGAGTTTTTCTTTCTCTTCGTCAGACAGTTTTGAAATGGCTGTGTCTTCTTTCTTGATGAGGTTGTCAATGTGGTCCGCATCCACGCGGGTAAATACAAGTTTCTCGTTATCGGCTTCCAGTTTCTGGATCAGGTGCGGCACCAGTGGCGAATCCAGCAGCAAGACTTCGTAGCCTTTCGCTTTGGCCGCATCAATGAAACTATGTTGCGCGTCCTTGTTTCCGGCATAAAGCAAGACCAGTTTGCCGTCTTTGTCGGTCTGGGTGTCTTTTACCTTTTCCTTGAGTTCGTCCAACGTAAAATACTGGTCGTCAACGGTAGGGTAGAGCGTAAATGCGCCTGCTTTCTCGTAGAATTTTGGTTCGCTCAGCATGCCGTATTCCAACACGATCTTAATGTCGTTCCATTTTGCCTCAAAGTCTTCACGGTTTTCGGTGAACAATGACTTGAGTTTGTCGGCCACTTTTCGCGTAATGTAATTCGAGATTTTCTTCACGTTTCCATCGGCCTGCAAATACGAACGCGACACGTTCAGCGGAATGTCCGGGGAATCAATCACACCTTTGAGCATCGTGAGGAATTCCGGTACAATGCCTTCCACGTTGTCGGTTACGAATACCTGGTTCTGGTACAACTGGATTTTGTCGCGCTGGATCTGCATGTCCTTCGCGAGTTTCGGGAAATACAAGATTCCCGTAAGGTTGAACGGATGATCCACATTCAAATGGATGTTGAACAGCGGTTCCTCGAATTGCATCGGATACAATTCATGGTAGAATGACTTGTAATCCTCAGCGGTTAGTTCAGACGGCTGTTTCGTCCAGGCCGGCGTCGGGTTGTTGATGATGTTGTCTACAGTTTCGTACTCGGTTTTGTAGTCTTCCGGCGCGTCATCCGGCTTTGGAAGCGCTTGTTGCTTTGTGCCGAACTTGATTGGAATAGGCATAAACTTGTTGTATTTCTGCAGCAATTCCCTGATGCGCGATTCTTCCAAAAATTCTACGGAATCTTCCGCAATGTGCAAAACGATTTCCGTGCCACGGTCTTTTTTATCGGCCGGTTCCATCGTAAATTCAGGGCTACCGTCGCACGTCCAATAAGCCGCCGGTTCGTCTTTGTAGGATTTGGTGATGATTTCCACCTTGTCGGCCACCATGAATGCAGAATAGAAACCAAGTCCAAAATGCCCGATAATGCCCGTATCTTTTGCCGAATCCTTGTATTTGTCCAAGAATTCCTCGGCACCCGAGAACGCCACTTGGTTGATGTATTTTTCGACTTCTTCGGCCGTCATACCAATGCCTTGATCGATGATGTGGAGCTTTTTGTTTTCCTTGTCGATCTTCACCTCGATCGTCGGGTGGCCGTACTCCACTTTAGCCTCGCCGATGCTGGTCAGGTGCTTGAGCTTTAAAGTGGCGTCGGTCGCATTCGAAACCAATTCACGAAGAAAAATCTCGTGGTCGCTGTACAAAAATTTCTTGATTAACGGGAAGATGTTCTCTACTGAAACGTTGATTTTTCCGGAACTCATAGTCTATTATAAATTTTGAATTATAAATTTTAAATTGTTTTGGGCGTTGCGCTAGGCGCCGGGCTTTTCGCTATAGTCCTCGCTAGCGCTGCGGGCTGCCGCTGCAATCCCTAACGCAACTCTGTTTTATGTGCGCCGCACGCAACTTCACGCTTTTATTCTTGTTACATACCTGAAGCCCACCGGGCTTCCTCCTCTATATATCATATCTAACGCAACGCTGTTTTATGTGCGCTGCACGCCAGTTCACGCTCCGGCCGTCGTTCTCAACTTTAAACTTTAAACGATAAACTTTAAACCTTGAACCTTGAACTTTCCCGCCGCCATTCAAACTTTAAACCTAACCCCGAAACCTGACAAATTGTCTTACCGTTAATTTTTTTCTAATTAAAACGCCCATTTTAACATTTGGAAATTGTCCATTGTATATTTGCAGTAACTAATTCTAAAACCAGCAATCATGAAAAGAATACTTTTAACCTTCGTGCTTGCCGCGTTGGCGTTCGGATGCAAATCCAAGTCTGCCACCGCAACCAAGCTAGACCGCAATTCGCAGGTCATGATGAAAGGAACCTGGACGGTTGACCGTGTCACCACGCCGGCGTCCAACTATGTCAAAGTGACCGCGCTCCAGCTCGCAGACGCGGCTTGTTTTGAGGGCAGTACCTGGAAGTTCATCTCCAACAACAACAAAGGCGAAATGGCCCTGAACGGCGGCGCAGGTTGCCCAAGCTTCAGTTCGCCGATTACTTGGTTCGTCAACCGCGAAGGGCAATTCGTCCTGAAAGTGCTCAACGCCGGTGAGAAAGCCAAGAAAGTCCGCGACGGCTACATCCTCGGCGTGCAAAACCAATCCGAGAACGAATTCGAACTCTACGAAACTCTCGATATTGCAGGGAAGCCGTCCAAAGTCGTTTACCATTTCCGCAGAAATTAACCCCAAAAAATAAAATCATGAAGAATTCAGCAATAGCATTGGCCATATTGTTCTCAGCGGGAACTTTTCTTTCCAGCTGCGAATCCGTAAAAAATACGAATAAGACCCAGCGTGGCGCGGCCATTGGTGCCGTGAGCGGTGCCGTGATTGGCGGCGTGTTGGGCAACAACCTCGGCAAAGGCGGCAAAGGTGCCATGGGCGCGGTCATCGGCGGTGTCGTAGGCGGCGTGGCAGGCGGCGTCATCGGTAACAAGATGGACAAACAAGCCCGCGAAATCGATAACGCGCTTCCGGGTGCCGAAGTAGAACGCGTGGGCGAAGGCATCAAGTTGACCTTGAAGGAAAACGCCGTCCGTTTCAATGTGAACAAATCAACCTTGACCTCAACGGCAAAAACCAATTTGGAGAAACTCATTCCGGTATTCAAGGAATACGCCGACACCAACATTTCCATCTTCGGTTACACCGACAGCGACGGCACCGACGAGTATAACCTGAAATTGTCCCGTGAACGTGCCGCGTCCGTTAGGGATTATCTGATCTCAAAAGGAATTGCCGCTTCTAGGTTTACCACAACCGGCATGGGCGAAGCAGACCCGATCGCCACCAACGAGACGGCCGACGGCAAAAGCCAGAACCGCCGCGTGGAGTTCGCCATTACGGCCAACGACAAAATGATCCAGGACGCGCAACAAGGAAGATAATTGCTCCGGATTTTAAGACAAGAAAGCCGCCTTTTTTCGAGGCGGTTTTTTTTATGGCTGGAAGGCATTGATGGCCGGTAGCACTACATGATCGAAATTCCACAAGGCTTGGTTTTCCCACGCCGATCCGGTGGTAGAAGTGGCCTCATTGCCTGGGAAAGCCACCCAGTCCGGCGCCCAATACACCCAGCCGATGCCTTTTCTGTCCGGGACGTTCTTCAGGATTTCGGTCAACTTGTCCAAAAATGCCTTTTGCCCGGCAGGTGTGGCCGGATAGGTAGGGACAATTTGCGATGCGTCGCCGATATAGTTCGTCAGGTTGTCATCGTACCCAAAGGTGAACGGGTACGCCGTTTCCACAATCATGACGTCTTTGTCGAAGTTCTGCGCCAACGCATTCAAACTGGTTTGGACGGTGGTGAGGTTTTTCGTCTGGAATTGCGGGTAATAAGACAACCCGATGACGTCGAAATCTATCGCATAAGGTTGCAATTCCTCAAAATAATACCGTGCATTTTCCACGTTGGAATGGTGCAGGATGATTTTCGCACTCGGGCTGGCTTCCCGGATGGCCTGCGCCGCTTTTGCGATGATGGCTGCCAGATTGCCCCAATTGTCGTCGAAATCGTCCCATACTTTCCCGTAATTCCATAAAAATCCGCTGTCGGTTTCGTTCCCGATTTGCACAAATGCAGGCGGCGTACCTTGGATTTCCAAAGCCGTTACCACATTTTTCGTGTATTGGTAAACAGATTCGCGCAATGCTTCCGTAGTCAGGCTTTGCCACGCGGCGGGCGGGGTCTGGTGTGCGGGATCGGCCCAGGTATCCGAATAATGGATGTCGAGCAACAGCGATAATCCGTGCTGTTTCAACTCAAGCGCATAGGCTTTTACGGCATTTAGTCCGTTTAATCCGCCATCGGGCGTATGCCATAATTTCAACCGAACCAGATTTGCACCGCTGGCTTGCACTTGGTCGAGTAGTGGCTCGGGATTGCCCGTGGCATTTCGATACAATACGCCATAGCCGGACAATTCATGCTGGAAAGACAGATCCATGCCTCTGTAGAACGTGTCTGGCGGTGCTGTCGTCGCCGAGTCTGAACTGCTGCATCCGTAAAATATCCCGGCGAAGAATATAAATGAAATGATTTTTTTCATGGCTTAAAAGTATGACAACGCAGTCAAAGACCAAAACGTCAAACGTCGAACGGAAACCACACAGACTGCTCAGAATTTCTTCTATTATAGCCACTATCAACTAACAACTAGCAACCAATTACTAACAACCATCCCGAAAAAAGCACATCAAAAAAACCAACCTCCAAATTTCGCCGTATATCACAGCAAAACACAAAGGTTAGTTCGTTTTGTTTATTGGTTAGGTTGAAAGGTGCGAACCGGTTGTTCGCACCTTTTTATTTTGTGGCCTCCGCTGGCTCCGTTTCGCGTTTCAACTCACGTTTTTTGGTGGATGGCGTTTGTTCGGGCGTTGCTTCTGACTCCGGTTTAACCTTTGACGGATCAGCTTTGTAGCGGGCAAAAATGCTTCTGGATTCAGGCTGGTTGTATAACTCAGGTTGAAGATACAAACCTTTATCTTCTGGCTTTTTATCTATTTCAGGCATTTTCTTGACAGGGTTGTTCTGGATGTACAAATCATTTCTCTCTGCAAATACCTGCCATGAAATTTTTTGGTTCGGTTGTCCGCCGGCAATCTTAAATTGGTTGCCCTGGATTTCTTCTTTCACAAAAAGACTGGCTTGTGCACCAATCGGCGTCAGGTGATACGAAAAATTGATATTGATTTCGTCGAAGTAAGCGGGCAAGGTTACTACAGCTTCACCGTTGGCGTCCAGGTTGACGTTGCCGCGATACATATTAAGTACTTCGGGCGATTCCATCGAATAATGGCGGAGGTATTTGTTCTGCGGATCGAGCGGGTGGTCAATCTGGAAGGTCTTGACGCCCGTTGCGCCTGAATCGCCAATCGCATATAGGCCATACCAGTTGCCTTGACCCAGCACACCATATCCGTACAATGGGTTCGGTGTAAATATGCCATACACGCCCACACCGTCATAGTTGCCTGCGGCACCGGAATAACTTCCTTGTAGGCAGGTCGTATTCGCACTGGCTCCGGCTGCGAAGAACAAGCCCGAGCGTATGCCCGAACTTTGGCCCCAAACCGAAGCGGCGTTGCCGTACGTGCCAGTCACTAGTCCGGTAGAACCTTGTGAAAAGAATCCGGTTTGTTGGGCATTGGTTGTGGTAGCATTTTGTGCATTGATGGTCCGGTTAGAACCTACTGATGATGCAAAGACAGCGGCTTGTGTATTGGCTGCGTTTTGTTGCTGGAAATTGGCTACGCGAGCCGTGCCGTCATGAAATATGGCAAGTCCCAATCCTGTTACTGCGGTATCAATGTACATGTCGATACCCCGTTTGGCGGCAGCACCGTTAATATCCAATTCAATTCCGTCGGCGCCTGCGTTTGCCAAATCAGTCCTTACCGCAACGGCCGGTGCCGTGCCACTTTGGTTGTAAATATCTACGGTTGATGCCGGATTTGCACCAGTGGCGGTCCAAAAATCGCCCGCATTGCCGTTGGTACCGTTCACGTAACCTGCTACCGCAGAGCCTGTACTGCTAGAATAAAAGTAACCCGCGCTTCCGCTTCCTGTTGAATAGCCGTTAACCGCATAATTTCCGCCAGAAGCATACGCTGAGAATACGTCGCCCGCGAAAGGCGCGGCGCTGTTTACAACAACTTGCCCACCATTGGTGATGCGCATCCGTTCCAGATTGAATGTCCTGAAGGCCATTGATACGTTGTCGGTTGTGCCCAAGAAGTTCGTGGCCACAGACGTTCCGGCGTTTCCGTTGACCAGCCAAGCGTTGACCACAGACGCCGGGTTTTGCCAAGTCACATTGCCTAGGCCGTCGGTTTGCATGATCTGGCCGTTGGTACCCCGGGAAGGCGGCATGATGTACGTGTTTAAGGTTGTGGTTCCGATGGCGAGATTCCCGAGGAAATAACCGGCAAAACTACCCGCTTTCAGGACGTTTGAGTAAACACCGTAGTGCGTGCCGCCGGTGGCGCTTGGGATGGACGAGTAAAAGCCATATTTTTGTCCGGTACCAATACCCGTCAACGAACTGTAGTAGCCATAATGGGTATTGTTCGCAATGCTGGTTATCGACACGTAGTCGCCGTAATTGTCTCCGGATCCGCTACTCGCAATAAAGGTACCGCTACCAATGAGGTTTCCGGTGCCCGCATTGCCCATTTGGTTGAAAACGCCGTAACTCACGCCGGTATTCGAGCCGGTAAACTGGTTGACAACACCCCGTCTGGTGTTGTTGTTTGTAGAACTCATGATATTCTGTACGCCAGTATGGATGCCCGTGCCCGTATTGGACATTTCATTTTCTATACCGATATGGTCACCTGATCCTGAACCATACAGTTGGTTTCTTACGCCGTAATGTGCGCCATTGCCCACATCAAAAATAGAGTTTTGGGTGCCCACATTAACACCGCCTCCAGTGCCCACCATGAAACTGGCATGGCCGTAATGCAGGCCATTCCCTGTGTTTGTAATCCCGACATAGCTACCAACTTGGTTGCCGTTTCCTGTGCCATCCATGGATGAAAATGTCCCGTAGTGGTTGCCGGTCCCGCTACCATTAAGCCAGTTATGGGTTCCATAATGGGTACCACTCCCCGAATTACTAATATCATTGTACGTGCCCCACATGCCGCCATTGCCCGTTCCGCTTAGGTATGTTGAAGCCCCGAAATGGTTGCCGTTGCCGATGCCACTCAGGGAATTCCAAGAACCGTAGTGCGCACCGTTGCCCGACCCGGAAATCTGATTGGCCACACCCATGTGATCACCATCTGCATTTCCAGTCAGCGAGTTGTAAAGCGTCACTTTGAGTGGGCTTACGGTATTGTTGTTGTTCACGTTGTAAATGTTGTACATGTAGTTCGAGTTCTCCACTTCGAACGGATATGAAGCGAAAGTTTTCCCGATGGCCACCCGGCCCATGTGGAACATGTCGTCATTGATGTTATCCGGCGCCGTAGTTGTGGCGACCTCGTACCAATCGGCGTCCGGATTGGCTGAAGAGTTCAATCCTATCCAGGTTAACGTTGGGTTGTCCCAGTAATAGAAGCCAGGCGTTTTTGGGCCAACAGCGGTGGTCAGATAGACCAACATGCCTTGTTGCGCTGCCGTCGGGTTTGTGGCCGGAAATGTGTCAACCTTTGGGATTAGGACACCGTCGGTGTTGGCGGGTGTGGCCTGATTGCTTGAACGGATGTCCAGTTGCGAATTCGGGGCAGTCGTGTTCACGCCTACTTGGGCGGTCATCATCGAAGTAAAAAGCAGTAATGCAAAAAGTAATTTCGTCTTCATACGCATCAATTTTAGGGATTGGGCAGAGCAGGCGTACGATAGAATGGGCAACTAAATATCGGAAAAAAGCCCGGTACTAAACAAGAAAAAATCTTAAAATCAGACCATTAGAAATAAATATCCGTCAAAATACATCGTTTTCCTACTTTTGCGACATGCTTCAAGCCAGCCACATCTCATTTTCTTACGGTGAAAGTAAAGTCCTTGACGACGTAGATTTCGCCATCGAAAAAGGCAAGCAGGTTGCCATCATTGGTGAAAGCGGTTGCGGCAAGAGTACGTTGCTCAAGTTGTTGTACGGTTTGTATGATTTAGATTCGGGTTCGATTTCCTGGAAAGATGAGCCGGTGCTCGGCCCGAAGTTCAACCTCATTCCGGGGCACGAAAAGATGAAGTATCTGGCCCAGGATTTTGGGCTGATGCCCTACACGACGGTAGCCGAAAACGTAGGGAATTTCCTGTCGAACATCTACAAAGACAAAAAGCGCGAACGGGTAGCCGAATTGCTCGACATGGTGGAAATGACCGCGTATGCCGACGTCAAAGTGCAATTCCTCAGCGGCGGCCAACAGCAACGTACTGCGCTGGCCAAAGTGTTGGCGCTGGAACCCGAAGTGTTGTTGCTGGACGAGCCGTTCAGCCAGATCGATGTGTTTCGGGCAAATGTCCTGCGCCGAAACCTTTTCAAATATTTCCGCGAGCAAGGCATCACCTGTATCATGGCCACGCACGACAGCATTGACGTACTTTCTTTTTCGGACGAAACCATCGTGATGAAAGACGGCAAAATCATCACGTCGGGCGCGCCAAAGTTTATTTACGAAAACCCCGAAAACCGTTATGTGGCGTCGCTTTTCGGCGATGTGAACGACATCCCGACGAAAATGTTGGGCAGCGCGAATCGGTTCGTTTATCCGCACCAACTCGTCGTGGTCAAACAATCCGCCTTTACCGTAACGGTGTCTCACGTATGGTTTAAAGGCGACGGTTACCGAGTGGAAGCTTTATGCCAATTCGGGAAAGTGTATTTCGATCATCACGCCGAGTTGCAAAAAGGGATGATGGTTTGTTTGGCGCTCAGAAAGTAGCGAGGTCAAACGTCGAATGGTTTTCAATCCTGACCATAATCTTCGACGAAAAATAGTTACCACGCTAAAAAGTGACCTTTAAAATTCACCCTTTTTTAAACAGTTTGCTTTTTACAATTTTGCCCTCTTTTTTGGCGAGATAATAGAGTACTATTCCAATAGATAGTAAAAAAGAAACCGTAAAAATGGAGTCTTCAATGCCAGCTGCACCGCCGGTTAGCAATTCAGGCCCTGTAAATTTAGATTGAATAATACTGCCCATATCATTTGTACCAGTGAGATTGGAGCCGTAAAAAGGCTGCGCAAAATTCCAGCCTAGATGGAAGAAAAAAGGGAGCCATATTCTTTTGGTATATATAAACAGCATGGCCATGGTAAAGCCCCAAATCAAATAGGAAAAAAGACTAAATAGGTTAGAATTAGGATTAAAGATATGTTGAAGTTCTACCAACATCGCAAGGACAATGGCAATATTGGTTCCTAACCAATTTTCCATTACCCTTAGGATTAGTCCTCGATGAAATAAGTCTTCCACTAATGCAGCAAATATTAACACAGTGAAAGACCTGGCCGAGTAGTGGCTAGTTGTTATATCGAAAACCTGATAGTGGTTTAATAAATATAAAATGAGAATAGACAATGAAATTGTCAAAAAGCCAAAAATAAAACCATCGAACATTTCTTTGGGTAAATGTTTTATGGATAGTTCGGTAATGTTTCTTTTATCGTAAAAACGGAATAAATAATAATAACTGACCAATAAAACGATAGAAGACAGAAAGATAATGATTGGGTCAGCAATACTTTTATCTGGTATAATGCTGCAAAAAAGTGGTTTTAATACAAAGTTCTGAATTACTACAAAGAGCGAAAAGCAAACACTAATGCCTACAATGATTTTAGTGATTGGGAAAAACAAGATTTTTCTGATTGATTGATTCATAGGTGATTGACTGATTGATCGATGTGACGAAAAGAAAAGGCGATTGTTACCAGAAAATTAGATTTGAATACTCGTGCCCTGCACATAGACTGGACTGCGTTAGGGATGGAAGCAAGCTACCGTGTAGCGCGGACAGCCCGGCGCGTAGCGCAACGCCCAAAAATTAACTGTGTTTTTGTAACAGGAATATTTACCTTTAGACCAACACGATTCAAACGACCACTTATGAAATCTATACTGAGATTTTTCGCTTTGTTCCTGATGGCCGCACCCGCTATGGCGCAGGAAAACCTAAAGTATCAACTGCCGCCGCAGGAAATTTTAGCGCTGGCCGATTACGATCGGGCGCCGTCGGTATCGATGGACACGAAAAAGGAATACATGCTGCTTTCTTACCGCGCCACGTATAAAACGCTGGACGACTTGAACCAGGATGAGATGAAATTGGCCGGGTTGCGCATCAATCCGGTGACGAATATCTCGAGTACGGTGACGTATATCAACAACCTGAAGGTCAGGAAAGTGAACGGCAAGGACGAAATCCAGGTGAGCGGTTTGCCGCAAAATCCGAAAATTGCGAATATCTCATGGTCGCGCGACGAAAAGAAAATCGCCTTTACGCACACGACTGCAACCGGCGTGGAATTGTGGGTGCTGGATGTGGCATCGGCCAAGGCAACGAAACTCACTGGGGCGAACCTAAATGCGAACCTGGGCAATCCGGCCGCATGGTACGCCGACAGTTCGCGGCTGTTGGTCAGGATGTTGCCCACCAACAGACCGACGCTCTTGGATGCCAAGAAAGACTTGCCTGCCGGGCCAATCGTGTCAACAGCGGATGGGTCAAAATCGCAGAACCGCACGTATGCCGACATGCTCAAGAACAAGAATGACGAAGCGAACTTCGAGACGCTCGTCACGTCTGAATTTTATACGGTGTCGCTCGATGGAAAAGCGACTTTGTTCAAACCTGCCGCCATGTATTACGGCCCGAACTTTTCGCCGGACGGAAATTATGTGATGCTCACCACGATCGAAAAACCGTTTTCTTACATCGTGCCGCTGAGCCGTTTTCCGATGAAAACCATTGCGTACGATTTAACCGGAAAAGCCGTGATGACCGTGGATGAATCGCCACTGAACGAAATCATGCCGAAAGGTTTTATGGCGGTGAAGAAAGGGAAGCGTTATGTAAGCTGGCGCGATGACAAACCCGCAACACTTTTCTTTGTACAGGCTTTGGACGAAGGCGATCCGGCCAACAAAGTGACGTTCCGGGACGAGTTGTTCCAATGGGATGCGCCGTTTGACAAAGCGCCCGTGGCCTGGATGAAAACACCGCAGCGTTTTTCGGATGTGGTTTGGGGCGATGCGCACACCGCAATTGTCATGGAAGAATGGTACGACACACGCAACACCAAGACATTTCTGGTTGACCCATCGGTAGCCGGTGGCAGCGCGAAAGTGATTTCGGACCGCAACTCACAGGACATTTACGCCGATCCGGGCGCGTTTGAAACGGTGAAAAACCAGTATGGCCGCCGCGTGTTGGCCATCGAAGACGGAAATATGTATCTGTTGGGCGAAGGCTTTACACCAAAAGGACAGTTTCCGTTCATTGACGAGTTCAACATCGGCGCGCTGAAAACCAAACGGCTTTACCAGTCCGCCTACACCGACAAAAAAGAAGATTTGTTGTCTATTGAAGATTTCAAGAACGGGAAGGCGTTGGTGATGTTGCAATCTAAGTCTGACTATCCGAATTACTATTTCCGCGATTTCAAAAAGAAGAATTCCCTAACGCAAATCACGGCATTCAAAAACCCGTTTGAAAGCATCAAGGACGTTTACAAGGAAGTGATCGCCTACAAGCGCAAGGACGGCGTGGATTTGTCTGGCACACTGTATCTGCCGGCGAATTACGACCGCAAGAAAAAAGACCAGAAACTACCGCTTTTGATTTGGGCATATCCGCAGGAGTTCAAAGACAAGAACAGCGCGGGCCAGAACAACAAAAACCCGAATGAATTTACGTTCCCGTACTACGGCTCGTTCGTGTATTGGGTCACGAAAGGCTACGCCGTGCTGGACGATGCTTCCTTCCCGATCATCGGCGAAGGCACGACCGAACCTAACGATACCTTCATCACGCAATTGGTGGACGACGCGGCCGCGGCCATTGATGCCGTGGACAAGCTCGGCTACATTGACCGCAAAAAAGTCGCTTGCGGCGGACATTCGTACGGTGCGTTCATGGTGGCAAACCTCCTGACGCATTCTGATTTGTTCGCGTGTGGCATCGCCCGAAGTGGCGCATACAACCGAACCCTGACGCCATTCGGGTTTCAGAGCGAGCAGCGCAACTATTGGGAAGTACCGCAGATTTACAACGGCATGTCGCCTTTCATGAATGCCGAAAAAATGAAAACCCCAATGTTGCTCGTGCACGGCGAAGCCGACAACAATCCGGGAACGTTTACGCTCCAGGCCGAGCGTTATTTCCAGGCGTTGAAAGGGCTGGGCGCTCCGGCGCGGATGGTGATCTTGCCGAAAGAATCACACAGTTATGTCGCGAAGGAAAACATCTTTCACTTGCTTTGGGAACAAGACCAATTCTTGGAGCGTTTCCTGAAGAAAGAAGTGAAACAAGAAACAGTGAAGAAGCCGGAAGTGAAGGGATGATTAGTGGCTAGTCGCTAGTGGTTAGTTGCTAGGAGGACGACTGTGCCTTTGTGCGTTGGACGTTTTACTACGCCACCGCTCCGTACCGTTCGCCCTGCGGGCTCGGGTGACGTTCTGCATTTTGGCATTCGAAAGAAATGGGCAGGGAATTAAAAAATCACAAATTTACGACGCGCTTTTTTGTCATTTCCTTAGATTTGTCTTTCACTTTTTCGCAATAATATGTATCATTCAAAAATAGCAGGGCTCGGTTTTTATGTTCCGGAGAACATCGTCACCAACGACGACCTATCTAAAATCATCGAAACTTCAGATGAATGGATTCAGGAACGCACCGGCATCCAGGAGCGCCGTCACATCATCCGTGGCGAAGACACCACAACCACAATGGGCGTCAAGGCCGCGAAGATTGCCATTGAACGCGCCGGTGTTTCCAAAGACGACATAGACTTCATCATTTTCGCCACACTCAGCCCCGATTACTATTTCCCTGGGCCGGGCGTGCTCGTCCAACGCGATCTCGGCCTGAAGACGGTAGGCGCGCTCGACGTCCGCAACCAGTGTTCAGGGTTTGTGTATGCGCTTTCTGTCGCCGACCAATACATCAAGACCGGCATGTACAAAAACATTTTGGTTATCGGTTCCGAAGTGCATTCCGCAGGGCTTGACATGACCACACGCGGCCGTGGCGTTTCCGTGATTTTCGGCGACGGCGCAGGTGCGGCTATTGTGAGTCGGGAAGAAGATTTGTCCAAAGGCATTTTGTCTACGCACTTGCATTCCGAAGGCCAGCACGCCGAAGAACTTGTCGTCAAAGCGCCGGGCATGGGCGGGCGCTGGGTGAGTGACATCCTTAAAGACAACGACCCGGACGATGAAAGCTACCTGCCGTACATGAACGGGCAATTCGTATTCAAGAATGCCGTAGTCCGGTTTGCCGAAGTCATCCACGAAGGTTTGCAGGCGAACAACCTGCAAGTGTCAGACATCGACATGCTCATTCCGCACCAAGCCAATCTGCGCATCTCACAATTTATCCAACATAAATTCCAGCTGTCTGACGACAAGGTGTACAACAACATCATGTCTTACGGCAACACCACCGCGGCGTCCATCCCGATTGCGCTCACCGAAGCGTGGGAAAAAGGCATGATCAAGTCCGGCGATCTGGTCGTGCTCGCGGCGTTCGGTTCAGGATTTACTTGGGGAAGTGTGATTATCCGGTGGTAATCAATCGGTCACGGTCAACTGCATAGACAACGACGTTTTGATGCTTTGTTCCCAGCCATTTTTTCCGAAAAACCAATAGTCCGGCGTTTCCGGATTGGACACGGCATCGAGCGACGGTTCGTAGAAAAACCAATCCTTATTGGTAGGTCCGTATTGTTTGTTCTGTTCGAGTTGCAGGAAATTAACCATCACGAAAATCCCGTTTTCAGGAAGCGGAATGGCGAGGTCTTTTAAATCGACTTCTGCCACGTGATGCCCTTTCTTAAAACGGCAAATGATGTTTTGCGTGTTGATGGGTTCACCGGGTTTTCCGTTTTCGCCTGCCGAATAAAGCGCAATGGCGACGATACGGTTTTTTTCCGACGAAAAGGCCTTGATTTTCAGCCGATGCAGAAATAGGGGTTGTTTGCCGTCATTCGGGAAATACTTCGCGACTATCGGCACCAACGCTTCCCGCGTACAGACAATCCCGACATCACCGTTCTTGAGTTTCCCGATCTTGAATTTTTTATTGCTTCTGGCGCGTTTCAAGGTAAGGTTGTCCAACGGAATGATGTTTTTGGCCATCAAAATGGTCGCGGTTTCCGGGATTGGAATGGTGTCAAGCGTTTCGTACCCAAGCGCGGAAATTTTGTAAAGCGTCCGCGAATTTCCTTCCTTTATATGAAAATGGCCAAGTGAATCAGACGAGGCTACGATTTGGTTGTCGCGCCAGAGATTCGCGTACGGAATGGGTTGGTCGGTGTCGCGGTCTTTCAAAAAAACTTTGATTTGTCCGGAAGCGGCCACCGAAAAGAGAAGAAATAGGGCGAGAAGACATTTCATAAAAGAATCATTTGCGTAAAGGTGCGCAAAATAAAAAATCCCGACAAGCGCCGGGATTTCCCAAATTAACCCAATAACATCAAAAGAATCCGCCGCCGCCTTGCTGGGTATTGTCGTCGCGCTGTTTGCGTTGCAACGCCCGGTTCTTGCCGGCGCCGAATGAATAGTTGAAACCGATGTAAACCGAACGGCTTTCCCAACCGAAACTGCCGGTTTGCGGGTACGGCACATCGCCGTCGAACCCAAATTCCTGCGTATTGAAAATATCGTTGAAACGTACGCTGAGCGTGGCTTTGTCTTTCAGGAAACTGTATCGTCCGCCTGCGTCGATCTTGTACATCGGCTGGCTTTCGAACTGCAGGCCTTGCACGCTGCCGCGGTAAAAGCCAAAAATCAGGAAACGCAGGCTTTTGGTTGCCCTGAAATTGCTGTTGATGCGCGCGTTCAAGGCTGATGCCGTGACTTCGCGGTTGGTGAATTCATAAGTATCGGTGTCCTGGTTCAAGATGGAGACCGCTCCTTTCTGACGGATGCTCGAAAAGTCGACCGCGGGTTGGATGTCCCACCATTTTGTGATTTTATAGTTCGCCGATACCTCAAAACCGAACGCCGTATTGGTGTCGAAATTCTGGAAGGACAAAATTTGTTTTTGTTCGTTTTCCGGATCCGGATACAGCACGCGGCTGATCTCGTCGTTGATGATGCGTCCGAAAATCCCGGCCGTGATGGAACCTTGTTCGATTTGTCGCGTGTAATTCACCTCAACGGAATTGGTGAACTGCGGGTCGAGTTCCGGGTTGCCCAGAGACGTCACGCGCGGTGTCGCGAATTCCCTGATCGGGCGCGTCTGCTCCAATGAAGGGCGGTCTACGCGGCGGCTGTAACTCACTTGCCACATGTTTTTCTCGGTAGGCGAGTAGGTCACCGATGCTGAGGGATACGCCGTAATGTAATCGTCTTCGTAAATCGTGTTGCCATACTCGGCGGCATGCACTTTATAACTTTCGAAACGCATGCCCAATTGGTAGCCGTATTTCCCGATTCTTTGCCCGAATGTGCCGTACGCCGAATAAATGTCGATGTCGTAATTGAAATCAGAATCGCTGGCCACGGGCTGCGGATCGCCTTCTTCCAGATTGTCGTCGGCGCCGGTCAAGTAGTTGTTTTCCGTACGTGTCACGCGGGCTTCTGCGCCAATTTCAAGTGTCGTACGTTCGTTAAGCGGCTTCACATAATCCACGTTGGCGGTCGTCAGTTTGCGGCGTTCACTCGTGTAATCCTGATAGAAATTGTCGCCCACGACAGCCGGATCAACGAAATCCGTCAGGAATTCGGCGCGCTGGACTTCCCTGAAATAATCGTGGTTGATTTCCACATCGAGCGTTTCAGCTTCTTTCGCAAACAGCTTTTTGTAGGCGATGTTGTAGGCGCCGTCTTGGTTGTCCGTGAAAAATTTCGATTGCTGGAACAATTGATCGGTGGAAATCGGCGATAAAACGTCGAGATCAATCACGCCGTTCCCGGAATAGAAATTCTGGTTCGTATACACCGAGATCGTGTTCTTGTCGTTGAGGTAAAAATCCATACCGAGCTTGAACAGGTGCGAATTGTTGTCGTTGACGATGTCGAACACCTGACGCGATTGGTCGTCCAGCCGGTAAATGTTGCCATCGTTGAATTGTTTTCCGAAATTGTCGCCGTATGTGCCGAAGAAATTCACTTTCCCGGTACGGTAGTTCATGTTTACCGAGTTGTTGATTTTCGGCGTCACGGCAAAGGTCAGCCCGGTGTTGATGCTGGCGTTGAAGCCGTCGTTGGCGTTTTTGTGCAATACGATGTTGATGATGCCCGACATGCCTTCCGGATTGTACTTCGCGCTCGGGTTGGTGATGAGTTCGATTTTCTTGATCGAGGTCGACGGGATTTGCCGTAGGAGTTGCGTGACATCGATGTTCGTCGGGCGTCCGTCCACCAACACCCGGACGTTTTCATTCCCGCGCAACGATATTTTTCCATCCTGATCCACGTTTACCGACGGAATATTCCCGAGGATTTCAGACGCCGTCGCGCCCGCCGTAGTCAGGTCTTTCCCGACGTTGATGACTTTCCGGTCGATTTTCTGTTCAATCGTGGAGCGTTCGGCCACGACCGTGACTTCGTTGAGTTTGGTCGATTCGTCGGCAAGCGCAATCGTGCCGAGGGAAATGCTGCGTTGCCCGGTTGTAAAATCTGCCGTGGCGAGATGCGTTTTGTAACCCATGAATTGGATTTCCACCGCGTAATTTTTCGGCACCAGGTTCTTGATGTCGAATAAACCATTGTCGTCGGTAATGCCGCCGGTGATGACTTTGTCGGCTTCCTTTAGGACAATCGTGGCGTAGGGCAGCGGTTGATTCGTGGATTTATCGGTTACTTTTCCCGAAAGTGTTGCATTTTGTGCCTGCATGGCAAGACCGGACACCAGAAGTGTCAGCGATAACAAAAAATGTCGCATGGGTTTGATTGATGATTGATGATTTCAGGCCATCAGACTGATACGTGCCTTGAATGTTACAGCGTCACAACGCTTTTTTTCTGTTAAAAATGCCAATGAGAAAAGACGATGCGGCTAATGAGCTGCGCGTGAATGACATAAGAAAAGGCTCCCACGAGAGAGCCTTTCAGAGATCAAAGAAAAATGGATATTGTCTAGCGCTTCATGGCAAAGTGCGCCCGGAATTCTTTCATGGCGCCGTTTTCTTCATAGTCAACGGAGAACCAATAGTCTGTAGATGGCATTTGTGCGCCATTGTATGTGCCGTCCCAACCTGCGCCTTCCGGCGTGATCTGCGCCAGGAATTTGCCATAGCGGTCGTAAATCTTAATTTTCGCGCTGCCTTGGTTGTCGAGTTTCAGGTCGGTGATGTTCCAGGTATCGTGGAAACCGTCGCTGTTCGGTGTGAAATATTTCGGGTAATTCACCACGAGTGCCGATGTGGACGAACTGCCGCAGCCGTTCTTGTCGCGGACCGTAATGGTATGGATGCCGGACGATACATTGTAGAACGTAGCACTGTCCTGGAATTCGCCGTCGTCGAGCATGTACTCATAGTCGCCGGTTCCGGTGGCAATCACGGTAATGGATTGGTCGTCGCTGAAATCTTCGCTCACCGCATACGCCACGACTGCCGGTTCAGATGGCGATACGGTCACAGATGTTGGCACGGATGCACAACCTGTTGCGATATTGGTGGCCGTTACGGTGTAAACGCCAGGCGTTACCGCGGTGTAGCTGCTTCCGGTGCCCACGAGCGTACCAGATTCGTTATGCCACTGGAACACGTGCTGTGACGCATTCAGGTTGGCGTAAATCGTGTAGGCGCGCAAGAGCGTTTGGGTTTCGGTGTCAAAACACATGATGCCGTCCTGTGGCGTCGGTTCAGGCAATTTGTTCACCCGGATGGTAATCATTTTGATATCATAACACAGCGGCGCCAAAGTATTGTTCACCCGGACGAAAGCCGTGGCTGCATTGGTGCTCGTGATTGGGTTGACGGCATTGTTCGCATCGTCGAAGTTGGCGTAGTAAGCCAAATTGAATTCGGCACCAGTCTGGCCAGCCAAAATCGTAGCAGTCAAGGTCGTCAGGTCAAAAGACGTTACGCCGTCGTTCGTGCCATCCTCGTCGCAAACCGTAGTCTGCGCTACCGTGACACCATGTGCAATTGGGGCGTCCACGATGGTTACATCGAAAGAAGTTTCGTCGGAACAAGTCGGTGAGAACGGCGATGCGGCATATACGTAAATCGTTTGCGAAGTCGTGATCTGTGCGCCCACATTCAGGTGCGTTCCTGTGCCGTTCGGGCCGGTATAATAGCCACCTACGTTGAGTGCTGGCAAGATGTACCGCTCGCAAGAAGTGACATCAGCTAGATCGTCCACCTTGAAGATGTTGACCAGGAAGCTTTGTTCGGCGGTACAATTCGGTGTCGTTCCTGTTTCGGCATATACATATACCGTTTGGTTTTCGGTCAATACATCGCCGGCGTGGAGCATCGTACCCGTTCCGCCAGATTGCGTAAAGTAATTTCCGACGGTCAGCGCCGGCAACGTGTATGAATTGCAAGCATTGGCCTGCGGAATCGCCGGGATTATCGGTGTATTGTTGATGGTAATGGTAAACGAATTCTCATCGGTACAGTTGATCCTTTCGCCAGATTCTGTATAGATGTAAAGCGTGGTCGAGGCCGTGATGACATCACCGGCATGCAACATGGCCGCATTGGCTGCAGGACCGCCCGAATTCTGGTAGTAATCGCCAATGGTCAGTGCAGGCAGGAAGTAGCTGTCGCAAGCCACGACGTTGGCCGGTTGGTCTGCTTCAATCGAGAAGATATTGATGTCAAAGCTGTTTTCAGCCGAGCACGGAGGCGTTCCTTCGTTGATGGCGTAGATGTAAATCTTTTGCGTGGTCGTGATGACCGTTCCTGCGGTGAGCATCGTGCCTGTTCCGCCCGGACCAGTATAGTAGTTTCCAGCGTCAAGTGCGGTCAATACGTACGAGTTACAGATGTCGATATCCGAACGCGAATCAATGGTTGGCAATGGGTTGATGTTCACGACAAAGTCCGATTCGTTGCTACAGCCGCCGCCCGGAACTTCGGCATAAATGTAAATCGTCTGCGAGGTCAGGATCACATCGTCCGGATACATTTGTACGCCGGTTTTGCCAGGGCCTGAATAGTAGGCACCATGGGTCAAGGCTGGCAACGCGTAGCTTTCGCATACCGAAACGTCTTCAAGAGCGTCAACCGGTGGTTGCGCCACAGCTACATTGAAGTGTAGATCGCCCACGCAGGCCGCCGCATTCGGGATATAGATGTAGATGGTTTGCGATTCGCTGATGACCGTTCCGCCGGGAATAACGTTGCCTGTTCCGCCCGGTCCGGTGAAATAGTTTCCGGAAGCTAGGACTGGCAACGTGTAAGGTTCACATTGTGCAATATCCGGTGGCATCGCCATCCCAATGGTGACCACGAATTGTTTCTCATCGATACAAGGGAATTGTGCATTGCCGCCCACCACACGCACAAAAATCGTCTGGGTGGTCGTGATCACGTCGGCGGCATGCAGTTCGGTGCCTTGCCCGTTGGGTTGCGTAAAGTATTGCCCGGCCGAAAGCGGCGGCAAGGTGTACGATACGCAATCAAATACGTTTGGCATGGCTGGTGCCACCGGCATCGGTAAGATGGTAATGTTCACGTCGGTATCGATGACGCAGAACGGCGCCACATCGGTCGTGAAATAGAAATGCAGGATTTGCGATTGGGTAATCACGGTTCCCGGAGGGATGACCGTTCCACCGCCGCCTGCTTCTGTCCGGTATTCACCACTTTGCGGTGATGGCACGGTGTAGCTTCCGCAATACGTACCGCCGGATGGCGACATGGTATTCGGATCCACAATCGTGACCTTGAAGTTCGTTGCCGACGGGCAAGTGCCAGGACCGCCCGGTTGGTTGTAGATGTAGATTGTTTGGGTTTGCGAGATAATGTCACCTGCAAAAAGAGGGTTTCCAGTACCGTTCGCACCTGTGAAATAGTTGCCGTTGGTGAGCGGAGGCAAGATAAATTGCGTACACACCAATACGTCGTCCAGATCATCCACCGGCGGACGCGGGTTCACGATTACGTTGAAGTGGCTGGTGCTGTAACAACCCGGATCGGTCGTGTTTTCCACGCGGATGTAAATAACCGTGCCGTTATTTGCGAGAAATGTAGGCCCGGAAATAGGGTTTGTGGCGGCGTTGGCATCGCTTTGCGAAATGTAAAACGTCACGTTGTGTACCGTTGCAGATTGCCCGTTGAGTGCCGGTGCAACATAATCGGCCATAGTGAGCGACGCATTTTGTTGCGTGATGGAACGCGCGCATTTGGTCACGTCCGGGAGTTGTGCGGCCACGGGCGGCGGTGAAGTGAGCAATTGGAAAGATTTCACCACGTAGCAATTGCTCATGTGGCTTTTGATCCTGACCCAGACTGTGGTGCCAGGCGCCGCGTTGTAAGTATTCGGAAGCGGATTTGTACCGGCTTCGGCATTGGCTTGCGTCGCATGATAGCTTACTTGGGTCGCCGGATCCATGCCGCTGGTCACGATAGGCGTGTTCAAGGCAAGGTTGTATGGGTATGTTGCCGCACCCATATTACACTTGTACAGATCAATCGGGCTTCCGGTGACCATCTGCGGATAATATTCTATCACGATATTATCCGTTACAGGTTGGCAGGAATTCACGATGTTGGTATAAGTTACGCCATACGTTCCCGGCGAGTTAACGATAATCGACGAACCGTGCGCGCCGCTCATCACTTGCCCATTCTTGGTCCAGACGAAGGTATATTCAGACGTGCTGAGATCGGTCGTTAAGGTGTAGCTTGAACCAAAACACAAGGCACGGCCGCTGGCTACCGTCAAATCGAGGCCCAATACGTCCTGGCCAATGTTGAAACTGTCCGAATTGATGAAAATCGCAGAGTCAGACTGCGAGTCTGAGCGGTCGGCAATCACAAGTTTGATGTGGTAAGGCGTGTTCGGGATGAGCGACGATGAGGCATTCAACAGCACGGTTTGTCCGTTGAAGTTGGTGGCCGAAGTCGCTGCCGCTGAACCGCCGTTGAACGATCCGAAATACTGTGGATTGGTTGACGGGCAAGAGGAATTGTAGAGAAAATCGCGAATCGTCACGACCGAAATCGGTGTGTTCGTATTCGGGACAACCGCCAAGTTCGTGGTCACACCCGTATTCATATTGGTGAGCAAAAACGCAAACGCGTCCGAGAACTGGCATTGGAAGTTGCCATATTCTTCAGAAGCGAAGACGAAGTCAAAGTTAAAGTGCGAGGAAATCGGGGTAAAGTCGAATTCCAGTACGGTCGCATTCACCGAACTCATGGTGATGCCCGCCGCGGCCAAGGTCGCTTGCAAAGTCGCATCGCCCGTCCAGCTTGATGAACCGTCGTTAAGCATCGACGTGTTTGGTCCAACGGCATTAAGCGCGTTGCCCGTACTCAGGATAACGCCGGATTGCATAGGGAAGCCAGGATTGGTGTTCGTGAAATACCCGATACCGTTAGATGAACTAAAATTCGTTCCGGTGCGCCACGTAACATTCGTGGCCTCGACACAAGGCGAGTTGATCAGGATGTTGTTCACCAACTGAGGCACGGTGTGGCTCGTGGTGCTGACGTTTATTGACTGCGCGTTGCCCAACACGCCAGCCAGTAAAAGTACTGCGGATAGTAGAATTCTTTTCATTGTGATAGATTTGACGGTTCAAAGATTGAGGAATTAATCGGTAAAGTGCAAAAAAAATCGATGAAATACACTTTTTTGAACAATACAAAAGTAAAAATCTTACAAAATGGAAATTAAAAACCATCTATTTTCAACAAAATGTGGTTGATAACTGACATTACACAATCGGATAGGGCAATGCTGTGATAACTATCGGTTTTCGATTATCTTTGCACGCGAAAAAAAGCACACATGGATCTCACCTCACTTTTGTCCCCGAAAATCGAAAAAGCTGTCCAGGAACTATTCGGCGTCAAGCTGGAAAAAGTAGAATTCCAAGCCACGCGACGTGATTTCGAGGGCGACATCACGATGGTTGTGTTTCCGCTTTTGAAACTCATCAAAGGAAATCCCGCCGAAATCGGGAAACAACTCGGCGATTATCTCGTGGCCAATTGCGCCGAAGTGTCCAAGTACAATGTTGTCGCTGGGTTTCTGAATATTGTCATTTCTGACGATTACTACTTTAATTTCCTGAACGACATCAAGGACAACCCGAGTTATGGTTTTGTCCAGCCAAAAGCCGGAGACAAAGCCGTGCTCGTAGAATATTCCTCGCCCAATACCAACAAGCCGCTGCACCTCGGGCATGTCCGGAACAACCTGTTGGGTTATTCGGTGTCCGAAATCCTGAAGGCATCCGGCAAGAACGTCCATAAAGTCCAGATCATCAATGACCGCGGCATCCACATCTGCAAGTCGATGCTCGCGTGGCAAAAATTCGGCAACGGTGAAACACCAGAAACGTCAGGACTAAAGGGCGACAAGCTTGTCGGGAAATACTACGTGGAATTTGACAAGACCTACAAGTCCGAAATCAATACACTCATGGCTGAGGGCAAAACCGAGGACGAAGCCAAGAAACAGGCACCAATCATCAAGCAGGCCCAGCAAATGCTGCTCGATTGGGAAGCCGGAAACCCCGAAGTCGTCGCGCTCTGGAAAACCATGAACCAATGGGTTTACGACGGGTTCGAGGAAACCTACCGCAACCTCGGCGTGGATTTCGACAAATATTATTACGAAAGCGACACCTATCTTCTAGGAAAAGATGTCGTGCAGATAGGACTGGAAAAAGGCGTTTTTGAAAAAGATCCGGACGGTTCGGTCTGGATAGATTTAACCGACGAAGGACTGGACCGCAAAATCGTGCTCCGGTCAGATGGAACAGCGGTTTACATGACACAAGACATTGGGACGGCCATTCAGCGGGTGAAAGATTTCCCTGATGTCGGCGGCATGGTCTACACCGTGGGCAACGAACAAGACTATCACTTTAAGGTATTGTTCCTGATCCTACAGAAACTCGGGTTTGAATGGGCGAAAGACCTGTATCATTTGTCTTACGGCATGGTGGATTTGCCATCCGGGAAGATGAAAAGCCGCGAAGGAACGGTTGTGGACGCCGATGATTTGATGGCCGAAATGGACCAAACGGCCGAGAATATCGCCCGTGAACTGGGCAAACTCGAGGATTTTTCAGACGCCGAAAAGAAGCAATTGTACCACACCATCGGCATGGGCGCGCTCAAGTATTACATCCTGAAAGTCGACCCGAAAAAACGCATCTTGTTCAACCCGGAAGAATCGGTTGAATTTACAGGAAACACCGGGCCGTTCATCCAATACACGTACGCGCGCATCCAATCGGTTTTGCGCAAATCAGACCTGGATATCAACGGCAACGTGGCGGCCATCGCACTCCACGAAAAAGAAAAGGAACTGCTCAAATGGTTGACGCAATTCCCCGAAATCGTGCAGGCCGCTGCAGAAAGCCACAGCCCGGCGCTCGTGGCCAATTATGTGTATGAATTGGTGAAGGAATTCAACTCGTTCTACCAATCGGTGCCCATCAACATGGGCGAACCCGACCAAAGCAAGCGAATCTTCCGTTTGCAACTGTCTAAGAAAGTCGGCGAAGTGATTTCCTCGGCGTTCAGTTTATTGGGCATTTCGGTTCCGGAGCGCATGTAGATTTGGGCGTTCCGGCCACTCTGTAAACGCCGTTGCCGTCGGGCTATCGGCTGCACGCGGTGCTTGCCTCTATCCCTAACGCGGCCACTGCAACGTGCGCCGCACGAAACGCTGAAAATCAACCGCGGATTCAAAAATTACATTGAAATTCTCGAACCCGCAGTATGTTTTTTAACGTTAATACCTGTAGTTGTGCACATTGTCTTTGGGCACTTTCCCATTGCCATTCGTGGCGCCGTTCGTGCCGGTGCGATCAGAAGCTGTTCCCGTGTTAGGGTAGGCTTTGCAGCAAACCAATACAATGCCTACAAAGGCAATCAATAATATGCGGAGGTAAACCATCTTTTTCATGACCGTAAGTTTTTAGGT
Source organism: Flavobacterium longum (assembly GCF_965137575.1). Lineage (NCBI taxonomy): Bacteria > Pseudomonadati > Bacteroidota > Flavobacteriia > Flavobacteriales > Flavobacteriaceae > Flavobacterium > Flavobacterium longum. Next base: position 249,291 of record NZ_CBCRZJ010000003.1, on the reverse strand, counting down.
TTATCGTAAAATTACATCCACAACGCCAGGCGCTTCCTATAAATTAGCCGATTAATTTTACACGATTTCCACGCTATTTTCTTCGTTTTCCTGCGACGAATTCCCGTCAAAAATCGCTACATTTGCGCCACGGTGAAAGCCGCGTTAACCAAGTTAAAGATTGTTATGTTCGATAATTTAAGCAGCAAGCTAGACAAGGCGTTCCACATTCTCAAAGGCCACGGTAAAATCACCGAGGTCAACGTGGCCGAAACCATGAAGGAAGTGCGTCGTGCACTCCTCGATGCCGACGTCAATTTCAAGATCGCGAAAGATTTCACTACACGCGTAAAAGACAAAGCCATTGGCCAGAACGTACTTACGACGTTGCAACCAGGGCAATTGCTGGTCAAACTCGTCAAGGATGAACTCACAGAACTCATGGGCGGAGATGCAGCCGGCATGAACCTCTCCGGTCATCCAACCGTGATTTTGATGTCTGGTCTGCAAGGTTCGGGTAAAACCACGTTTTCGGGTAAACTCGCCAACTTCCTCAAAACCAAAAAAGGCAAGAAACCGCTGCTCGTGGCCTGCGACGTGTATCGTCCGGCGGCCATCAACCAGTTGCATGTCGTCGGTGACTCGATTGGCGTGGAAGTGTACTCCGAGCCCGAAAATAAAAATCCGGTTTCCATTGCTGAGAACGCCATCCGCCATGCCAAATCCAACGGTTTCAATGTCGTGATCGTCGATACGGCCGGTCGTTTGGCGGTCGATGAAGAGATGATGACCGAAATCGCGAACGTACACCAGGCCATCAAACCGCAGGAAACGCTTTTCGTGGTGGATTCCATGACCGGGCAAGACGCGGTGAACACGGCCAAAGCGTTTAACGACAGGCTCGATTTCGACGGTGTCATCTTGACCAAGCTCGATGGCGATACCCGCGGTGGTGCGGCGCTTTCGATTAAGTCTGTCGTCAACAAACCCATTAAATTCGTCGGTACGGGCGAAAAAATGGATGCCATCGATGTGTTCTATCCGTCGCGTATGGCAGACCGAATCCTGGGCATGGGCGACGTCGTGTCACTCGTAGAGCGCGCGCAGGAGCAGTTCGACGAGGAAGAAGCACGTAAGCTGCAGAAAAAAATCGCCAAGAACGAATTCGGGTTTGACGATTTCCTTGCGCAGATCCAGCAAGTCAAGAAAATGGGCAGCATGAAGGATTTGGTTGGGATGATTCCGGGCGCGTCTAAAGCCATGCAGGATGTCGAAATCGAAGACGATGCGTTCAAACACATCGAAGCGATCATCCATTCCATGACACCGATAGAGCGCAGCAAGCCGTCCATCATCGACATGAAACGGAAAACCCGCATCGCAAAAGGTTCGGGCACCAAAATAGAACAGGTCAACCAACTCATGAAGCAATTTGACCAGATGAGCAAAATGATGAAGATGATGCAAGGTCCGGGCGGCAAACAACTCATGAAAATGATGGGCAGCCGGATGCCGGGAATGCGATAAACTTGTTCAAGGTTTGAAGTTCAAGGTTTAAAGTTCGCCAACCTTGAACCTTGAACTTTTAAACTTTAAACCAAAAAAATGGAACTACTCGACGGCAAGAAAATCTCCGAACAGATCAAGAACGAAATCACGGCCGAAGTGCTGCAGATGAAAGCCAACGGCGAGAAAGTCCCGCATCTTGCAGCGATCATCGTGGGCAATGACGGCGCGAGTTTGACTTACGTCGGCAGCAAAGTGAAAGCCTGTGAGCGGGTGGGTTTTGAATCGACGTTGATCAAGATGCCGAGTACGACTTCCGAAACCGAATTGCTCAAACAAATCAAGAAACTCAACCAGGACGACAACATCGACGGATTCATCGTGCAGTTGCCACTTCCCAAACAGATCGACACGCAAAAAATCCTGATGTCTATTGATCCGAGCAAGGACGTAGATGGTTTCCACCCGGAAAATTTCGGCAAAATGGCGCTCGACATGTCCACGTTTATCCCGGCCACGCCATTCGGGATTTTGGAGCTGCTCGAACGGTATAACGTCGAAACCAAGGGCAAACACACCGTGGTCATTGGCCGAAGCCACATCGTGGGGCGTCCGATGAGTATTTTGATGGGCCGAAAAGGTTTCCCCGGGAATTCCACCGTAACCCTGACACATAGTTTCACCAAGAATATTGCGCAAATCACGACCCAGGCGGACATCATCATTACGGCGCTCGGCGTCCCGAATTACCTCAAAGCCGAAATGATCAAGGACGATGCGGTGGTCATAGACGTCGGCATCACGCGCGTGGAAGACAAGAATGCCCCGAAAGGCTACGTCATTACAGGCGATGTCGACTTTGAGAATGTCTCCAAAAAAGCGTCATACATTACGCCGGTTCCGGGCGGTGTTGGCCCAATGACCATTGCCATGTTGCTCAAGAATACGCTGCTGGCGCGCGAGCAGAAGCGCGGCAGGTTGTAGTTTCGGACGGCCTTCAACCAAGGTTATTTTTCGTATAAAATAGGATTCATCGGCGTGTCAATCACTTCACCGATTTTCGCACCCGGGCACCAAGTGTTCCAGTCGTTCAGTTGGCCTTTGTTTTCGGGTTGTTTCAACTTCATGTCTTTGTCCATGTAAATCACCGTCATGACTTTCCTGATGTCTGGCGTTTTGTTTTCTCCGGCGCGGTGAAATATCCAACCCGAGTGACAGCTGACTTCGCCCACATCGAACGGTTCGATGACATGCTCGAAATCATTGATTTTCAATTGGTTCTTGATCTTGGTTTCGCTCTCGTCGCTGATAGACAATTCGCGTCCTGACAAAAGCGTATGGCTTTTCGCACTGAATTCAAGCGGCCCCATTTCAAGTGGCGTTTGCTGTAGCGGGATCCAAACCGTGATGGTTTTGTCTGAAGACAGCGGCCAATAATGCTGGTCGGCATGCCAAGGCGTAATACCGCCGCCCGCTTCTTTGAAAAGCGCTTGGTCGTGGTAGAGCCGCACGCCGTTTACTTGCATCAAATCGGTGGCGATACGCGCGATTCTCTTGCTGAAAACCAGTTGTTTGATGATGCTGTCCTGGGTCCAGAGATTGAACAACTGCAGGAACGCCTTTCCGTAGGTGTTTCGTTCTTCCAGTGGCGTGTTTTCGGTGTTTAACCGATTGACCGCCTTAGAGATTTCGACATTGAAAAACCCGATGGTGTCGGCATCCAAAACCTGCTTCAATTTGATATAGGAATGTTCTTGATAAAACCCGATTTGCGCAGCGGTCAACGGGTATTCTTCGTCCAAAATGGTCAAGTCCATCGCGTCTTTAGATTAGTGGTAATCCCGAAACATCATTCCTGTGCGGCGCCGAATCAGTCTTTCGCGAAAAGTATGGTTTGTATCGCGTCGTTCCGCGAGAGCAAGATTTCTTTCCCGGTAAAGGAATGTATGGTCCAGGTATTTGTCTTCATGCCTTCTTTCACCGTGATGACTTTCTTAGCAGCGTCAAACGTCCAAGTGCCTTCGCGGTCTACGATAAAACCAGTCACGCAAGTTTTGTCGTCGCGAAACAAAAGGAAAACACCTTCCAGCAATTCCTTACGCTCCTTGAGTGACACGCCATTGTCTTTCCCTTCGGTCACGATGTCTTTGAACACCCATTTTCCCACCAGATTCTTATCGTTGGGTTCAACAGTTTGCGCACCGGCAGATACGGCCGCGAATAGCAAGAAAATGAAGATGTTTCTCATGTTTTTTTCGGCAAGATAGTAATTAATCCAGATACTTCAGGTTGACCCAGATTTTGCCTGCATCTTGGTCGAAAATAATTTTGTAGCGGTCGTTCTTGGTTTGCCCTTCTCGGTAATACAACGATTTGCTGGCGGCAAAACGGGCGAGGTTTTTCTCGAAATCGAAGTCGGTGATGGCGATGTCGGTCGCGTTGGTTTTTACGAGTTTGTTCTTGACGATGTAGTCTTCCGGAAGGTCATCTGTGTCCAGGTCGAAGATCACTTTTTTGGTGTGCGTGCTGTTGTCGTATTCGCACTGGCAATCTGTTGTCGAAGGAATGTCGATGCGCGCATGCATCTCGATGTTGTCAATGTTGGCGAAGTCACAGTCGCGGCTTTTGTAGATTTTCTCGCTAAACGCCCGGACGCCCATAAAACCTAGGCAACCCAGCGCGGCAACGATGGCCACAGCCAATAAGGCGATTCTTGATTTTTCCATGATTTTGATTGATGAACCGAAGCCGTTACCTCGGGCGATTGCGGTTTCAACGTCAAATCATTGGCAAAATTGTATGCCGTTCAAAAATATCCCGGAATGTTAATAATCACCTTTCTTGCGGAAACGCGGATCGTCTTTTTTGATGATTTCGATTTTTCGGGTGGTTGGTCTTTGGTCGTTGGTCGCCGGTCTTTGGTCTTTGGTCGTTGGACGCTGGTGGTTTTCGGTTGGTCGCGGATGGCGTTCCGGCTTTGACGACCGGTCAGGTTTTCCTTCGGCTGTTCCCCGATACTTCTGAATTTTAGTCGTTGCGCCTTGGACTTCTTCACCCAAAAAGCTCGCTTCCTCGGTCTTGCTCGATGGCGCGATGAGTTGGTTCAGCGATTTGATTTCGGCGTCAGAGAGTTCGCGGTATTTGCCCAGTGGGACATCCAGCGAAATGTTGATGATCCGGATGCGTTTGAGCGCCGTGACCTCGTAACCCAAATACTCGCACATCCGCCTGATTTGGCGGTTCAAGCCTTGCGTCAAGATGATCTTAAAAGTGAATTTGCTGATTTGCTCCACATGGCATTTGCGGGTGACGGTATCCAGAATCGGGATGCCGTTGCCCATGCGCTGGATGAACCGCTCCGTGATGGGTTTGTTCACCGTGACGGTGTATTCTTTTTCGTGGTTGTTTCTGGCCCGCAGGATTTTGTTGACAATGTCGCCGTCGTTGGTCAGGAAAATCAAACCTTCGCTGGCTTTGTCCAAACGCCCAATCGGGAAAATCCTGATGGGATAGTTCACATAGTCAACAATGTTGTCCTTCACGTCCGTATTGGTGGTGCATTCGATGCCGACCGGCTTGTTGAAAGCCAGATAGACGAGTTTTCCCGTATTGGTGCCAATGGTTTTCCCGTCGATGGCCACTTGGTCGCCGTCGGACACTTTCATGCCCATTTCGGCCGGTTGCCCGTTTACGGTAACGCGGCCGGCTTCGATCAGCGCATCGGCTTCACGGCGGGAGCAAAATCCGGTTTCGCCGATGAATTTGTTAAGGCGTTTGGGTTCCATGCCGCAAAAGTAACCCGAAAATCCGAGATGCAAAAATCTGGCGGTCGGTTCGCGGGCTTGTCGTAACGCAAGTTATTCGTTGAAAAGGAAGTCACTTACTTTCTGGTAGAGCGCGTCGTCGTGGAGCGAATGTCCTAGGCCAGAGGTTTCGATGAACGTGGCATTTTTCCACGACCCGGCTATTTTCTTGGCTTCGTCGAAAGACACCACGTCGTCGTTGGTGTCGTGCGCGATGATGCCGCGCGTCTTGAGCGATGCACTGAATATCCGGGCTGAGAAATCTTCGATCTTGAACCGGAAGCGGTCCAGGAAATAGCGTTCCATCAAAGAACTCATGCGCTCATTGAGGCTCAGTAGCGAAACATAATTCCTGAAAATCACCTTCAGGTCAGACGGTGCACCCAGAGACACAATTTTGCGGACGTCCGGGTTCTGGTATTTTGACTGGTAGTAAATGCAGGCTGCCGCGCCCACGGAATGGCCCACGAGAAACTGTGGCTTGAACTGTTTGGCCGTCGCCTCGATGATGTCGGCGTACATCACCAGATTGAGTTCCTTGCCCGATGACAACCCGTGCGCTGGTGCGTCGATGGCTACGATCGTGCTGCCGCTTTTCAGCAGATGCGGGATGAGGTTTTCCCAACGTGAGGCATTGCTTTCCCAGCCGTGCACGAGTAAGATCACATTTTCGTTGCCCGGCCAAAGATAGGTTTGGAACTGAAGCTCACCGTGTACAAGCGTTTCATGGAAATTGTCTTTCAGTACGGCCGGTAAGTTGTGTTTTTCGAGCCGTCCCGTGCGCGGCTCGGTAAAAAAACGGTAGGCGAGGAGCGAGGCTTTTTCGGGCTTGACATAGCTCAGCAGGTTGAGATACAACCCGATGGATTTGGCGAGAAGGTAAGCCTTGATTTTTTCCATGACATCCGGACGATTCGCCTGAACAAGTTAAAAAAAAATCCCGAGATAACCTCGGGATTTGTATTAGATGCTGGCGAACAGCGCTTCCATTTTTTGTCTTTCCTCTTCGGCAAGCGAAGAATCAACCAGGATGCGCCCTGAATGTTCGTCGGTGATAATCTTTTTGCGTGCTGCGATTTCAACCTGCGTTTGCGGCGGAATCGTAAAGAACGAGCCAGCCGAAGCGCCACGTTCGATAGACACGACGGCCAAACCATTGCGTACGCTGCCACGGATGCGGTCATAGGCCATGAGCAAACGGTCTTCGATCATGCCGCGGTATTCTCCCGATTTTTCGGTCAGGAACGTTTCTTCTTTGGCGGTTTCGGCCATGATGTCGTCCAATTCGGCTTTCTTGTGTTTCAAGTGCGCCTGCTTGGTTTCGAGTTTTTCTTTAGAGTTGGATATGACTTCCTTCTTGTGTTCGATGGAAGCCTTCATTTCCTTGATTTGCTTCTCGGCCAATTGGATTTCCAATTCCTGGAATTCGATTTCCTTCGCCAATGAGTTAAACTCGCGGTTGTTCCGGACCGATTCCTGTTGTTTTGTATATCGCTTGATTGATTCCTTGTGGTCTTCAATCGCGTTTTTCCTTACTTTGATATTCTCCTCAATCACTTCGAGGTCGCTTTTCAGCTTGTCAAGTCGCGTGGTGAGTCCGGCTACTTCGTCTTCGAGGTCTTCCACCTCGAGCGGCAATTCGCCACGGACGTTCCTGATTTCATCAATCCTGGTATCGATGAGTTGCAGGTCATAGAGTGCCCTCAATTTGTCTTCAACACTTAACTCTTTTGTAGTCGCCATATTTATAAGTACTTAACCGGGTTTGTATTCGTTTCCGATAAAATGATGGCAAAATTAGTGATTTTTTCCGTAAGAAAATCAACTATATAATTTTTTGTGTAACGCTCGCTTTCGTAATGTCCGATGTCGGCCAAGAGCAGCTTTCCGTCGCCTTGGTAATAGTCGTGGTATTTGAGGTCTGCGGTCAGGAAAGCATCGGCGCCTGAAACCAGCGCGTTTTTGATGGCGAAACTTCCCGAGCCGCCCAAAACCGCCACTTTCGTGATGTTTTTGCCTGTGAACGCTGAATGCCTGATGCCGCCACACTGCATTTTGTCTTTGACGAATTGTAGGAAATCGGGTTCAGCCATCGCGGTGTCCAGTTCGCCGACCATGCCCAGCCCGATGTTCTGGTGTGCGTTCTGCAACTCGTAAATTTCGTATGCCACTTCTTCGTACACATGGCTCGCGAAAAGCGCTTTCAAGATTTTTGGTTGTAAATGTTTCTCAAACGTGACTTCGATCTTGATTTCCCGGTTCTCGATAAACTCGAACCGCTGCCCAATCTCCGGATTGCTGTCCGCATTTCCCATATACGTCCCGATGCCCTGCGAGTTAAAACTGCAATTCTCGTAATTCCCGATGCTTCCCGCGCCAGCGTTAAAGAGTGCATTCCTTACCTGGTCTGCGTTTTCTGCAACAGTATAGGTAACGAGTTTCTGGATGAAATTCTTTTTCGGGACGAGGATTTTCGGCTGTTTTAAACCCAGTGCATCGCAGATGATTTTGTTGACGCCGTGTTTGTGGTTGTCTAGCGCGGTGTGCACGGCATAAATGGCAATGTCGTTCCTGATGGCTTTCACGACGGCACGCTCCACGTAATTTTTTCCGGTCAACGATTTCAGGCCTGAAAAAATAATCGGATGGAAACACACCACGACGTTGCAGTTTCTTTCGATGGCTTCGTCAATGACCGATTCCAGCGCATCATGGCATACCAAGATGTTCTTGATTTTCCACGCAACGTCGCCGGTGAGCAAGCCTACGTTGTCAAAATCTTCGGCGTACGCCAGCGGTGCCATTTCTTCCAAAATCGGCAAGAGTTCTTTTATCGTCATCAGGTTTCCCAAGGATTTAGTTGTTCGGCGATTTGCCATTGGTCGCCCACTTTCTTCATCAGCAATATGCTGCCGTAATTGTGCTCCACGCTGCGGTAGAACACGACTTTCACCAAGGCTGTTTTACCGTCGGTGTAAAATACGGGTTTGCTGATGATCAGCAGGCGTTGGTTGTTGAAGTTGGACTGTTTCTGCTTGGTTTGGAAGGTTTCCAGCGCAAGGCATGTATTGACTTTGCTGAGTAGCATTTTGCTCGTGGGCGATTGCGCGATTTCGGCAAGTTCCTTGCTCCAATCTTGTGGCGCTTTGTCTGTATTCACGCGGCTTTTGAGCATCGAAGTTTCCTGCACCGAAAGCTTGAGTTGGTTGATGGTTTCAAACAATTCCTCATTGTTGTTCGCCTTCTCGCAGAATAAAAAAAGGAACTGCGCGCGGCCTTTCACGATGGGCTTTTCGTTTTTGTAGTAGGTCGAAAGGATGGTCTTGAGAATGCCCGATTGGTTGTGTTGCGCCCGAAGGAACATCGGCAGAAGCAGCAAAAGCGATACGAGCAAACGGGTTTTCACGAGGCGGTAATTTCTCCCAAAGATAAAAAATCGCTACTTTCGTCTCATGGATTTACTCAGGAAATTGCTGTTCCCATTTGCACTTTTGTATGGTTTGGTCATGGCCATCCGCAATTTCCTCTACGACAAAGGAATCCTTGCCAGCAACAGTTTTGATGTTCCGGTTATAGCCGTCGGGAATTTAAGCGTCGGCGGAACGGGCAAATCACCGCAAATCGAGTATTTGATCCGGTTGCTTTCTCCGAAATACAGCGTGGCCACGCTAAGCCGCGGCTACAAACGAAAGTCCAGCGGTTTTGTCTTGGCCGATGCGTCTTCGTCGGCGGAAATCCTGGGCGACGAACCGTACCAGTTCCATTTGAAATTTCCGGAGGTTTTGGTGGCCGTCGATGCCGACCGAACCAACGGCATCCAGCAATTATTGCCGCACAAACCCGATGTGATTTTACTCGACGATGCCTTCCAACACCGGAAAGTGAAAGCAGGATTTTACATACTGTTGACCGCTTACCATGATTTATATGCCGATGATTTCGTCCTGCCAATGGGCAACCTCCGCGAAAGCCGCAGCGGCGCCAAACGGGCCAATATCGTCATCGTGACCAAATGCCCGAAAGTTTTGCCGGGTTCCGAAATCACGGCCATCCGCGAGAAATTGAAGCTTACGCCGCAGCAACAGTTGTATTTTACGTACATCGACTACGAGGACAAAGTGTTTTCTAGACATGATTCGGTGCCGACCGATATAATGAAAAAAAACGAAAAAATAATGATAGCCGGCATTGCCAAGCCATCGCCATTCTTCGCATATTTGCGGCGTGACGGCGATCAGGAGTTGACTTTCCCGGATCATCACGCCTTTACGGAGGCAGATGTTTCATCGATCAAGGATGCCGCCGCCGGGCGATACATCGTCACAACAGAAAAAGATTACGTCCGGTTAAAAGATTATTCACTCGATAAATTGTATTACCTGCCCATTAAAAGTGCGTTCATTTCGGGCAGCGACAGTTTTGACCAAGCCATTTTAGATTATGTGGGAAAAAGTACAGCAAACGGTTCAATACATTAAAGAAAAAACGGGTTACACGCCAGAATATGGTGTCATCCTTGGCTCTGGGCTGGGCGGCTTCACCGAAGACATCAGCATCGAACACACCTTGCCTTACAACGAAATCCCGAATTTTCCGGTGTCGACGGTGGAAGGTCACAAAGGCGCGCTCGTTTTCGGGACAATCGGCGACAAGAAAGTGGTGGCCATGCAAGGCCGTTTCCATTATTACGAAGGTTACAGCATGCAGGAAGTGACGTTTCCGGTGCGCGTAATGAAATATCTGGGTGTCGAGAAACTCATCGTATCCAACGCATCGGGCGGCGTGAACCGTGACTATCACGTGGGTTCGGTCGTGATCATCAAAGACCACGTGAACCTCATGCCGGAACACCCGCTCCGGGGCAAGAACGATCCGCGTTTCGGGCCGCGCTTCGTCAACATGAGCGAGCCGTACAGTCACGCGATGATGCACAAAGCCAAGGAAATCGCATACGAATTGGAAATCGACGTGAAAGACGGCGTTTATCTGGGCTTGCAAGGCCCGACGTTTGAAACCTTGGCCGAATACCGCATGGTCAAGGCTTTGGGTTGCGATTGCGTAGGCATGTCCACCGTTCCGGAAGTCATCGTGGCGCGCCACATGGAACTGGAAACCTTTGGTGTGTCGGTCATCACCGATATGGGCAACGAAGAAAGCATCGGCACCATTACGCATCAGGAAGTTTTGGAAGCCGCCAAAAAAGCCGAGCCGCTGGTGCGGAAACTCATTCGCGAATTGATCTTGCGGTATTAATTGCTGCCAACGATAGTTTCATCAAGATTCATGTCGAACGTCGAGCGTCAAACGTTGAACGTCAAACGAAGCTCGACGAAAATACACGTTTATACAGTTTCTTTCTTCTAGCCTCTATCAACTAGCCACTATTAACTGACAACTACCCAATATTCTGCGAAATCACCTTGTAGAAATTCTCCGGATCAAAAGGTTTTGTAATGACGTCGTTCATGCCGTAAGACAGCAGCATTTCGCGGTTTTCGTTGAGTGAAATGGCGGTGAGTGCGATGATGCGCGTGTGCGTGTCGAATGTGCGGATCGTTTGGGTGGCGATGGTGCCGTTGATGCCCGGCAAGTGCACGTCCATCAAGACCAGATCGTAATAACTATTCTTCACGGCTTCGATGGCATCTTCGCCGTTGTCGATGATTTCCACCAGCATCTGCTTGTTTTCCAGCATTTTCTTGGTGATCATCTGGTTGATTTTGTTGTCTTCGATGAGCAGCACTTTCTTGTTCACAAACACCGATTCGTCGTAGTCTTTGTTCTCGTCGAGGTTGAGCGCCGAACCCACGCCGAATTTCAACCCGAATGAAAATGTCGAGCCTTTGCCCACTTTACTTTCCAGGCGGATTTGCCCGCCCAAAATGTCGATGAGTTTCTTCACGATGTTCAAGCCCAAACCGGTGCCGCCGTATTTGCGGTTGATCTCGATGGAGCCTTGCGAGAAACTGTCGAAAATGGTTTCCTGCTTGTCTTCCGGGATGCCGATGCCGGTGTCCACGATCTTAAAGTAAATCGAACAATTCTCTTCGCCGAGTTCCATCAGTTTTGCAATGACTTTCACCTCGCCGTTTTGGGTGAACTTGAGTGCGTTGTTGATCAGGTTGATGAAGATCTGCGAGAGTTTCGTCGGGTCGCCGATGAGGTTGTCCGGAATGGTTTCGTCAATCTCTACGATGTATTTGTTGTTGTTCTGCTGTGCCAATTCACGCAAGGAATTCTGGATGTTCTCCAAAAGCAGTTTTAGGTTGTAATTGATGGCTTCGGCCTGCACGTTGCTTGATTCGATGCGGTTGATTTCGAGGATTTCATTGATGAACGTGAGCAGGTAATTCCCCGAAAACTTCAGCGATTCCAGATAGTGCAATTGCGTTTTCTTCGGGCTTTCCTCGAGCAGCAAATGCGTAATCCCGTTGATGGCGTTGAGCGGTGTCCGGAGTTCGTGGCTCACCGTCGAGAGGAATTCCGCGCGCGCTTTCGAGGCTTTTTCGGCCTTGTCCTTCGCCATTTGCAACTCGTTGTTCTTTTCCTTGAGCAACAAGTTTGATTGGTTGCGGATGATGTTGTTTTTGTAGAGCGACAAACTCAAGAGCGACAAGATCGAAATAAGTGCAATGGCCAGGATCGAAATCACTTTCGCAAAACGGTTGGCGTCTTTCTGCTGTTTGTTTTCGCGTTCGGCTTCTTCGATGCGTTTCAATTGTTCGTTTTCCTTGAACTTGTTGTAGTCTTCCGGGCCAAGCCTTTCCCTGTTGATGGCCGAAATCGTGTCCTTCAATTCAAGGTGTTTTTTCAGCGACGTATATGCGCCGGACATGTCTGACATGTCTTCGTACACCGTGCTCATCGCCTTGTAGATCTTGGATTCGAGGTCGATGCTTTTGTTGTGGACGTTGAGCTCCAGCGCGCGTTTGAGGTAATTGATGGCGAGGTTGTTCCGGCCTTGTTCCGCCTCAATCGTGCCCATTTGGTAGAGCGCTCCGGCCTTCACGCGATGGTTGTCTGCGGTTTCTGGCCTCGCAATCAAAGAATTAAATATTCCCGATGCCAGTTTGTATTTCCCTTTCGCCTTGTAAACGATGCCTTTCTGGAGGTTCAGCAAATCAATCGCATCAGGGATTTTGATGGTTTCGTAAATGGTCTTGGCCTGATTGAAATTGGTTTCGGCTTGTGTGTAATTCTCCTTTTCCATGTAACACAAACCGAGGTTGTAGTAGGCGTAAGCCTGTTGTGACGACGGTTTCTGCGTGTTGTACAACTGAATGCTTTTGTTGAAATTTTCGATGGCATCGTCATACTTCTTGATCTCGAAGTAAAAACTGCCGAGGGCGGAAAGTGCGCCGGCTTCGGCCTTTACATCTTTCGCCGCATGCGCGTAGTCTATCGCTTTTTGCGTATAGGTCAATGAATTCTTGAAGTTGTTGATCTTCGCGTTGAACGTCGCCAATTCCAAATAACTGCTGACACTGTCTGTTTTCTCAGATTTTTTGTTCTGCGAAAACAACAGGCCGAAACACAACAAGAACACTACAGTTAACCTCATTAGGAGTGCGTTACAATAAAAGCGGGGTTAAATATAGATAATTAATTGACAATGGACAATGGATAGTGGATAATTGGGCAGTGGCTAGTTGTAGTTGCTAGTTGCTAGAAGAACATTGCCACGAATTCGCAATTTAAATTGGTGAAAATTTGTGCAATTCGTGTTTTTTAGCGGCTAGTTGTTATGAACCAACATAATCAGGTCGATGATACGGGACGAATACCCGATTTCATTGTCATACCAACCCACGACTTTCACCATTTTGCCGATGGCCGAAGTGAGTTGCGCATCGAATAGGCACGAATGGCGGTTGCCCAAAACGTCCACGGAAACAATCGGATCTTCGGTATAGGCGAGGATGCCCTTCAAGTCATGTTCAGCCGCTTTTTTGAACGCCGCATTGATGGCTGAGATGGAAACTTCGTGCTTCACATAACACGTGATATCGGTCAAAGAACCGTCTGGCACCGGAACGCGTATGCCGCTGCCGCCGAGTTTGCCTTCCATTTCAGGGAAAATATTGTTCAGCGCTTTCGCTGCGCCAGTCGTTGTCGGGACGATAGATTGTGAAGCTGCGCGCGCCCTGCGCAAATCGCGGTGCGGCTGGTCGTGCAAACTTTGATCGGTCGTGTAGGAGTGAACCGTCGTGATGTAGGCCTGCTCGATACCGCACAAATCCTGCAGGATTTTAATCATCGGTGCCGCATTATTGGTCGTACAACTGGCGTTGGAGATGATTTTTTCCGAGCCGTCCAGGATGTGCTGGTTCACGCCCAAAACTACAGTCTTGATGTTCGGCACTTCCGCCGGCGCAGACAAGATTACTTTCTTCGCACCCGACGTGATGTGCGCGTTGATCTCATCAAAAGTTTTGTATTTGCCCGTCGATTCCACGACGATATCCACATTCACGCTTTTCCAATCGAGATTGGCGATATTTTTTTCGTGAAAGAAATCGATGTGCCGTCCGTTAACGACAATTCCCGTAGCGTCGGAGGAAATGTTGAACGGCAAAACCCCGTGGATGCTGTCGTACTTGAGCAAATGCGCCATCGTACGGTTGTCGGCAATGTCGTTGATCGCCACGACTTCAATTGTCGGATGGTCAATCAGCAACCGGAAGAGGTTTCGTCCGATGCGGCCAAAGCCGTTGATGGCGATTTTTGTTTTAGTCATAATTTTAGAAGAAAGAGGAAAGACCGTTTCACTGAAAGATTTAAGGTAATCTTTTGGCGTAGCGTCTTTCTTCTTTCAGCGTAGCGTTCTTTCGTCTATAAAATATGTTTCTGCGCATGATATGAACTTCTTACCAGCGCGCCGCTTTCCACATGCCTGAAGCCCATTTCCTTTCCGATGTCTTCGTATTTCTTGAACTGTTCGGGCGTGATGAATTCTTTCACAGGCAAATGTTTTTTCGAAGGTTGCAGGTATTGCCCAATCGTGACCACGTCAACATTTGCGTCGCGCAAGTCACGCATCGTCTGGATGACTTCGTCCTCGGTTTCGCCCAAGCCCAGCATGATGCCCGATTTGGTGCGTCGCACACCTTTATCTTTTAAGTAGCGCAACACTTCCAGACTGCGGTCATATTTCGCCTGGATCCGGACTTCGCGCGTGAGTCGTCGAACGGTTTCCATATTGTGCGACACCACTTCAGGGTCGGCTTCCACGATGCGGTCTATGTTGCGCTCGTTGCCCTGAAAATCCGGAATTAACGTTTCCAATGTTGTTTCAGGATTCATCCGGCGGATCGCCTTGATGGTTTCGGCCCAAATGATGGAACCCATGTCTTTCAAATCGTCGCGATCCACACTCGTAATGACTGCGTGTTTAATATTCATGATCTTGATCGAGCGCGCCACTTTTTCAGGTTCGTCCCAATCTACCGTTTCCGGCCGGCCGGTTTTCACGCCGCAAAACCCGCACGAACGTGTACAGATATTGCCCAAAATCATAAATGTAGCCGTGCCTTCGCCCCAGCATTCGCCCATATTCGGGCAACTGCCGGAAGTGCAAATCGTGTTGAGCTTGTATTTATCGACCAGCCCGCGCAGTTCGGTGTATTTCTGCCCAATCGGCAATTTCACCTTGAGCCATTTGGGTTTCGCAACAGTAGTGTCGTTATTCAGGATGGTTTCCATAGCAGGAATTTTGAGACGCAAAGATAACGAATAATTGGGTCAAATGTCGAAAGTCAAAAGTCAAACGAAGATTGGGGAAAAGTCAATAAACTGCACTGGATTGAATTTACCCGAAAGTTTGGCGTGCGCGAGTTTGTGACCGATCACACTAGAGGTTACCGATTGCAATTCGAGCAAGAAACCATATTATTCAATGAAATCCATTTCCCGGCCATGGGTTTCACTGATGGTCAACGTCGAGTAAATACCTAACCCAAAGGCAATCGCTCCTACAATTAATGCAGCGGCAACTACGCCAAATCCGGGCTTAAAGAAATCGAACCCAAGCAACATCACCGGAACCAGTCCGCGGACCATATTCGGAACGGTCGTCGTGGCCGTCGAACGGATATTCGTGCCGAATTGCTCTGCAGCCACCGTGACGAACATTGCCCAGTAACCCGTGCCCAAGCCGAGCCAAGTGCAATAAAAATAATACATGTTCTCGGACGTTGCCCCGCCGAAAAGCATCAGGCCAATGCCCAAAAGGGTGAACAGCATCATGTAAAAGATGGCTTTCTTTCGTGAATGTAACGCGTGCGAAATGAAACCGCTGGCAAAATCGCCGACCGAAATCCCGATGTAGGCCCACATGATGGCTTTTCCGGGTTCAATTTTCTCAATGCCGAGTGCGGGTGCGAACTGGTTGCCCATGACGGCCAGTATCCCGATGCAAAACCAGGTCGGCAGCCCGATGGCGATGCATTTCAGGTATTTAATGAGTCTTTCTTTGTGCGTAAATAGCGAAAAGAAGTCGCCTTTCTTGATGAACTCGTCGTGTTTGAGTTGCTTGAAAAGACCGCTTTCCAGCACGCCCACGCGCAGGAGCAAAAGCAGCAACCCCAGTCCGCCGCCAATGAAATAAGCCACTGTCCAACTGCCGGCCATTTCTACGGTGAGTTGCGCCACGACAGCACCCATTAGCCCGAAGCCGGCCACGATGGACGTACCAATGGCGCGTAAATCCTTGGGTAAACTCTCAGAAACGAGCGTAATACCCGCGCCCAATTCACCAGCCAGGCCAATCCCGGCGATGAAACGCAGCGCCGCATAGATGGTTACTTTATCCCCGAAATTCATATACGGCAAAAAGCCACACGCAATGTTGGCCAGCGAATACACTAGGATAGACCCGAACAACACCGAAAGCCGTCCTTTCTTGTCACCCCAAATGCCCCAGAGAATGCCGCCCAACAAAAGCCCAGTCATTTGGAAATTCAGGATGAGCGTTCCTGCTGAATCCGCATCGAGGTTCATGTCCTTAAGGCTGGGCACGCGCACAATCCCAAAAAGCAACAGGTCGTAAATGTCAACGAAATAGCCCAGTGCGGCTACAATGACCGGAAAAGACAACAGGTGTTTGAGTTTCTGGGAAGCGGTGTAAGGCATGGCGTAAATTTTCCCAAAAATAGGAAGTTGGCCGTTCCATCGGTGCCGCTGGTGTATTTTTTTACGGCCGCTACGGCCAAGTCAATCTGGGACCGAAGGCCGGGAATTCGTTTTCGAAACCTTTGGGGTTTAAAAAGATGGCAGCGTAACCCGATGACGCACTCTCTCGATGACGGCCAAAAAAAGACTATATTTGCGGCGTAAATCCCTACCTCATGGAAGTTAAAGATTCTAACGGCAACATTTTGAAAGACGGCGATTCTGTGACCGTGATTAAAGACCTGAAAGTGCGTGGCTCGTCGGACGTGATTAAGCGTGGCACGAAAGTGAATAACATCAGGTTAACGGACGATCCGGCGGAGATTGATTGCCGCGTGAACAAGACCGCAATGGTGTTGCGTACAGAGTTTGTGAAGAAGGCGTAACGTTTTCAGGGCAAAAAGTTTCACGAAGCGGCACGAAGAATACGCAGAGATTCGCGACGGGAAGCAACGTTGAACGTCGAACGCCGAACGAAAAACACAGATTGCACAGATTTCTTCTAGCAACTAGCCACTATAAACTAGCCACTTTCTCCAAAAAAAACCGCGGGCTTACGGGCGCGCGGCTGGTTTTGCATTGGTGTTATTGGATGTTTACCGTAATGGGCAATGTATAAGCAGTACGAACCGGTTGGCCGTCTTTGTAACCCGGTTTCCATTTTATCTTCAACGACTTAAGCACGCGTAGCGCTTCTTTTGCCATTCCGTAGCCGGGGTCGCGGGCCACGCGTACATCGCTGATGCTGCCGTCTTTTTCGATGACGAACAATACGATGACGGTCAATTTACTGATGTCTTCGACGTCTGGTTTGTCGAAATTGTCACCGACATATTGATAAAACTTTTCGATGCCGCCCGGATACTGTGGCTGCCGGTCTAATATTCCTGTCGGGACTGGCTTTTCAGGTGCCGTCACGCCCGTTCCGGGTACGGTTGCTCCTGGCGTGCCGTTGTTTCCTGGCGTGGGGTTTACACCGGGTGTTCCGGTTCCCGGAGGCGTGTCTGGAGGCGTTGGTTTCGAGGTCGGCGTGACGTTGGTGGCCAGATCTGGCGGCACGACGACCGGATTGGTCAATTGCTGTGTGTTTTCCATGGGTTCGGCAGGGTTGACAACCGGAGGCGCGGCTTGTGTTTCCGGCTCTTTCGGCGGCTCAGACAGGTTGACTTCCGTGACTTCTATCGGCTCGTCAATTACGGGCGCAAGTGTCGGCGTCTTGGCGAGGCGTGAAGCCAGAACACCGATGCTCGCTACCGATGCCAGCAACAGCAATCCTAAAAACAAGGCGAGCAAGGTTGTGCGAGGGTTTTCAAGGCGCAATCTGTAGGCGCCGTAGGCTTTGTTCTTGTTCTCAAAAACAAGATCGAGCCACTTTTTTTCAAAGATACTAACGTGATTCATGGTGGTTGAATGTGATTGGTTAAGTATCTCTGTTACATAAGCGGTTGATTTTAAGCCATAACTGAAAATCACGGCAAAAAATTGTACCATCGTTAAAGATTTTTTTAACAGGAATTATCTTTTTCGGATAATGTCGGCCAAAAGGTTCTTGGCGCGCAGAAGTTTTACCTTGACGTTATTGAGCGGTTCGCCCAATTCATCGGCGATTTCCTGATATGAAAGCTCTTGGAAATACCGCAGTTGGATAACTTCCTGGTACTTAGGTTTGAGTTGTTTGATGCAGTCGAGCAGGCTGGCGAGGTTTTGCTTTCGGATGAGTTCGTCTTCGGCTGTCAGTGAAGTGTCGGCCACATTGTAAGCCTGATGGTCTTCTGAATCGGTGATGTCTAGTGACAGCGTGGCTTTTTTCTTCCGGAGCAAATCGATATGGACGTTCTTGGCGATGGCGATGAGCCAGGTGTTGAATTGGAATTCTGGGTTGTAAGACGCAATCTTGTCGAACGCCTTGGCGAAAGTTTCAATTGTGATATCGTCTGTATCGGTTTCGTTTTCGGTGCGTTTGAGCATGAAACCATAAACCTCATTCCAATACCGGTCGAGCAGGAATGTGAACGCCGATTGGTCGCCGGCCTTTGCCCTTTCGATATATTGGTTTATTTCCAATGCACAGGTTTTGAGAATATATTGCTGAAGAAGACGTTCAGTTGGACAAAGATAAGCGCAAATTCAAACACCGGATAGAAATATACCGTGTCTTTTTCGCGCAGTTTTCCGGCCGAAAATCCGAGCGACAGCCACGCCACCAAGTAACGGAACGCGACGATTCCGGCTACGATCATCCATTGGTATTGGAACGCCAGCAACACGGCCGCCAACAAGATGAACAACAATTGTGAGGCATAGAACGCGCCCAGCTGCATTTTATCTGAAGTCTTGTAATGGCCAGAAGTTGATACGTGACGGCGCTTCTGCGTGAACCATTCCTTGAAGCTTGTCTTCGGTTCGGAGTGGGTGAAGCTGTCCGGCGTGTAACAAACCGTCGTGTTTTTTCCTTTCGCCGCCTGGTTGATGAACAAATCGTCGTCGCCCGAACGTATTTTCATGTGGTCCATGAAACCGCGCACGTTGAGCCATTCCTCGCGTTTATAAGCCAGATTTCGGCCTACGCCCATGAACGGACGGCCTGCTTTCGCCCAGGAGAAATATTGCACCGCCGTGAGCAAAGTCTCAAAACGGATGAGTTTGTTCAAGAAACCGGGTAGTTTCTCATAAGCGCCATAACCCAGCACGATTGTTTTTTCCTTGGTGAAGCAAGAAGACATTTCGCGGATCCAGTTTTTGGAGTCTGGGCGGCAGTCTGCATCGGTGAACAAAAGGTATTCGTGTTTCGCAGCCTTGATCCCGAGCGTGAGCGCGAATTTCTTGTTGCCCCAAAACGCTTCGTTGTTTTCGACCTTGACCAACCTGATGTTGGGATATTGCTTTTCGAAACCTTCGAACAGATCGAGCGTGTTGTCGCTTGACGCGTCGTCAATCAAGACGAGTTCAAAGTCGGGATAGTCCTGCTCGGCCAACAGCGGGACGAACTTCGCTACATTCTCGGCTTCGTTTTTTGCACAGACAATGACCGAAATCGGGACACGTTTGGGCGTGGTTTGCTGTGGCTTGGCGAAGGCGAACTTTCCGAAAATGCCCAGATAATAAAACAACTGGATGACAACAACGGCAACAAAGGCGTAAAAAGTAATGGTCAGCATATAAGCAAGTTGGCTTTTGAAAACGGTGGCAAAGGTACAAATTGCCGATGATGATTATTACATTTTAACCGATAAATTCAACAGGATTTCAAGACTTGCGTTTGCGTTTCATTTCCGCGGCGATGGCCTTGGCGTTAGGGTCGGCGCTGGCTTCCAGGTGCGCGATGACGCTCTGGTAATTCTTGGCGTCGCGGTTTTGCGAGTGCTTTTTCTTGGCCTCGATCCGCGTGATCTCGATTTCAAAAGCCACGATGCCGCGCACCATCATCATGGTTTTCTTGGATAAATCTTCCACACGCGTTGGGTTGTCGCGGCCCGCTTCGTATTTATCGACCAATGTTTTCAGGGATGCGATGGTTTCGGATTCGTCGAGGATGCGCGGTTTTCCGTACACATGAACGGCGGTATAATTCCAGGTTGGTACACCTTCGAAATCATACCATGACGACGACACGTACGCATGCGGCCCGGTGAAAATCACGAGCACTTCATCGCCCGCCGAAAAAGCCGTCCATTGTGGATTTTCCTTGGAAACGTGCGCCACGAGAAACTGTTTTCCATCGGTGCTGCTCTCGACAAGCTCGAGCGGCACATGCGTGGCCCACGGTTTTCCATCCAAGACATTCACGAGAATCCCGAACGCGTTGGCCTTGAGAAACGCTTCAATCTCCGCACGGTCTTCGTTTTTGTAATAGTCTGGGATATACATAGATAATTGATAATTGACAATTGATAATGGATAATTGGGATTGGTGCTGAACAGATTTCTTTTCGATTGAAGTCGTGCCTGCCTGCAAATACATGATTTGCTTCATTGTCAATTGTCAATTTTCCTTTGTCAATTAAATTATGTTTACCTCGGCTTCAATCGCAATCCCGAATTTCTCGAATACTTCTTTTTGCACCATGCGCGACACTTCGAGCAATTCATGGCCGGTGGCGCCGCCGTAATTCACGAGCACCAACGCCTGGTTTTTATGCATGCCGGCATTGCCGAAACGCTTTCCTTTGAAACCGGCCTGTTCAATGAGCCAGCCCGCCGGGACTTTCACTTCGTCATCAGATACCGGGAAGAATTTCATGTCCGGAAATTTCGCGTGCACGGCATCGAATTGCGCTTTCGGGATAACCGGATTCTTGAAAAAGCTGCCGCTGTTGCCCAATTCTTTCGGGTCGGGCAATTTGCTCTGCCGGATGGCGATCACGGCGTTGCTGACGTCTTTGATGGTTGGGGTTTCCACGCCATTCTGGGCAAGTTCGGCTTTGATGTCGCCGTATTCGATGTTGATGTTGTGGTTGCGTTTGGTCAACTTAAAAACCACTGAGGTGATGATGTATTGGCCTTTGAATTTGTTCTTGAAAACACTTTCGCGGTAACCGAATTCGCAGTCCTCCAACGTGAATTGATGGATTTCCAGCGTCTCGATATGTAGGGCTTCGCAAGACACGAACGTATCCTTGATTTCGCGGCCATACGCACCGATATTCTGGATCGGCGACGTGCCAACATTACCCGGAATAAGCGACATATTTTCTATACCGCCGTAATCGTGCGCGATGCAGTACATCACGAAGTCGTGCCATTTCTCGCCGCCTTGCACTTTCAGCCAAACCTGATCGTCGTCTTCATGGATTTTTTCGATGCCTTTCAAATCGATGTGGATCACCAGCGCATCAACATCTTTGGTGAGCAACATATTGCTGCCGCCGCCGATGACGAGCATCGGTTTTCCGACGTTTCGGGCCAGTATGCTTTTTAATTCTTCAACAGCATGCACGGCGACAAACTCCTTGGCTTTGACATCGATGCCGAACGTATTGTGGTTTTTCAGGGAGAAATTTTGTTGTATCTGCATATCAATCTTCAACGTTTAGGGCGCGTTTGAGGAATTCATTGAGCGGTTTCGCTACCGCAAGTTTTTCCGCTGTTTTTTTCGCGAAATCTTTGTCGGAAATATCGGTTTTAGACAAGTTTCCGGTGACTGTAAAACTTTTGAGCTTTAGGTTTTCGATGGCCGGATGGTCTTTTTCAAAATCCTTCGGCGCGGTCTTTAGCGCATTGTTGCGGTCCAGGTCGGCGAACACGGCTTTGAACTTTTTGTCTTTCAGGACGGCGTCGAGTTCATCGTTGAAAAAGGCAATTTCCTTGCGGATTTTCTTGAGTTCGGCCGATTCCGGATTGTGGAAACCCGCAGCGATGAAACTTTGTTTTGGATCGATCTGGATGTAATAGCCTGGCGCATTGCCACCACTGGCGCGCGCATCGCTGAACCACATGCCCATGTGCGTCTTGTACGGCGATTTGTCCAGCGAAAACCGGATGTCTCTGTTGATCCGGAACATACATTTCTTAGGTTCGAGCAACTTAAGCGTCTCGTCCTTGGTCTTGAGCACGTCCAAAACCGCGGTCACAACGTCCAGGTATTCTTTTTTGTAGGCTTCATAACGTTTCTTGTTCGCCATGAACCAATCCCGGTTGTTGTTTTCGGCGAGGTCGGCCAGGAATTGCAGCGTTTCTCTCGATATCATTGTAGTTGTTGCTTTAGTTCGGCTTCGCTGATGAATCCTTTGTGTTGCCAAATGATTTTCTTGTCTTTGTACAGGAACAGCGCCGGCAACTCCGCGATTTTCATTTCCTCCACCAGCGTTTTGTGTTCATCCGCATCAAGGCGTACAATCGTGACTTTGTCTTTCATTTCATCGGTCATTTTCTCAAGATACGGTGCCATTTTCTTGCACGGTGCGCACCATTTGGCGTAGAAATCAACCAATACAAGTTTGTCTGTATTGAGTAGTTCGTTGTATTCCTGGGAACACATCCCGATGATGCGGTCGGTTTTTGGCGCATAACCTTCGGCCGTCCATTTCAGGATACCGCCCTCGAGATCATAGACTTTGCTGAAGCCCATTTGGCTAAGCTTAGCTGCGGCTTGGCTGCTTCGCCCGCCGATTTTGCAATACACGAAAACCGGTTTTGATTTATCGAGTTTGGCCACTTCGGTTTCAAAGTTCGGCCCGTTCCAATTGACATTAATCGCATTGTCGATGTGCTCGCCGGCATATTCCCCGGGTGTGCGTACGTCCAAAAGCTGCGGCGCGTTTTCCGATTTCAGTTTTTGGGAGAATTGGGCCGGTGCGATTTTCTCGACACCTCCGGCGGTTTGTCCTTTGCAGCTCAGCAACAAAAAGGCACAACAAATCGTTGCGAAAAAGTTCTTCATCAGTTTTCAAATTTTACAATTATTACGGGAAAACCGCGTGTCCGGGTGGCCGGATTTGGTTTAGGATTGTTATTCCCGTTCCCGTGTCAAAGATAATCAATCGTCCAAAGTGGCATTACGGGAAAACCATTGATTTTGGTAATTTTTGAATAATCGGTTGGTGGCTAGTGGCTGGTTGTTAGTGGCTAGTTGTTAGTGGCTAGAAGAACCTCGCCTCGAATTCGCGAATTGGATTTGGGCAATGGTTTTTTAGTTGCTAGTGGCTAGTTGCTAGTGGCTAGAAGTACCGGACCGCGAATTCGGTTTAATAAATCTGTGTCATCTTGTTTTTTCGTTCGACGTTCGACATCTTCCTACAACGAAAACATCTTGTAGCTCTGGTGCGTTTGTTTTACGATGGCTTCGGTGCGCTCCGGATGCGTGTCTGAAATGAACAACTGCCCGAAATCGTCGTGCTTGACCATTTCCACGATTTTGCCCACACGGAATTCATCGAGCTTGTCAAAAATGTCATCGAAAAGCAAAATGGGTTTTTCCCCGGATTTTTTTCCGACGAATTCAAATTGCGCCAGTTTAAGCGCAATCAAAAACGATTTTTGCTGCCCTTGAGACCCGAATTTCTTGATCGGGTGGCCATCGATCTCAAACGACAGATCGTCTTTGTGGATGCCCACGCTGGTGTATTGCAACAACCGGTCGCGGTCAAAATGATTTTCAAGCAGCGCCGTAAACGCGCCCGAAGTCAGGTCGCTTTGGTAGCTGAGGTTGACGTTTTCGGCAGATTCCGTGATGCCGTGATGGTGTTTGGCGAAGATCGGGATGAAATCGGCCAGGAATTTTTTACGCTTTTCAAACAACGGCGTACCGAGCGACGACAGTTGTTCGTTGTAAATCCCGAGCGTTTCCTTGTCAACGGTCCGGTTGGCGGCGAAATACTTCAACAAAGCGTTGCGCTGCGCCAGGACTTTTTGATACTGGATCAAATCGTGCAGGTAATGCGCGTCGTTTTGGGAGATGACCGAATCGATGAATTTCCGGCGTGTTTCGCTGCCTTCTATGATTAAATCACGGTCTGACGGCGAAATGATCACCAGCGGAATCAGCCCGATATGGTCTGACAATTTCTCGTATTCCTTGCCGTTGCGTTTGAGGATTTTCTTTTGCCCTTTCTTGAGGCTGCACACGACTTGTTCGGCGCGGCCGTCTTTCTCGAATTCGCCGTCGATCACAAAAAAGTCTTCGCCGTGCTTAATGTTTTGTACAGCCATCGGGTTGAAATAACTCTTTCCGAAGGCCAGGTAATAAATCGCGTCGAGCACATTGGTCTTGCCCACGCCGTTGCGCCCGGTGAAACAGTTGATTTTGCTGTCGAATTCAAACGCAGCGTCCGCAAAATTCTTGTAGTTGAAAAGGGAAATCTTCGTGAGATGCATGGTGGCGCAAGTTAGCGAAAAGAGACTAAAGTCGAAAGTCGAAAGTGGAACGATGGGGAAGCGTCGGTGGAAGAAGTTGATCGTTGCTAGTTGCTAGTGGCTAGTTGTTAGTTGCTAGTTGTTAGTTGTTAGTGGCTAGAAGAACCTCGCCGCGAATTCACGGATTGGATTTGTGGAAATTTGTGCAATTGGTGTTTTTGAGTTGCTAGTTGTTAGTGGCTAGTTGCTAGAAGAACCTCGCCGCGAATTCGCGGATTGGATTTGTGGAAATTTGTGCAATTCGTGTTTTTTAGTTGCTAGTTGTTAGTTGTCAGTTGCTGGAAGAAATCTGTGGAGTGTGTGTTTTTATCGTTCGACGTTTGACGTTCGATATTCGACGTTTGCGTTAGGGATGGAAGCGGCATCCTTTTGCGAGGCCACGAGCAAAAGATACAGCGCACAGCCCGGCGCGAGGTCACGACGCGCAACGCCCAAAAAACCAATATTGGGTTAGCACACAACTCATTGAAAAAAAGTTGCGCGCGTATGAATAAAAATTTTATTTTTGCGGCTCAATAAATCAAAGAATGGCGACATACAATAAAAGAGGTTACAAGGAACCGAAAGAGAAAGTCAAGGAAGATGCAGGTGCATTTGTAGAAGAGCAGGTGAATGTAGACGAAAAAGACAGCACCACGGCTGCGGTTTTCTCAAAACTCGACGAAAGCGCGAACAAGACTGAAGACTGGGTTCAGAAAAACCAGAAAATGATCATCAGTGTTTTGGGCGGTATTGCCATAGTCGTTGTAGGTTATTTGCTGTACCAGAAGTTTGTCGTGGCACCGAAAGAAGATACGGCGGCTGAGGAAATGTTCATCGCGCAACAAAACTTCAAGAAAGCGCTCGATGCACCAAAACCGGATTCATTGTACAACTTGGCGTTGAACGGTTCTGAAGGTAAGTTTGGTTTCGCGAAGATTGCCGAGGAATATTCTGGTACCGATGCCGGAAACATGGCAAACTACTATGCCGGTGTTTCTTACCTGAACTTGAAAAAATACCCTGAGGCGATTGCTTCACTCGAAAAATACAAAGGGAAAGACGTCATGACCGGTACGTTGGCTGTTGGCCTCATTGGCGACGCTTACGCACAACAAGGCAAAAACGCCGAAGCTTTGGAGCAATACCTGAAAGCGGTAGGCATGAACGCCAACGAATTCACGACGCCGCGTTTCCTGATGAAGGCTGGGCAAGTGGAATTGGCGATGGGCAAAAAAGCCGACGCCTTGAAGCATTTTACCGAACTCAAGGAGAAATATGAATTGTCTCCGGAAGCATCTAACGTGGATGCGTTGATCGGGCTGGCGCAGTAATTATTCTAAAATTAAATTATAAATTATAAATTGGAGCGACAAAACTGTTGCTCCTTTTTTATTGTTGAAATCTAGTCGGCCGTTTCCCAATCATTTATAATTTAAAATTCATAATTTAAAATAACAACATGGCTACCGCAAACAAGAACTTATCAAACTACGATAAAACGAAAATCCCCAGTGCGAAAGGTTTTCACTTTGGCATTGTGGTGTCGGCCTGGAACGACAAAATTACCAACGGCTTGTACGCCGGCGCAGAAGCGGCATTGCTGGATTGCGGCGCGCGTCCTGAAAACATCGTCCGTTGGGACGTACCCGGGAGTTTTGAACTCGTCTATGGCGCCAAACGCATGATGGACATGCGCCACTTTGACGCGATCATCACGATTGGTTGCGTGATCAAGGGCGAAACCATGCATTTTGAATTTGTCTGCGAAGGCGTCACACAAGGCGTGAAAGACCTGAATTTATTGGGTGACGTACCCGTGATTTTCTGTGTCCTGACCGACAACAACGAACAACAATCCATTGACCGCAGCGGCGGCGCACACGGCAATAAAGGCACCGAAGCCGCGATTGCTGCGATACAAATGGCGGCGTTGCGGCGGCGGTTTTAGTGGCTAGTAGCTAGTTGTTAGTGGCTAGAAGAACGTCACCGCGAACCCGAGAAGTGAATTCGTGTAATTCGTGTTTTTTTAGTTGTCAGTGGCTAGTTGCTAGTAGTTAGAAGAACCTCACCGCGAATTTGCGGGTTGGATTTGTGTAAATTCGTGCAATTCGTGTTTTTTTGGTTGGTCTTTGGTCGTTGGAGAAATGGCCATTGTCGTTCGACGTTTCTCTTTCGACGTTCGACGTTCGACGTTGTCATAGTTTTACATCTTCTTTCCGGTGCTTTTTATCACTTTTTTGTGAATAAAATTCTCCCGACTGCACACCATAATTCCCTAAATTTGAAATCACGCAAAACAGCCCGATGTCCGGTATTATCCAGTTACTTCCTGATCACGTAGCCAACCAGATTGCCGCCGGCGAAGTGGTGCAACGGCCCGCGTCCGTCGTCAAGGAATTGATGGAAAACGCCGTAGACGCCAAAGCCACCGAAATCACTTTGAACATCAAGGATGCGGGTAAAACGCTCATCCAGGTCATTGACAATGGCGTAGGCATGAATGCGTTTGATGCGCGGCTGTGTTTCGCCCGTCATGCGACGTCTAAAATCCGCCAGGCCGAGGACTTGTTTGACCTGCACACCAAGGGTTTCCGTGGCGAAGCGCTGGCGTCTATTGCGGCGATTGCGCATGTTGAACTCAAGACGCGGCAAGCGCAGGATGAACTCGGGCAATGTATCGTTATCGAAGGCAGCAAGTTCATCTCCGAGGAAATGGCCGTTGTCCCGAAAGGCACGTCGTTCGCGATCAAGAACCTGTTTTTCAATATCCCGGCGCGGCGCAACTTCTTGAAGTCCGACGTGGTGGAATTGCGCCACATCATTGACGAATTCCAGCGTGTGGCCATGGCGCATCCCGCCATCCATTTCCAGCTATACCACAACAACAGCGAGGTTTTCAATTTACCATCGCAAAATTTGCGGCAACGTATTTCAGGTATTTTCGGCGGAAAGACCAACGAAAAACTGGTCCCGATTTCAGAAGAAACAGATATCGTCACCATTCAGGGCTTTGTCACCAAGCCTGAATTCGCCAAGAAAACGCGTGGCGAGCAATTTTTCTTCGTCAACAACCGTTTCATCAAGAGTGGTTATCTACACCACGCGATCATGTCGGCATACGAAGGCTTGCTCAAAGACGGTTGCCAGCCGGGTTATTTTATTTATCTGAGCGTGCCGCCGCAGTCCATTGATATCAACATCCATCCGACGAAAACCGAAATCAAGTTTGACGACGAGCATGCGTTGTATGCCTATTTGCGTTCGTCGGTGAAACATTCGCTCGGACAGTTCAACGTGGCACCGGTGCTCGATTTTGAGCGCGATGCCAACCTCGATACGCCGTACGACTACCAATACAAGCAAGCCGTGCTTCCCACTGTTGAAGTGGATGGCGCTTTCAATCCGTTCGGCGATACAAAGCCATCTAAAACCTATACCGGCCAGAAGAAAGCCGATGCCGCTTGGGAAAGCCTTTATGTAGGCTTGAAACAAGATACCGATGCCGTTTTTGCCGACACGCTCGTGGCCGACCCGAGCGCAAACGAATGGCAGCAAATGTCCGGTATGAAATTCGAGAGCGAAGCCGTGACCTCGTCGCTTTTTGAGTCGCAGGACGAAAGTGCATCGGTGTCCAAAACCTACCAGTTGCA
This sequence comes from Flavobacterium longum, assembly GCF_965137575.1. Classification (NCBI taxonomy): domain Bacteria; kingdom Pseudomonadati; phylum Bacteroidota; class Flavobacteriia; order Flavobacteriales; family Flavobacteriaceae; genus Flavobacterium; species Flavobacterium longum. Next base: position 221,351 of record NZ_CBCRZJ010000003.1, on the reverse strand, counting down.
CAAGAAATACATCGTGAGTTTCATCAAATCCGGTATGGTCATCATAGACCAGCAGCGCGCGCACCAACGCGTGTTGTACGAAGGATTCCTGACCAGCATGACGGTGCATCAGGCCGCGAGCCAGCAATTGCTGTTTCCGTTGGAATTGTATTTTTCCTCGGTGGAACTGGCGTTGCTCGAGGAGTTGAGGCCGTCGTTGGTGAGTGCCGGTTTTGTCTTTGGAGAAGCGTTTGAAGACCGCATTGTCGTGTCGGGCGTGCCGGTGAACGTCACGGGCAGCGAAGTCTCGATTGTCATCGAAGAGTTGCTCGCCGATTTGCAGCAAGGCATTCCCGGAAACAGTTTCAGCCAGAGCGACAGCATCGCCAAGTCGATGGCGCGTAGCTTGGCGGTAAAAACCGGAACCTATCTCACCGAAACAGAACAAGAAAATCTCTTGGATGGCTTGTTTGCTTGTAAAGAACCGGATGTGTCGCCATTCGGCAAACCCACATTCCTCACCATGCGTGTGGAAGATTTAGATAAAAAGTTTTCTGTATGATGAATTTGACGCCGTTGGTCAAGCAACTCTTGATCATCAACATATTGTTTTTTATTTGCAGCTTTTTCGTGCCGGCGGCCGATCAAATCTTGGCGTTGCACAACATCCACAGCGATCATTTTGGTTGGTGGCAACTCTTGACCTATATGTTCATGCATGGCAACGTGATGCATATTTTCTTCAATATGTTTGCATTGTTCTCTTTCGGTTCAATGTTGGAGCAATTTTGGGGTACAAAGAAATTTCTCTTCTTCTACATTTCCTGCGGTCTGGGCGCTGCGGCTTTGCAACTCGGGATCAATTATATGGAAAGTCAAGAATTGCTGAACCAATTGTACGCGGTAGGCTTGCCTGAATCGGTCGTCCACAAACTGGTCAACATCCCGGTTTGGGATACGAACGGAAACCCAATGGTCAACAGCTTTCTTTCGGATGCGACCACCATCGTAAGACAGTCAGGCCATGAACAACTGATTTCAAAAATGAGCGGCAACCAATTGCTGGAAGCGGCGATGAGCGTGCAGGGCGAGATGGTTGGTGCTTCAGGCGCGATCTACGGTTTGTTGGTTGCATTCGCTTTTATGTTCCCCAACGCGGAGTTGGCCCTTCTTTTTATCCCGATTCCCATCAAAGCGAAATATTTTGTGCCGGGATTGTTGTGTCTGGATTTGTTTCTCGGGTTCAAAGGTGGTTCATTGTTCGGGACAACTACGGGTATTGCACACTTCGCCCATGTTGGCGGTGCACTCATCGGGTTTCTGATGATGTGGTATTGGAAAAAAAACCAGTTTAACAAAAACCGCTGGAACTGATGAATAGCTTCTGGACAGACCTGAAACTCCAGTTCAAGATGGGCGACGTCACCACGAAGCTGATCTTCTGGAATGTCGGCGCGTTCCTGTTGTCGATCGTTTTCTTTTACCGCTTCCGCGAAGGGTATTTTGACTACCCGGCCTGGATCGGGCTGTCGGCCGATTGGCGCACCGTCTTAATTCATCCGTGGACAATCATTTCCTATGGTTTCCTGCACGCCGGATTCTGGCACCTGTTCATGAACATGGTTGTCCTGAATTTGTCGGGGCGGTTCTTCCTGACCTATTTTACCCAAAAGCAACTGTTCGGGTTGTACATACTGGGAATGATATTTTCGGGCTTGTCGTTACCCTTACTCGCACCGCTGCTGGGCGACGGCGGCATCATCGTGGGCGCATCGGGCGCGGTCATGGCCGTATTGTTGGCCACCACGATTTACGGCCCGAACCTCGAGCTTAGGCTTTGGGGCATCATCAAGCTCAAGCTTTGGCATTTCACGGCATTCTTCCTCTTAACGGATGTTTTGTACCTTCTCGTAGAAAACACCGGCGGCCACGTGGCGCATTTATCGGGTGCGTTTTTCGGTTTTCTGTACATCAAATTGTTGCAGAACGGGACAGATTTGAGTAAAATCGTTTCCTTTGTGACTGAATTGCCGAATCGGAAAAACAAATCGCCGCTAAAAACCGTACATAAAAACACCAGCAGGCCAGCACCCAAATCTAAAATTGTAATAAAAGACAAGAAACAGCAACAAATAGACGAAATCCTGGACAAGATCAGCCGGTCTGGGTATGACAGCCTGAGTCAGGAAGAAAAAGATTTCCTGTGGCGCGCCGGCAAAGAGTAGCATGAAAAAACTTTCGTGGTTCAACAAAGTGATGTGGTTCTTCAATATAGTGCTTACTGTATTGACAGCCATCGCCTATGTATTGCCATTCCTGGCGCCGAAAGCCTTTCCTTTTTTTTCGGTGCTAACGCTCATACTGCCGCTGTTTCTAATCCTTAACGGGCTTTATTTCGTGTATTGGGCGATACAACTCAAAAGGCAGGTCATCCTTTCCGGATTGGTGTTGCTCTTGGGCATTACCTTCATCAGCAAATTCTACAAGTTTTCGGGCGTCAACCAGCCGGAGAGCGAAAAGGACTTCACGGTCATGAGCTACAATGTGCGGTTGTTCAATCTCTTCCAATGGATCCAGAACGACCATTTGGTGGACGACATCCGGACGTTCATCAACGAGCAGAACCCGGATATCTTGTGTATTCAGGAATATTCCGAAGGTGCGCACATAGACCTGAAAGTCTATCCGCACCGCTACATCATGATGGATGGCGACCAAATCAAGACCGGCCACGCCATTCTGTCCAAATTCCCGATCATCGACAAAGGGAAAATCGCGTTCCCGAACTCCAACAACAACGCCGTATTCGCCGATATCAAGAAAGGCCGCGACACGATTCGCGTGTACAGCATCCATTTGCAATCCATCCGCATCACACCCGATGTCGATGAAATCAACAACCAAGGCGCGATAAACCAGAAAAAATCAGGTGTCATTTTCAGGCGCATGAGCACGGCGTTCAGTATGCAACAGCAACAGGCCGAACTCATCAAGTCGCACAAGCAGGACAGCCCGTACCCAATCATTATCTGCGGCGATATGAACAACAGCGCGTTTTCATACGTTTACGGCAACATCAAGGGGAAATTGAACGATACTTTCGAGGAAGGCGGCACCGGTTTCGGGCAAACGTACCACTTCAAATATTATCCGGCCCGGATTGATTACATCTTCGCCGACAAAAAAATGCAGGTCAAGGAATTCAAGAGTTTTCCGGATTTTTACCGCTCAGACCATTACCCAATCATGACGCGGTTGTACATCGACTAAATCTCCTGTCGTTTGAGATAATCCAACGCGCGTCGGCCTTCGTTGCACAACAAATCAAGAATGCTCAAGTTGTTGATCCAGCCGTGGCGGTCGGCGAATACCTGATGGTACGGTTCCAGTACGGTCGTGTCTTTCTTGCCGTTGGCCAGCTTCCGAAAGTCGTGATAATCCGGCGCATCGTGGAAGTATTCCTGCGTTTCTTGGTACGTAAAATCCATCCCCAAACATTTGGCGGCAATGGCCATGGTTTCCAGATTCAAATCCATCAGGAAGGTGTGGCGCTTCTCGAAAACAGGCGCAAATGCATCTTCGAAATACTCGAAAAAAGGCGAGGAGCGATACGCGGCTTCCAACGATTTGAAATGCTGTTTCTGCCAGTCAAAAGCGGTTTCCAGCTTGATGTCGCGCGTTTTCTGGTGCGCGAATTTGCTGTGTTTCACCGGAAGATTCAACAGTTGCACGCCGTTCGGGCTGTAAATGTACATCCTGTTGCGGTTGGTCTGCTTCTGGAAATTGTCGTCCATTTCGAGCGTGATACCATCGGCCCGCGCCATAGCGGCAAACTGGCTGATAGACGGGAAATACGTTGGATGGATGAGAATGTCCATTTTCAATGGTGAATTGTGAATGGTGAATTGTGAATGGTGAATTGCGCCGGAATTAATTTACCATTCACAATTTATAATTAAGCTGCTTTTTTCTTTTTCCGGAAATAATCCCAGGCGACGTATGCACCCAGCAACAACAGGAAATATTTGAAATAAGAAGTGCGCTCGCCATCGCCGCTGACGGTCGTGAAAACCCTGTCCCAGCGGATGCGCCAGTTCTTGATGCCGTCGTTGATACCACTGATGCTCATCCAGATAAATACCGGTTTGCCCACAATATGGTTTTCGGGCACGTAACCCCAATAGCGGCTGTCTTCGGAGTTGTGCCGGTTGTCGCCCATCATCCAATAATAATTTTGCTGGAAGGTATAAGATGTCGCCGGTTTGCCGTTGATCCTGATTTCATCGCCGTTGACTTTCAGGTCGTTGTGTTCATATTCTGTGATGATTTTCTTATAGTACGGCAGCACTTTGGTATCCAATGCCACGGTTTTTCCGGCCTGTGGAATGTACAGCGACGGAAAGTTGTCGCCGTTGCCTTTTCCGATTTTCGGGAACGCGCCGTCATAGTAAGAAGCCGGCATTACTTTTTTGGTCACTGAGGTGATGCCCGGGATATTTCGAAGCCTGGCCGCCGTGTCGTCGGTCATCGACGAAAAGAACAGCGTGTCGCGGCGTTCACTCTTGTAACCTGCGCGGTCTGTGATGTCCAGTTCTTTCATCACGTGCTCGAAATCGATGGGTGTCTTGCCGTCGATCGTCACGAAAAACGAATGTTGTGGCCTGGCACGTTCTGGAAGGATGAGCTTTTTGTTGTTGATGTAAACCTCACCGTCCACGATCTTGAGGCTATCACCGGGAATGCCCACGCAGCGCTTGACGTAATTGGATTTTTTGTCGATGGGCTTGTCCACGCGCGCTTCGGCCTTGAAGAATTGCCGTACCGTGTCAACCGGCCAGTTGAACACCACGATGTCATTGTTCTCGATGGTTTCCATGCCTGGGAAACGGAAATACGGTGCCTGTGGCCATTTCGAATACGATTTTACGCGAAGTACCGGAATCGTGTCGTGCACCATCGGCGCCGCCACGGTAGTCATCGGGACGCGCGCCCCGTAATGGAATTTACTCACGAACAGGAAATCGCCTACGAGCAAAGACTTTTCCAGCGACGACGTTGGGATTGTGAACGGCTGCATGAAGTACGTGTGTACCATCGTGGCCACGACAATCGCGAAGAGTATGGAACTGACAGTTTCGCCGCGTTTGGTCCTCGGATACAAATCGCGGTCGGTGACGTAATTGAGTTTTTGCGTGTAATTGACGTAGTAGATGTACAGTCCGAATGTCAGTACGGCCAGCCACGTATCGGTCGAGGAATTCCGTCCGAAACTCCGCAGCGTTTCGACCCAAACCACCGGAAACATGATCAGGTTGACAATCGGGATGAAAAGCAAAATCGTCCACCAAGTAGGCCGGTTGATGATTTTCATCAGCACGATGGCATTGTACACCGGGATTGCCGCTTCCCAACGCTTGCGTCCGGCGGCTTCATACAGTTTCCATGTTCCCGCGAAATGCACGGCTTGTACAATCAGGAAGAAAATAAACCACTGGTCTAGTGTCATAAGTTTCGGTTTTAGTTGCTAGTTTCTAGTTGGTAGAAAAGCAAATACGTAAATTATTATGATTAATTATCAATTAACCCCAGCACATCTTTCATCGAAAACACGCCTGTTTTCCCGACGATCCATTCCGCCGCCATGACCGCGCCGAGTGCAAAACCTTCGCGACTGTGGGCAATGTGCTTGATTTGGATGGTGTCGATGGGAGAATTATAGAACACACTATGCGTGCCCGGAACGTGTTCGATCCGCTGCGCGTCGATCCAGATTTCATCGGCTTTCGCATTTTCCAGCGCCCAACTCGAATAATCGGAGTTCGCGATGATGTCGTGCGCCAGGCTGATGGCCGTTCCGCTGGGTGCATCCAGTTTCTGCTTGTGGTGGATTTCCTGCATCGCGACTTTGTATTCGGGGAATTTCGCCATCATTTTCGCCAGGTATTCGTTGAGCTGGAAAAATAGGTTTACGCCCAAACTGAAATTCGACCCGTAGATGAATGCACCGTTTTTCTGCTCACACAACGCCGTCATCAGGTGGTAATCGGCGAGCCAGCCTGTCGTTCCCGACACGATGGGAATGCCGTTGTTGAGCGCGGTGGTAATGTTGGTTACGGCAGCCGTCGGAACACTGAAATCTATGGCGACATCGGCCATTTCCAGCCCGTCGAAACTGGCATTGCTGGTCTTTTTCAGGACGATTTCATGGCCGCGTCCGAGTGCAATCCGCTCAATCGCTTGGCCCATTTTTCCGTATCCGAGGAGCGCTATTTTCATCAAAACCTATAATTTAAAGTCAGCCCGACATTGGGCATTTGGTTGATGTCCGTCTGGTACACATCGGGCACGACCGACAAGTCGTCGCTTACGTTGAATTGTTTCAAATGCGCATCCACGTTCGCGTCCACGATGTTCAGGATGTAAAAAGCCGCCGTAATCAATAGCGACAAATCCCGGTTCCGCTGGTAGAAACGCTGGGCCGAAATCAGACGGTCGTTGTCCAGGTATTGGAACTCATCGTCGTTGTATCCTGCCAGCCTGCGCTTGTACGCATCGCGGTATTGGTTGTATTTCTTGTTGTTGTCGAAGTAAAAATAAAGGCTCGTGCCCATGGCGCCGTACACAATCGGGACTTTCCAGTATTTTTTGTTGTAGGCTTGCCCCAATCCCGGTAAAATGGCCGAATAAAATGCGGCACGCGACGGCGCTAGAGGATCGATTTTCACTGTCTTCTTTGCGGGTACCACTGTACTGTCTTTGCTCACGCGCAACTCGCCGGTAGGTTTCTGGGCCGCGGCGGACGTTGCCATAAGGGCAACAAAGACGATACAGATAATCCTATTCACTGCCTTTGATCAGGTTAATGATGCGCGTAAAATCGGCTTCAGATTTAAACGGAATCGTAATCTTTCCTTTCCCGTTGGCCGCTACTTTCACATCGGCTTTCACCCCAAGATAAGTAGCCAGCGCCGACTGTTGTTTTCCGGTGTCGAACGTCGATCCAGCTTTTGCTTTCACAGCAGCTTTCGGTTTTTGGCCGTCGTGGTATTGTTTCACCAGCGCTTCGGTGTCGCGTACCGAAAGATTCTTGCTGACGATTTTGTGGTAAATGTCGGCCTGCACGTCGTGGTCTTCGATGTTGATGATGGCGCGTCCGTGGCCCATCGAAATGAAACCGTCGCGGATGCCTGTCTGGATGACCGGATCGAGTTTCAGCAACCGCAGATAATTCGCGATTGTAGAACGCTTCTTGCCCACACGGTCACTCATTTGTTCCTGCGTCAATTGGATTTCGTCCATCAAACGCTGGTAAGAAAGTGCAATCTCGATTGGGTCGAGGTCATGCCTTTGGATGTTTTCCACCAGTGCCATCGTGAGCGAATCCTGGTCGTTGGCGATGCGGATGTACGACGGAATGGTTTTGAGTCCGGCCATTTTTGAGGCGCGCAAACGGCGTTCACCCGAAATAAGCTGGTATTTGTTGAAGTCGTCTTTGCGGACGGTAATCGGCTGGATGACGCCCAATTCCTTGATGGACGTAGCCAATTCCTGCAGCGCATCCTCGTTGAAGTTGGTACGCGGCTGGAACGGGTTGATTTCAATAGAAGCGATATCCAATTCAACAATGCTGCCCACGACTTTGTCGGCATTCTTGTCTGTGATGGATTTGATGTCGTTTTCAGGGTCTTTCAACAATGCCGACAAACCCCGGCCGAGCGCCTGCTTCTTTACTGCTTTAGCCATTAATTATGGAGTGTTTTTCTTGATGATTTCGTGTGCGAGGTTCAGGTAATTTGCCGCGCCCTTACTGGTCGCGTCGAAGTTGATGATGCTTTCCCCAAAGCTTGGCGCCTCGCTGAGTTTTACGTTTCGCTGGATGATGGTTTCAAACACCATGTCGTGGAAATGCTTCTGGACTTCCTCGACCACTTGGTTGGAAAGCCTCAGGCGCGAATCATACATCGTCAGCAATAAACCTTCAATGTCCAGTGCCGGATTGTGGATTTTCTGCACACTTTTGATCGTGTTGAGCAACTTGCCCAAGCCTTCGAGCGCAAAATATTCGCATTGGATCGGGATGACCACAGAATCCGCCGCCGTGAGCGCGTTCAAGGTGAGCAAACCCAGCGATGGCGCGCAGTCGATCAAGATGTAGTCGTATTTTTCGCGGATGTTTTCGAGTGCTTTCTTGAGCATGTACTCGCGTTGTTCCTGGTCTACGAGTTCAATCTCAATGGCCACCAGATCAATGTGCGCGGGAATAATGTCCACGTTCGGCGCGGTTGTCGGCAAAACGGCTTCCTCTGGCTTACTGCTGTGTTCCAGGATCTGGTATGTCCCGATTTCGACGCTTTCCACGTCAATGCCCAGTCCCGATGACGCGTTGGCCTGCGGGTCGGCATCTATCAGCAATACTTTTTTCTCCAGAACGCCCAGCGAGGCCGCGAGGTTTACCGATGTTGTGGTTTTTCCTACGCCGCCTTTCTGGTTGGCTACCGCAATGATTTTGCCCATTGAATCTCTAAAAAATTTGAGCGGTAAAAATACAATTAATTATGGGTTTTTCAAGGCAATTTTGTTAACAAACACGCAAAGTTTTGAGGTTGAGCCACAAGCAGAAACGGCGTTGTTTTCTGGGTTGATTGCCCGCACGGAAGCGATAGTCCGTTACGCAGAAGCTGTTCGTTTCATTCTCGGCGAATAGACACGATGGGAATAAAACGGAAACATGAACTACAAGTTTTATTCTTCTAGCCACTAACTACTAGCCACGAGCCACTAGCCACTAGCCACTAACCCCTAGCCACTAAAACCCAGTCACCAGTAACTTGCTGGCCGCTGCAATGGAGCACTTTTGGTATTTTGCGTATGCTTTTGCAGCCCGTGTGTGGATTTGTTTGGGTGTTTCGCCCAAGAGCCAGCCCGAAATGGCGTCGTGGATGGTATAGGCTTCGGGTGCCATGAGTTGGGTGGTCCAGACCAGCGGACGCGAATTGGCGTTTTTGATATACGTCTTGAAAAAATTTCTGCTCATGCATGCGAGTATGATGCAATCGCGCTGTTTCCCGTCTACATTTTTATAGTCAGAATCCACGGTGAAATCCATCAGGCCATCGTGCCCGATGTACGAAACCAGTTGTGCGTGGCCATAAATGCCCAGCGATTTACCGTCAATATCTACCGTTTCTTTTTTACTTCCGGCATTGGCGGCCAGGAAATCTTCCGTGGCTTTTTTGATGAACTGGCCATCGTAAGCGTCGGCAATCAAATAGACGTCTTTTGTTTTGTGTTGGAAGTAAATCCGTTCGAGGATATTGCCCTTTTTCTTTTCAACTTTAAGGAATTTCCATTCCGCGCTCTTCTTGAAGTAGCTCCGGATGCCGTATGCGCAACCCCAATACAGGTTGTTGTCCGGGTCTTGTCCGTTCCCGATTTTTGCACCCACGGGAACAATGCCTTGGTATTTGTTGTCGCAGAGCGCCACGATGATGTGGATGACTTTTGACGTGTTTTCAAACTTCTTTTCATTTTCGAAGCCGATACTCTCGTCAAAAACACCAACTTCATCCAGCTCTGCGAGGCCGAACGAAGCAAACACGAGTAAAAGACCCATCCAAACCTTAATCATCTATTGTCAATTATGTATTATCAATTGGCCATCGTCAATTGCCTTTCTTCGCTTTGATCATCATTTCGAGCATGTCCCACATTTCCTCGGGAACGGCTTCCAAAAGGTTGAATTGCCCGGCGCCTTTGAGCCATTCGCCACCGTCAATCGTGATCACTTCGCCGTTAACATACGCCGAAAAGTCAGACACCAGATACGCCGCGAGGTTGGCCAACTCCTGATGGTCGCCCACGCGCTGCAGCGGCACTTTTTTGGCCAAGTCGAATTTTTCCTTCAAGTCACCCGGAAGCAATCTGTCCCAAGCGCCTTTTGTCGGGAATGGTCCGGGCGCAATGGCGTTGGAACGGATGCCGTATTTGGCCCATTCCACGGCGAGGCTTCGAGTCATGGCCAATACGCCTGCTTTGGCGGTAGCGCTCGGTACGACGTAGGCTGACCCTGTCCAGGCATATGTCGTCACGATATTTAAGATGACGTTGTTTGTTTTTTTGGTGTCGATCCAATGTTTCCCGAAAGCCAATGTACAGTTTTTCGTCCCTTTCAAAACAATGTCGATAATCGTATCAAATGCATTGGCCGATAGCCTTTCGGTAGGTGAGATGAAGTTTCCTGCCGCATTGTTGAGCAAGACATCCACGCTTCCAAAGGCATCCAAAACGCTTTTCAGCATGGCTTCCACTTGGTCGTAATGGCGCACGTCGCATGGCACCGGAAGGCATTTTCCTTGGGTCTGTGCTTCCAATTCTTGCGCCGTCGTTTTTAGTTTGTCGAGGTCGCGCGACGTGATGGCGACGTTTGCGCCCAATTCCAGAAAATACTTGGTCATCGCCTTGCCCAGACCGCTGCCGCCGCCCGTAACCACGATATTTTTTCCTTTTAGTGCGTCGTCGCGTAGCATCTTTTGTGAAAAGTCCATGTTTGTTGTTTTGCAGATGTAGCGAAGATAGTCAATAAGCGTTCGTAAGGAAAGGGTTGCGCGATTTTTTTGAGTTGGAAAACCTCAGAGGTTTTCAAAACCTCTGAGGTTTAAACCTACGCCCAAAATGATTTTTCCAACTACGGGAAAACCATATAAAATCATAAAGCGACCAAACAAAAAACCGGGACATGCCCGGTCTTCCTTACCTAAAAATAATCAAGCAATTTATTTTTTAATGAACCGCGTCACTTGGTTATCACTTCCGTTTCGAATATCCAGCAAGTACGTCCCGGAGGAAAGCGCGCTAACATCGATGCTGCCCGCGGAGCCATTGAATGCCACCTTTTGCTGTGCAACGGTCTTGCCTTCAAGATTTAAAATCGTGGCCGAAACCTCGCCTAAATCGGCGGCATTCGCCATGATGTTGAGTTGGTTTTCCGCGATGGTCGGATACACCGTAAATGCGCGGTTTTCCGGCTGCCGCACGCCCAACATCGCCGTGTTCACCACGACATTGTCCACGAAAAGCACCGACCCGAAATTTACTTCAGAATCATCTTTCTGCATGGAAAAAGTGATGGTCATGAACTTCGGGGTGTCGTCCATGGTAAAAGCCACCGGCACGTAGACGTATTGAAAATTATCGGGCTGTGGCAATAAAGTGATTTCGGCGACTCCGATGCTTTCACTGTTTTCGTTAAACAATTCCATTTTGGCGGCGGCCACGTCGTTACCCATCGGCATGAATTTGTAATCAAACCCAAGGAATTGTACCACAGCGCCATCCGGGAGCGGAATGCCCGAGTTCCACCCGTTGGCCGTCTCGGAAAGTTCGTCGTTGAACAACACCGCGTGACCCGGAATCGTGGTTTCTTGCGTGGCATTGTAGGCGTTTGACACCATCAAAGACCAACTTCCGGTAAGGCAATCTCCGGCGGCCATCGTGAAACTGTTGACGCCTTGAAACCAAATCTCATCACTCATGGATTCGCCGGTCGTTAAGTCAATGTGTACCGGCTGGATAAAAACGCTGCCCCAGTTTTTTGGGCTGAATCCATCCGAGAGGATTTCCTCGAAACCGTTGTTGGGCACTTGCGCCTGTCCGAAGGTCAAGCTACACATGGCGAATAAAAGGTAAATTCTTTTCATAGTTTTTCGTTTTAAGATTGAACAATCCGGAAAATTCCATAGCGACTTTTCCCAGTCCAAAGATAGCGTGGATGTGTTCACCAATCCTACAAAATCAGGTAGACAAAAGGTTGACAATCCTATATTTTAAAGGGTTTTTGAGGTAAACACTAGATGGACAAGATAAAATCCGTCAGGTTGTCTTCGGTGTGCAATTGCAGCTTTTTCCGAAGCCTGTATCGTGCGGTTTTGACGCTGTCGGGCGAAATATTCAAGATGGAAGCCATTTCCTTGATCGACAGATTCAGCTTGATCAGGGCGCAGATCTTCAAGTCGTTGTTGCTGATGTCGGGGTAATTGCTCTTTAGCCGCGTGTAGAAATTCTTGTTGATGCCTTCGAAATAAAGGTCGAAGTCATTCCAACTGTTGTCCTGCACCAAATGTTTGTTGACCATTTTGAGCAGTTCGCGTCCCGAAATCACTTGGTCTTTCTGGACGTATTGTTTGATTTCGTCTATCAATTCGTTTTTCTGCAGCATCTGAAGTGTGATGGCGCTGAGCTGGCTTTCCTTGTGTTCAAGGTCGTTGCGGAACTGCTGCTCTTCCATGGTTTTCTGTTGTTCGAGTGCCGCCACGAGTGCTTCCTTGGTTTTCAATAGTTGTTTGTCTCGCCGGTTGATGCTTTTAAGGAAAAAATAACCTGAGATGAATACAATCAGCAACACGATAATGGAAATCACCAAGATAATATTCGTCAGTTTCGATACTTCGCCTTCCTTTTCCATCAGCGCCAGTTTTCGGTTTTTCTCTGAAACCTCGAATTGCACTTCCAGGTTTTTGACGATTTGCTCCCGTTCCAGCGAATAAAATTCGTCCTTGATTCCGATGAGCCGCGCCTGCAACCGGCTGGCTTCCTCAAAATTCCGTTGCTTGGTCTTGAGGTCGATCAGTGCTTCCAGCGAACGTACTTCGAATACTTTGTCGGTCAATCTTTTGGCGATGTCGTTGGCTTTGTCAAAATAGGCTTCGGCGGCCGGTTGCTGGCCTTTCTCCAATTGCCATTTCCCAAGGGTAAGCAAGGCTGAAACCTGCGCTTGTTTGTTTTCGGTGGAATCTGCAATAGCGAGACTTTTCAGGAACAATTCGGGTTTGTTTTCGAGTTCGCCGGTCTTGAGGTAAGCGCCAGGCAAATAAGCGTAGTTGTTGGACTTTTGGAAATTCGTCAAAGACAACCTGAAGTAAACCGCGGCGGAATCGCGCTTTTTGTCGGACAGATATAGCGAGCCGAGTGTGGCATAGGCCAAGCCCAGCGTACCCGAACGATCATTTTCGTCCTTGAGCGTTTCAATGACTTCGCGGCTCATGCGTTTGGCATCGTCGGTTTTGCCCTGTCGCAGGTAAATCGTACTGACGAGTTGCAAACATTTGCTTCGCCCGATTTTGGCTTTTTCCGGATCCGACGCTTCCAGCGCATGATAGGCATCGATGGATTGCGTGGCATATTGAAGACCTTTTTCAAGGCTCGACCCGAAAGAACAAATCCCAAGATACAGATACGCTTCGGCCTTATCGGCTTCATTGTTGTCCTGTTTGGCTTTTTCGAGCGCTTGCCAAAACAACCGGAAGGCTTCGGTATCATTGTCCTTGACCAGTTCGCTCCAGCCTTTCTGCAACAAAGGATCTTGGCTCGTCGGTTGGCCCGACGCCACGATGGCACACAGTACGACAAGGCTGGAAATCAGTATTTTCAAGCGCATTTTCACGGCAAATTTCGGTAAAGATAGAAATTCCGAACAATAAAAAAACCCATCGACAGCACGATGGGTTTGGTAGCGAAGGCGCTTTACTATTTGAGGAATTCGCCGAGCGCGTCTGCAAAATGCGTCCAGCCGCCGTTGAAGCTTTCGCGCTTGAAATCCGTTGTTTGCGGGAATGTTTCCAGCCCGTAATGCGTCAGTTTCAAATGCGTCCGGCCGTGGTCTTCGGTCAGTTCGAACGATACTTCAGACATGCCTTCGTAACCCGGATAATGCCACGTGTAGGCGATGACTTTGTTCGGGACGAGTGCGGTAATCTTGCAGGCATGCAGGAAGCTGTGATCGCCGTCGCAGCCCGCTTCGAACGTGAATTCCGCACCGAGTTCCGGCTTAAAAGTCGGAATGTTGAAGTACCATTGTTTCATTTGTTCCCTGTCGGTCAACGCCTGCCAGACTTTGTGTACCGGCGCATTGTATGTACGCTCGATGACGAGCGGCGCTTGTGTGGTGGTTTCCATAATTAATCGTGGTTTATGATTGGTTTAATTCATCCGATAGAAATTTGTCGAGTGCATCGAGTTTCGCTGTCCAGAATTGGCGGTATTGCTCCACGAACGCTGAGACTTCCGCCAGTTTCTCCAGTTTTGGTTCGCAATACCGTTCGCGGCCTTGCTGTTTGATCTGGATCAGGCCGCATTCGGTCAATATCTTGATGTGCTTTGAAATGGCGGGACGGCTGATGTCGAATTGGTCGGCCACGGCATTTAGATTCATGGTTTGTCCTGCAAGCAACGCAATGATGGCGCGTCTGGTTGGGTCGGCGATGGCCTGGAAAACATCTCTTCTCATTTTGACTCAGCAGTTTTTTTGATGGCTTCGAGCGCATCGTCCCACATCTTATCTTGCTTCTTTAAATAGTATTTCTGTAATTTTCCCGTCTCGGCTTCGAGCAACACACCGCCATCGCGCGGTGTCAGTCTTAAAATCTCAAGGTAGTCGCCCAGGGCAGCCGTTGTATATCGGTCGAAGTCATCGTAATAATGGAGTTGGAGGGTTTTGCCGTCGGCAATCTCGACGATGCCGCGAACCGCGCCGTTGCCTTCCATGTCTGTCCAAATGATTTCAGAACCTTCGCTCCAATCGGTTTGCGCCAGTGCGCCGCCGCCGAATGTCATGGCCCAGTCGTGGTTCGGGTGCAACAGTGTGTCCCAGACCGCTTGCATGCTGGCATTGATGGAAATAGATTTAAACAGCGAACTTTTTTCGACAAAGTCCCGCAACGACATTTCCAGGATGTGCGTCCAGCCAGCGTTGAAGCTTGATGGTTGGAAGTTTTTGTCGTCGGTCTTGAAATCCAGCCCGGAATGTGTAAGTTTCACCCGCGTGCGGCTTTCTGTTTCAGGAAACAGATCGATACTGACCAGCGAAATACCTTCGATATTTTCATACTGCCACGTATAGGCAAGCTTTGTGGGTTTTTGCACTTCGACCACTTCGCAAAAATGGCGGTATCGGACGTTTTCGTCGCCGCCTGTAAATTCGAATTTGAATCCTGTTTCTGGCCTGAAATCGGACACATCGAAATACCATTGTCTCAGTTGGCTTTTGTTTGTAAATGCTTCCCAGACGCGATCGATAGGCGCATCGTATGTTCTTTCAACGACTACTGTATTCATAATTGACGAAGATAAATGTGTAACAAATCGGTTACAAATATATATGTAACTAATCGGTTACGCAAATAATTGGAAGGAAAATTTTAGAAAAGTTCTAAAACTGTAGTCTTTCTGCGGCTTTCACAAGCGTGTCATCGTCTTTCGCGAAGCAGAACCGGATGAGTTTATCGTCTTTTTTCGATTGGTGGAAAACCGACAGCGGAATGGCCGCCACGCCGTACTGGGTGACAAGTTTCCGGGTGAAGTCGAGGTCGCTTTCATCCGAAATTTCCGCATACGATGCCACTTGGAAATACGAACCTTCGCACGGCAGTAATGTAAATCTTGTGTCTTTGACCAGGTTTCTGAACCGGTCGCGCTTGGTCCGGTAAAACGTACCCAAGTCGGCCAAGTCCACGATGTCAAGGTATTCCGAAATCGCCGCTTGCGCCACGCTGTTTACGCAGAAGACCAAATATTGGTGTACTTTCTTGATGTCCAGCATCAGATCGGCGGGTGCCACGACATAACCGATTTTCCATCCGGTGATGTGGAACGATTTCCCGAAAGAAGACATGATCACGCTCCGGCTGCGCAATCTTTCGCGCTGGTTCACTGAGATATGTGCCCTTTCGAATGCAATGAATTCATAGACTTCGTCAGACAAGACCAGCAATTGCGGATGTTTGTCAAGCAAATCCTCCAACGCGGCAAAATCGGCTTCTCGCCATGTTTTCCCCGACGGGTTGTGCGGATTGTTGGTGATGATCATCCGCGTCTTACTATTGACGGCGCGTCCAATCGCATCCCAGTCTGGCGAAAAGTCGTCGTTGAGCGAAAGATGGATGGGGCGCGCCCCGCACAAAACAACCGGCGCATCATAACAATCGTACGCCGGATCTAAAATAAGGACTTCGTCGCCTGCTTCCACAAGTGCCTGAATCGCGGTGAAAATCGCTTGCGTTGCCCCGGCGGTAACCAAGATTTCTTCTTCCGGACTTGTGATTCGCCCGTAATTTTCGGCCACGAGCCCCGCAATTTTTTCCAGCAATGGTACATGCCCGGCGCTGGGCATGTATTGGTGGACATTGGTCTTGACGATGCGGGAAACGATGTCGGTCAATCGGTCGTCCACGGGGAAATTCGGGAAACCTTGCGAGAGGTTAATCGCATTGTGTGTCGCGGCCATTTTCGACATGACCGTAAAAATACTGGTGCCCGAGTCTAGTTTCGGCATTTTTGTTTTAAAAATACGCAACCCGTTTTGATTAATTGCATCAACCTTTTGTATAAATTTGTTATCAACCTTCCAATCAATTGTTTATGAAAACGATTTACTCCATTTTGACAGTTGTTGCCGTGTTGTTCTTTGCTTCCTGCGACAACGACGATGCGCCGAAAGACACCGCGCTTTTCGGTGTTCCGCAAGTAGCATCCAAAGCCACATTACGCAACAGCGTAGGCGTTCAGGCGCCGCACGAAACCGATTCCGAAGGCAAGATTTATGTGGCTTCCGGCAAGTTGTTCTATATCGCACAAGAATCGGGCGTACACATCTTCAACAACCAAAACCCGGCAGCGCCACAAAACATCGCGTTCCTGAATATTCCCGGCGTGCATGACATCGCGATAAAGGACAATTATTTGTACGCAGACAATTACATGGATTTGCTGGTCTTCGATATTTCAGACTTCAACAACATCACACTGGTGCAAACCGTTACGGACGTGATCCAGTTCTATGCTGAATTTCCTACTGAGGCGGAATTCTATGCGCCCGATGTGTATCCGAACGAAGGCGAAATCATCACAGGTTACACGTTGGAGCGGCGTGAAAGACCCGAAGGCATGATGCTCGAGATGACCCAGGACGCGATGGCCAATTTCCAGTCTACGGCTGCCGGTTCGGTAGGCATCGGCGGTTCATACGCCAAGTTCCAGATCAATGACAATGCGCTTTATACGACCGATGCGTACCAACTCAACGTGTTCAACATTAGCGAGCCGACCAATACGTATTATGACAAGTCTGTCGCGATGTATTTCTGGCTGGGCGGCGGCGAATTCGAGACGCTATACAAACAAAAGGACTATTTGTTCGTTGGCGCTACCAATGGCATGTACATCGTGGATGCCACCGACGAATTCAATCCGTATTTCGTGTCTGGGTTTTCCCATGCCACGGCGTGCGATCCGGTAGTCGTGTCGGGCAATACGGCATACATTACGGTCCGCGGCGGCAATTCCTGTGGCGCGATAGAAGACCAAGTGAATGTCATCGACATTACCGATGTGACGAATCCTGTCCTGGTTTCGACGACTTTGTTGGATAACCCATACGGATTGGGCGTTCGCGATGGTTCGCTGTACATCTGTTGTGGTGCAGAAGGACTGAAGGTGTTCAATGCTACAAACCCCGAAGCATTGACGCTGGCCCATACCTATCCGATCAATGTCACCGACGTCATTCCACTTTCGACACACTTGATTGCCGTGGGCGACAACAAGGTCATCCAATACCAATATGGCGCGAACCACACGTTGGCGCCAATCAGTACGATAAACTTTTAAAGAAAGAAGCCTGCAAATGCAGGCTTCTTTTATTTTGTGAGTTTGCTGGTGAAAGGTCGCCCGGAAGCCGTCGTTCCGCGCAAAAGGAACACGCCGTTGGGCAACCCGCTGACATCGGCCGAAATCCCATCGTGCGGAATTTGTAGTTTTTTACCGTCGATTTGGAACACATCCAATGTGGCCACATCCTCTGAAAAAGCGATGCGGTCTCTAGCAGGATTGGGGTAGAAGCGGACCTTGGTTTCGGTTTGCAAATCGCCAACAGCCAGATTGCTGCCATAGACGAACTGATGTTCCACCGTATTTCCGTTATAACTGAATGATAGTGTCCAAAGGCCATACGTATCGAAAGACGCCGAACCAAAACTCCACCACCAATAGGAAGCGTTGTAGGCCGTTGTGGAATTGAACGGTTGGGTGAACGCTATGGTGCCGTTAGGCCTTTTCATCGACAACAACCCGCTAGAACCTACAGTCTGGTCGGTCAAAAACACCATAGCGTATACAACTTCATTGCTTAGGAACGAATCCTTGTACTTGGTAACTTCCATTTGCGGGCAAGTCGGGAATGTAGGCACGCCGCTATGGGTTGAAACCGCATTGATTTTGGGTTCGATGTATGGCTTTTGCGCGGCCCACCAAGAATCATTTGCAGATGTCCAAAGGTTGCAGGTGCCAACATACGGATCCACCAATTGCCCCGCATTGTTGTACACTTCGAAATGCAGGTGCGGCCCGGTAGAACTGCCCGAACTTCCTACATTACCCAGAAATTCGCCCGCGGCAACCGTGTCGCCCGGGCCTTTGGCGGTGAGCGTACCGCTTTTCATGTGGCCGTACCACGCAATACTTCCATCGGCGTGCATGACGTAAATCGCATTCCAATCGCCGCCGCCCAGGGCGCAGTTCATGTCGAAATTTCCGTCGTCTTTATAGATAATCGTTCCCGGTGCCGCGGCAATGACACGCGCGTAGTTGTTCTGGAATTGGTACCACGAGAATGGCCACAGGAAAATATCCATACCCTGGTGGTTGTAACCGTTAGAAGTGTCGTATGATTTGGTGCCGCAGTTCCAATCCTGGATCTGGTTCGGAAAAGAAGCATTGTGGTCTACGTAATTACTCAAGCCCCACACGGCCGTGTAGGGCGCCGCCGGGTCTTTTTCGATTGGCCATTCAAACAACGGATGCGGCCCGCCGCCGCCCAATAGGCTGGTTTGCGGATTCGGCAATATGCCTTTCTCTATCAAGTCCTGTTTGGCGCGTGCCAGTTTCTCGAAGATCGCCTCCCGTTGCGCCGCCGTGACACAAGGCGTATCTGGGTTCCCGATCGTGTAGGCTTCATTGTGCGGGCCGCTGATTTGGGCGTGGAGCGAACCGCCAAGGACGAGGCAAAGAGGCAAGAGGAATTTTTTCATGGCGCAAGTATTAGGTGTTGTTCAAATATAGATAAATTTATAGGCGCACCAATGATTTGCATTTCTAGTAAAATGATTTTCAGTTGATTAATCGCGAAGTAAAATTTCCAGAATGCTGATGGCGGCTTCGCTGATTTTGGTGCCCGGTCCGAAAACCGCTACCGCGCCTGCATCAAATAAGAACTGGTAATCCTGCGCCGGAATCACGCCGCCCACAATGACCATAATGTCTTCGCGGCCGTACTTCTTCAGTTCCTCGATGACTTGTGGCACCAGCGTTTTGTGGCCTGCCGCCAACGATGAAACACCTAAAATGTGTACGTCGTTTTCCACGGCTTGCTTGGCCGCTTCAGCAGGGGTTTGGAACAACGGCCCGATGTCGACGTCGAAACCCACGTCGGCATAACCGGTAGCCACGACTTTTGCGCCGCGGTCATGGCCGTCTTGCCCCATTTTCGCAATCATGATGCGTGGCCGCCTGCCATCTTTCTTGGCAAAGGCATCGGCCAGTTGACGTGCTTTCTCAAAGCTTTCGTCGTTCTTGATTTCTTTGCTGTACACGCCGCTGAATGATTTGATTTGTGCTTTATATCGTCCGAACACGGCTTCGAGCGCGTCGCTGATTTCGCCCAGCGTAGCCCGAAGTCTGGCCGCTTCAACCGCCAGTTCCAGTAAATTTCCTTGCCCGGTCTTTGCGCTCTCGGTTAATTTTTCCAGTGCGGCTTTTACGGCATTCCCATCTCGGCTGGCTTTGATTTTTTCCAGTCTGTCGATTTGCTGTTTGCGCACCAATTGGTTGTCCACATCCAGGATGTGCAACGGATCTTCCTTGCGCAATCGGTATTTGTTCACGCCTACGATGATGTCTTGGCCGCTGTCAATGCGCGCTTGCTTACGGGCTGCCGCTTCTTCGATCCGCAGTTTCGGGATGCCGGCCTCAATGGCTTTGGTCATGCCGCCCAGCTGTTCTACTTCTTCAAGGAGTGCCCAGGCTTTGTGGGCTATTTGCGCGGTTAGTGATTCTACGTAATAACTGCCAGCCCAAGGATCGACGGTTTTGGTGATTTTGGTTTCTTCCTGCAAGAACAGTTGGGTGTTTCGGGCAATCCGGGCAGAAAAATCCGTTGGCAATGCGATGGCTTCATCGAGTGCGTTGGTGTGCAAGGATTGTGTACCGCCGAATGCGGCTGCCGCTGCTTCAATCGTGGTGCGTGCCACGTTGTTGAACGGATCTTGCTCGGTCAGGCTCCAGCCTGAGGTTTGACAGTGTGTACGCAATGCCAGTGATTTTTCGTCTTTCGGGTCGAACTGTTTGAGGAGTTTCGCCCAAATCATTCGGCCGGCGCGCATCTTTGCAATTTCCATGAAATGGTTCATCCCGATGGCCCAAAAGAACGATAGGCGTGGTGCGAATTCGTCAATCTTCATTCCGGCGGCCAATCCCGTGCGGATGTATTCCAATCCGTCGGCCAAGGTATAAGCCAGTTCAATATCTGCGGTAGCGCCGGCTTCCTGCATGTGGTAACCCGAAATGGAAATCGAGTTGAACTTCGGCATGTTTTTGCTCGTGTACGCGAAAATATCGGCGATGATCTTCATCGATGGCGCAGGCGGATAAATGTACGTATTGCGCACCATGAATTCCTTCAGGATATCGTTTTGGATGGTTCCGGAAAGTTGCGCCGGTTTTACGCCTTGCTCTTCGGCGGCCACGATGTAAAAGGCCATAATGGGCAGTACGGCGCCGTTCATGGTCATGGAGACCGACATCTCATCCAGCGGAATCTGGTCGAACAACACTTTCATGTCTTCCACGGAATCTATCGCTACACCCGCTTTCCCGACGTCGCCTACCACGCGCTCATGGTCTGAATCATAGCCGCGATGCGTGGCCAAATCGAACGCAACCGACAGTCCTTTTTGTCCGGCGGCGAGGTTGCGGCGGTAAAACGCGTTGCTTTCCTCGGCGGTCGAAAACCCCGCGTATTGGCGGATCGTCCATGGCCTTCGGACGTACATCGTCGCATACGGTCCGCGGAGGTTAGGGGTAAAGCCGGCCCCGAAATCGAGATGGCTTAAACCGGAGACGTCATCGTCCTGATAGGTTTGCTTGACTGCAATGCCTTCGGCTGTCGTGAATGCATTTTCACTACTTTTCCCCGCTGGCTCGGTGTGGTTGAGCGATACGTGTGAAAGGTCTTTCCGGTTCATCTTAGTTTTTGTCTTTTATGGGTGTGGCCGACGCGGGTTTCAGTTCGGTCATCCCGATGCGCAGCGGCAATGAATATTGTACCCTAACTTTTTTCCCGTTTTGTTGTCCCGGAATCCATTTCGGACAACTTTTTAGTACGCGAACGGCTTCTTCTCCGGTACCGTTGCCCAGGTCACGGAGTATTTTGATATCGCTAAGCGAACCGTCTGTATCAACCACGAACGTCACGAAGACTTTTCCTGTCAGGTTTTCAGTGCCTTTCGGCTTGACGTAGTTCTTTGCGAAGAACTCGTAAAATTTAGCAAGTCCGCCCGGGAAATCAGGCTTTCCTTCGATGTTGGCCATTGAATAAACCGTCGCATTGTCCTGCGGCGAGTCCATAGGCGGCGCCACCGGTTCATCGACAATCTGCGCACTTACAGATTGTAAAAAGGCCACCAATAGCAGGGTAAATAGATTTTTCATGAGGATTGTTTTTCGGTTTCCAAGCGTTCTTGTTCCATTTTTTCGGCCAGCCTTCTCGGGATGATTGGCGTGATCAACGTTTTACGCGGTTTCTTCTTCACGAAAGGGAACAGTTCCAAGTCATCGGCCATGCGGTCATTCTTGTTGGGGTATTTGTTGGTGCCCAAAAGGACTTCTTTGCCCGCGTCAAAAAGTGCTTGTTCCTTTTCGGCACTTTCGGAAATTTTCCTTTGGACGTTGCCCTCGGTGAGTTGTTTTAGGAAACCGCCGGCTGCCTCGATGTCCTTGAAGAGTGCGAGCGCTTTTTCGGCCAATTGTTCGGTCAAGGATTCAATGTAGTAACTGCCATCGGCCGCGTTGGACACCTTGTCGAAATAACTTTCGTGCTTCAAGATCAGCAATTGGTTTCGGGAAATGCGTTCGCCAAATTCATTGCTCTTATGATAAACCGCGTCATACGGCAGGTTGATGACCGTATCGGCACCGCCCAAGGCCGCGCTCATGCATTCGGTCGTGGTGCGCAACATGTTCACGTTGTAATCGTAAATGGTTTTGTTGCGGCGCGTTGGAGTGGCCAAAATGTGGCAATCTTGCGTGTGGCCATATTCTTGGCCGATGCGTTTAAACAATAGGCGTGTGGCGCGGAGTTTCGCAATCTCGAAGAAATAATTCGATCCGATGGCCATCTGCAAAACCATAGGTTGCGCGATGTTGCCCATTCGGTTGAAATACTCATTGGCGTGGCCGAGCGTGTAAGCGATTTGCTGGACGATGTTCGCCCCCGCATTCTGATACAAGCCGGCTTTCACCGCAATGGTACCGACGTGTTTGGCCGCGGCGATTTGTTGTAGATCGATGAAATTGTCTTTCGTAGGGAACCAATTGCCGTCGGCGGCGAGTTGCCCGATGGGGTCGATCAAGCAAAATATCTTGGCGTTACGTGCAGCAGCGATCGCGTCTATTTTTCCGACGAAATTGGGCGAAAGGAATTGCAGGTCGAAGAAAACCGTGATGTTTTCCAAAGGCAAATCGGCGAGTAATTTCGAGACATCAACTTCAGGATTGTCTACGGTAAACCGGATGCTTTCGGCGCCGCGGTTTACGGAATCCAGCGCACGATAGGCCGATTTTTCTATATCGAACACGAAAATATCCTGCCCAATGGCAAAAGAATCCGGATGTGATATATGGGTTTTATGCTCGAATTCATCGCGGTGGTAAAACGGTTTTACCTTGATGCCTTCCGGGCTTTCCCAGACGAGTGTTTCATTGTAGTCTGCGCCCTTCAGGTCGTATTGGATTTGCTGTTTCCACTGTTTCGAGGAAACGGGCTCGAATTCGTTGAATAGTGATTGGTGTTGTGCTGCCACGGGTTTGGTCTTATCGCACAAATATATTTAAAAAGTAGGAATGGTTCGGGCAAAAACTAATTCGGGACGATGGAATGTACGGTGTCTTTAGGCTCGCCTTGGTATTCAATGATGTATATGTCCTCAGAATCGCGCTTCATGAAGTATTTTTCGCGCGCATACTTTTCTACCTGATCCGGATTTTTCAGCAATTTGATGCTTTGGTTGTCTTTCCTGATTTCGTCTTTGTAATATTGTTTGTTGTCTTCCAGTTCATCGATCTGGCGGTTGAGCTCGCGGCTGTTGAACCACGAATAATTGTCCAGGAACAGCATCCAAACGATAAAGAAAAGCAGCACCAGCACGTATTTGTTACTGACGAACTTGAACCAGCCGCTATCCCTGAATCTGGCCATTTACGAAAGTCTTTGGTTGATGACCGCGCGCACCACGTCTATCGCTACGGTGTTGTATTTGTCGTTCGGGATGATGATGTCCGCGAATGCCTTTGTCGGTTCAATGAACTGTTGATGCATGGGCTTGAGCGTGTTCTGGTAGCGCGCCAAAACCTCTTCCATGTCGCGGCCGCGCTCGGCGATGTCACGCTTCATGCGTCGTATCAAACGTTCATCAGAGTCGGCGTGCACAAAAACCTTCACGTCACACAAATCACGCAATTCCGGATTGGCCAAAATCAGGATGCCTTCCACGATCATGACTTTCCGCGGATGCGTCACTACCGTGTCATCGGTGCGGTTGTGCGTCACGAACGAATACACCGGCTGCTCAATCGTATTTCCGGCTTTGAGTTCCTTCAAATGCGCCACCAACAAATCAAAATCAATGGCGCGCGGATGGTCGAAATTAATCAGCGCCCGCTCGTCGAAAGACAGTCCGTCGTTCGCTTTGTAATACGAATCCTGATGGATGATGCCCACTTCCGTCTGCGGAAGCTCGTTCATGATTTGATGGACAACGGTGGTTTTTCCGCTTCCGGTTCCGCCGGCAATACCGATAATCAGCATAGGGATTGGTTTTTCTGTCGACAAAAATAGGAAATTTTATTTGGCGCAGGCGGCGTTAACAGATAAACCAAAAATGTTAAATTTGGACTGTCCCTAAGCCGGCACATCATGGAAACCCACACCTGCAAAAACTGCGGAAACATCTTTCAAGGAAACTACTGCAACAATTGCGGGCAGCCGGCGCATGCGCATCCTATCAACACGCAGTTCGTGATGCACGACCTTAGGCACGGGCTTTTTCACGTAGACGGCGGATTGCTCTACTCGGCCAAGCAACTTTTCCTGCGGCCCGGCCACACCGTCCGCGAATACATCGAAGGAAAACGCGCCAAGCATTACAAACCGTTTTCGATGGTGATTGTCACCGCGTCGTTTTACGGCGTGTTGTATCATCTGCTGGAAATCGATTTGTTCAGGACGGTCGACGATACGTTCAACCACGAGCAACTCAACGGCTGGATCGCGCACTATTACGCATTCATCACCTTGGCATTGATACCAGTTGTTTCTTTGGCTTCGTACCTCATGTTCCGGCGAAGCGGCTACAATTTCGTCG
The DNA here is from genome assembly GCF_965137575.1 of Flavobacterium longum. Classification (NCBI taxonomy): domain Bacteria; kingdom Pseudomonadati; phylum Bacteroidota; class Flavobacteriia; order Flavobacteriales; family Flavobacteriaceae; genus Flavobacterium; species Flavobacterium longum. Next base: position 196,689 of record NZ_CBCRZJ010000003.1, on the reverse strand, counting down.
AACATATGGTGCTGAATTCCTTCTATAGCTGCCAGAAACTTGCCGTCAGGATTGTGCTGTTGCCACTATTTCTTTTAATTCCCGACCAATATTTCCGCGCGCTTCTCAATAGTTTCTTCTTGCTCGATTTACTGCTGATGTGCTGGACGTATTCGCAATTTTTCCGCCCTGGAAACCACGTCAACATATTCCTGCGTACGCTGCTCTCCTACGTTCTGGCATTGCTGCTTTCCGGGACGTTAATCGCTATTGTCTTGGCGGTGTTGGCGGTTGCAAAAGTGCTGTAATTTTTTTGGGCGTGCCACCGGCTCCGCTGCGCTCCGCCGCTGTCGCGCTGTCCGCACTCGCGTTTGCAAGGCCTTTGGGGTTTTAGGTGTAGCCGAACAGTATGGAGCGCGGCGGAGTAAAACCCCAAAGGTCTTGCAAAGCGCTCAAACAATGCTTCCATCGCTCACGCGGGTTCGTTTTTTTTGCTGGGTGTTGTTAGTTGTGTGCTACGCACGGAAGCGCTCGCTGCGCTCGGCGGTTTGCTCGCTGCGCTCGGGCTCAGGATTACTCGCTGGCGCTCGTGATCCTGAGTGGGTGGGTTGTTCAGATAAAACCAACTATGCTTTGCAATTTCGTGCTTGGCAGGATTACTCGCTGGCGCTCGTGATCCTGAGTGAGGTGTCGATGCAGTCAAATCCAACAATGCTTCGCTTGAAGGCCATCCACGCCTAGGCAGGATTACTCCGCTGCGCTCCGTGATCCTGAGTGAGGTGTTCATCCAGACAAATCCCAAACTGCTGCGCAGTTTTTACGGATTTTTTGTTTGAGCCAAAACGCTCAAGCGAGCTTGGCGTTTTGGCTCAAACAAAAAATCCTGACTGCTATGGCAGTCAGGATTTGTCTGTCGGGGTGGCAGGATTCGAACCTGCGACCTCCTGGTCCCAAACCAGGCGCGATAACCGGGCTACGCTACACCCCGAATTCGGGTGCAAATATAAAACTAAATTTCAGTTGCGCAAAAGTTATTCACAAATAATCAAAAGCAATCAACCAACATATTTTATTGCGGGGTAAACCTGTAAATTTGCGGCACAAAAATCCAAACCCTATGCAAGACAATACCGAAAAAATAAAATGCCTCATCATAGGCTCCGGGCCGGCAGGTTATACGGCTGCCATTTATGCCGCGCGTGCCGATATGAAGCCAGTGCTTTACACCGGAATGGAACCTGGTGGGCAACTTACCACCACGACCGAAGTAGACAATTTTCCCGGTTATCCCGAGGGCATCGACGGACCAACCATGATGGTTCAACTGCAACAGCAAGCCGAGCGTTTCGGTACCGAAGTTCGCATCGGTATGGTGACTGCCGTACAGTTGCACCACGAGTTGGGCGGCTGGCATAAAGTCGTTGTGGACGGTACCAAAGAAATCCTTGCGCGAACCATCATCATTTCTACCGGCGCCACCGCTAAATATTTGGGCTTGCCTAGCGAGCAACGTTTGCGCGGCGGCGGTGTTTCGGCTTGCGCGGTGTGCGACGGCTTTTTCTACAAAGGGCAAGACGTAGCCATCGTGGGCGCCGGCGACACGGCAGCCGAAGAAGCCACATACCTTTCTAATATTTGCCGCAATGTCACGATGCTCGTCCGCAAAGACCACATGCGTGCGTCAAAGGCCATGCAACACCGCGTCAACAATACGCCGAACCTGAAGGTTTTATACAATACTGAGGTTGACGAAGTATTAGGCGAAAATGTCGTTGAAGGTATCCGGATGCGCAACAACGTCACCGGAGAAACCACAGACATCGCCGTTACGGGTTTGTTCATCGCCATCGGCCACAAACCCAACACGGATATTTTCGCTGGCCAGCTTGATATGGACGAAACCGGCTATCTCATCACCAAAGGAAAGTCAACCCATACCAACCTGCCGGGCGTTTTTGCCTGCGGCGACGTACAGGATAAAGATTATCGCCAAGCCATTACCGCAGCCGGAACGGGCTGTATGGCCGCACTCGACGCCGAACGTTACCTCGCGACTTTAGAGCACTGATTTAATAAGACACATTGATTCAAATCCCGGCAATGCCGGGATTTTTTTTTGGCTTGTCAATACCACCTGGAAGTGCGAGAGCACATGATTATCTGGTTGTCCATCGACCAATGTCGAATGTCAAACGTCGAACGACAAAAAAACAGACTCCAGGGATTTTGCTATGCAGTTCGCTACTGCTCGGGTCACGGGTTCTTACCGTTTCCAAATCCCCGAATTTTCAAATTTTCAAATTCTTCTAACAACTAGCCACTAGCCACTTCAACCACTAATACCGCAACCACCTAAACAATTCTTTGTAAGTAGGTTTCTTCCCGTACATCAAAATGCCCACGCGGTAGATTTTGGCCGCGAACCAAACCACACCAATGAATGTGGCAAACAAAATCACGAGTGATAATACAAGTTGCCACCACGGCACGCCGAACGGGATGCGCATGAGCATGACGATGGGCGAGGTGAGCGGAATCATCGAAAATGTCGTGGCGATGGTACCGTGTGGGTCGTTCATGACCGTCACGAAACCGATATAAACCCCGAGAATGAGTGGCATGATGATGGGCAAAAGAAACTGCTGCGAATCGGTTTCATTGTCAACCGCTGCCCCGATGGCGGCGTAAAACGAGCTGTACAGGAAATAGCCGCCCACGAAATACAGAATAAAGGAAATGATGAGCGTCGCGATGGGCAAGTCGCTGATTTCCTTGAGTATGAGCTGCATCGTACCGGCCGATTCTGCCTGTGCCGCCGCAACACCTGCGCCGCCAACCGGCGCGCCAAAAAACGCAGAAGCCACGAACATGGCCACAACCCCAATAACGGCCCAGATGGCGAATTGCAACACGCCGGCAAGCGATGTCCCGACGATTTTGCCCATCATGAGCTGGAATGGCTTCACGGATGAAATGATGATTTCGATGATGCGGTTGGTTTTTTCCTCAATGACGCTGCGCATGACCAAGTTGCCGTAAATCACGATGAACATCATAATAAGGTAACCGAAGGCAAACCCGATGAGCAGTTTGATCCAGTTCAGGCCTTTGATGGTTTTCTCGCCTGTGGCTTTCTTGAGCGTGATGTCCACCGATGCGGCTGCGTCTTTGATGGCCAACGAATCAATGCCCGCCTTGACGTAATTGTCCCGAGTGAGGTGTTTCGCGATGGTGTTTTCGGCTTTTTCGATGAGCATGACATCTGGGCTTTCGGTTGAAATGAACTCGATGCTTTTCTGGAGCGTTTTGTTGTCGGATGCGGCCGGAATGAGCAGCAATCCGTCGTAATGTTCGGCGGCCACGCTGTCCTTGACCACGTTGAGGTCGGCCGACGACAAATCAAGATAACGGTATTCTTCGTCGGTCTTGAAATCCTTCGCAAACTTGCCGGTGGCATCGTGTATGGCGATGCGTTTCTGGTCGCCCTTAATCGTGCTGAGATAACCCACGACCACGCCGATGAACACGAAAATCAACGGGCTGAGAAACGTCATGACAATGAACGACTTGTTGCGGACCTTGGAGATGAATTCGCGACGGATGATCAGTTTGAGTGTGCTCATTTAGTTGTTTGTTTCTAATTGATAGTGGCTAGAAGGGCAAATCTGTAGGAATCTGTGCATGCTGTGTTTTCTCGTTCGATGTTCGACATTTTACTTCGCTACCGCTTCATACCGTTCGCCCTGCGGGCTCGGGTGACGTTCGGCCTTGGTCTTTGGTTGTTGGAGCGAAAGTGGCTAATGGCTGGCGTGGATTACTTTTTTTTAAACATTGCGATGATTTTCTTTAACGCCATTACCACGGCAACGACGACCAACCCGACGGCAATTCCTAGTATGAATTCCTTCAAGATGGCGGGAAGATTTGGCCAAAGATGATGGAAATAATCGATGTTATGCGAAAAGATGCCACCCGAGACCAGAATGAGTGCGAGCGTCCCGACAACGGCCAATATCTTAATGATAACGGGCAATGCCTTGACGAGCACTTGCCCTACGATGGCCAGGAAACTGCCGTCGCCGCCGCGTTTGATGAGTTTGAATCCGGCGTCGTCCATCCTGACGATGAGTGCCACGATGCCGTAAACGCCTACGGTGGCTACGATGGCAACTACTGAAACAGTGAGGATTTGTGTCATGAGCGGTTTGTCGAGCACCGATCCCAGCGCAATGATCACGATTTCGACCGATAAGATAAAATCGGTCATGATCGCCGACTTTACTTTTGATTTTTCCTGTTGATGGTCTGCGGTATCGGCTGCCGCTTCTTCGATGACTTCTTTTCCTTTCTTGGCGCGGTGTGCTAAATATTCGATGATTTTCTCGACGCCTTCAAAAGCCAGAAAGGCGCCGCCCAATACCAAAATGACCTTAATCGCCACCGGAAAGAACACGTTGAGCAGCAGCGCCAAGGGAACGATGATGACCTTGTTCAGGAACGAACCTTTCGTGATGGCCCAAAGCACGGGCAATTCACGTGAAGCCAGAAATCCTGTGGCTTTTTCTGCGTTCACGGCCAAATCATCGCCGAGAATACCTGCTGTTTTTTTGGTGGCGAGTTTACTGGCAACCGCTACGTCGTCCATGAGTGCGGCGATGTCGTCTAATACTGCGAAAATTCCTGAGGCCATTTAGTTAGTTGATAGTTTTTAGTTGCTGGTGGCTAGATAGATTGTCGTAACCGGAAGCGGATTATTGTAAAATATAATGTTAGAACTTTTATGATATCAGAAAAATGTTTGTCATCTTCTAGCAACTAGGAACTAATTTCTTCCTAGCCGCTATTCTTCACCGTCTGGATGAATATATCATTGACACTCGGAATTTTTTCCACGAAATGCGTCACTTGTCCGCGTCCGATCAATACTTGCAGCAATTCATTTGGCGTATTGTTCCCGATTTGGATGTCGAGTTTCAATTCATCATTGAGCGATTTGAAATCGGTGGGCGACAACTGAAATTTCTGCGTCAAATCATACATCAAACCTTCTACGTTTTGCGTCAAGACACCTACTTCAAACGTGTTGCTGCGGTATTGGCGCTTTACGTCGTCCAATTTGCCTTCGATGAATTTGTTGGATTTGTGGATCAGCGCAATATAGTCGCACAATTCCTCGACGCTTTCCATGCGGTGTGTCGAGAAAATGATGGTCGCGCCGCTTTCCTTGAGCGCCAGGATTTCGTCCTTGATTAAGTTGGCGTTTACCGGGTCGAAACCCGAGAACGGCTCGTCGAAAATGAGCAGTTTGGGTTTGTGCAACACCGTGACCACGAACTGTATTTTCTGGGCCATGCCTTTAGACAATTCCTGGATTTTCTTGTTCCACCAGCCTTTAATTTCCAACCGGTCAAACCAATAGTCGAGTTGGGCTTTGGCTTCAGACTTAGACAAACCTTTGAGCTGCGCCAGATACAGGCATTGTTCGCCCACTTTCATGGTTTTGTACAAGCCGCGTTCTTCGGGCAGATAGCCGATGGATTGCACATGCTTGGGCTGGAGTTTTTCGCCATCAAGCCAGACTGTCCCAGAATCGGGCATCGTAATCTGATTGATGATCCTGATGAGTGATGTCTTGCCTGCACCGTTCGGCCCCAGTAATCCATAAATGCTGCCTTTGGGTACCGACAACGACACTTCGTTGAGCGCGGTATAGTCGCCGTATTGTTTGACGACTTTCTCGACTTCGAGGATGTTACTCATTAAAAAGTTTGAAGTTTAAAGTTCAAGGTTCAAAGTTAACCAAACTTTAAACATCAAACCCGACACTTTACACAAATAAAAAAACCCACCCCTATTTGCCATAAGGATGGGAAAAATTGCTATGAAAAAGAAATTACTAGTTACCTACTAGTAACGATTCAAATGTAAAAGATTTTTTTTAATTATGAAAACATATCTTTAACTTTTTCAAAAAAAGATTTTTCACTCTTTTCCGGCTTCGGGGCAAAGTTTACATCTGACAGATTTTTCTCAAAAAAGTCCTTTTGGTCTTTAGACAAGTTTTTTGGCGTCCAGACATTTACGTGAACCAGCAAGTCGCCGACACCGTAGCTGTTAAGGCTCGGAACGCCTTTTCCTTTCAGGCGCAAAATTTTGCCGGACTGGATGCCTTCTTCCAATTTGATCCGGACTTTTCCGTTGACCGACTCGATGTCTTTCGAACAACCCAATACGGCTTCCGGCAGACTGATGTACAAATCATAGTGTAGGTTTTCGCCTTCTCTTTTCAGTTCAGGATGTTCCACTTCTTCGATGGCCACAATCAAATCTCCAGGAATGCCGTTGCCCGGCGCGTCGTTGCCCTTGCCCGATACTTTGAGTTGCATCCCATCGACTACGCCCGCCGGAATTTTGATCGACACGGTTTCGTCGGCCATGATCATACCATATGCATCAGCTTCCTTTGGCTTGCTTTCTATGATTTGCCCGGCGCCGCCACAAGCGTTGCAAGTGGTCGCGGTCTGCATACGTCCTAATATAGTGTTGGTTACGCGCATGACTTGCCCTTGGCCGTTACAGGTAGGGCAGGTTTTGTAGCGCACGCCCGGTGCCACGACTTTGCGTTTTACCTTGATTTTCTTTTCGACACCGTTGACGATTTCCTCAAGTGGCATTTTCACTTTGATGCGCAGGTTGCTGCCTTTCACGCGACGTTGTCCGCCACCGCCGCCGCCGAATCCGCCGAACCCGCCACCGAACGCGCTTCCGAAGATGTCGCCGAATTGGCTGAAGATATCGTCCATATTCATGCCGCCCGGATGATGGCCGAAACCGCCCGCCTCAAATGCTTGGTGCCCGTACTGGTCATACTTGGCGCGTTGGTTCGGGTCGCTCAGGACTTCGTAAGCTTCTGCGGCAAGTTTGAAGTTTTCTTCGGCTTCCTTGTTTCCGGGGTTTTTGTCCGGATGGTATTCAATGGCTTTCTTTCGGTACGCTTTCTTGATTTCTTCGGGCGTCGCGCTTTTGCTGATACCGAGTACTTCGTAAAAATCTCTTTTGTTCATGGTCTTGGGTTATTGTCCGGTGACGACTTTAGGGAAACGGATGATTTTGTCGCCCAATTTATAGCCTTTTTCAAGGACATCGACGATTTTTCCTTTTAAGTCTTCGGATGGTGCAGGGATTTGTGTGATGGCCTCGGCGAAATCTGCATTGAATGCATCGCCGACGTTGACTTCGACCAACTCCAAGCCTTTGCTGGTCAAGGTATGCTTGAATTTTTCGTGGATGAGTTCGACGCCTTTCAGCAAGGTTTCATCTTCAGACTTGCGGATTTCTACCAGTGCACGGTCAAAATCGTCAAGCACCGGCAACATGGCCTGCAAGACTTCTTGGTTCGCGGTCTTGAAAAGTTCCAATCTTTCTTTGGCCGTGCGGCGTTTGAAGTTCTCGAATTCGGCAAAAAGGCGCAGGAATTTGTCTTTTTCGGCGGCGAGTTCACCTGACAATTTTTCTTCTGGTGTCAGTTCTTCGGTCTTGGCTTGCGCTTCGGCCGCCGAATTTTCAATTATAGTCTCGTCTAATTCTGTTTGTTTATCTTGGTTTTCGGCACTCATAGTGGCTTTCTTTTTATAAAAAAATTTCATCGGCGCGGGTTTGCAAAGTTACTGCCATTTGGGGAATTGTGCCAAATTGTCATCGAATTTGCTTTGCGACGTATTGGCAACAGGCTTTGTTGGTTGCCAATAATTCGACAAAATCACTTGGAATATTCTAACTCTGCAACAAATCATCTCATTCATTGTTGGATATAAAATCATTTTAATATAATTTTAAGAAGTTTTTAATTTCAAAATTGATATGTTTATAAACTCTAAAAACCACATTTGTATGAAAAAACTACTACCAAGCTTGCTCATTGTGGCCTTCTTGTCAATGAATGTAGCCTGCAAAGGCGACAAGGAAAATCAAGCCGGTGACGCTGCTGCTGCTGCAGATGCTTCAGCCGAAGCCGTCGCTTACAACGTTGACACCACAGCCACGGTTATTGAATGGACCGGATCCAAACAAGTGGCGTCGCACCACGGCACCATCAAGTTGCTTACGGGCGTCGTGTACGCAAAAGGCAAGACCATCGAAAGCGGCAATTTCACGATCAACATGCATTCAATCGAAACCACAGATGTGAAACCCGAGGACGGAAAAGCCGATTTGGAAGCGCATTTGAAAGGAACGAACATGGATGAGAAATCAGACCATTTCTTCAACGTTAAAAAGTATCCGGAAGGTAAATTTGAAATCACCAAAATCAGTGAGGAAAACGGAAAAACAATGGTGGAAGGCAACTTGACCCTGAAAGGTACCACTAAAAATGTAAAATTCCCTGCCACGGTAACTGTTACCGATACCGATGTGTCTATCGACAGCGAGAAATTCGTGATAGACCGCACCCAATGGAAAATCAATTACGCGTCAAAATCGGTCTTTACAGACTTGGGCGACAAATTCATCAACGACGAAATCGAATTGGTGGTGAAACTCAAAGCCAAGAAAGCGTAAACACGTTTATTATTAATTCAACTTACTTACGAAAAAAGCCCTTTTCAGAAAGGGCTTTTTTATTGCGGATATAAGTCGTCGAGCGCTTCGCCGAGAGGATTGTATTTAAAGTCAAAACCCGCATTTCGGATCTTTTCGGAGTTCACGTTTTGGCTCGATACCAATAATAGATGCATTTCCCCAAGCAACAACTTCAAGGCAAACGCGGGTACATTGGGCAAAATCAGCGGGCGATGAAGTCTTTTGGCGAGCATTTTCGTAAAGTCTTTATTGGTGACCGGATTGGGTGCCGTGGCATTGAACACGCCGTCGAGCCCTTGCGTGAGTGCGAAAAGATACATCCGTGTCAAATCTTCGAGATGGATCCACGACATAAATTGTCGGCCGGAACCCAGCGGCGCACCTACATACCATTCAATGGGTTTGGCCATCTGCGGCAACGCACCACCATTGCGGGAGAGTACAATTCCCGTCCTGAGCTTACAGGTTTTTAGCCCAAGGATTTTAAATTTGTCGATGCTTTCTTCCCATTTTTGGACGACATGACCCAGAAAGCCATCGTCTTTTTGCGTGGCATCTTCACGATACACGGTATCCAAACTGTCCTTATATATGCCAATGGCCGATGCGGAAACGATTTGCTTCACCTCATGTGGGTTTTTCCGGAGCAAGTTAAAAAGCAAATTTGCCGACAGGATGCGGCTTTCGATGATTTCCTGTTTGTAGCTGTCGGTCCAGCGTTTGGAAATCGTGGCGCCGGCCAAATGGACGATGGCATCAACGCCGATGAGCGCGCTTTCGTCGATTTCGCCCGCTTCCGGATTCCAGTAGAAGCCCGTTTTACCCGGTGTGCTTTTTAATTTATTCTTTGCGGTGGTCAGGTAATGGATGGATATGCCTTCAGATAATAGCAAATCCGTCAGTGCATTGCCCACCAAACCCGTCGCGCCTGTGATCAATACTCTCATTTGATTTTGGGGTTTCTTCAAATGTACGGCTTACCTAAAGTAACGCAATCAAATTTAAGGCAGGTTTAACGGACTTTCAACGTCCATTCAAAGGTCATTTCCGAAACGACTTCGTTTGATTCGTTCCTCCCGATGGCGTGTAGCCTAACGGTTTGCGGCGCACCGGAAGCGATGGCGGCGGCCAAGGTTTCGCGTACCAATTGCCCTTGGCGGCAACTGAAAGTAACGCGGCCGGTGATTTTTTTGTGGTAAACAGATTGGCTTGAAGCCACGAGCATCGACACGCTTTTCCCACTTTCGCGGATAGCGGACAAGGCCAGCGCACCTGTGGTAAGTTCGGCGGCCATCATCTGCACGGCGAAATACATCGACCGGAACGGATTCTGGTTGAACCACCGGTACTTGACCGAGGCTTTACTTTCGTGGTGATCGAGCTGCACCAGCCGTACGCCGCACCAATAAGCCGCGGGCAACTTAAAGAATAGAAACCAATTCACTTTAGACGGCGACAGTTGCATTTGCTGGAGTTTTCGCTAAATGTACGGATTTTACGTCGCGTGACAAAAGTTAACATTTTGTTAAATTTCAGTACTATGTAAAACATGATACCTGATTTTAGATATATATTTGCATAGGATATTATTATATACCTTTTTAGTTATGGAAACAACCGCAAATAAAAATGCCGCTACATTGGTTCACCTGAGCGCTTTTGCACAGTATATATTTCCGTTGGGGAATTTCATATTGCCGATCGTGATTTGGTCTTCACTCAAGAACAAATCGGCTTTCGTGGAGCGCCATGGCCGAAGCATCATCAACTTCGAACTGAGTTTGTTGTTGTATTGCATCATCGCGGCGTTCATCGGGATTCCAATCTTGTTGTATTCCTTGTTCAGCGAAGTGTCGGCCAACGATTTCTTCAACGGCAACATCCACTTCTCGACAGATATGACGCTGACCGACTTTTCGGGATTGCCACTTATCGCCGTCGTCATGGTGGTATTGTGTGGCCTGATGAAGACTGCGGAATTTTTCCTTGTGGTTTTCGCGGCGGTAAAAGCCTCGAACGGAGAAGATTACCAATATCCGTTGACCATCAATTTCATCAAGGAACAACAAGCCGAACCAACCATCCAGGAACCGGTTTCGTCTGGAGAATAACTGTCAATCATCATCTGAAATATTGTATAACCAACACGCAACTTATGTAAATCATCAGCAAATCCAAAGAGTTTCAATCATCAATCATCAAAATCATCAATCACCATGTTTAAAATCATCTCAACGGTCGCTGCAGCATTAATCGGGCTGCTGGCCAACGCACAAGTAAACGAAACCAGGACGGTTTCGCCATTCAACAAACTAGAAATCACCGACGGCGTGGAAGTCATTTACACACAGGAAGATATCTTTTCGGTAAAGGCCGAAGCCTCGGATACGCTAGGAATTTCAACCCTTTTGACCGAATCTAAAAACCAGACCTTGACCATTTCCTGCAACGGCAACGGGCGTGAAACCGTAAAAGTCTATGTATCGGCGCCGCAATTGGCTTCGGTAAAGGCGTCGCGCAATGCCGCATTCACTACAACGGGAATCAAATCTGGTCAGTTCGCGCTTTCGCTGGCTTCCGGTGCATCATTCAAGGGAAATGTACATGCCAACCAGACCGAAATCAAAACCAAGTCTGGCGCCGTCTTGAATCTCAGGCTTGAGGCCGGATCGTTGGAGGCAAGATTCCTCAATGGATCCAAAATCAATCTTTCCGGTACGGCTGAAAAGGCTGAAGTCAGGTCGTCGGGCAACACGCTTTGCCTGGCGCGGAATTTCAAATCCGGAAAGCAAATCGTCAAGGCGAGTGGGAGCGCATCGGTAGAGATTTGTGCCGTAAATGAGTTGGATGTAGAAGTGACCGACCAAGCATCGGTACGTTATTTCGGGTTGCCGCAAAAAACGGTCATCAACCCTGAAGCGGTGGCGCAAGTCATCCATGATACAGGCAGCGCGGTAGCTACCGAGTAATGTCGGCCGACTAAAAAACCACGGCCGCTGCCCGTCGGCGGCTTGTTTAACCTAAACAACTTGGAAAATGAATATAGAAAACACGAAAGCCCAGATGCGAAAAGGCGTGCTTGAGTTCTGCATTTTGTCAGTCCTCAAGGATAAGGAAGCCTACACTTCCGAAATCCTCGACACGCTCAAAAACGCAAAACTGCTGGTCGTTGAAGGCACGGTTTACCCACTGTTGACCCGCCTGAAAAACGACGGACTGCTCAACTACCGTTGGGAAGAATCCACCTCGGGACCGCCGCGCAAATACTACGGCCTGACCGAAAACGGCAAAATCTTTTTGAACGAACTCAACGGCACCTGGACAGAATTGTCCGACGCGGTAAACATCATCACAAGCGGCGCCGAAAGCAAAACTGACAAAGTAAACCAAAAGTAAAAGTCATGAACAAAACTGTGAATATAAACTTGGGCGGTATGTTCTTCCACATCGACGAAGACGCATACCAGAAACTGACCCGTTATTTCGATGCCATCAAGCGCTCACTCTCCAATTCGAGCGGGCAGGATGAAATCATCCGCGACATCGAAATGCGCATCGGCGAACTCATCACCGAAAGGCATACCTCCGACAAACAAGTCATCAACATCAAGGAAGTCGATGAAATCATCGGTATCATGGGCCAGCCTGAAGACTACCGCATTGAAGACGATGCGTCGGCCGGAAGCGACACGTTTGACACCGCTTACATGCCCAAACGCAAGAAACTTTACCGCGATGCAGACCGCGCGCTGATAGGCGGCGTCTGTACCGGATTGGGCCATTATTTTGGAGTGGACACCGTTTGGATCAGGATCATTTTCGCCATCTTGTTCTTCGGTTTCGGCATCGGGTTGATTCCGTACATCATTTTGTGGATTGCCATGCCGGCTGCGGTTACGACTTCGGAAAAACTTGAAATGACCGGCGAACCCGTAACCATTTCGAACATCCAGAAGAAAGTTCGCGAGGAAATGGACTACTTGTCTGAGAAGTACCGCAACACAGACATCGACCGTCTGGGCAAACAAGCCAAGACTGGCGCAGAGCGTATCGCGTCGAATCTCGGTGACGTGTTCTCTTCCATATTTAAGGTTTTCGCAAAAATTCTAGGCGCCATCATCGCCGTTTTCGCGGGCCTTACATTACTGGCGGTTGTCATTGGGCTGTTCCTGCTCTTGGCCAGTATTTTCGTAGATGTGCCTGGATTGATTTATGCCGAATCCGCAAACTATACCGCGTTCCCGATGGGCTTGATCGTGTTGCTCGGGCTGTTGGCCGCAGGGATTCCGTTCTTCTTTTTGTTCCTGCTGGGTCTCAATATGTTGTCCAACAATTCGGGCCGCGTAAGCAATCCGGTGAAATATACCTTGCTGGCTTTGTGGCTGATTTCGGTAGCCGTGCTCACGATTTTCGGCATCAAGCAAGCATCTGAAACCACCGAAAGGAGCAAAGTCGTGCAGAAACAGGAAATCATGCTTCAGCCAAACGACACGCTTTCCATCGGATTCCGATACAACGACTATTTTGCCAAGGACATTTACGACCGTTCCGATTTGCAGATTACTCAGGACGAACAAGGAAAAGACATCATCTATTCCAACAATGTCCATGTCAGCGTACGCAAATCGCCAGACAAAACCGCGTACATTTTGGTGGAAAAACGCGCCCGTGGCAAATCGCGGAAAGAAGCCCGCGACCGTGCCGAGAAAATCACCTACAAATTCAGCGTGGAAGGCAGCAAGGTCATGCTCGACAATTATCTGGTCACGGGCACCGAAAACAAACTTCGCAATCAGGAAGTGGAGATTTTTGTGTATCTTCCGGCTGGCGTTCTTTTGAAACCGGACGAATCGTTTAAGGAATTTGATTATTCAGATGACGATTTCTTCAACTTGCACTTTTCCGGTAACTACCTCTATCGCGTTACTGAAGACAAAGTGATGTGTTTGAATTGCCCGCCGGAAGAAAATGAATTTCTCGACATCGAAGGTGCCGAAGTAGAGATCGACACCGTCGAATCAACAACCGTTCGGATCAACAAAGATGGCGTCACGATTGACAACCACGGTTCGAAGGAAGACGTACAGACCGTGAAAACATTACGTATCAACAAAGACGGCGTTGTCGTCAAAACCAAATAATCATGAAAAAAATCGTTTGTTTATTCCTATTGGCCGTGGTTGCCGTCTCGTGCGGTGCCATCGAAACACATTCCGGCAGCGGTAATGTCGTCAAGCAAAACCGCAACGTATCCAACTTCAATGGAATCAGCGTCGGCAGCGGGATCAGCGCTACCGTTGGCCTGGGCGATGCGTTCGAGGTCATCGTGGAAGCCGACGACAACATCCAACCTGAAATCATCACCAAAGTCGAAAACAACGTCTTGGTCATTACATCTTCCCACGGCAACTACCGTAATGCGACACGCAAAGTCACGATAAAAATGCCATCGATAAAAAGCATCGATGTGAGCAGCGGGGCGTCGGTAAGAAGTTCGGGCGTACTCACGTCGTCCAACATGGCTGTAGAAACCAGTAGTGGCAGTTCTCTGGACGCAACAATCGAAGCCGAGCACGTCATTGCGGAAGCTTCGAGCGGCAGCACCATGAACCTTTCAGGAAAAGCGCTTTCGCTTGATACGGATTCCTCCAGCGGGAGTTCCATCAACGCCGACAAACTGATTGCAAACGATGTCACCAGCGATGTTTCGAGCGGCAGTTCCACAAGCGTGCACGCGGCGGTGAGCATCAAGGCCGATGCTTCGAGCGGCGCCAGCGTCACTTACGGAGGCAACCCTAAAAACGTAGTCGTGGACGAAAGTTCCGGCGGTAGCGTTTCCAAACGATAGATCCATTTTTCTGTGAAATGTCCCGGTTTCGGCCGGGATGTTTTTTTAAGCCATGAAAACAATCAAACTGATTATCTTCCTGCTCATCGGAACCTCCTCACTGGCGCAGGAAAGCAAAACTTCGTATTTGTATTTGGCCGTAAAATCGGCAGACAGCCTACTTTTTGAGCGTGGTTTCAACCATTGCGATTTCGCGGCGCTCGAAAAATTGGCGCACCAGGATTTGCAATTCCTACACGACCAAGCCGGTATGCAGGACCGGAAAGCCTTTTTCGAAGCCGTCCGCAACAACATCTGCGGCAGCGGCAACAAGCCCACCCGACAACAGATCGGCGAATTCTCGGTGTATCCGCTTTACGACAATGGCAAACTGTATGGTGCAATCCAAATCGGCGACCACGAATTCTTCAACTCCGAAAACGGGCAGAAGCCGCGCCAGACAACCGTTGCAAAATTCGTCCATACCTGGCTGCTCGTGGGCGGACAATGGCAATTGTATCGTGTCTTGAGTTATGACCACCAATCGGTTGAGCATTAAATGGAGTTGCTATATTTGTACAAAGAAAAATCTTGGGCATCCGCAAAAAAATAAAATGGTTACTGACACGGCATCCGCTGTTGTACTATATCCGGTTTGTCCTGATTTGCCGCAATTACCGGGGGAAAATCGAGGACTTGCCCACGTTCAACGACATCAATAAGAAAGAGGAAGTTGCCCCGATTTACAGGGAAACCAATGCGCAAATCCCGTTTGAACCCAACATGGACGGCTTTGAAAAAACCTTGCTAATCTGCGACTGGTTGCGGCACAGAATCAAGGGCGGACGCGGCCTCGGGCTGGCTTCGGACGAATCACTACGACTGATGCTCGACGGAAAAGGCGGCATCTGCAGCGACTATTCCCAGATGCTCAATGTCTTTTGTTTGCTTAACGACATCCGGGTGCGCGAATGGGGAACGGTCGAAAAATTCTACAACGCGATGCACGGCCACAATTACAATGAAGTTTGGTCTGAAAAGCGCCAACAATGGATCGCCATCGACTTCCAGAAAAATCTTTGGTTCCACAAGGCCAATGAGAAAAAACCGTTGTCGGTCATTGAACTGTTCACCTATTTGCGGGAAGGCAACGCCGTTTGTTACGAGTATTTCTCGGATTGGCGCTGCATCGACATGTACAAAATCGGGAAAACCTATTCCGGGAACAGTATCCCGTTTCTGATCACGCGCTACAATAACAAGGTGTACGACCAATATTTGAACAAATACAAGAAACTTCCACCTTTTGTGGTCAATGCGATGATGATTTTGCTCGGTAAGAATTACCAGTTCCTATTCGTGATGGACAACTACAAAAGAAAACTCTTTGCGCCCTCGAAAAAAAGCAACTGATACGCCGGATATTTTTATATTTGTCCGGAGCCGATGCACCGCCGAGACGGATTGGCCAAAACCCCTGGAATCATGAAAAAAACCACCATGCTTTTGTTCCTGCTGCTGTTGGCACCGCTGGCGTTCGCACAAAAGGAGAAACTAAAAGGTTCGCGCAACGTGACCACGGCCGTGAAGGAAATTGCCGATTTCACCAACATTGAAGTGGACGACAATCTGGATCTTTTCCTGCAGTCTGGCGACAAGGCCGAACTTGAAATCGAGGCGGACGACAACACGCACGACGCCATCATCATTTCGTCAAGCGGCGGCACGCTCAGGATTGCGACTTCCAAACAAGTCGTAAGCACCAAAAAGTTCAGCGTAAAAGTGACCTACACCAGCAGTTTCAAGATGTTGGTCGCCAAGGACGAAACCAACATCACGGCCTTGACCGATTTGAAACTAGAAGATTTCACCATCAAAACCGCCGGAAGCGCCAAGGTTTTCGCCAACGTGCGCGGCAAGCTTTTCACCCTGATGGCCAACGACAAATCCAAGTCAGAATTGAACATCGTTTCAGAGAATTC
Organism: Flavobacterium longum; assembly: GCF_965137575.1. Taxonomy (NCBI): domain Bacteria; kingdom Pseudomonadati; phylum Bacteroidota; class Flavobacteriia; order Flavobacteriales; family Flavobacteriaceae; genus Flavobacterium; species Flavobacterium longum. The sequence goes on along the minus strand of NZ_CBCRZJ010000003.1, from coordinate 180,321 downwards.
CATCATCGAACTCAGCAAAAACTGCCAGCTTAAGGCGTTGATTTCGTCTCCAAAAGCGCAAATCGATTTGTATCAGAAAGCATCGGCAACCATCGAAGGCGATGTTTCAGATTTGAAACTCCGCGTGGACAACAATTCCAATTTCACGGGCAAAAACCTCACGGCCAAAAATGCCGACGTAACCGCCGAAGGAAGTGCAAACGTGAGCATCGCCGTCACCGGAATTGCGGGTATTTCAGCCGCCGGAAAAGCCGAAATCGACCTTCACGGCGACCAGCAGAAAATCGAAATCCGGAAGTTCGCCGATCAATCTTCGATCAGGAAGCGGCCGATGAAGTGATTTTGGTCGTTGAGAGAAGTTGCTGGTTTTTAGTTGCTGGTGGCTAGAAAAAATCTACGCAAATTGTGTTTTTTTGTTCGACGTTTTACATTCGACGTTTTACATTCGACGTTTGGGCGTTGCGCAAGCGCCGGGCTGTTCGTTGCAATGCCTCGCTCGTAGCCTCGCTGCGGGATTTCCACTGCCATCCCTAACGCGGGCAGCATCGTGGCATCAGGCTTTTCGGGTCAGTTGCATCCGCAATTCTTAATCATAATATAATTTCACCGATTATTCACGGCGACTGCTTAAATTAGCGGCTCAGTCCATCAGCCATGCCAAAAATCCTCATCATCGAAGACGAAGCGTCCATCAGGCGCGTGCTCGGGAAAATCCTTTCCGAGGAAAACGAATCCTACGAAGTCGAAGAATCCGAAGACGGCGTTTCCGGCCTCGAAAAAATAAAGAATACAGACTACGACCTCGTGCTCTGCGACATAAAGATGCCCAAAATGGACGGCGTTGAGCTTCTGGAAGCCGTCAAGAAAATCAAGCCAGAAATCCCGATGGTCATGATTTCAGGCCACGGCGATATGGAAACCGCCATCAATACGATGCGGCTCGGCGCGTTCGATTACATCTCGAAACCGCCAGATTTAAACCGTTTGCTCAACACCGTCCGCAACGCGCTCGACAAAAAGCAACTCGTGGTCGAGAACAAAATCCTCAAGAAGAAAGTTTCCCGGAATTATGAGATGATCGGCCACAGCGGCGCCATCGACCAAATCCGCGACATGATCGAAAAGGTTGCGCCAACCGATGCGCGCGTGCTCATCACCGGCCCGAACGGCACCGGAAAAGAACTTGTGGCGCACCAACTCCACGAAAAAAGTGAACGTGCGGATGCACCGTTCATCGAAGTCAACTGCGCCGCGATTCCGTCTGAACTCATCGAAAGCGAGTTGTTTGGCCACGTCAAAGGCGCGTTCACCTCGGCCGTCAAAGACCGCGCGGGTAAATTTGAGGCAGCAGACAAAGGCACGATTTTCCTCGATGAGGTTGGCGACATGAGTCTGTCGGCCCAGGCCAAAGTGCTGCGTGTGCTCCAGGAAAACATGATCCAACGCGTAGGCGCAGACAAAGACATCAAAGTCGATGTCCGCGTTGTGGCGGCCACCAATAAAGATTTGAAACAGGAAATCGCCGAAGGCCGTTTCCGGGAAGATTTGTACCATAGGCTGGCGGTCATTTTAATCAGAGTGCCGGCGCTCAATGACCGTCGAGATGACATCCCGTTGCTGATCGGCCATTTCACCGAGAAGATCGCCTCAGAACACGGCAACGCACCAAAACAATTTTCACCGGAAGCCATTGCGCTGCTCAAGGAATACGACTGGACGGGAAACATCCGCGAATTGCGCAATGTCGTGGAACGGTTGATCATCCTGGGCGGCAGCGAAATTTCGGAAACCGACGTGAAATTGTTCGCAAGTAAATAACAGACGAAGTTCATCGTTATGTTTCCTAACTTTGAACCTTGAACTTTAAACCTTGAATTTCGTTGAATCTCAAAAAGATAAACCCCAATCTCCAGCAAGCACTCATCGAGAGCGGCCTGATCGAACCCGTTGACGTGCAACGCGACACATTTTCATCCCTGAAAAGCGGTGCGGACTGCGTCATTGTGTCGCCGCCCGGTTCGGGGAAAACCACCACAATCGTCATCAACATCATCCAGAAACTGCAAAAGCCGGAGGGCGAAAGTACGCGTGCCTTAGTGATTGTTGACAGCAAGGAAAAAATGCTGGAAATGGAAGCCTTGTTTGCTGCGTATGGGAAACACAATGGCTTGCGCGTGCATGGCACCAACGACAAGAGCGACATCGACAACGACAAAAACCTCATTTCTCTGGGCATCGATGTCCTGATCGGAACACCGAATAAAATCAATGCGCTGTTTTCGGGCGCGGGTTTCAACATGAATACGATCAAGATGCTGGTCGTAGACGATGCCGATGTCGTCTTTCGCAACCGCCATGACGCCATCGTACAGCGTCTGTCCGATTCGGTTGCCAAGACGCAGCGGGTTTTCACGGCTACGGAAATTACCGAAAAACTAGATCTCATGGCCGACAAAATCATGGTTGAACCGGTCTGGTTTGAGGAAGCCGACGATGAATGATGCGCGCACTCCGGTTTACCATATTGGCTGTGGGCGGCGTACTCGGCATTTTGTATGTGCTGGCGATGACGGCTTTGTATTTCGGGCAGGAACAAATGATTTTCCACGCCGCGCGCCTTCCGGAAGATTTCAAATACGAATCGTCGCAACCCTATGAAGATTGCTCCATCCGCTGTCGTGACGGCAATACGCTGAACGGACTGCTATTCAAGACGGCGGAACCCAAAGGCGTGGTGTTGTATCTCCACGGAAACGCCGGAACGATTGCGCAATGGGGCGCCATTGGCCCAGATTACACCGCGCTGGGGTACGATATCTTGGTGCTCGATTACCGCGGCTACGGCAAAAGCGAGGGCGAAATTGACAGCGAGGCACAATTTCTCGACGATGTCTCGGCCGCGTACCAAATGCTCGAAGAGCGTTATCAAAATATCGTTATCGTGGGCTATTCCATCGGCACCGGGCCATCGGCTTATTTAGCGTCCAAGTTCAGTCCATCTGCGTTGGTGTTGCAGGCGCCATACTACAGCCTATTGGAATTGGCCGATTCGCGCGTACCATTCGTGCCGGATTTCCTCAAGAAATACCGCTTTGAAACCAACTTGTATCTGCCTAAAGTAAAGTGCCCGGTGTACATTTTCCACGGTACCGAAGACCGTTTGATCGTATTCAGCCACGGGAAACGTTTGTCTGAATTGCTGCCAAAAGGCCAGTCGCAGTTGTTTCCATTGTCGGGCGTCGGCCACGGCGGCATCAATCAGGACGACAGATTTCTCGCCGAGCTGAAAAACATCTTAGATCGGGCGGCAATTTAATTTTATCACCATGAAAACTTCTTTTGAGTCTGCCAGACTTTTATTCCGCGAACTCCAACCCACTGATGCCGAGGCCATGTTTGCGCTTGATTCAGACCCGGATGTCATGAAATATGTAGGCATGCAACCCTTGACCGATATCGCCCAAACCCGTGAGATAATCGCCAACATCCGCCAGCAATACATAGATTACGGCATTGGCCGATGGGCCGTCGTGTTGAAAGATACCGGCGAAGTCATTGGCTGGGCTGGGCTGAAATTCATCAAACACCTGAACGGCTTTGACGACAATTACGATTTGGGTTACCGGTTCCTGAAAAAACACTGGAACAACGGGTACGGTTTTGAATCGGCGCAAGCTTGGATCGATTTCGGTTTCGACGAGATGGAACTCGACAGGATTACCGCCTACGTTGACGTCAACAATGCGGCATCGGTCAACATCTTGGAACACAAATGCGGCATGCGTAAAATCAACACCTTTCTGGACGAAGGCGATGTGTGCGCGTGGTACGAGATTTTGCGGGAAGAAAGACCGCTTCGTTGAAAGAAGCAAGACCGCTTCGCTGAAAGAAGCAAGACCGCTCCGCTGAAAGAAGCAAGACTGCTTCGCTGAAAGAAGCAAGACCGGTCCGCTGAAAGAAGTAAGACCGATTCGCTGAAAGAAGCAAGACCGCTTCGCTGAAAGAAGCAAGACCGGTCCGCTGAAAGAAGTAAGACCGATTCGCTGAAAGAAGCAAGACCGCTTCGCTGAAAGAAGCAAGACCGCTTCGCTGAAAGAAACAAGACCGCTCGCTGCAAGAAGCAAGACCGCTTCGTTGAAAGAAGCAAGACCGCTCCGCTGAAAGAAGCAAGACCGCTTCGCTGAAAGATAGGCTTGTATAATTCTCAATTCTCCATTTCAATTCTCCATTGTCAATTGTCAATTACCTCTTATCTTCGCGCCTTAATTTCCGAAAATGATTACCATTAACGACATCGCCGTAGAATTTGGCGGCACGACTTTGTTCAGCGACGTTTCGTTCGCCATCAACGAGAACGACAAAATTGCCCTGATGGGCAAGAACGGCGCGGGGAAATCTACACTTTTAAAGATTATTGCCGGAGTGAATAAACCCACGCGCGGTGCTGTTTCGGCACCAAAAGAAGCCGTGATTGCCTACTTGCCACAGCATTTGCTCACCAAAGACGATGCGACGGTTTTCGAGGAAACGTCCAAGGCATTTGCCGACATTTTCAAGATGAAGGCGGAGATCGACGACCTGAACGAACAACTTACCGTGCGCACAGACTACGAAAGCGACGACTACATGAAACTCATTGAGCGCGTGTCTGATTTAAGCGAACGTTTTTACGCCATCGAGGAAGTGAATTATGAGGAAGAAGTGGAACTCGTCCTGAAAGGATTGGGTTTCGAGCGGGAAGATTTTACGCGCCCGACCTCGGAATTTTCAGGCGGTTGGCGCATGCGCATCGAACTCGCAAAAATCCTCTTGAAGAAACCGGATTTGATCCTGCTCGACGAGCCCACGAACCACATGGACATTGAATCCATTCAATGGTTGGAAGATTTCCTGGTGAATTCCGCCAAAGCCGTTGTGGTGATTTCGCACGACCGCGCGTTTGTGGACAACATCACCAACCGCACGATTGAAGTAACCATGGGCCGCATTTACGACTATCGCGCCAAGTATTCGCACTATCTCGAACTCCGCAAAGACCGTCGTGCGCACCAATTGAAGGCGTACGAAGAGCAGCAGAAAATGATTGCGGAAACAACCGAGTTCATCGAGCGTTTCAAGGGCACCTATTCCAAGACGTTGCAGGTGCAATCGCGCGTGAAGATGTTGGAAAAACTGGAACTGGTGGAAGTGGATGAGGTCGACAATTCTGCCTTGCGGCTGAAATTCCCACCGGCACCACGCTCTGGCCAATACCCGGTCATCGTCAAGGATTTGTCGAAATCATATGGCGACCACGTCGTGTTCAAGGATGCGAATATTGTTATCGAGCGCGGGCAGAAAGTCGCTTTCGTCGGCAAGAATGGAGAAGGAAAGTCCACGATGATCAAGGCCATCATGAAGGAAATCGGGATAGACGGCGGCAGTCTCGAGATTGGGCACAATGCGCAAATCGGGTATTTCGCCCAAAATCAAGCGTCGCTCTTGGACGAAAACATGACCGTTTTTGAAACCGTCGACACCATTGCCGTGGGCGACATCCGGACGCAGATCAAGAACATCTTGGGCGCGTTCATGTTCGGCGGCGACGACATCCAGAAGAAAGTAAAAGTGTTGTCGGGCGGCGAGAAAACACGGCTTGCGATGGTGAAGTTGTTGCTCGAACCGGTTAATTTGTTGATTCTTGACGAACCGTCGAACCATTTGGACATGAAAACCAAGGACATCATCAAGGACGCGCTCCGCGATTTTGACGGTACGCTCATCTTGGTGTCGCACGACCGCGATTTCCTCGACGGATTGGCAACCAAAGTCTTTGAATTCGGGCACAAACGCGTCAAGGAACATTTCGAGGACATCACCGGATTTTTGGCGTATAAGAAAATGGAACACTTGCGCGAGATTGAAAAATAAAAACAAAAGGCATCACATGACGCGACGCCTTTTGTCCATTTAACTCCAACCTCAATTTTATTTCGCGGCTTCTACAAGCCTGATGAATTCTGATTTTGAACCTTCTGAGTCCGCCGAAAGGCTGCCTTTGGCCAATCGGAGCAAGTCTGCTTTGGAACGGTTGCCAATAAATGAAGATTCCCGCAATTGCAACCCAAACCAGGCGACGGCCGCACAGAACCTGAAATCGCTGGACGTGTTTTGCAACAGCGACGCTTTGTTCGGGATGGTTTTGACCAATTCGCTGGTTTTGTCTGCGTCGGGTTTTTTATACCGGAATTTTACGGTGGCCAATTCGCTGCCGAAGGTCGTTCCGGTGTTGATTTTCGGGTATTGCAAGCCGTCGGTTTCCTCAAAATATGGGCTGTCCACGTCCATCGGGATTACTTCGTACAGTGCCGTTATGGTGTGGCCGCCCTGCAATTCACTTTTGCCGAGGTTCTTGAAATCGTCCGGGCGCAGGTTGCGACGCTCATACCCGATAAGCCGATACGCCTTTACGATCATTGGGTTGAATTCCACCAAGACATTTACGTCCTTTGCGATGGCACCGCCCGATGCATTGTATCGCCCTTGAAAGCCGATTTTGACAAGTTTGTTCTTGCTGTTCCACGGGCAACTGCCGTACTCCGTGGCCACCGAAACCGGATGTTGGTCTTGCGGTTGCGGATAGTCGTACTGGAAGTAATTGATCATTTCCTCGATCCGGACGACGTCTTGTGGCACTTTTTCCCCTTTGTTGATGGCGTTTCGGATGTCGGTGTAAGCGTTGTTCTCGACGGTCATGCTAAACGTGGAAAGTGGCGCGGCCAAAGGGCTTTCGAACGTGTTTTCGACCGAAGTTTCCCGCGACGTAGCCAAGCGGCCATCGGTGGTTTTTGTGGCTTTTTTACTGACGACCATGGCACCATTTACGGCTTTGTTTCCGTACAACGACTGCGCTTCGGATTGCGTCAATAGTTTCATCGATTCGATTTCAGTTGTACGGAGTTGGTTGAATTGCGACTCGGTAGCCGGAACGCCGTCGATGATGTAAAGCGTTGGTATGTTGACCATTAAACTTACCTTGACATCGTTTTCGGGTTCGGCCGGAACATTCGTCGCAAGCGGATTAGGGTTTCTGGATTTTGCGTTTTCGCGGAGAATCGTCTTGGTTTTGGTGCGCTCTTTACTGGCATTCATGTAACCATTCGCGGCCGCAGATTTATAAGATGTTTCGTCTGGCAACTGGGCATTGATGGTTGTTTTTTCGCCTACGGTGGCAACAAGGTCGGCGCCTTCGAAACTAAAAACCAATTGGTCGCCCTTCTGGGCTTCGATGTTGTATTTTCCTTCGGCATCGGTCCGCGTACCACGGTTTGTACCCATGACAACCACATTGACACCCGGCAACGACCCGGACCGGTCAGACACGACGCCAGAAACGGTTGCGATTTCGGATTGTTCCAAAAGTGCGGCGGCCGACGGTTTGTTGCTTTCGGTTACCATGACATCGGCTGTTTGTACAGCAACCACTTGAGCAGGCGTATAAACTGTTGCGGCTACCGATTGTTTCCTGTCGATGAAAGTTTCAGCGACCGGTTTTGGCGCTTCTGGCCTATCGGTGTTGGTGTTCAAGACGGGTTTTTCTACCGGTCGACCCGAATCGGTGGTCGTAACACGGTGTTCGGTTTCCGCATTTTCAGTGCCCGAACCCCAGAAGTGATACACGATTGTGACAAACAACAAAAGCGATGCTGCAACCGCAATTACTTTCCAGAACACCAAGGATTGTTTGGCTTCTTTGTAGTCCAGTTTTTCCTCGACCCTGGACCAGACTTTGTCCATCGAGGGGAATTCCTCCGAACCGGCCTGGTGCGCGATGTCTTTGAAATGTTCGAAGATTTTATCTTGGTTTTCCATGGTTATTCAGCTTTTTTTTGGCAATACAGGTGATTGACCAATTCCTTGAGTTTGGTTTTTGCAACGTTGAGTTGAGACTTGGATGTGCCTTCCGAAATGGACAACATCGCCGCGATTTCCTTATGGCCATAGCCTTCAATGACGAACAAGTTGAAAATGGTGCGGCATCCTTCCGGAATGCGGTTAAGTAGGTTGAGCAGGTCTTCTTCGGCCAGCGCATCGATTGGCGCGACCGACGGGATCGATACAGACTTGACATCGTCCAGATACATGTTGAAGTTGACGCTCCTACGAATGGTCAGCAAACATTGGTTCACGACGATTCTTCTGGCCCAGGCCTCAAAAGCCTTGTCTTCTTTTAATTGGTTGATTTTGGTAAAAATGGTGAAGAACGCGTCGGCCAAGGCTTCTTCGATTTCTTCTTCTTTCTTGAGGTAGCGTTTGCACGTCCGATAAAGTCTGGGTGCCATCAACTCATACACCTGGCGCTGGGCAGTTCGGTGCATTTTCCGGCAGTCTGCTATGAGTTGTTCCTGGATCATGGTTTGTCTTTATCGGGAAGAGCAGCCGGTGGCAAAAAAGGTTGGGACAGCGCCTAAAAAATTATTTTTTCCGCAGGACAAGCTTGTACAATCCGGTTTGTTGCGCGCCGGAATCATTGTCTTCGCACAATAGGAATGTCAGTTCTTTGCGCGATTTCTCGATTAATGTCAGGCCTTCAAATTTGTGCGTCGGCGAAATCACCTTTGTGAAGACCAATTCCATTTTTTTAGGGTCGATGCAACCGATCAAACTGCCCATGATTTCACCGTCTTTATAGACCGAATTGCTGTTTTCGGCCGCTGCCGTAAAATAAATTTCATTGCCCACGAGTGTCGCGTCGGTAAACGTGGCAGGAATGCCGTTGCAGGCGGGTAGTGGCATGGCTTTGTAATGGACTGCACCGTCTGTTTCGGCGATGTTGCCCGAAATCGTGAAAATTCCATTGTGGCTGCCCGGGCCATTCCCGCGTTGGAACAGCAGCCATTTGTCGCGGTACCGCAACGCGCCTTCGATGTTGAAATCTTCCTTTGAAATGCCCGAAACTTTTCGCATTTTTTCATAAAGTACGGAAAGGTCGACCACGGATTTGTGCTGAAAGTCTGGAAAATCGCACACCGATAAGGCGTTCCTTTTTTTCTTCGAACCCGAACCAAACAAATAAAGCTTTCCTTCGGCGACGGCCATGGCTTCGTAATCGGGTTTGTCTTTCTTGGCGATGTTTTCGGAAATGCCCGAGGGTTGTAGTGCGATTTTTTCCAGTTTCTCATCGGCCAGGCTACATTGGTACAGGCCGTTGCTGTCGTCGGCAATCATCAGTACGTGACCGTCATGAAAAATCAGTCCGGATGCCGCTCCGATGCCGTGGATGTTGAACAATAAGGTAAGGACGAAATCTTGCATAAAAGGAGGGCTTTTGCTGTGAAAAAATCGCTTAAATATATACATTTATAAAAAATATCCCGATGCAAGATTTCAAATCAGAAGAATTCAAAGTGACGCGGCGCATCAAACTCGCCGACATCGATACCGAATACCGCAAGAACTATGACGACGACGTCAAGGAAGAAAAACTCGTCGACACCAGCCGGAAGCTCGCCAAGATTCAGGAGAAAATGTACGCCAACAATCGTTACGCTGCACTCATTTGCCTGCAGGGCATGGACACTTCGGGCAAAGACAGCCTCATCCGCGAGTTGTTTAAGCAATTTAATCCGCGGGGTGTCGTCATCCACAGTTTTAAGGTGCCGAGCTCAACAGAACTGGAGCACGATTACCTGTGGCGGCATTATGTGGTGTTGCCCGAAAAGGGAAAAGTGGCCGTGTTCAATCGGACACATTATGAAAACGTACTGGTGACGCGCGTCCATCCGGAATATTTACTCGGTGAAAACCTGCCGGGAATTGAGAAAGTGGAAGACGTTACGCCGGAATTTTGGGAAAACCGATTCCGGCAAATCAACAATTTCGAGCAGCACATCGCCCAAAACGGTACGATTGTATTGAAGTTCTATTTGCACATGAGCAAGGAAGAACAACGAAAAAGATTGCTCCGTCGGTTGGAAGAAGAAGACCACAACTGGAAATTTTCGCCGGGCGATTTGAAAGAGCGCGCCTGTTGGGAGCAATACATGGCATGTTATGAAGAAGCCATTAGCGAAACTTCAAAGCCGCATGCGCCGTGGTTTGTAGTGCCGGCCGACGACAAAGAACTCTGCCGTTGTATCATTGCCGACATCTTGCTTGAAGAACTTTCAAAATATGATTTTCCGCTGCCAGACCTTGAAGATAAAGTGGAAGACAACATCGAAATGTATCGAAAACAGCTCGAGAACGAATAAAAAAAACGCCCATTAAGGGCGTTTCTCATCAATATATAGGTCAGTTAGTTACAGCCTGAATCCGTAGGCAAGCCTGAGCGCCACTTGGCCCACGCCTTTGTCGCCATCGGCCGTCGGGAACGCATTGTAATGCTCATAGCGCAAGCTCACGTCTAAGATTTCGTTTGCCCAGCCAATACCAGGACTTACCAGGAAAGACGTGTCCACGGTATCTGAATAATCATTCGTGACCGGAATGGCAGCACCGGCTTCGGCCAGTACGTAAAACTGGTCTTCCCACCAGAATACCTTGAATCCGCCTTTCACCGGAATGAATCCTAGGTCTTTAACGTCATCGCCTATGAACAAGTTGGTGAAACCGGAAGTCAACGTCACCGACACGCGACGGTTGAAATCGTATTGCAACCGGACGTCGCCGCCCAGTGCCCAGTCATAAGCGTCGTCGGTCATGACACCGGCATTCAGTCCGAAACCGAGACGCCAGCCTTGGTCGTAGTTTGCAGCTGCCGGGTTGTCTGGTTTGTCCTGCGCATTGGCGTTAAACGTCAGCGCCGCGAACGCCGCTATCATCAATCCTTTAATCTTTACAGAAGTTTTCATAATACTTTACTTTGGTTACTTATTCGTTTTTGTTCACGAGGTAAAATTAGTTTTGGCATTCCGCAATCGTTTTACAGAATTTTAAGGTCGGGCCCAATGCAAAAGTTCCTATCGAGGTGGTTTTAAGCTGTAACGTACTGGCTCAGTGCGGATTTGGATGTTAGCTGAGGTAAGCTGACGGTGTGGCAAACGAAGTCGATTTGGGAAAATTTTATGATAAGACTTAACATAAAATTTGGGTTTTGGGCCGATTTCGTTCGGTAGCGTCAAACCTGAACGTTACCTTTGCGCAAAAATCGCATGAATTTTTCGCGTTACACCAAGGAGTTTTCATACAACCTGCAACTGGCCTATCCGGTAATCCTGGGCATGCTCGGCCATACCGCCATTGGTGTGGTGGACAATATCATGGTCGGGAAATTGGGCACGACGGAATTGGCGGCCGTGTCTTTGGGCAATACGATGGTGTTCATCGCGATGTCACTCGGAATCGGTTTTTCTACGGCCATTACCCCGATCGTGGGCGAAGCCGACGCCGAAAACGACCAGAAGAAAATACGGTCTGCATTCCATCACGGGCTGATTTTGTGCACGGTACTCGGCGTGGGGCTGTTCATGCTGGTCACGCTGGCCAAGCCAATCCTGGGTATGCTGCACCAACCGAAAGACGTCATTGACTTGGCGTTGCCGTATCTGGATTGGGTGGCGTTCTCGCTCGTGCCGCTCATTATTTATCAAGGCTACAAACAATTCGCAGACGGGTTGTCACACACCAAATATTCCATGTACGCGATTATCGGTTCCAACATCATCCACGTCGGGCTGAACTACGTCCTGATATACGGCATCTGGATTTTCCCTGAAATGGGTATTCAGGGCGCGGCGCTCGGAACGGTGATCTCGCGCATCGCAATGGTCGTGTTCATGCATTTTATTCTACGCCGAAATAACGACCTGCGTCCGCACTTCAACGACTTCAGCTTCAAGAAAATCAGCAAGCAGAAATTGCAGAAAATCATTGATTTGGGCACGCCGTCGGCCTTGCAAATGTTCTTCGAGGTCACGCTTTTCACCACGGCAGTCTGGCTTTGCGGCAACATCGGGAAATCCAGCCAGGCGGCCAACCAGATCGCGTTGTCGCTGGCTACGGTCACTTTTATGTTCGCCATGGGTTTGAGTGTCACGGCCATGATCCGGATCAGCAACCAGAAAGGCATGAATGACTACAAACAGCTCATTGTCGTAGCGCGTTCTATCTTTTTATTGGCCATTATCGTCGAGGTGATTTTTGCGTTTTTGTTTGTGGCGTTGCACCAAGTCTTGCCGGCGATGTTCCTCGATATGGACGATCCGGCAAAATTCCTTACCAATGCCGAAGCGGTTTCTATTGCCGCCGACTTGCTCATTATCGCCGCGATTTTCCAGATTTCGGACGGCATCCAAGTCGTGGTGCTCGGTGCGCTTCGCGGGTTGCAGGACGTGAAAATCCCGATGTACATTACATTCGTGGCGTATTGGGTGATTGGTTTTCCGATTTCCTACGTCCTCGGCGAATACACCTCGCTCAAAGCCGTTGGCGTCTGGATGGGGCTACTCGCCGGGCTAACGGCCGCCGCATTATTTTTGTATCTTCGCTTCGATAAAATCACCAAAAGGCTGGTGCGCGAAAACCCGCAGCCGGCCGAACAAACTTCAATACAATAGCATGGAACTTCCAAAATTCTTACTGGGCGATAACACTGATTTTCCTGACGATATTTTCGTCATCCATTTAGATTATCCGCGTTTTATCATCAACCTGAAAGACGATGAAGTGGAATTTATGGAAGAAGCCGAAGACCTTGATGAAGGCGAACTCAGCCAAATCATGGAAGGTTTGATTATGGAAGCCAATGACTTTTACGACCGTGAGATTGGACGTTACGAGGAGTAAGTCAATTAATAATTAATAATTAATAGGTAATAATTAATAATTACCACGCAGTAGTTACGACTTGAAATATTTTTCCAGCAGTGATTGCGCGGCGGCGAACGGTGACAGTTCGTTTCTACGGACCGCTTCTTTCATTTTTTCCAGTTCGGCGGCGATGATCGGGTTGTGGTAAAACCGGTCTTTGAGTTGTTCGTTGACTGTTTCCAGCATCCAAAATTGGTTTTGTTCCTGACGCTTTCCTTCGAAATAACCATTGGCTTTGGTAGCCGACAGGAATTCTTGAATCGTTTCCCAGATTTCCGCGATCCCGTCGTGGGTGAGTGCGCTGCAAGTCAGTACTTTTGGCATCCAGCCCGATTTTTTGGCCGGGAACAAATGCAGCGCGCGGTTGAATTCTGTCTTGGCGAGCGTTGCCCGTTTGACGTTGTCGCCGTCGGCTTTGTTGATGGCCACGACATCGGCCATTTCCATGATGCCGCGTTTGATGCCTTGGAGTTCGTCGCCCGCGCCCGCAATTTTCAGCAGCAGGAAAAAATCCACCATGGCGTGTACGGCGGTTTCGCTTTGCCCGACACCAACGGTTTCTATGATGATCGTATCAAAACCCGCGGCTTCACAAAGCATAATGGTTTCCCGCGTTTTCCGCGCCACGCCGCCCAAGGTTTCGCCCGAAGCGGATGGCCTGATGTACGCATTGGGATCTTTCACCAATTCTTCCATTCGGGTTTTATCGCCCAAAATACTGCCGTGTGAGAGCGAACTGCTGGGGTCAACGGCCAAAACGGCTACTTTTTTACCTGATGCCGTCAGGAATTTTCCAAAGGCTTCGATGAACGTGCTTTTCCCGACACCGGGCACGCCGGTAATCCCGATGCGTACCGATGGGCGCGCGTGGGCCAGACAGGCTTTGATGATTTGATTGGCTTTTTCAAGATGCGCTGGATTGGCGCTTTCCACAAGCGTAATAGCACGACTCAGAGCGGTAATGTCGCCAGCGAGAATGCCGCTGATGAGCTGTTCTATTGGAACGTCGCGGCTGCGCAAGGCTACGATATTTCCCGCAGATGCCGCGCTTACTGGTTCGGGCTGGTTTACACCCCGGACTTCCTGTAGTGCCGATGCCTTGTTTTTCTTCATCACCCAAAAATACAAAAACAATTGCGCGCGATGCCGTATTTTTCACCGGCAATAAATAGTATTTTTGAAGCATTGAATCCTGACCATGACAACAATGAATATCCCGCCGCACACTGTGGCGCAGCTTGAAGCCATCGTGGGCAACGCCTATGTTTTTGCTGACGATGAAACCCGCAGGAATTACGGCCACGACGAAACCGAAGACTATGTTTTTCCGCCGGCGATCGTGGTCAAACCCGCGACCGCGCAGGAAATTTCGGCCATTATGAAACTCGCCAACGCAGGGCAAATCCCTGTAACGCCCATCGGCGGCCGTACGGGTTTGAGCGGTGGCGCATTGGCCATACACGGCGGCATCGGATTGTCGATGGAACGATTCAACAAGATTGTCGAAATCGATGAAAGGAATCTTCAAGTGGTTGTTGAACCGGCCGTCATCACACAAGTGTTGCGCGAAGCCGTGGCCGAAAAAGGATTGTTCTATCCGCCGGATCCGAGCAGTCAAGGCAGTTGCTTCATCGGCGGCAACGTGGCCGAAAATGCAGGCGGTGCCCGCGCGGTGAAGTACGGCGTCACCAAAGATTACGTGCTCAATCTGGAAGTGGTTTTGCCCAACGGCGAAATCATTTGGACGGGTGCCAATACGCTGAAGAACTCAACCGGTTACAACCTGACGCAACTCATGGTAGGCAGCGAAGGTACGCTGGGCGTCATCACCAAAATCGTCATGAAATTACTTCCGAAGAATGCGCACAACATCCTGATGCTGGTGCCGTTTTTCGAGGCGAAACAAGCGTGCGAAGCCGTAGCCGAGATTTTCCGCGCCGGCATCGTACCGAGTGCACTGGAGTTCATGGAACGCGACGCCATCGATTGGGCGCTCGAGTATGTGGAAGGCATCAGTGTAGACATCAAACCCGACATCCAGGCGCATCTGCTCATCGAAGTCGATGGGAATTTTCCGGATGTATTGTTTTCTGAGGCCGAAAGAATAGCCGACGTGGTGGGCCAGTTCCGTATCGATGACATTTTGTTCGCCGATACCGAAGACCAGAAAAATGCCCTTTGGAAGATGCGCCGCAACGTGGCCGAAGCCGTCAAATCGAATTCCGTCTATAAAGAAGAAGATACAGTCGTGCCGCGGTATGAACTGCCGCGTTTGTTGGCAGGCATAAAGGCCATCGGGAAAAAATATGGTTTCCGTTCGGTTTGTTATGGGCACGCGGGCGATGGGAACCTGCATGTGAACATCGTCAAAGGCAATATGACCGACGACGCTTGGAAAACCGACGTCCCGAAAGGCATCCGCGAAATATTTGAACTGACTGTCGCCTTAAAAGGAACATTGTCTGGCGAGCACGGCATCGGTTACGTCCAGAAAAACTACATGGATATCGCGTTCAATCCGGTGCAATTGGCGTTGATGAAAGGCATCAAAAATACTTTTGACCCGAACGGCATCCTGAATCCGGGGAAAATATTTCCGGATCAATCCTGAGATTGCGCTTCCAGTTGTTGGAGCCGTTGTTCAAATGAATCGAGTCGGGCCTGAAGCAAGTCTTTTTGCCGCTTTTCGTCCGCGATGGTTTGACGCAGCTCGTCAATTTCTGCCTGTTGTTCCTGGATCGCCTTGAGCGCAATGACGACCATATTGGCGTAATCGACCGCATAAATATCACGAAGTTCAGATTTTGGATCGGCGATGTTTCGGTGGCTGACTACTTCGGGAAACAATGGTAACACTTCCTGCGCGATAAATCCCATGGAAGTTTTTTGTTCCGGGTTGTTTTTGATGAAACGATAGTGGCTCGGCCGAAGCTGCATCACTTTGTCGAGTACGCTTTCCATCGGCGCAATGTCGGTTTTCAGGCGTCGGTCAGATACATTATACGTACCGCCAACGCTCGAAATGTAAGCCGACAACAAACCGTTGTAACTAAACCACAAATCGTTGGTGTTGGCATGGGAAATTTCCCAAGTACGGCTCGTGTAGCGCAAGCCCAGGCCTACGCCATACACGCTGCCGTCGTTTTTTTCGTTTATTTCCAACCCGAAACCAGGCGTCGCGGTGTTGATGCCGACGTTGGTTCTGGTGGCTGCCGTACTACCGCCCAAAGACAGGCAGTTGCTGCAATTGACCAGTGCATTTGCCCCTAGGGCTGTGGCATAGGCCAGGTTGTTTGTTCCGGCATCTGCGAAAGCGCCCATAAAAACATTGTTACTGCCCGACTGGTTGGCTGTTCCCGAGGCATGGCCGCCGTAAAGGTTGTAACTGCCCGTGAACGTGCCGGCGCCATAGCCAGCCGATGCACCGATTCCAGTATTGTAATTTCCAGTGGTCTGGTTGGCCAAGGAAAAACTGCCCAAACCCACATTACTGTCGCCAGAAGTCACATTAAACAAGGCGTTTTCGCCCAATGCGGCATTTTTTCCGCCAGTAGTGATTTTGTTGAGCGCTTGGTAGCCAATACCCGTATTGTTTGAGCCGGTAGTCATCCCGAAACTTCCCAAGCCCGCCCAAAATCCCATGAAAGTGTTTTGCGCGCCGGTGCTGTGATAACCGGCATAGTTTCCGACGCCTACATTTCGGTCGGCGGAGGTATTGTTGAATAATGCCGACACCCCGAACGCTGTATTGTCACGGCCCGTGTTATTGCTATTCAGCGCATAGTTTCCAACGGCAACGTTCAGTATGCCGTTGTTGGTTGTGGTAGGTTGGTTGGCGAAGAGCGCATTGTAGCCGATGGCGATATTGGACGATACCCAAGCGGTATTGCCGTTGTTGAAGCTTTGGCTGCTGAGCGCATTGAGTCCGATGGCGATGTTGTGTCCGGCGGTCGTGTTGTTCTGGGCAGCGGTATAGCCAATGGCGATGTTGTTGTTCCCGAGCGTATTGTCCTGAAGGGCGATATTGCCTAACGCACAATTGTTGGTTCCTGTGGTATTGCTGAACAACGCCTGAAAACCGATGCCGGTATTTCTTGTGCCGATCGTGTTGTTGAACAAGGATTGCGCGCCCACGGCGATGTTCTGGATGCCGTTGGTGGTTGTCGTTGGATTGTTGTTGAACAAGGCTTGATAACCGACAGCCGTATTGTTGGCGTTGAACGACGCGCCGCCGTTGGTGAACGTCTGGTTGGCAAGCGCATAGTTCCCGAGCGCGACGTTGTTGGCTGCCGTCCCCGAGTTGATCATCGCACCCCGGCCAACGGCCACATTCCGGTTGGAGATTGTACCGTTTTCTAGCGCGCCTACACCCACCGCCGTGCTTTCCCCGCCGGTGAGATTGTTGCGCAGGGCGCGCCATCCCACGGCAATGTTATACGAACCAGTTACCCCGAACTGCAATGCCTCCAAACCGACGCCTACATTGTAATTGCCCGTGGCATTGTCTGTCATCGCGTAGCTTCCCAAAGCCGCGTTGCCCGCACCGGTGGCGTTGTTGAACAACGACATGAACCCAATGGCGCTGTTGCCCGAACCCGTGGTATTGCTGAACAACGACTGCGAACCGAGCGCCACATTCTGGTTCCCGTTATTCGCCGCCGTAGGGTTGTTGTTGAACATCGATTGGTAGCCGACTGCCGTGTTGTTACTGTAATAAGCTGCGCCGCCATTGGTGAATGACTGGTTGGCAAGCGCGTAATTGCCGATGGCCACATTTTGGCCTGCCGTACCGTAAGTGAACATCGCGCCGCGCCCAACGGCCACATTTCGGTTTGAAATGGTCCCGAATTCCAACGCGCCGACGCCCAGTGCCGTATTTTCAACGCCCGAAAGGTTGTTGCGCAGGGAACGCCATCCCACGGCGGTATTGTACGCGCCGGTCGTATTGAACTCCATGGCTTCCAATCCTAACGCAGTACTGTAGCTGGCCGAAGTGTTCGCGTTGAGTGCCAGCCTGCCTAGCGCGGTATTGCCCATTCCCGTACTGTTGGCGGTGAGCGCGCGGTTGCCTACCGCTGTGTTGAGGTTACCGGTAGTATTTTTGCCCGATTGATAGCCGAAGAACGTATTTTCCAACGCCAAGTCAATACGTCCGGCGGCATCGTTGTTTACTTTAAAATTCAGCGGTTTGTTGTCGGTTGTACCGATGAAATTGACGCCGTCTGTCGTGCCCGAGTTGCCCGCCGTGGACCAGCCGTTTTTACCAGAGACCGGCAGCCAGCCATTGGACGAGTTGTCCCAATAGTAAAACCCCGGCGCGTTGGACCCAGATGGCATGGTCAGATAAATCAGCATGCCGTCTTGTGCAGACGCCGGGTTCGTCGCCGGGAATGTATCGATCTTCGGGATGAGCAATCCGTCGGTTGGGGTAGGCGCGGCCTGATTGCTGGACCGGATGTCAAGCTGCGCGCCGGGCGTCGTGGTGTTGATCCCGACTTGGGCGGTCAACGCCATCGGAATAAGTATCGGCAAGATGCGTAATGTCTTCATGATCAATCGGATGTTGATTTCACAGACAAAATTATTTTCGACCCATATTGTACGATGTAAAAAAAATGTCAGTTTGTGCAAAAAATCCGATGGGCCCGAACGGATGCTGATTTTTTCGCTACTTTCATTCTCTCATTCCGCAACTCACAGACTTTCAGCACCATGAAAAAAGGCTTGATTCTTCTTGTTTTGTTTCCGACCTTATTTTATGCCCAAGAACAATCGCAGCGGTTTCGGGCTTTGGTTGACCAGGCATTCCATTTTACGGTAACCGATGACACGGACGAGCGCTATTTCTCTTTACTCCGCGAAGCCGAGACACTCGTGCAAACCTGCCATTGCGACAGCATCAAGTTTGAATTGTACGTGATGTTGGCCGAAGAAGTCGACTATCGTGGCGGCAATGCATCGACGTATCATAAGAAATTGCTGGACATCGCCAAGAAAAGTAAGAGTAATGGCCTGCAAGCCAGGGCATGGTCGATCCTCGGACATTCTGAAATGGTCAAGCGCAGCAGCAAGGCCTCATCCTACTATTTGAACGGGCTGACCTACGCCAAAGCGACAAAAGACCCGTTCCTGATCACGGTTTTATTGCTTGAGAATGGCATGTTTTACCAATGGTTCAAGCAAAATGAGCGCGCCCGGAATTATTATCTCCAAGCCGTAAAATACAGCCGCGATATCGCACAGTCTGACGCCGAGTTCAATGAATTTACCACGAAGAACGCCCGCGCGTATGCCTATACCTATTTGTCGCAAACGCTGACGGACGACCAGAAAGCGTACGGCTATGTGAAAGAAGCCTACCGGTTGCTGGGCAAGACCGACAATCCGCTTGATGACCAGGCTTTCAAGACGGTGTCGTTGGTGTTGTTCGGGCTGAATTTCAAGTTCAAAAAATACCAGGAAGCATTGGCCAATAACGATTTGCTTT
The DNA here is from genome assembly GCF_965137575.1 of Flavobacterium longum. NCBI lineage: Bacteria > Pseudomonadati > Bacteroidota > Flavobacteriia > Flavobacteriales > Flavobacteriaceae > Flavobacterium > Flavobacterium longum. The sequence goes on along the minus strand of NZ_CBCRZJ010000003.1, from coordinate 161,045 downwards.
ACCAGATTGCCGTGCGCGATGACGATGATTATTATATCCGCGCGGCGCAAGTGAATTACGCATTGGTTTATACGCGGTTGAAAGATTTTCAGAAAGCGCGAACGTATGTGGACATCATCCATCCACAGGTGGATTTGGCCGATGTCAACATCAACGATCCATTGGGCGGGTACAATTTCAACCGGACGTTTGCGGAAGTCTATCAGGAAACCGGGGAAAAACAGAAAGCAATCAATTACCTCAAACGCGAACTCCGCATCATGGATACCTTGTTGGCGAGCAAGCAAGACCGCATCACCGAAGATTTTGCCGCGAAGTATGAAACCCAGCAACGCAAAGCCGAAATTGCCAACCAGAACCTCATAATCGAAAGGCAGAAAGCTACCCGGAATATCATTGTTATTTTATCGGTGTTGGCCATTTCAATTATTATCATCGCTTACCAACGTTACATCGGCAGGCACCGTCGGAAGGAACTGATGCTCGATCTCGGCCTGAAGAAAGAAAAGGAAATCAACCAATTCAGGAAGACCTTCTTCGAGAATGTAGCGCATGAAATCCGTACGCCGCTCACTTTGCTTCGCGGTTATCTCGATTTGGCGATGGAGCACACCACGTCGGCGACCGCAAAGGACTATCTCGGGAAAGCCATCGCCAACAGCACATCGTTGCTTGAGAATACCAATGACATGTTGCTGCTTTTGAAGTCTGACGATGCAGACCGAATCGGAACCGATCAGATTTACATAAATGCGTTCGTGGCCGGCATCATCGCGAACTTCCAGGGTAATTCGTTCTTCACTAGAATTGTTTTTACAACCGATATTTCCGACAATACCTTCGTTAAATCCGACCGGTCAAAACTTGAGAAAATCCTGAACAATCTTATCGGTAACGCATTGAAATACGCAAAGGAAAGCCCGAAAATAGACGTGTCGGTCAGGTACGATGAAGGCCAATTGCGTATTTCGGTAAAAGATGCAGGGCCGGGGATTCCCGAGCACGAAAAAGACAAGGTTTTTGAACGATTTTACCAAGCCGAAAGCAATCGGGACAGTGGCGGATACGGGATTGGCCTTTCCATGTCTAAGGCATTGGCCGTGAAATTGGGCGGAGACATCACACTCGAAACTGCCGAAGGCCAAGGATGTGTTTTCACGATTTCAATTCCGGTCGAGAGGTATCAGGTAAAGAAATCGATAAGTGAAGACCATGACACTTTCGAGGGAAAGGTGGCGCAATCTACAGAAAAGGCAATGCCGTCGCTATTAATTGTTGAGGACAATCCTGAGCTGAGTTTGTTCTACAAAGAAATCCTTTCTAGTCATTTTGAATGTTTTTTCGCTTCAGACGGTTTGCAAGGTTTGAAGTTGGCGAAATCTCGGCAATTTGATTTGGTGGTGTCCGACATCATGATGCCCGGTTTGGACGGTTTCGGTTTTAGGAAAAATTTGCGGGAAATCCCGAGTTATGCCGTAACACCTTTTATTTTAGTGTCGGCCAAATCGCTCACCCGCGACAAGATTGAAGGATTCGGTTTGGGCATAGATGATTTCATTTCAAAACCATTCAATAAAGATGAACTCATCGCGCGGCTAAAAACGCTACTCGAGAATGTGGAGAACCGTCGCCAATGGGCGCTTGAAAATAAAGACCAAGTATTGCCGCCAGATAAGCATTTCGAGGAAACGTTGCTGTCGGGTGTCGACCGTTTCGTGTTGGCGCGATTATCCGATGAAACGCTTTCTACTCAGGATGTGGCGGCGGCCCTGGGTTATCATCCCCGCAAACTCACCTCCGAAGTCAAGCGGCTTACAGGCATGGGATTGGTGCAGTACATTAGCGAAATCAGGTTGCGGGAAGCGTATTTATTGCTCGTGAATAAGTCATTCCCTACGGTAAGTGAAGTGTCGTACGCCGTTGGGATGGAAAGCACTTCCTATTTCAACAAACTTTTCAAGGCACGCTACGGCATCACGCCTGGTGAACTCATGCATTCGTAAATACGACGAATATCGTATTGTGGCGGCTCCGCATAACTTTTAGCTTTGACCAATATCAATCCAGATCTCACTGGGCCGGAACGTTAGGGGTTCCGGAATTGATATTTGTTTTAGTTTTTTTTGGGAAAGAAAAACCCGCCTTTAGCAGCGGGTTTTTTGTTTAATCCCTTTTCGGATTATTCTTCTTCTCGCGTTTCTCCGCCTTTTTTTCCTTGGCGGTTTTTTGCGGTTCTTTCTTCGCGGCCTTGCGGGTATCGAGTCCTTTTGCCATGATTTCTTGGATTAGGTGATTGACAGTTTAAAAGTAACAGAATTTTTGATTCCTTATTGCAGCCCGAACGCTTTTTTGACATTTTCAGTAAGGCAGCCTGCCGAGACCGGAGGCAAGGTCTTGTCCAGGAACGCGAATTTCCAGCCGCTTTCTTGTATGGCCAGCATCTTGGCCGGATACGCCAAAAGAAATGCATTCCTGTCTTTGTTATAAGTAATCTCCGTAGCGCCGAACAACGCTTTCAATTCGGCTTGTTTGGCCGCAACATCAATGGGTTTAAAATACGTCACGCGCACCATATTGCGGAAGTTGATCAAATAATACGTCTTGCCGTCTATGGTTTGCGGCGCGCTGTAATTGTATTTTACATTGGTGAAAACGTAACGGAATTTGTCATTTTCGTTCAGGAAATAGCTGTCCAGTGTGCCGTATATGTCGGCTTCGGTCGTGCAGAGCATTTCGGTGAGTGCGGTGATGTCAATGTCGTGGCAGGCCGTGTAAAGTTTTTTTACTTCACTTTGCAACGCAGCCGGTGCCTGTGCTGAAACGCTGGCGGTGAGCAGCAGCAGCAACAAGAATAGTTTCGTTTTCATGTGTAAGGTTTGGTCAAATATAAAAAAATCCCCAGCTTGAACTGAGGATTTATTTTTATTGCGGATTGAATCAGTCTTGAACAACGACCCATTCGCCGGAGCTAATCATGCTTTCGGCTTTCTTATACTTCATGGTTTCGGTCTTGCCGCTCAACACGTGTTTGATCGTGACGTTGTCATTGCGGTTGATTTTCGGCATTTCGCGCACGATGGTCTCCGTCACCTGACGTTGTTGTGGTTGCGGTGCAGCCTGTTGCTGTTGCGGTTCGTCGATGTCTTCTTTTGAGGTCTGGTATTCTTCCTTCTGACGGACTTCGCGCGCCTGCTGGATGTTGTTCGGGTTCTGTTGCAATTCGCCCTTGAATAGGAACGAAATCACTTCTTTGTTCACCTCGTCGAGCATTTTGCGGAATAGGTTGAACGCTTCGAACTTATAAATCAACAACGGGTCTTTTTGTTCGTGTACGGCCAATTGCACCGACTGTTTGAGTTCGTCCATCTTGCGCAGGTGTTTTTTCCACGCTTCATCGACAATGGCCAAGGTGATGTTCTTCTCGAAATCGCTCACCAATTGGCGGCCTTCGGTTTCGTAGGCTTTCTTCAGGTCCGAAATCACATCGAGCATTTTGATGCCGTCGGTGAAACGGGCAATCATGCGCTCGTATTGGTTGTTCGGATCTTCGTATACTTCCTTGACACGCGGATAGAGTTCACGCGCAGCGCGCTCTGTCTTTTCGGTGTAATAAGCCATGGCGGCTTTATAGACCTTACCGGCCAGTTCCATGTCGCCCAATTTGTCGAAATCACTTTGCGATACCGGAGAAGTGATTGAGAAATAACGGATCAATTCAAACTCGAAATTCTTGAAATCGCCGGTCGCTTTGTTGGTCGTAACGATCAATTCGCAGGTGTCGTACAACATGTTGGCGATGTCCACTTTGAGGCGTTCCCCGTGCAAGGCATGGCGGCGGCGTTTGTACACCACTTCACGTTGGGCGTTCATCACATCGTCATATTCGAGCAAGCGCTTGCGGATGCCGAAGTTGTTCTCTTCCACTTTCTTCTGCGCACGTTCTATGGATTTGGTCATCATTGAATGCTGGATGACTTCGCCTTCCTTCAAGCCCATGCGGTCCATGATTTTGGCCACGCGTTCCGAGCCGAACAAGCGCATCAGGCTGTCTTCGAGCGATACGTAAAACTGTGAACTTCCTGGATCGCCCTGACGACCTGAACGGCCGCGCAACTGGCGGTCTACACGGCGTGAATCGTGGCGCTCGGTACCTACGATGGCCAAACCGCCTGCGGCTTTTACTTCAGGCGTCAGCTTGATATCGGTACCACGGCCGGCCATGTTGGTGGCGATGGTCACCACGCCTGGCTTTCCGGCTTCGGCGACGATGTCTGCTTCTTTTTTATGGAGTTTCGCGTTGAGTACGTTGTGCGGGATGTTGCGAATCTTGAGCATGCGGCTGAGCAATTCCGAGATTTCAACCGACGTCGTGCCGATCAGCACCGGCCTTCCGGCTTTGGACAATTCGGTAACGTCTTCGATGACGGCGTTGTATTTTTCACGCGCGGTCTTGTAGATGAGGTCGTCCTTGTCTTTACGGGCAATCGGCCTGTTGGTCGGGATTTCCACCACGTCGAGTTTGTAGATTTGCCACAGTTCGCCCGCTTCTGTCACCGCAGTACCGGTCATACCGGCCAGTTTGCTGTACATCCTGAAATAATTCTGGAGTGTAATAGTAGCGAACGTCTGCGTCGCGGCTTCGATCTTGACATTTTCCTTGGCCTCGATGGCTTGGTGCAAACCGTCAGAGTAACGGCGTCCGTCCATGATACGGCCGGTTTGTTCGTCAACAATCAGGATTTTATTGTCCATGATGACATATTCCACGTCTTTTTCGAACAACGTATAGGCTTTAAGCAACTGTGTGAGTGTGTGGATGCGCTCGCTTTTCACCGAAAAATCCTGGAAGAGTTTTTCCTTGGCGTCGGCTTCGGCATCTTTATCGAGTTTTTGCTTTTCGATGTTGGCGATTTCGGTCCCGATGTCCGGCAAGACAAAGAAATTATCATCGGTATCCGACGAAAGGAACTTGATGCCGCTGTCGGTCAATTCCACTTGGTTATTTTTTTCTTCGATCACGAAATACAAGGCTTCGTCAACCTTCGGCATTTCGCGGTTGTTGTCTGCCATGTATTGGTTTTCGGTCTTCTGCAGGATTTGACGCACGCCTTCTTCACTGAGGAATTTGATGAGCGCTTTGTTCTTCGGCAAGGCACGGTAGGCGCGGAGCAAATTGAAGCCGCCGTCTTTGGTATTGCCTTCGCGAATGAGTCGTTTGGCTTCAGTCAGAAAACCATTGGCCACTTGACGCTGCAAGGTCACAAGGTTTTCAATCTTCGGTTTCAACGCATCGAACTCATGCTCTTCGCCGCGCGGAACCGGTCCGGAAATGATGAGTGGCGTACGGGCGTCGTCAATCAAGACCGAGTCAACCTCATCCACAATCGCATAGTTGTGTTTGCGCTGCACCAGATCGCCTGGCGTGTGTGCCATGTTGTCACGCAAATAGTCAAAACCGAATTCGTTATTCGTGCCGTACGTAATGTCGGCTTCATAGGCTTTCTTACGGGCTTCGGAATTTGGCTGGTAGTTGTCGATGCAATCCACGGTAATGCCAAGGAATTCAAAGATTGGCGCTTTCCAAGAGCTGTCACGCTTGGCCAAATAGTCGTTCACTGTAACCAAGTGTACGCCGTTTCCGGTGAGTGCGTTGAGATAGAGCGGGAGCGTGGCCACGAGTGTCTTACCTTCACCGGTTTGCATCTCGGAAATCTTGCCTTGGTGCAACACGATACCACCGATGAGCTGTACGTCGTAATGGATCATGTCCCAGGTGATTTCCTTTCCGGCTGCGTTCCAGGAGTTGGCCCAGACGGACGAATCACCTTCGAGGGTAATGTATGGTTTGGTAGCCGATAGCGTACGGTCCAGCGGCGTCGCGGTAACTTTGATTTGTGTATTTTCCTTGAAACGACGCGCGGTTTCCTTCATGACTGCGAAGGCTTCCGGCAAAATATCGTTCAATACTTTTTCGGAGATTTCGTAAGCGTCTTTTTCGAGTGAATCGATTTCGGCATAGATGTCTTCTTTCTTGTCGATGTCGAGTATTTGTTCGGCTTCGGCTTTCAGGGCAGCGATCTGGGCATCTTTCTCGGCGCGCGCCTCCTTGATTTTACTTCTGAAATAGTCGGTCTTCGCGCGGAGCTCGTCGTGAGACAAGCCAGCCAAAGTTGGCTCAAGGGCTTTAATTTTGGCGACTAGCGGCTGAATGGCCTTGATGTCCTTTTCGGATTTGTTGCCAACAAAGACTTTGAGAATGCTGTTAATGAAGCTCATATTCGTGTGTAATTCTATTTTTAAAAGTGTGCAAATTTACGCAAAAAAAAAGCCTCCGAAGAGACTTTACGTAAGGTTTTTATTTTTTAATATTCGTCCTCGTTCCAGAGGTAATCCTCGTCTGTAGGATAGTCGGGCCAGATTTCTTCCATCGATTCGTAGATTTCGCCTTCGTCTTCTATAGACTGCAGGTTTTCAACTACTTCCAGCGGTGCGCCGGCGCGAATCGCATAATCAATCAGTTCATCCTTCGTAGCTGGCCACGGAGCATCGCTTAAGTACGACGCCAATTCTAATGTCCAATACATCTTCTGTCGATTTTTAAAGTTTCTGCAAAAATAAATTTATTACTGAGAAAGTCAAGTAAAATTTGATTTTTTATTGAAAAAGGCAAGAACGTGTTTTTAAACAACAGAAAATCAATTGCTTAAAGTGTTTTTAGGCCGTAAAAATGTTCGCTTAATCCTTCTGTGGAATCCACTTCACCTCGTCGGCTGAAAGGTCCGAAGTCAACTTGCGTGCCAGTACGAAAAGGTAGTCAGAAAGTCGGTTCAGATAGGTCAAAACCAACACGTCGACTGGCTCAATGTCATTCAAATGTACGGCCAAACGCTCGGCACGGCGGCACACGCAACGCGCAATATGACAATATGACACGGTTGTATGCCCGCCCGGCAACACGAAATGTGTCATCGGCGGCAGGCTTTCCTCCATCGTGTCGATTTCTTTTTCCAACAATTGAATATCGGCGCCTGAAATCCGGGGAATATTCAACCGCAATTTGCCGTTTTTCAACACCTCTTTTTCAGGCGGTGTGGCCAAAATCGCGCCTACGGTAAAAAGCCGGTCTTGCACCCGGATCAACACGTCTTTGTAATGCGCGTTCATGTCCTGGTCCCGGATCAGCCCGATGTGCGAATTGAGTTCGTCCACCGTGCCGTAACTCTCAATCCTGATGTGGTGTTTCGGGACGCGATCGCCGCCGAATAATGCTGTTGTTCCTTTATCGCCGGTTTTGGTGTATACTTTCATTTTGGTGAGTTAATAGTTAATAATTAATAATGAATAATGAAGTAACTCGACTAGTATAAACGACCCGCCTTCTCNNATTATTAATTATTAATTATCCATTATTAATTCTTCTTCGTGTCGCTCTCGATCATCCCGTCTTTCAACCGGATGACTCGGTGCGCATAGGCGGCAATGTCTTCTTCGTGCGTCACCAATATCACAGTATTGCCTTGTTTGTGGATGTCGCCGAAGAGGTTCATGATTTCCACCGACGTCTTACTGTCCAAGTTTCCGGTGGGCTCGTCGGCGAGAATGATCGACGGTTTGTTGACCAGCGCACGGGCAATCGCGACACGTTGGCGTTGTCCGCCGGAGAGTTGATTCGGTTGGTGGTCCATGCGGTCGGCGAGGTTCACTTGCGTGAGCACTTCGCGGGCGCGGGCATGCCGTTCAGATTTGGAATGTCCGGCATAAACCATCGGCAGCGCCACATTGTCTAGCGCGGTGGTGCGCGGCATCAGGTTGAACGTCTGGAACACGAACCCGATTTCCTTATTGCGGATGTCGGCCAGTTCGTCGTCGTGCATCGCGCTCACTTGCTTGCCGTTGAGCACGTATTCACCCGATGTAGGCGTGTCCAGACAACCCAGGATGTTCATCAATGTTGATTTTCCGGAACCCGATGGCCCCATCAAGGCTACGTATTCGCCTTTTTCAATGTCGAGATCGATTCCTTTCAGGACATAGACGGTTTCGTTCCCAAGAATGAAGTCGCGTTTGATTTTCCGGATTTTAATGAGCGGGTTGGCCATAGCTAAAATTTGCCCTAAAATTAATGAAACTTAAAACATAATCCCGAACCAAATAAACTTGTTATACAATTCGGGATAAATATTATATAATTTTTATATTTAGCTACAAATATTAAATAATTCATAAATAATTAAGTTAAAATCGAATTATATTTAAACAATATGTAATTTCGTTCCTGTAACAATCTAATCAAATACCTAACGAAAACATCATGAAAACTAAAAACGTATTATTAGGATTATCGCTCGTGGCCATCAGTTTCACCGGTTGCAAAAGCGAGGAAGAAAAACAGGCCGAGAAGACCGTAGACACCTATTCAAAGTATGTGGATTCGGTGAGCAACGTAGCCGCTGAAGACGCGAAAAAGAACTGGGAAGCCATCGATGCCGAATACACCCAGAAAACCAACGATGCCGAAGCTGCACTCGCCAACCTGAAAGATCGTGAAAAAGCAGAAGAGCGTATCAACGCCAGCAAAGCCAAGTACGAGGAAATGAAAGCCAAGTATTCGGCAGAAATGGAGCAGGAAATGGCCGCTGCCGATCCGAAAGCGAAATTGCGCGGTTCGTTCTTCCCAGGCCAGGAAATCGGTGAAGACCTCGATTTCAGCTGGGTAAACAAAGACAACATCCTGAAAGCCTACAATGATTTCAACAATGCCTACGACGCCAACAAAGCCAACTACAGCCGTGAGGATTTCGACGAAGTGAAAAAAATCTGGGAAGCGCTTGACGCCCGTAAGAATACGGTAGAAAAAGAAGGCTTGTCATCGGCAGACAACTTGAAAATCGCCGAATTGAAAGTAAAATGGTCTACTGCATTCAAGGTTGACCGTTTGAAAGCCAAAGGCGACGAAAACCAAGCCGCCAAAGACAAGGCAAACTAACCACAGCCATACTTTAATTTTTTCATCTACTTTTATGGAATGACGGCCTTCGGGCCGTTATTTTTTTTGCAAAGATGTAAACAAGATTAACCCTCGTTTAACGCATTTACTTTTTCGGTCAGGGTACTTGTAGATAAATTAAAATCTAGAAATCATGCCAGGAAAAAGCCCAGGTCCGCAAATCAAAGACAAGGACCAATACGAAGCCTTGCGCGACAAAGGTTACAGCAGGAAAAATCAGCAAGAATTTCCAACAGTAAAGGAGCCGAGCAGCGCGGTGGAAAAGCCGGGAAGTACGAAGACCGTTCCAAGGCCGACTTGTACAATGAAGCACAGAAAGTCGGTATCGAAGGACGGTCGAAAATGACCAAGGCGGAATTGACGCACGCCTTGAGAAGCAACTAGGCGCGGAGCACGAAATGTTCTTTCTGCTGTTCTTTACGGAAGAATACCAAACCCCATTGGAACGTGTCTATCGTGACCGTGACTTTGGGGTTTTGCTTGATGGTCTCCCAAGCTTGCTCCATGTCTGCAGACCAATGGATGTCATCAAAAATCCAGACTGTGTCATTCGTAATTGTCGGGAGCAACAAATCAAAGTACTTTAAGGTGGCTTCTTTTTGGTGGTTGCCGTCGAAGTAGATTAGTTGATAGTGGCTAGCGGCAAGTGGTTGGATGTTTAGCACAGCCGCAAATTCACCGACTTTTACATCGACATTGTTCAAACCAAAGGATTCCAATTGTCTTTTCGCGACCGATGCGGTTTCCGGGCAGCCTTCAAGTGTCGTGATTTTTGCCGACGGATGGCCGAGTGACAGCGCCGATGTCGCCAAACCCAAAGAAGTTCCAATTTCCAATATGTTTTCCGGTTTGAAATACCTCGTCAGCCGGAAAAGCAATTTCGCACGTTTCCTTGAAATCCCGGCATTCTTGGCGATGGCCGATATTTTCCGCCGGTTGGATTTGAAAACCCTGGAGCCGGCGCCAAAATCTGTCACGTCGATTTCCGAATCGTTCGCCAGCAGGCTTTCCCTGAAATCATCCAGCGTTTCGTATGCCGCATCATCCGTTTTGTCGTACACGCATTTCGTCAGCAAATCAAACACGAACGGCGAATGCACGGCGTATTCGTTTTTGGATTGCCACAAAAACTCTAGATATGCTTTAACGATGTGCCACATAATTGTTTGCCACGAATTCGCGAATAAAACCCATTCGTGAATTCGTGGCTAATTTGTCTTAGTCCATTTTCTCCATCAGTTCCAGCAAGCGGAGTTCTTTCGTTTCAATCTTTTCGATGACTTGTTGCAGTTCATTCGCCTTGGCCGAAATTTCCGCGTCGGCCACTTTCCCGTCTGAGAACAACTGCTCGATGCGCTTTTTCTCGAATTCCAAATCCTTGATCTCGCGCTCCAGTTTCGCGTATTCCTTTTGCTCGTTGAAAGACAATCCGGCCGATGCATTTTGCTGCTGTTTCCAGTTGTTCTTTTCCTTCGGCGCGTCGTCCTTTACCGGTTCGGCGCTGTCTTCATACGTCCGGAAATCGGAGTAGTTCCCCGGGAAATCCTCAATCACGCCTTCACCCCGGAACACGAACAAATGGTCCACGATCTTGTCCATGAAATAGCGGTCGTGCGACACCACGATCAAACAGCCCGGATAATCCACCAGGAAGTTTTCCAGCACGTTCAGCGTCACGATGTCCAAGTCGTTCGTGGGTTCGTCCAAAATCAAGAAGTTCGGGTTCTGGATCAAGACCGTACACAAATACAAACGTTTCAATTCGCCACCTGAGAGCTTTTCCACATAATCGTGCTGCTTTTTGCGGTCGAATAAAAACCGTTCGAGCAATTGCCCGGCAGAAATCGTCCGGCCTTTCATCAGCGGGATGTATTCCCCGAATTCCTTGATGACGTCAATTACTTTCTGGCCATATTTCGGTTGGATGCCGCTTTGCGTGTAATACCCGATCTTCATCGTCTCGCCAATGACCACTTTCCCGGAATCCGGCGGAATCGTGCCGGTCAATATGTTGAGGAACGTGGTTTTTCCGGTGCCATTTTTCCCGATGATGCCGATGCGTTCGCCGCGCTGGAAGTCGTAGGAAAAACCGTCGAGAATGGTCTTGTCTTTAAATTTCTTCACCAATTTGTGCAACTCGATGATCTTGCTGCCCATGCGCTCCATGTTGATTTCCAGTTCCACCTGTTGCTCACGGCGGCGGCTTTCGGCTTTTTCCTTGATTACGTAAAAGTCATCCTGGCGCGATTTTGATTTCGTCGTACGCGCTTTCGGCTGGCGTCGCATCCATTCCAGTTCCTTGACGAACAGGTTTTGCGCCTTGTCTATGCTCGCGTTTTCAGATGCAATCCGGAGTTCTTTCTTTTCTAAATAATACGAGTAATTGCCCTTGTATTGGTATATTTTCCCGTTTTCCAGTTCGATGATTTCATTGCACACACGCTCCAAAAAGAACCGGTCGTGCGTCACCATGAAAAGCGTCATGTTTTCCTTCGCGAAGTAATTTTCCAGCCACTCGATCATTTCCAGATCCAAATGGTTCGTCGGTTCATCGAGTATCAACAAATCCGGTCGGTTGATCAGGATAATCGCCAAAGACAAACGTTTCTTTTGGCCGCCGGAAAGGTTTTTCACCTTCAGCTTCAAATCGTCCAGTTTCAGCTTGAACAAAATCTGCTTGAATTGCGTCTCAAAATCCCACGCGTTCAATTGGTCCATTTGGTCAAACGCCTTCTGATAGCTTTCCGCATCGTCGGGATTTTCCAGCGCTTTTTCGTACGCTTCAATGACTTTCAACGTGTCATTGTCCGACGCGAAGATCGATTCCTCAATCGTCAATTCGTCTTGCAGGTCGGGCACTTGCGAAAGAAACGCCATCTTGATGTCCTTGCGCATCACCACTTGGCCCGAATCGGGTTCGTCCTTGCCCGTAATGATGTTCATGATCGTCGTCTTGCCCGTACCGTTCTTGGCGATAAACGCTATTTTCTGGTCTTTGTTGATGCCGAACGACACGTTCTCGAACAACGTCCGCTCGCCGTATGACTTAGAGATATTTTCTACAGAAAGGTAATTCATGGGCGCAAAGATAGGTTTTAGCGGCTAGTGGTTAGTTGTTAGTGGCTAGAAAAAATAAGTCGCCGGAAAAATTTGGGCGTTGCGCAAGCGCCGGGCTTTCCGCGGTGCACGGCACCTTGCTTCAATCCCTAACGCAGGCATCCGTTTCCAAAATAGTGTTAATCAAAAATCAAAAAACACGCAATTCCCAACAGAAGTTCTTAACTTAAAATAAGACAATTTATCTAGCAACTAACAACTAGCAACTAGCAACTAGCAACTAACCACCAAAATGCCACTCAAACTCCGCGACTATTACCCAAACACGTTGTTCCAGATTTCCTGGCCGGCTTTCATCGGTTTGCTCTTGTTGCTGCTGGCCGAAACCGGTTTTTACGTCTGGTATCTGCATGACGCACCGCCAATGGCACGCATCGTTTCGGCATCCGACGGAAACATCACGGCAGGCATGATCCGCAACCTTTACGTCATCCCTGTGTTCTATTTTCTATTCAGCCGCTACCGCACGTCTCGGGTCAAATGGCCGTGGTTCCGGAACAATCTAGAAAGCGCGATCATTATTTTAATATTATCGGTTTTTGCGTTTTTCGTGGTGTCGCCGTTCTACGAAAAGACAGATTTACTGCTCGTTCCCGGCGGCCCGGATTATATAGACTTGTTCCTGTCGGCCGTTTATGAAGAGGTGCTTTTTCGGTATTTCATCCTCGGGATGTTTTTCATCCTGCTCCGCGGCCATTCCGTTTTGTGGCGGTTGTGGTTGTCTGTCTTCGGTACGACGCTGGTTTTTGTCGCTGCGCATTTCTTTTCGACGTACCAGAACGGCGCAATCAACTTGTTTAATTATGTCGGTCTGGCGCTGTTCAGCATCGGTACGTGCTGGATTTACATCAAATACAGCAACCTGCTTTTGGTGGTTTACGTCCATTTCATCGGGAATTTCATTCTTAATTTCCTGCCGCTCAAAACGCCCGGATACAGCGCAGGTTTTCTTTTCCTGATTTTCACGCTGGTTTTGTTGGCCGGGCAAGGCAATCGCATCAAAAGGCATTTGCGTAGCTTCCTGAAAAAAAGTCAGCAAACCGTTGCCAATCAGCGGGTAAGAATGTCAAATTGGCAACGTAAAATGCCAGTTTGACGGCGTTTTTTTGGTCGGAATAAAACTTGTCTTGGGCGGTGCGTTCAAAAAATCAAAGTCTAACTTAAAATAAAAAAGAGATGAACTTAGTAAAACGCACCCCAAACAACAGGAATTTTTTCCCGTCATTAATGGAAGAATTCTTCCGCCCAGATTGGGTGGGCGGCATGCAACAAATGAATGTGTCGGTTCCGCCGGTAAACATCCGCGAGACAGACAACGCCTTTGAGGTCGAGCTTTCCGCTCCGGGCAAGGCCAAAGAAGATTTCAACATCGAACTCGACAATGACTTGCTCACCATTTCGTCCGAGCACAAAGAAGAAAACACCACACAGGAAGGCAAATTCACCCGCCGCGAATTCTCGCATTCGGCTTTCAAGCGCGCCTTTACGTTGCCGGAAACCGTCAACGCCGAAGACATCAAGGCCGCATACGAAAACGGCATCCTGAAAATCACCTTGCCGAAACGCGAGGAAGCGTTGCCGAAACCCAAAAGAACGATTTCAATTGACAATTGATCATTGGCAATGGATAATTAGAACAAGCGCTCGATTTTTTCGGGCGCTTTTTTTTGGCTTAAATCGAATGTTATTTTGGCCGCGCTCCATTATTCATTATCAATTATTAATTATTCATTGATAAGCCTATCTTTGCGCATGCAACTTTCCGTCGTCATCCTCAACTATAACGTGCGTTACTTTTTGGCGCAATGCGTGTTGAGCGTGCAGAAAGCCATCCAAAACCTCGACGCCGAAATCATTGTCGTCGACAACAATTCCCCTGATGACAGCGTCGCCATGATGCGGTCGCGGTTTCCGGACGTGACACTCATCGCGAACACTGAAAACCTCGGGTTTCCCAAAGGCAACAACATTGGCGTGGCGCAGGCCAGAGGCGAATACATTTGCATTTTGAACCCCGATACGGTCGTGGCCGAAGATACGTTTGAAAAAGTCCTGGCATTCGCCCAAACCAAGCCTGATTTGGGTATTGTAGGGGTAAAACTCATCGACGGCATCGGCAAATTCCTACCCGAATCCAAGCGCGGCATCCCAACGCCTTGGACCGCTTTGGGTAAAATAACAGGTTTCAGTAAAGGCAAGTATTACGCGGCACATCTCGGCGAAAATGAAACCGGAAAAGTGGAAATTCTCGTCGGGGCGTTTATGGTGATGAAACGTGAATTGTACCATCAGGTCGGCGGGTTCGACGAAAATTGCTTCATGTATTCCGACGACATCGATTTGTCTTACACGGTGTTGAAATCCGGGAAATCCAACTATTATTTCGGCGACACTTCGGTCATCCATTACAAAGGCGAAAGCACCGTGAAGGACGCGCTATACATGAAGCGTTTTCAGGAAGCGATGGATTTCTTTTATAAAAAACACTTTCGCAAATCTTTCGTTTTCGACCTGTTCATGAAAATCGGAGCCTATTTTTTTGCGCTGAAAAAAGCAAAAAATCCCGAAAAGTCCAGACGCGAGTACGCCCATGCCTTAATTTCCGAAGATGATGATTTGCCGTTTGATTTGCGGCCCAGCCTTCCCGGGCATTATCAGTTTTTTACGTTGGAAAGCGTCAAACAGGCGCGTGGTTTTAAGGTTTTGTTCGATGCCGAAATGCTGTCGTTCAAGCAGATAATTGACATGATGGAGCGTTTAGCTGATTTGCGGATGGTCTTTAGGATTGTCCATAAAAACGATGGCTATCTCATTGGCAGCGATTCCAGTAATGACAGGGGCGAAGTGGTCACATTTGCCACTCGTCGAGAATGATTTGCCGATTATCTAAAATCAAGGCGACATCGATTGAAAGCGAATAATTTTTCCTATTTTCGCAGTCAAATTTCACAACACTCATGGCAAGATTTGAACTGAAACTCCCTAAAATGGGAGAGAGCGTAGCCGAAGCAACCATCACCAACTGGCTCAAGCAGGTTGGCGACCACATTGACGCCGACGAGGCGGTTTTGGAAATCGCCACCGATAAGGTAGACAGCGAAGTGCCTTCGGAAGTTTCGGGAACGTTGGTGGAGCAGTTGTTCCATAAAGACGATGTTGTGAAAGTAGGCCAAACCATCGGTATCATTGAAACCGAAGGCGGTGTTGCCGTCGATGCGCCAAGTGAAGCCACAACGGCCGTTGCCGCGCCTGAAGCCGTTGCCGCTCCAGTAGCCGAGATTGAGAAAACCGTAGAAGCTGCCCGTGACTTCGTGGCCGCTCCGGTTGCTTCGGGCCAAGCCCCAACCCGTGAGGAATACCACAATTCAGATAAATTCTATTCGCCGCTGGTGAAGAACATCGCGGCCCAGGAAAATGTATCGATGGCCGAACTCGAAAGCATTAACGGCACCGGTGCAGAAGGCCGCGTCACCAAGAATGATATTTTGGAGTATGTCGCCAACCGTGGCAAACAGCCAGTAGCAACATCGCGACCTGCACCTGCTGCAACGCAAGCCATTCCAGAGCCGCCAGTTCAGCAAACAGCGCAGGCAGCACAACCTGCCCCAGCCGCAACCAACGAACAACGCCCCGCGACTAGTGACCAACCTGCTCCAGCCGCCAAAGCCATGCCGGTATCGGTCAACGGCCAGGACGAAATCGTGGAAATGGACCGCATGCGCAAATTGATTTCCCAATATATGGTGCAGTCCGTACAAACGTCGGCGCACGTACAATCGTTCATCGAAGTAGATGTGACGGCGATTTGGGATTGGCGCGAAAAAAATAAAACCGCATTCGAGAAAAGGGAAGGCGAGAAGCTGACCTTTACCCCGATATTCATGGAAATCATCGCCCGCGCGTTGAAAGATTTCCCGCTCATGAACATTTCCGTGGAAGGCGATTACATCATCAAGAAGAAAAACATCAACTTGGGTATGGCCGCAGCACTGCCTAACGGAAACCTCATTGTGCCGGTCATCAAAAACGCCGACCAATTGAACTTAATCGGTATGGCAAAAGCCGTCAACGATTTGGGCAACCGTGCGAAAGCAGGCAAGCTCAAGCCAGACGATACGCAAGGTGGAACATACACGGTGACGAACGTTGGAACTTTCGGTTCTGTCTTCGGAACACCGATCATCAACCAGCCGCAAGTGGGCATTCTCGCGCTCGGCGCCATCCGGAAAGTGCCGGCGGTCATTGAAACCGAAGAAGGCGACTTCATCGGCATCCGCAAGAAAATGTTCCTCTCGCACAGCTACGACCACAGGGTTGTGGACGGCGCGCTCGGCGGCAGTTTCGTGAAACGCGTAGCCGAATTGATGGAAGCGTTTGATGAGAACCGGACATTTTAATGGATAATGAAAAATTAATAATGAAAAGCTTCCTTTCTCGGAAGCTTTTTCTTTTTGCGAGAGCGCCTAGATATTAATTATTAATTATTAATTGCGTCGCCGTATCTTTGCCGAAATTATCACCATGGAACTCAAACTCTCCCGGCCGATGTGTTTCTTCGACCTCGAAACCACCGGAACCGACATCAGCAAAGACCGTATCGTCGAAATTTCAATATTAAAAGTCTATCCCAACGGCAACAAAGAAAGCCGTACGTGGCTGGTGAATCCGGAGCGCCCGATTCCGGCGGCATGTACCGCAGTGCACGGCATTACCGACGAAAAAGTTGCCAACGAACCTACGTTTAAGGAATTGTCTGCCCAGGTCTATGCCATGATCAAGGATTCCGATTTGGCGGGTTTCAATTCAGACCGTTTCGACATTCCGCTTTTGGTGGAAGAACTGCTCCGCGCCGACATTGATTTCGATATGAAAAGCCGTGTGTCGGTTGATATCCAGACCATTTTCCACAAAAAAGAAGAACGCACGCTTTCCGCCGCCTATAAATTTTATTGTGGACAAACGCTTGAAAATGCCCACAGCGCTGAAGCCGACACACTCGCAACCTATGAAATCTTAAAAGCGCAACTGGACCGTTACCCGGATTTGCAAAATGATATGAAAGCGCTGTCTGAATACACGACGCGCAAAAAATCCGTTGACTTTGCGGGTTTCATTGTCCTGGATGACGAGGGACACGAATGTTTCTCTTTCGGCAAACACAAAGGCGTGAAAGTGGAAAAGGTCTTTGAAATTGAACCGGGTTATTTCGGGTGGATCCAGAACGCCGAGTTTCCGTTATATACAAAGAAAGTTTTGACTGCAATCAAGTTGCGGAAGTTGAATAGTAAATTTTAGGGATTTGCTAGTGGTTAGAAGCTGCAAGGAAGTTGCTAGTTTTTAGTTGTTAGGAGCTGCAAGAGTTGTCTGGAAATGGGCTATTCACTTAACTACGAGGAAATCAAATTTGACATAGCGGTTTTATGTATTAGAAAAATGGCCTGTACGAATTGAAGTATAAACATGATTATCGACAAAACATCTAGCAACTAACAACTAGCCACTAACAACTAGAAATGAAAATCCTCTGCATCGGCCGCAACTACGCCAAACACATCGAAGAACTGAACAACGAGCGCCCAGACGAACCGGTCATTTTCTTAAAGCCGGATACCGCATGGTTGCCGAGTGATCAGGCTTTTTACATTCCGGAATTTTCCAACGACGTACACCACGAAATCGAAATCGTTGTGAAGATCAACAAGGCTGGGAAATACATCGATGCGAAGTTTGCCCACAAATACTATGATGAATTGACGGTAGGAATTGATTTTACCGCGCGCGATTTGCAACAAACCCTAAAAGAAAAGGGGTTGCCGTGGGAAAAAGCGAAGGCTTTTGACAATTCGGCGGTGATTGGTGACTTCTTGTCGAAAAAAGTTTTTAGTTCTGAGGAAAGCCTTACATTTGAACTGCTAAAAAACAAACAAACCGCCCAAAGAGGTGATTCGGCCATGATGCTTTGGCAAATTGACGAAATCATTTCTTACGTTTCCCGTTTTTTCACCCTGAAGACTGGAGATTTAATTTTTACCGGAACGCCAGAAGGAGTCGCGCAAGTGAGGCCGGGCGACGTGCTGGAAGGGTACTTGAACCAAAAAAAACTATTGACCGTAGAAATTAAGTAATGGCCTTAAATTACAACCTTGCGAAAGTCTATGCACTTTCAGACAACGACCCCGAATTCGTGATGCAGATCATCACGCTTTTTGTCACCGAGGTACCGCAAGACATGGTACAAATCAAACTCGGCATCAAAACCAAAGACCACAAATTGGCATACGCCTATGCCCACAAAATCAAACCTACCTTGGATTTGCTTGGCATGAACCTCGCCTATGAAGAAATCTTGCAGGTGGAAGCCTGGACCAAACGCGAAGGCAAACGCAAGGAAATCAACGACACTTTTGACAGCATCGAATCCCAGGTAGAAAAGGCGGTAAAGGAAATCAAGAAAGACTTTAACCTTTAATTATTCTAAATTCTAAATTTTAAATTCTAAATTAGGGCAGAAGCTCTTCTATTTATCATTTAGAATTTATAATTCATAATAACCAAATGACGGCAGTCATACTCACCATCGGCGATGAAATCCTCATCGGGCAAATCACCGATACCAATTCCGGGTATATCGCCAAAGCGCTCGACAAGATTGGCATCCGGACGGTCGAGATGCTGTCTATTGGCGACGATCGCGACCAAATCCTGGATACGTTCGGTTACCTTCAGGACAAAGTCGATCTGGTCATCATCACCGGCGGCCTCGGTCCAACAAAAGACGACATCACCAAGAAAACCATCTGCGAGTATTTCAACGACCATCTGGTCGTCAACCCAGACGTGTTGGCCCACATCGAAGATATGTGGCGCAACCTCTTCAAGCGAGAAATTTCGCAAGTCAATAGAGACCAAGCGCTCGTTCCGTCGTCGTCCACTGTGTTGTTCAACCGCTACGGCACCGCGCCGGGCATGTGGCTGCAGAAAGGCCAGACGGTTTTTATCTCTTTGCCGGGCGTTCCTTATGAGATGAAAGGCATCGTCGAGCACGAGATCATTCCTAAACTCGTCCGCGAATATGACCGGCCGTACATTGTTCACAAAACCATTCTGACCTATGGCGTGGGCGAAAGCGTCATCGCCGAACGCATCGAAGACTGGGAAAACAACCTTCCGGAGTTCATCAAACTCGCCTACCTTCCGGCGCCGGGCCGTGTCCGGTTGAGACTGACCGCCCGCGGAAAAGACAAAACCATCATCGAAAATGCCATCGCGGAAAAAGTAACCTCGTTGTCCGGAATCATCGGCGATATTATCGTAGGTTACGACGACGAAGAAGTACTCGAAGCCGTCGTCGGGAAACTGCTCACCGAACGAAAGCAATCCGTTTCCACCGCCGAAAGCTGCACCGGAGGAAAAATTGCACAAACACTGACTTCCATCCCAGGTTCATCTCAATATTACAAAGGCAGCATCGTCAGCTACGCAGAAGAAGTCAAGACCGAAGTGCTGGGCGTATCGAAACAAACCATTGAAAAACACACCGTTGTTTCCGCCGAAGTCGCCAAGGAAATGGCCCAGTCCGCGCAACGGATTTTAAAGACTGACTATGCCATCGGCATCACCGGAAACGCCGGCCCAACCACCGATGATACAGACAAAGGTGTCGGCATCGTGTTCATCGCCGTGGCCACGCCAGATGGTGTCGTCGTGGAAGAATTCAACTTCGGCCAACCGCGCGACAAAGTCATTGACCGGAGTGTCAACAAATCGCTCGAGATGTTGCGACAGGAAATTTTGAAAAGGTAGGCGCAAAGCCACGCGGTCCGTTCAGAAAAAAATCCAAAAAATCCACAATATTTATTTTGTGCAAACCAATTATTTTTCTTTTCTTTGCACCCTGATTTTGAATAACGACTTAAAAATAGCATAATGTCAAGAGTTTGCGACCTTACAGGCAAAAGAGCGATGGTAGGAAACAACGTTTCCCACGCGATGAACAAAACCAAGAGGAAATTTTCCGTGAACTTGGTGAAGAAGCGTTTTTACCTCGCTGAAGAAGACAGGTGGATTACCTTGAGGGTAGCCGCTTCAACAATCAAGACAATTAACAAAAACGGACTGACTGCAGTTTTGAAAAAAGCACAGGCAGAAGGTTTCATCAAAATGTAATCCTTCACAGGACAAACAACGATAAGAAATGGCAAAGAAAGGCAACAGGATCCAGGTAATCTTAGAATGCACCGAGCATAAAACAAGCGGCATGCCTGGCACGTCACGGTACATCACTACCAAGAACAAAAAGAACACTCCAGACCGTTTGGAGATCAAGAAATTCAACCCTGTCTTGAAAAGGGTAACCGTTCACAAAGAAATCAAGTAATCTTATAAGTCATGGCAAAGAAAACCGTAGCAACCCTCCAGACCTCTTCAAAAAGGTTGTCAAAAGTCATCAAGATGGTGAAGTCGCCAAAGACTGGCGCTTACACTTTCGTTGAAGGGATCATGGCTCCTGAAGCTGCAGATGAGTTCTTGAAAAAGAAATAATCTGGCTATAAACCCATACAGAAAGCCGCTTCTTTTTGAAGTGGCTTTTTTGTTTTATAATGTTTCCCGAATCGAAGTTTTTTGGTAGGTTTGCAGCTGGTCCGGCTGTTCACTGCAAGTCCTCGCTGTTCAAGCCGTTTTTGTAAAATTCACCTCGGCTTCCGTTGGTCGCCGGTTTCATTTTCAAAAACTTGGCTTTCACCGCTGCGGGCTTTCCGTTGCCATCCGGGCTGTGAGCGTTCAAAGTTTAAGGTTTAAAGTTCAAAGTTCGAACGCACTAACCTTGAACGTTGAACGTTGAACCTTAACATTTCAAACCATGTCATTCTTCAAACGCATATTTTCCTCAGAAAAAAAGGAAACCCTCGACAAAGGCCTCGAACAAACCAAAACCAGTTTCTTCTCCAAGCTGACCAAAGCCATCGCCGGCAAATCAAAAGTCGATGATGAAGTTTTGGACAATCTCGAAGAAGTGCTTGTCACTTCAGACGTTGGGGTAGAAACCACACTCAAAATCATCGAGCGCATCGAAAACCGCGTGGCGGAAGACAAATACCTCGGCACCGACGAACTCAATCAAATCCTCCGCGAGGAAATCGCCGGGTTGCTGTCTGAAACCAACCACGGCGAAGCCACAGACTTCACCATTCCGGCCAACAAGAAACCGTATGTCATTATGGTAGTCGGCGTCAATGGCGTGGGCAAAACCACCACCATCGGCAAGTTGGCCCACCAGTTCAAGAAAGCCGGTTACAAAGTCGTGCTGGGCGCTGCCGACACCTTCCGTGCCGCGGCCATCGATCAATTGCAGATTTGGGCAGACCGCGTGGGCGTGCCTATCGTCAAGCAACAAATGGGTTCAGATCCTGCTTCGGTCGCCTTTGATACCTTGCAGAGTGCTGTTTCGCAAAACGCCGATATTGTCATTATCGATACTGCAGGGCGTTTGCACAATAAGGCCAATCTCATGGCCGAACTTACCAAAGTAAAGCGTGTCATGCAAAAAGTCGTGGCAGATGCGCCGCACGATGTCATGCTCGTCCTTGACGGTTCCACAGGCCAGAATGCTTTCGAGCAAGCCAAACAATTCACCGCGGCCACCGAAGTATCGGCCTTAGCGGTCACGAAACTCGACGGCACGGCCAAAGGCGGCGTGGTCATCGGGATTTCAGACCAGTTCCAGATTCCGGTAAAATATATCGGCGTGGGCGAAGGCATCGAAGACTTGCAGGTGTTCAATAAGTACGAATTCGTGGATTCATTCTTTAAGTGATGGCGGCATTGAAAAACCTGAAACCCGTTCATCTGTACCTGATTGCCGTGGCCTGTTTCTTCTTGTCGCGCGTGGTTTATGACCGCACAACACCTGTTTTTCATTATAGTTTCTCCCTAATCGGGTTTGTGTTTTTGGTATTGGCCATCAGGAAATACCTCAAAACGAAGAAATAAAATAATGCGCTAATTAGTCAGCGCATTTATTTTTTCCCAGAGCGTTTCATCAAAATCGGATAGGGCAACGGAAACATCGTCGGCGGCGTCGCCCATCCGGATCACGACCATCCGTTTGCTTGGAACTACGTATATTTTCTGGTCGTTCTTACCCAGCGCCATATACATGTCGTTCGGCCCGCTGGGGATGATGCTGCCATTGAATTGGAATTGCGTCTGCGGCAAATGGTAGCTGGATTTGCCGTTGAGCCACCAAAGATAGCCGTAAGCAAGGTTTATGTTTTGTGAGGTATTTTTGGCCTCATTCCAGAAATTTTCGTTGACGATTACGGTATCTTCCCATTTTCCTTTGTTGAGCATCAACAGTCCGAAACGCGCCATGCTACGGGCATTGCTGGCGTACACAATGTTGTTGCCCGAGACAAACCAGCCGCCGTTCATGCCAATCAGGTCGCGCAACTTCGCATTGAAGTAATCGCTGTAGGTCTGGCCGGTGGCTTCCGAAATCACATCCTGCAATTTCACATACACATTGTGGTATGCCCAGCGCGTGCCGGCGTCGGCTTTATATTGCAGTTCGGCAGGCGTCACGCCATCGCCAAGCGCATCGTCCAGGCCAGAAGTCATCTCCAGGAGATTGCGGCAGGTGATGAGGTTTTCCTTGGCCAAAGGTGCGGTTGTCCAGCCGGTTCCCAAATGATCAGATACTTTATCGTCAATGTCCAGAAATCCTTCCTGCTCGGCAATTCCGGTCATGGTGGCGGTCAACGTTTTCCCGGCGCTGGCCCAATACCAAAGCGAAGACGCGGCGTGGCCATTGAAATAGTTTTCCATCACCATTTTGCCGTCCACGAGAATGATGAAAGCTTTTGTGTGTTTTTCTTCGAGATAATCCAGAAGCGGTTGTGCGGCGGTTTCGTTCCAGCCCAATGCTGCGGGTGTCTTGGTTTCCCAAACGTCAGAACCGATAGGCGGAAAATACAATTCGGTGTTGTCGGGTGGTTGGTTTGTTGCGTCGTCGTTGGAACAGCCCAAAATCAGCAACGCAAAGCAGAGTATGGAAAGCGCTTTCATAAAAAAAATTTAGCCTCAGATGATAAAGGTAGCGAATAGTTTAACGGCGAATTCGTATTTTTAGTCACCCAATTTAATCCTTTCCTAAAATGATCTCCAGATTGACTTTTTTATTACTGATGTTGCTGCTCGTGGCCTGTAATGGCGCGGTGCAACCCGAAGATATTTCCAAAATCAATGGCTATTGGGAAATCGAGAAAGTCATCCTGCCAGACGGCAATACCAAAGATTACAAGATCAACACGACCATAGACTATTTCAAGATTGAAGGCGAGAAAGGCTTCCGCAAGAAAGTCATGCCGCAAGTCGATGGAAAATACCTCGATGCCGGCACGTCCGAAAAAGTATCGGTTTCATTCCAAGACGGCGATGCTTTTCTCTACTACGACTCGGGTTACGCCAAATGGAAGGAGAAAATCATCTCAATCTCTGACCAGGAATTGGTCTTTAAGAATGACAACAATCTCGAGTACCATTACAAGAAACCCGTTCCTTTCACTATAAAATAATGGCCAAAAGACTCAGCAATGACAACCATGTGGGCGATATCCTGAAAGAAATCATCCAAAGCAACAAGCTCCAGCCCGGTATGGACCAAGTCGCCGTGCTTGATGCCTGGAAAAACCTTATGGGCAATGGTGTGAACAGTTACACCCGGAACATGATACTGAAAGGTTCAACGTTGTATGTGGAATTGACTTCGGCCGTATTGCGGGAAGAGTTAAGCTTCGGGAAGAACAAAATCATCCACATGCTCAACGAAGAATTGGGCAAGGAAGTCGTGAAGGAAGTGGTATTGCGCTAATACATCAAATAAAAATCCCGCCTTCAATGAAGCGGGATTTTCTTTTCGGACAATCGAAATATCTTACATCGAATCGATTAAAACATCTCACGGCCTGCAAAATGGAACGCGCCTTCAATGGCAGCATTCTCGTCGCTGTCCGATCCGTGAACGGCATTTTCGCCAATAGACTTGGCGTACTTCTTACGGATAGTGCCTTCGGCAGCTTGCTCAGGGTTTGTGGCACCGATAAGCGTACGGAAATCTTCTACCGCATTTTCCTTTTCCAGGATTGCCGCAACGATCGGGCCGCGCGACATGAATTCAACCAATTCGCCAAAGAACGGACGCTCTTTGTGGATGGCATAAAAATTCTGTGCATCGGCAACGGTCATTTGCGTGAGTTTCATCGCCACGATCCTAAAGCCGCCGTCAGCAATCATATTTAAAATTCCCCCGATGTGTCCGGCCTCAACCGCATCAGGCTTAATCATTGTAAATGTTCTGTTTGTAGCCATTTTATTATTTTTTAAAATCGGTGCAAAAGTAGCGCTTCCAAATTGAATATAAAAATGGGCACACGTCTTTTTTCGGGCGAAAACAAAAATCCCCCGGCGCTACTTCCGAGGGATTCAAGCATAACTTCAAAACTATTTTTTTAACCAAAAAATACTCGGGGAGATATTTTTATAAGCGTTTGATTTTAAAATCGTTGCAAATGTAGTGTGCCCATTTCGTGTTCGTTGTATTCATTTTTCCGCAAACGTTTTAGTGTTGAAAACTTGCTTGTTTCCGATAGGAAAATGACAGAATGGACTTATTAATTATTCACGGATCAATTTCATGGTAGCTACCGTTTGTCCCGATAGTACTTTCGCGACATACATGCCCGATGCCAACCGCTGCGCATCCAAATCCATTTCCAAACCGTTGCCTTTTTGGGTCAGCACCAGTTTGCCGGTAAGGTCAAAGAGCGCCACTTCCTGAATGGGGTTACTGCATTGGATGCGCCATGCCAAAACCGCAGGATTGGGTGTAACACCAACCGTCGTGAGCGATAGTTGCGGTAGCGCCAGCGTGGTCGAAATCGTGTAAGACAATGTATTTCGATTGAATTCAATGCCGTGAAGTGCTGTAGACGCCGTGGTGATTACGATGTCGGCACCATTGGGTACGGCCGTTCCGCTCATGCCGTTGCCACCCCAATTGGTTGTCCAGCTGTCGTCCAGCCTGAACTTCAATGCGCCGTTGCTGAGCATGATGTTGCCGTAGTAATACTCGCCGTTGGATGTCATGAGGTCCACATCGGTGTTCCAACCATTAACCGCTGTTCCGAGCACGCCAACGCTTGGGAAATGAAAGTCGTAAGCGCCGGTTGTGCGGTTAAAGTCTACGGTATATTGGCCGCCTGGAATGAAAAGAGCCGGTCCTTGCGAGACAGCAGTTCCGGTCGGGAATGCCGTGCTGGACCAAACCAGATTCGGGTTGTCATCCTGCCGAAAAACGGCCGTTCCGCTGGTAAAATAAAACGCAGACAAACGGTAATTTACGCCGTCGACAGTGGCCATATTCACGTCCGGACCCATAAATCCGTTGATGCCGTCTACGGCCGGACCCCAAATCCCGACAAACGAGAATGCCGTGGTTCCAATGAATGTGTAGGTGCCATTGCTGCGGTTGAACGTAATGTCATAGGTGCCGGCAACCGTTGGAATATTTGGCCCGCCCTGAACACCGTTGCCTGACGGGAAAGTAGATCCGCCCCAATTGATCGTCCAGTCATAATCCTGGCGAAATTTAACCTCGCCGGTGCTTACCGAAACATTCGGCAAAGTATAGGTAACAAAATCGGCGGTCGTCATGGCGAGTTCGGCGCCTGTCATGTTGCCTGGCCAGCCATTGACGCCAGTGCCTACTATTGATACGATTTGAGCTTGGCCCGCAAACGCCAATAGCAAAGCGGCAGTTAACCATAAATTTTTCATGATAAGTCCTTTGTTTGATGCGAATGTAGCTGAAAACCAGCTAAAAGCAAGAGTGTCCTGCTGGAATCCACTATCGAAAACGTTTGCGTGTTGACAACTTAAAGTACGATGATGTCGAACCTATTTTCAAGCGGTTGAACGACCGACGCGATTTTTGGGATCAATGCTTCGCCGTGGTCGAGCCAGAATTCAGAGAAATTTGCGAATCGTTCCTGCAGCGTGCCGTTCGGGAACAATTCCTGTTGCAAATGAGTCATGCGCGAGAGCAGTTCGGTATGTTTGCGTTTCTCGGCCTTCAACAACCGTTTTTCGAGGTTGTCCAATCCTTTGATTTGTTTGGCTTCCTGTGCTTTGACGGCACCAGAAAAAGATTTATCTGTCTGTTGGGCGATGTCGAAAAGTGCCGCGAATTGCCGTCTCAAGAAATCCTTCTGGGCCGAAAAATCCAGTTCGAAGGGCGAAAGGGCTTTCGTTTTTTCGGTCACTAAATCTTGCGGCTTGCGGAATAAGTCTTTCCAGGTCAGTTGCAATTTGTCTGCTTTTGCGGCTTGCTTTTCCGTGACCAGCAGTACCGAGTTCCGGACGAGCAACATCGGGAATGTCACGTCCATCGCTTTAAAGAAACTCTTGAGTTCCAGCCAATAGGCAATTTCGCCGCCGCCGCCTATGTAACACAAGTTGGGCAAAATCACTTCCTGATACAATGGCCGCATGATTACGTTAGGGCTAAAGCGCTCCGGATGCCGCTGCACGATATCCAACATTTCCGTTTCAGAAAAACGCATCGGCGTATTGTTCACCACAAAAGTTTCTCCTTCGCGGATGATGCGTTCGCGCAGGCCGTCTTCCATGTAAAAAAGGTTGATTTCCCGAGGGTTGACCTGAATCGTATAGCCGTGCATCGTGTCGATGGTGTCCGTGACTTCCTGATGTGACACCTGCCCGAGAAGCTCTTTTTCGATGTAAGGCGAAAATTGGCGTTTCAGTTCAGTGTCATCGCCGTCGAGAATAACCAATCCGTACGCACCGAAGAGCGCATTGGCCAAATGGCGCGTGGCATCGGTTAAGTTGCTTTTTTCGAGATAAGATGTCGCAAAGAGTTTTCGAAGCGTATCAGCGTGATTTCCTGCGCCCAATCCAGCGGAAAACAGTTCAAAGGCCGCGGCCAATCCTTCGGTGTCCAATCTGCCGACTGGGCCAGAAACCTCTCGGTGCCATCGGAATTTCTTGCCTTTGAAATTGAAGTAGTTGATTTCCTCGAAATCGTGGTCTTCAGTCGCCATCCAATACACCGGAACAAATTCGCAGTCCGGATACCTTTCCTTGAGCTGCGCTGCGAGTTTGATGGTCGAAATGATTTTGTACAAGAAATACAACGGCCCGGTAAAGAGGTTCAATTGATGGCCGGTGGTCACCGTAAATGTGCGGCTGCTTTTGAGCGATTCGATGTTTTTTCTGGTGATGTCTGACACGTCGAGTCCACGGTATTGCCGTTCGATAGTCTCCGAAAGAAGCGCCCGGTTTCCTGAGAAATTGGCCGATTTTTCATCGATCTGCGCCCCGAAATTGTCCAAGGTCGGAAACCGGTTGTACAGCTTTTCCAATTCGGTTTTCCGGTTGAGATAGTCTGAAATGAGGTCTGAAAAATAACCGGATTCCTGATAGCTGATACAGTCGTTTGGCATGGCGGATGGTGAAAATTTCGGTAAAATTAGGGAAAAAAAGCGAATAGCCGATGGCAGTAAAACGTTGAAAACAAAGGCGTTTTCAATTTTTTGAAAGTTTTATTAGGAAATTCCGAAAAGAATTATAAAAATTTGCGCCGTTATCATTTAACCTAAAAACGAAGAAATATGTTTGCAAGTTTCAACATTCAAAATGCACTGCAGCCGTCGGTAGATGGCCGTGTACTTCTTCGTGGCTTATCTCCCAGTTAATTCATACTTAATCATATGAGAAAGCCCGAAGTTATTTAGTTCGGGCTTTTTTTGTACTTCAAAATTTCCCGATTCATCAATCCGCCATTTGCCATTAGGCAAATCATGTGCGCATAGTCGCATCACAAATTATTTAGAAATCATGGGAAATAAATTATCAGGGAAAGACCTCGTAAAGCTGGGTTTTCCCAAAAACAATTCAATCAATGTTGCGTTGGGACAGATCAACCGTTACCGACGCGATGTCCGCAAGGAAGTAATCCTTAATGAAGCAAAAGAGGTTTTACGCCAACCGGAGAAATTCGTGTCAAACCAAACCTGGGCTAAAGTGGCCGAAGGGTTGATGAAACCAGAGGAGATCCGCATAAGGCAACTGATGCATTCGCCGGCACCGTTTGCGATTTTCGGAGGGAATGAAATCGATGCGCAAGCAAAAAACCAGTTGTACGACGCACTGAAATTGCCAATTGCCGTAGCCGGTGCGTTGATGCCCGATGCACACACCGGTTATGGGTTGCCGATTGGCGGTGTATTGGCTACGGAGAATGCCGTGATTCCATATGGTGTTGGCGTTGATATCGGTTGCCGCATGAGTCTGTCCGTATTTGATTTGCCTGCTTCCTACCTGAAAGGGAAGGATCACCAACTCCAGAATATCCTGAAAGAGCATACGAAATTCGGGATGAAGGAAACGCATGCGGTCAAGGTCGACCACGAGATTTTCACGCGCAGTGTATTCGGTGAAATTCCTTTGCTGCGAAGTCTCTTGGGCAAAGCATACCAGCAATTGGGTACATCCGGAGGCGGAAATCATTTCGTGGAATTTGGCATCGTCACGCTCAATGCCGCGCGTCCGGAATGGGAACTGTCTGCCGGTGATTATCTGGCTGTATTGTCGCACTCCGGTTCCCGCGGGCTGGGCGCGAACATCGCCAAATACTATACTGATCTTGCCGCAAAGGAATGCCGGTTGCCGAAAGCCGTCCAGCATCTGGCGTGGCTTGACCTTGACAGCCAGCCGGGTCAGGAATACTGGTTGGCGATGAACTTGGCCGGAGATTATGCGCAAGCCTGTCACGACGATATCCACCGACGTATTTCCAAGGCGCTCGGTCACCGAATTGCCTTCAACATCGGAAACCACCACAATTTTGCTTGGAAGGAAATGGTTGACGGACACGAGCGCATTGTACACCGGAAAGGCGCCACGCCGGCTGCGAAAGACGAATTAGGGATTATCCCCGGTTCAATGACTGCGCCCGGCTATATTGTCTCGGGCAAAGGAAATGCGTTAAGCCTGAATTCCGCTTCACACGGAGCCGGACGATTGTTGTCCCGCGCCAAGTGCAAAGCGACTTTTACACCCAGCGAAGTGAAGAAAACACTTTCGGAACATGGCGTGACGTTGATTGGAGGAAATGTAGACGAGGCGCCGATGGCTTACAAAAACATCAAAACAGTAATGGCTTTGCAGGCAGAGCTCGTCGATGTACTCGGGGTTTTTATCCCGAAGATTGTCCGAATGGACAAATGATCACCATTTAAATATTCAAAAATGAGATGAAAACTATAGATAAATACTTGTCACAAGCCTTAGACAGCTATCCATTTTCTTTGGAATCTACCATTGAATCCCTGGACTATGCACTGTCTTACGACGACAAGAACGCAACGGCGTTGTTGCTTTATGCCCGCGTACATTCCGAACAGCTTATGCAGTACGAGGAAGCCAAGCATTATTATGAACGTGCTTTGGCGGCAGACATTCTTGCCGTGGAAGTATATCCTTATTACATCAGGACATTGGTGCTGAACCAGGACTACGAAGAGGCAGAAAAGCTCATAGCATTTGCGTTGACCATCAAAGGCATTCCCAAGGCAGAAATCTTGTATGGCCGGGTGTTCTTATTGGAACACCTACAACGGTACAAGAAAGCACTTAAGGCTTTGGCTGAAGTCCGCTTGGTGGCGATGAATTCATGGAGCGATGCGTTCTATGACGCCGCGGAAAAACGGCTTAAAACCAAGCAGAAGTTCATTTCCGGGAAACGGAAGAGAAAGGCGGACTGATTTGTTCCGCCTTTTTGTTTCAATATCCTTAATTTTGCCAACTATGACCGCCAAATGTTACCTGATCACACCGCCGTTCACGCAGCTCAATACGCCTTATCCGGCTACGGCTTACCTAAAAGGTTTTCTGAAAACCAAAGGCATTGACGCCGCGCAGGATGATTTGGGCATCGAGGTCATTCTAGAACTTTTCTCACGACAAGGCTTGTCGTCGCTTTTTTCAAAGGTCGATACCTCTGCGGAAATTTTATCGGACAACGCCACCCGTATTTACGCCCTGCGTGAAGATTATGTCAACACGATTGACTCCGTCATTGCGTTCCTGCAAGGGAAAAATCCAACGCTCGCACTGTCGATTTGCCAAGATGATTTCCTCCCCGAAGCTTCTCGGTTCGCCCAATTGGATGACCTGGACTGGGCATTCGGGGCGATGGGCACGCAAGACAAAGCGAAACACCTGGCTACGTTGTATCTCGAGGATTTGTCGGACTTTATCGTGGAATGTGTCGATCCGCATTTTGGGTTCAGCCGTTACGCTGAACGATTGGGGCGTTCGGCCAACAGCTTCGACGAGTTGTACGATGCCTTGCAGCAGCCGCAAACCTATATCGATGACATCCTGCTGGAGGTATTTGGTAGGAGATTGGCAGCCATCAAGCCTGATTTATTATTGGTCTCGGTGCCATTTCCGGGAAATCTTTATGCCGCATTTCGGTGTGCGCAATTCGTGAAAAGGCACTATCCGAATACCAAAGTGGCCATGGGCGGCGGTTTCCCCAATACGGAATTGCGGTCTTTGTCTGACCCGCGTGTCTTTGAATTTCTTGACTTTATTACACTCGACGACGGCGAACGACCGGTGGAATTGCTGGTCGAATACCTCGAAGGCCGTCGCACGATTGAGGCGCTGAAACGCACTTTTGTGCTGGCTGACCGAAAGGTTCAGTACATGGATGGCTCTGGATTACCCGATTACAAACAAAGCGAAGTTGGGGCGCCGGACTATACCGGATTGCCGCTGGACAAGTACATTTCGGTGATTGAAATCGCCAACCCGATGCACCGTCTTTGGAGCGACGGCCGCTGGAATAAACTCACGATGGCTCACGGCTGCTACTGGGGAAAATGCACTTTCTGCGACATTTCGCTCGATTACATCAAAGTATATGAACCCGTTGCGGCCAGTTTACTCTGCGACCGCATGGAAACACTCATGGCCCAAACCGGTCAGAACGGCTTCCATTTCGTCGACGAAGCCGCGCCGCCGGCCTTGATGCGCGCACTCGCGTTGGAAATTCTGCGCCGCAAAATGGCCGTGACCTGGTGGACGAACATCAGGTTCGAGAAAAGTTTCAGCCGTGATTTATGCATACTCTTGAAAGCCTCGGGTTGTATTGCGGTTTCCGGCGGTCTGGAAGTCGCGTCGGACCGGTTGCTGGCGCTGATCGACAAAGGTGTCACGGTAAGTCAAGTGGCGAAAGTCACCCGAAATTTCACCGAGTCGGGCATTATGGTGCATGCGTATCTGATGTACGGTTACCCAACGCAGACCGTTCAAGAAACGATTGACAGTCTGGAAATGGTACGGCAAATGTTTGAAGCGGGTATTTTGCAGTCTGGGTTTTGGCACCAATTCGCCCTGACGGCGCACAGTCCTGTTGGGATGCGCCCCGAGGATTTCGGCATCGTCAAAACCACTGATGCGATAGGCGCGTTCGCCAATAACGATTTGGATTACGTCGATCAAACAGGCATCGATCATGGCCAATTCAGCTTTGGGCTCAAGAAATCCCTGTACAATTACATGCACGGCATCTGTTTCGACAATGATTTGCAGGATTGGTTCGATTTCAGGATTCCGCGGACGACGATTGCACCCGATTTCATTGTAAAGGCCACTGGTGACGATGCCCAAATCGCGTTGAAGTTCCCGTCAAAAGTGGTTTGGATTGGGTCAAATCCGAAAGTACGTCATTTCACGAAATCCAAGAAAGGCAATACTTGGCGCATGGCCGCATTGACTTTTCACGACAAGCGACACGCATTCACCATAGAATTAAACGAATTGGAAGGCAATTGGCTCGCTGGAAAACTTGCGGAATTATCCGTTTCTAATACCAAAACCCTGACCTTGCAACAGCTAAAGCAAGACTTTGAAAATGAAGGAATGGAAAATTTCGAGTTGTTCTGGACTTCGAAATCGTTAAGCGTACTCAAGGCATCGGGACTGCTTGCGCTATAATTTACTTTTTCTTTTTCTTGCTCATTTTTTCGAACTTTTCCACTTGCTCCGGCTGTAAAACGCCCTTAATTTTTGCGTTCATTTTTTCCCGCAACGCAATAATCTGTTCTATCTTCGATTCTTTTGGAATGTCTTGTACCACAATTTTTTCTTCCGCTTTTTGATTTTCGCTCAGTAACTGTTCAATGACCGCGGCCTGGAAACCATCCAGAGACAGTTCTTCCGTCAGGAGTCTAACCGACATATCAACGAGTTCTTCTTTGTCTGGCGATTTTTTTTTGGATTGCTGCATAGTAGCCCCGGTTAGTCGGCGTGTTTCACCATTGTGATACTGCGCGGCGACAGTGCCGGTCATCAAAAGCAGGGCGACGGTAATCCAAGATTTCATATCGAAAATTTATTGCAAAAATATACAATTACAGGTCTGTCGAAAAACGAAATCCGATGCCGTGCAGGTTTTCAATGGCAATGCCTGTCTCATTGGCGAGGATTTTCCGTAGGCGTGAAATGAATACATCCAGGCTTCGGCCCATGAAGTAATCGTCGTCGCCCCAAAGAGATTTCAGAATCTCTTCCCGTTTGAGCACACGGTTTTTGTTGTCTATGAAAAGTTTCAACAAGTCAGATTCACGCTGGGTAAGCGCAATTTTTTCTTTTTCGTTGAAGATGAACATGTTGCGGCTGTCGAACTGGTAACTTCCTATCTCATACAACGTGTTTTTATTTATTTTCTTCATGGATCGTTTAAGGAACACTTCAATCTTAAGGACCAATTCTTCAATGCTGAAGGGTTTCACCAAATAGTCGTCGGCGCCCAAACGCAGGCCCTTTAATCGGTCTTCTTTCAGTGTTTTGGCCGAAAGAAAAAGCAACGGGATTTCGGTATCGGCTTCCCGGATGGCCGCCGCCAGGTCAAAACCATCCATTTTGGGCAGCATGATGTCCAGGATGCACAAGTCAAACTGGTGTTGCTTGAATTGCTCGAGGCAACGCTTTCCGTCGGCGCAGTGCAGTACGTCGTAGCCTTGCTGTTCGAGGTTGTCAACGGTCAAAAAAGCGAGCGTTTCGTCGTCTTCGGCATATAGAATCTTCGGTTTCATCGCATCGGGATTGTTAGGGTTATGGCAATGCCTTTTGACGGATTGTTCTCGGCCGAAATTTTCCAGCCGTGCAAGGTGCATATTTTCTTGACGTAGTACAACCCAAGCCCAAACCCGTTGACTTCGTTGCTTTTTACGCTCGGGATGCGGTAGAACTTGTCGAAGATAAACGGCAACTGTTTCGCGGGCACGCCAATGCCGTTGTCTTTGAAGGTAAGTTTTAACGTCGCGTTTTCCACCGTGGCGTTGATGACGATTTCCGGTGTTCCGTCGCAATACTTGATGGAATTGTCGATGAGGTTATAGACGATGTTCGTGAAATGGAATGCGTCGGCAACAATCGAAATCGGTCCGTCGGCGCTGAATGAAATCGCGATCGTCTCGTGCTTCAGTTTGATGTTTTCGATGACGTCGAGAATAACCGCCGAGACATCAATCGTGGTTTTCTCCAGTTCCAGCGGCGCGCCGTCAGACTTGGCCACGTTAAGGATTTTCCCGATATGGCTGTTAAGTTTATTGCTCTGGTCGATGATGATGCCGGTGTATTTCTGTAGCTTTTCGTCGGATTGGATGGCCTGCTGCTTCATCAGGTAATTCGACGCCAAAAGGATTGAAGAGAGCGGCGTCTTGAATTCATGCGTCATGTTGTTGATGAAGTCGCGCTGCAATTCCGAATACTTCCGCTGTTGCAGAATCGTAAAAATCGAATATACATAAACCAGTAAAATCACGACCAACGCAAAAGACAACACGAACCAGAACTTCAACGAGCTGAACAAATAGCTGGTTTCATTCGGGAACCGGATCGCGAAATAGTACACCAAATTTTTATGCTTCGGGAAATGGACTGATTTCTTTGCAGCCTCGTCGGAGGTCATCGACACATAATTGCCGTACACCATCGCATCTGAACTGCAATTGTAGATGGCGTATTCAAAATCTGTGGCGATGCCCATTTTCTTGAATTCGGACTTGAGGTAAAATTCCAAAATGTCAGGCTCGAAGTCGTTGGCCACGTTGACTATGTAGTAGTCGTTGGCCATTTTCTCGATCGGGCTTTCCGTAGGCAAATCGTGGTTTGTGCCTTCGTAAAGGCTTTTCACGACTTCCAACAAGGACACGTGCACTTTCTGGCTGAATTTTTTTTCCTCCAGGCCGAATGCCTCTTTCGTCCAGAGCAATTGCGCCACGATGATGCCCACTATGGCCACAAGGCCGAGGACAATGATGCTATTGAGTTTGTTGAATTTCATCGGATTTTCGGGACTGTAATATTAAGGAAAAATGCCGACCGATTTTACCGTTAACAACTCGTTAACAAAGGTTTGAAACTGGTTAACAAACGGTCAGGGAAGAAGCCCATACTTTTGGTTTATCGAAAATGACCGATTAACCAAAATTAAAAACGTATCCAAATGAAAACACTGAAAATTTCCCTGTTGGCCTTGACTTTCGGCCTGATGTCGTTCAATAGCGGCAACACTATTACTGATCCATTCGTGAAAACTGCCGCAATTTCGGCCGTGAGCTGGAAGTCCGACATGATTGAAGTCGGTGAAATCCAGCAGAACCAACCCAAGAATATTGAGTTTGAGTTCACCAACACCGGAAAGACCGACATCGTCATCACCAACGTAAGGCCAACTTGCGGCTGTACCGTCGCCGATTATACCAAAACGCCAATCAAACCGGGTGAGAAAGGAAAAGTAAACGCCACGTTCAACGCCGCTGTGAAAGGCGCGTTCACCAAAACCATCACGGTCACGACCAACGCCGAAGAAACGCCAAAATCATTGACTTTTAAAGGAACGGTGATTTAATCCGCAACGGAAAATTGATAATGGAAAGCCTCTCGACACGAGAGGCTTTTTTAGTGGTAGTTAGCGTAATTGTCAATTGCTCAAGCCGGTTCGCCATAGAGGTCAAATTCAGTGGCATCGGTAATCTTGATGTTGACAAATTCACCGGTTTTCAAATAATATTTTGCAGCGTCGATAAGCACCTCGTTGTCTACATCCGGGCTGTCGAATTCGGTTCGGCCCACGAAATGGTTGCCTTCTTTCCGGTCAATCACGCATTTAAAAACCTGACCGATTTTCTCCTGGTTCAGTTCCCATGAAATCTGCGACTGCATTTCCATGATTTCGTTGGCGCGTTGTTGCTTGACCTCGGCCGGCACGTCATCTTCCAATAAGTACGCGTGTGTGTTTTCCTCGTGTGAATAGGCGAAACAGCCCAGTCGCTCGAAACGCATGTCCTGCACCCAATCTTTCAGGATTTGGAAATCTTCCTCGGTTTCGCCCGGATAACCCACAATCAAGGTCGTTCTGATGGCCATGCCGGGAACGGCCGCGCGGAAATCCTTCAGTAATTGTATGGTCTTGGCGTAAGTAGTGCCGCGGCGCATCGATTTCAGGATTTTATCGGAAATATGTTGCAGCGGAATATCAAGGTAGTTACAGATTTTGGGCTCGCGTCTCATCAGTTCGAGTACGTCCATCGGGAAACCGGTAGGGAAGGCGTAATGGAGCCTGATCCATTCGATACCGTCGATTTTTGCCAGCGCTTCGAGCAGTTCAGCCAGGTTTCGTTTTTTGTACAGATCCAGCCCGTAGTAAGTCAAATCCTGTGCAATCAAGATCAGTTCCTTTACGCCGTCCCGCGCCAAACCTTCGGCTTCCTTCACCAATTTCTCGATGGGCTGAGACACATGTTTACCCCGCATAATCGGGATGGCGCAAAAACTGCACGGCCGGTCGCAACCTTCGGCGATTTTGAGATACGCATAATTTTTAGGTGTCGTCGTCAAGCGTTCGCCCAGCAATTCATGTTTGTAGTCTGCGCCCAACGCTTTGAGCAACAGCGGCAATTCTGTCGTGCCGAAATATTGGTCTATGTTCGGGATTTCCTTTTCCAGGTCTGGTCGGTAACGTTCGGAAAGGCATCCGGTCACGAAAACCTTGTCCACCAATCCGCGGTCTTTCTTGTCGGCGTAACGCAAAATCGTGTTCACCGATTCTTCCTTGGCGTTGTCGATGAATCCGCACGTATTGATAACGATGATGTTGCCTTCTTCTTTCTCCGGCGCTTCGTGCGTCACTTCTTTCCCATTGGCGCGCAATTGGCCCATCAGGACTTCGCTGTCATAGACGTTTTTGGAACATCCTAGCGTGATGACATTGATTTTATTTTGCTTTAACGACTTGGTTCTCATGGTAAAAAATAAGGCCGCAAAATTACGATTTTTATCGTCGTCGTCGACTATTTCGAAAACTTTAAGCATAAAAAATCCGCCTCGAACGGGAAGCGGATCTTAAAAATGATGAATCGTTTTTTATAATTCTACCAAGAAAGTCAGCGAGATGTTGTTGCTCACCGAACTGATGGTCGGGTAATCATTGAATACCGGCGCGAAAAGCCCTTGTTTGGTGACACGGCGGGAATGGGTGTAAGAAAGGTCGATTTTGTATTCGCCGAAACTGTAACCGAGACCGCCGGAGAAACCGGTCAAATCACCGATGGTTTCATTGTTTTTGTACGGGCTTTCTTCCCAGTGGTAGCCGCCGCGGATGCTGAATTGCTTGATGCGGTGTTCGGCTCCGATACGCAAGTCGAAGGCATTGCTGTCTAGCTGGTTGGCCATCGCGCGGTTGACGCCTTGGAATTGGTTGTTGGGAGAGAACTCGGTGTTGCTGTAATCCTTCAATGAACAATCGATGGAAATCAGGCCGTATTTGTCAAACACGTAGGCCATGCTACCGGTCCATTTTCCTGGGATGTACAACTTGTAGGTATCGTACACCATGATGACGTTCGGGTCAACGATGGTGGTCATTTGCTGGTTCGTGTCCGGGTTGATGCTAACGCTGGATAGCGCTTGCGAAATTTCGTCGTTCAAACGCATCCATGTGGGTGACTGGTACGTCAACCCGACACGCAGTTCTTTACTGAGTTTGGCGATGGCGCCCAATTGGAACGAGAAACCATTGCCATACGTGTAGAGGTCGTTGTCAAAACGCATACGCTGTAGACCATTGGCAGGATCGTTCGATTGCTCTTCATAAAACGCCGTAGACTGGCGGTAATCTACGAAATGCGAATTCAGGTTCAACCCGATGTAAAGTTTGTCTTTGTATTGCGCCGCCACGTTGAACGAAGCTTTCCCGTTGTAGCCTGTGGACACGAAAGCATTTTCCTGAAAGTAGTTTCCGCCCGCCGGAACATTCGACACGTATTGGGTGTTATTACCAGCTTCCGTTACCGGATTGATGATGTAACCCTGGTAGCCGAGAAAAGCTTGCGCATTGGCATAAGAAAGTTCTTCGTAGAAAGAATTCTGCAACAACCCGAGCGGGACTGCGCCGCCGTTCGCATAATTCAAAAAGTAACTCGCAATGGAATTGTTGGTATTCACTCCGGATGCATACCAGGAATTGTCAAAGTTGTTGACGTTTTCGTAGTCGATGGCCAGTGAAAGTTTTTTCCAATCGCTTTTCTGGTTTTCGTTTTTCAGAACATACACACCGCCGGCTTGGCTCAGGTCAAAAGAGTTATCGGTTTCCTTGTTGTTGGTTCCGAAATAACCCGCTTTGTTTCTGAGGTTATAGCTGCTCAGGGTAGCGCCCACCTGCGGATTGTTGAACACCGCTGAACTTGCGGGATTTATGGAGATCGCCGACAGATCGCCGCCGAGTGCACCAAATGCGCCGCTCATGGCATTGAACCGCGCCGTACCGTTGATGTTGTCCTGCGCAAAACGCAACGCGTCTGAAATTTCTTGGGATTGCGCCGTAAAAGTGCAGCCCGCAACAAGGAAAGGTAAAATCTTCTTCATGAATTTTTGGTTATAGGTTCAAAAAAATACCTATGTCTTTTGCATGTTGGAACATAGGTATTTGATTTTTTTTTATCTGCGCCCGCCGCCACGTGAGCCGCCACCGCTACTTCCGCCATAACTTCCGCCGCCACCGCTGCTACGGGTGCCGCCGGAATAACTTGGCGTGTATGAACGGGTAGGCGTGCTTGTTCTTGGTGTATAAGTGTTGTTGCTATTGTTGTTGTATTGGCGTGGTGCAGTGGTTTCTGAACGGGTGCCAGTACTCTGTCTAGGCGTATACGTCCTTGGTGAAGTAGAGTAGGAGTTGTTCCGTGTGCCCTGAGTGGTGTACGTGCGGCCATTCGTGTAGCGTCCGCGGGTGCCGTTGTACACATTGGAACGCCGGCCATTGTTGTAGGTGTAGGAATGATTGGAGTAATAGCTCCTGTGGCGTGGAGAATAATAGTAGTTGTTCCATCCCCAGCCGTAGTATGGATAATCCCAACCCCAGCCCCAGTAAGGGTAGCCGCCCCAACCCCAGCCAATGTTCCAACCCGGGCCGTACCATGAATTCCAACCCCAACCCCAATAGGAGCCGTACCAGTAGTTGTTCCAGCCCCAGTAAGGCCAGTTGCCGCCATAGACATTCACAGTTACGCCTTCAGTGTTGTCGCCCCATCCGCCGTAATTTGTAGCGGTTTGTTCTTGGACGACAGCCGAAGGCGTATCCTCATAAGAGGTATTGTAACTTTCAACGTCGGTAAAGATTTCAGAATTTTCGTTTTTGTAACTCGCGAAGTAATCTTTGCGGGTTGTGGTTTCCGGTTGCGCGGCAGCAGTGGTTTTTTCGGGATTGCTGTAGATGCCGTCGCTATCGTAATATGATGTGCTTTGATAACTGCCGCAGGACGCAGCCAGTAACGCGATGATTCCGACCAGCGAATACCGGCCGATTTTTCGATTTAACAAGTAATTGGTTTTCATGGCTATAGCGATTTTATTGTTGGAGATGACACAATACAACACAAAAATAGTTAGTTTTGCCGAACTATTTTAGTTAAAAAATCGAGCACAAGTTTTGTGCCAAAAGAACTCATTATGAGCAAGAATTTAACCCAGCGGTCTGAAGATTATTCCAAATGGTATAACGAACTGGTAGTGAAGGCAGATTTGGCCGAAAATTCCGGTGTTCGCGGTTGTATGGTCATCAAACCATACGGCTACGCCATCTGGGAAAAGATGCAACGGGAACTCGACCGGATGTTCAAGGAAACGGGCCATCAGAATGCTTATTTTCCGTTGTTCGTCCCAAAGAGTATGTTTGAGGCCGAAGAAACCAACGCAGAAGGTTTCGCGAAAGAATGCGCCATCGTTACCCATTATCGCCTGAAGGCCGATGAAACTAAGCCGGGAAAACTGATGGTAGATCCAAACGCGAAGCTCGAAGAAGAGCTGATTGTCCGCCCGACGAGCGAAGCCATCATCTGGAGCACTTACAAAAGCTGGGTGCAGTCCTACCGTGACTTGCCTTTGCTGATTAACCAATGGGCGAACGTCGTGCGCTGGGAAATGCGTACCCGTTTGTTTCTGCGCACTGCGGAATTTCTTTGGCAGGAAGGCCACACGGCGCATGCCACACGACAAGAAGCCATTGAGGAAACCGAAAAAATGATGAACGTATATGCGGATTTCGTTGAAAATTTCATGGCCATTCCGGTCATCAAAGGCATCAAGACTGCCAACGAGCGTTTTGCAGGTGCCGATGAGACCTATTGCATCGAAGCCTTGATGCAGGACGGAAAGGCGCTGCAGGCGGGCACGTCACATTTCCTCGGACAGAATTTCGCCAAGGCATTCGACGTAAAATTCGCCAATGCCGAAGGAAAACAAGAATATGTCTGGGGCACGTCTTGGGGTGTATCAACCCGTTTGATGGGTGCGCTCGTGATGACGCATTCAGACGATAAAGGACTGGTTTTGCCTCCGAATCTTGCTCCAATTCAAGTGGTCATCGTCCCGATTCATAAAACCGACGAGCAATTGTCGGCTATTGGAAACGTTGCAGATGAACTGATGGCAGGCCTGAAGGCGCGCGGCATTTCCGTTAAATACGACGACCGTACCACGCAAAAGCCCGGTTTCAAATTCAATGAATATGAATTGAAAGGCGTACCGTTGCGTATCGCCATCGGGCCAAATGACCTCGAGAACGGTACGTTTGAAATCGCCCGTCGCGACACGTTGACCAAGGAAACGGTAGCCATGGACAACGCCGTGGAATATCTTGCGACCAAACTCGATGAAATCCAGCAAAGCTTGTTCAATCGCGCCATGGAATACAGAAATACGCACATCACTGAAGTTGATGGTTTCGACGAGTTCAAGGATTTACTCGAAAGCAAAGGCGGATTCTTGTCGGCGCACTGGGACGGCACGCCGGAAACCGAGGAGAAAATCAAGGAATTGACCAAGGCTACCATCCGATGCATCCCGTTGGATCGCGTCGCGGAAGCAGGAAAATGCGTCTTTACCGGCAAGCCATCTGCGGGTAGGGTGCTGTTTGCCAAGGCTTACTGAGAAAAAATAAAAAAAAAGCAACGCCACTATTGCGCGAACAAAAAATAGTTGTATTTTTGCATCCGCATTACGGCAATGGCCCGTTCGTCTATCGGTTAGGACGCCAGGTTTTCATCCTGGTAAGAAGGGTTCGATTCCCTTACGGGCTACAAAGTTCAAAGTTTTTTGACACACGCTAGAAGAACAAAGGTCCGTTCGTCTAGGGGTTAGGACGCCAGGTTTTCATCCTGGTAACAGGGGTTCGATTCCCCTACGGACTACTTATTTTACAAAAAATTATTTTAAGAAATGGCAAATCATAAGTCAGCTTTAAAAAGAATCAGAAGTAACGAGAAAAGAAGAGTACTGAACAGGTACCAGCACAAAACTACGCGTAATGCCATCAAGGCTTTGCGTATGGCTACCGACAAGTCTGAAGCTGCAGGTAAATTGTCTGCCGTGATTTCCATGATCGACAAATTGGCCAAGAAAAACGTAATCCACAACAATAAAGCTTCTAACTTGAAGTCTAAGTTGACCAGGCACGTTGCGAAAATGTAATCGTGACTTTATATAAAGAACGAAGCCCTCAACCGAGGGCTTTTTTTATTCCTTGTAGTAACCGGCTTTTAATTCTTCCAGCATTTCCATGGTAATCGGTTTAGACATGAAATCGAGTACCATCGGGTAAGTCTTCGCGTTCTGTACGTCTTGCGGATCAATGGTTGACGACAAGACGATTACTTTCGTATTCGGGAAAAAATGGGCGTATGTCTTAGAAAAATTGTCCAGGAATTCCCAACCGCCCATAACCGGCATGTTCAAGTCCAGGAAAATCAATTCCGGGAATTCTTCTTCGTTTTCCTGTAGGATCAAATTGTCAAAATAGTGCAAGGCATCTTCGCCGTTCTGCGCCGAATCCGTATGGCGCGAGAAGTTGGCACGCGTGATGACTTTCCTGCACAGCATCAGTGTAATCGGGTCGTCATCAACGCATAAAATTTTGTTCAGCATGAGTTATTGGGGTTGTTTATTTTTAAAAGTCAGGGTAAACGTGGTGCCTTTGTTGACCTCGCTCTGCACCGTAATCGATCCGCCCATGGTTTCCACCTGTGATTTCACCAGATAAAGCCCGAGGCCTTTGCTGTCCGGATAATTGTGGAAGCGCTGGTACAGCCCGAAAATCTTGTCGGCGTTGCGTTCCAAATCGATGCCGATACCGTTGTCCTTAAAGGTCAGGATGATATTGTCGCCGACTTCCTTCGAGGCGATGTTGATGCGCAACTGCCGTCCGGTAGCGCGGTATTTGATCGCATTGGTCAAGAGATTGAGCAAGATGCTTTCCAGGTAGGATTTGTTCATGCTCGGAATCGAGACTTTTTTCAACTCAATCTTGATGATGGGTTTGTGCAGGCTGATCAGGAAACTCAATTGGTTGAAGACATTTTCGAAGACATCTTGAATCAATACGTCTTCGGTTTCAATGGACGGATTGTCCTTGATGATGATGACTTTCACCAAATCGTTGATGGTTTCGTTGAGCAGGTGCGTGGATTTCGAAAATCCGTCGAGGACTTCCTTGAGTTCCGGATTGTCTACCGGAATATCCTCAATGAGGTTCAACAATCCGGTCAAATTCGACAATGGCGCGCGCAAGTTGTGCGACGTGATATATGAGAATTGTTTCAAATCCTTGTTATTCTGCGTCAATTCCCGAATGAGTTGCTCTTTTTCTTTTTCCTGGCGTTTCTCCTCGGTGATGTCGCGCTGAATCGAAATCCAGTGGGAATGTTCGCCTTCTTTGTTGGTGATTGGGATCATCGAGAAATTCACCCAATATTCCTCGCCACTTTTCTTTTTGTTCAGCGTTTCGAATTTGAAATCCTTCTTGTCGCGTAAGGCTTCGGACAATTTTGCAAATTCGTTGGCGATGGATTTCCGTCCCATGAAAATAGCCGGTGATTTCCCGACGACTTCCTTGGATTTGTAACCGGTCATCTGGCTGAACGCCGGATTTACGAACACGATTTTTGGGATGCTGTTGCTGGCTTTTTCCGATTCACTGATGATGACCGCGTCCTTGGTTTGCGTGACCACGGTTTCCAGCAATTTCAGTCGTTGTTCTTCCTCTTTTTGCTTGGTGATGTCCTGCAGCGCACCAATCATCCTGATGGGTTTGCCGTTTTCGTCTTTTACCAAAAATGCCCGGTCGTTCACGTACCTGTAAGTGCCGTCTGCGCAGGCGAAACGGTATTCGTCCTGCCATTTTTCCACTTTTTCCTCAAGGAAATTGTAGAGTTTTACCGAAATCCGGATGCTGTCTTCGGGGTGAATCCTTTCAAACCACCAGTTGGACGTCTTGCCGACATTTTCTCTCTTATAACCGAAAACACCTTGAATGCCTTTGTTCCATTCAAAAGTATTTTCTTGGATTTTCCAATCCCAAATGGTATCGCTTGTTGCTTTCGCCACGATGTCGTAGCGTTCTTTCGCGGTCTCGGTTTCCTCGAAGGCGCTGCGGTTTTCAATCAATACCCCGATGAGGTTGGCCACGCGCTCCAGCAAATTGACTTCTTCTTTCTGGGGTTCGCGAACCGATTTGAAATAGACGGCGAACGAAGCCATGACTTTGCCCGTTCGCTTCTTGACGGGCACAGACCAGCACGCCTTGAAACCATACGGTTCCACAATAGGAAGAAACGGTTTCCAGAGTTCGCTGTTCGGGATGTCCGACACAAAAACGCTCTTGCCCGTGTACATTGCCGTGCCGCATGATCCGGCGATTGCACCGATTTCCATACTTTCCACTGCGGTGATGTAGTTGTGGTCAAGCCCGTGTCCGGAGAGGTGACGTACTTTGTTTTCGTCAGTCAGTTGCAGGATAGAGCAAATGCTGTTGGGAATGAGCACTTCCATATTACTGATGACTTTCCCGA
The DNA here is from genome assembly GCF_965137575.1 of Flavobacterium longum. Taxonomy (NCBI): domain Bacteria; kingdom Pseudomonadati; phylum Bacteroidota; class Flavobacteriia; order Flavobacteriales; family Flavobacteriaceae; genus Flavobacterium; species Flavobacterium longum. The sequence goes on along the minus strand of NZ_CBCRZJ010000003.1, from coordinate 117,431 downwards.
CCACCGTATCAAAACTGATTTTTGGGTTGGCATTCAACTCGTAAATCTCCTTTTCGAATGCAAGAATCGTCTCTTGGAACTTCCGCGTGGAAATGTCCTGCATCGCGCCGATTTTCTTCTGTGGTGCGCCATTGCGCCAAATCACGTTGAAACGGTCCAGTATGTCGGCATACGAGCCGTTGCTGCGCAGGAAGCGATATTCTACTTCAAAGTGCGTTTTCTTTGGATTTTCGATGGATTTCATGAAAAAATCCCACAACCTGTCCACATCGTCCGGATGCACTTTCGATTTGAAGAAGTCCAGGTTTGTCGTATCTTTTTCGAATGAATATCCGAAAAGCGTATGGTAATTCACGCCCGAAATGTATATCTGGTCGGTCGCGAAATCATAGTCATAAATGGCATTGCTCGTCGCCTTGACAATTGCTTCAAAACGTTCGTTGGTTTCCCTCACACGGCGTTCGTTTTCCACACGTGTGGTAACGTCGCGCGAATTGACGACGAAGCCGTTGATGGATTCATCGCGCAGGGTGTTTGATGCGATGGATTCCACCCAAACCCAATGGCCTTTTTTGTGTTTAAACCTAAACTGCGACGTAAAAATTCGCTTTCTGGTCAGCAGTGCGCTGTACAATTTGATGGTGCGATAATAATCGTCCGGATGGATGAAATCCGCAATGTTTTTATGGGCCAGCTCGATGGGTTTGTAGCCCAATACTGCGTCATGGTTCGGGCTGGCGTAAGTAATCGTGCCATCTGGTTGCAGGATGGTGATGAGGTCGCCGCCTTCCTGTATCAAGGATTTGAATCGTTTCTCGCTGGCCAGCAGCGCCCGTTCAGATTTAATCCGGTCGGTCATATCCACGGCAAGTACCAGTCGGGCTTTTCGGCCTTCAAATTCAATATGGTTGCTCTCGATTTGGACATCCATGATGTCGCCGTTTTTCTTGCGATGCCGGAAGCTGCCTTTTGCAAAGTTCTCTTCCTTCCGGAGTTTGCTTACCCGTTTCTTGACCATTTCCACGTCTTCCTTTGGGCGGATGTCCAGGATGCTCATCTGCAAGAATTCTTCCTTGGTGAAACCATACGCGCGAACGGCTGCATCGTTTACGTTCAGGAATTGCAGCGTTTTCACATCGTAGATCCATTTTGGCAACGGGCTGTTTTGGAACAGGCTTTCGTAACGCTGTTCCCAGTCGGCAAGTTTGGAAAGGATGGCTTTTTTTTCCAGATGGAGGCCAATGGTTCTGGCCATCAGTCGTGGGGTGAGTTCGCTGAGGAGTATATAGTCTGACGCTGCCACCAAGAGTTTTTGCGCCTTCGCTTCATCTTTGTCTGTTGCAATGAGGATTGTAGGGCATAACCGGATGCTGTCACGCAGAAAGGCGTCAAGCTTTCGAACCGAAGAAACGTCCGCCAATACCACGTCAACCTTGCCCGGCACAAGTAGTTTTTTTGCCTTGGCTGTGGTATCGGCGCGCACAATGGCTGGTTTGTTACCGCCGGCCGTCAGGCAGTTTTCAATCTGCAAGGCATGAGGCTGGGAATCGGTCAGGACCAGAACGTTAATGTCTGTCGCAACGGCAATCATGTAATTGTCATTAATAGGCTCACGGTTTTTTAGGCCAGTTTCAGGGATTTGGGCAAGGACAAATATAGCCAAAAACGGCGCAATCCGGCCACGAAACCCCTAATTTGCATCCACGCTAAAAATAGGACAATTATTGCTGTCTAACGGGTGCGGTTTTCCAAACTTGTCAACAATAAAAGGGGTTAGTTGTCAACAAAAAACGGCCGCTAAAACGCCTAAAAATAGTTGCCGGATTATCAAAAAATAAACGCTACCTTTGCCGCTCAAAATTTTGATATGGAAGCCATCAGGAATATTGCCATCATTGCCCACGTTGACCACGGAAAAACGACCTTGGTTGACAAAATCATGTACCATTGCCAGTTGTTTCGCGACAATGAAAACACCGGCGATCTAATCTTGGACAACAACGATTTGGAACGTGAACGCGGCATTACCATTACTTCGAAGAACGTTTCGGTGACCTACAAAGGCACGAAAATAAACATCATCGATACCCCGGGTCACGCCGATTTTGGTGGCGAAGTGGAGCGCGTCCTGAACATGGCCGATGGCGTTTTGTTGCTGGTGGATGCTTTTGAAGGCCCGATGCCGCAGACGCGTTTCGTGTTGCAAAAAGCGCTTGACCTCGGCAAGAAACCTTGCGTGGTTATCAATAAAGTCGATAAAGAAAACTGTACACCCGAAGAGGTCCACGAGAAAGTATTTGACCTGATGTTCGAACTCGGCGCCGAAGAATGGCAGTTGGATTTCCCGACGGTTTACGGATCGGCCAAGCAAAACTGGATGTCCGACGACTGGCGCAATAAAACAGAAAACATAGAGCCGCTTCTGGACATGGTGTTGGAACACATTCCGGCACCCAAAGTGTCTGAAGGCACGCCGCAAATGCTCATCACATCACTGGATTTCTCGTCCTTTACCGGACGTATCGCCATTGGCCGTCTGGAGCGCGGTATATTGCGTGAAAATATGCCGATTTCCCTCGTCAAGCGCGATGGTAAAGTCATAAAGTCGCGCATCAAGGAATTGCACACGTTTGAAGGTTTGGGCCGCAAGAAAGTCGAGGAAGTCAAAGCCGGCGACATCTGCGCCATCGTAGGGATTGAAGGGTTTGAGATTGGCGACACGGTAGCCGATTTCGAGAATCCGGAAGCCTTGAAAACCATTGCCATCGATGAACCGACCATGAGCATGTTGTTCACCATCAACGATTCACCGTTCTTCGGCAAGGAAGGTAAATTCGTGACCTCGCGCCACATCAAAGACCGTTTGGCGAAAGAGCTTGAGAAAAACCTCGCTTTGCGCGTCAACGATACCGATTCCGCAGATAAATTCATGGTGTTTGGCCGTGGCGTGTTGCACTTGTCGGTACTCATCGAAACCATGCGCCGCGAAGGCTACGAACTCCAGATCGGGCAGCCGCAGGTCATCATCAAGGAAGTCGACGGCGTGAAATGCGAACCTATCGAAGAATTGACCATTGACCTTCCGGAGAATTTATCTGGCCGTGCCGTGGAATTCGTGACCGTCCGCAAAGGCGAAATGCTCTCCATGGAAACCAAGGGCGAACGCATGATCATCAAATTCAACATCCCGTCGCGCGGCATCATCGGGCTTCGAAATGCCTTGTTGACGGCGACGGCGGGCGAGGCCATCATGGCACACCGTTTCATCGGGTACGAGCCATTCAAGGGCGAAATCTCAGGCCGTATCAACGGTTCCTTGATTTCAATGGAGAACGGCAAGGCGATTCCGTACTCGATCAACAAACTGCAGGATCGCGGCAAGTTCTTCGTTGATCCTAACGAAGACATTTACGAAGGGCAGGTCGTGGGTGAAAACTCGCGCGCCGATGATATGGTCATCAACATTACGAAAACCAAGCAGCTCACGAACTTCCGTTCTGCCGGTGCCGACGACAAGACGCGCATTACGCCTGCCATCAAGTTTTCATTGGAAGAAGCGCTCGAATACATCCAGAAGGATGAATACGTAGAAGTGACGCCGAAGTCTATCCGCCTCAGGAAAATCTACCTGAACGAGAACGACCGGAAACGTTACAAGATTGAATAATGAAAGCCGCCTGAATGGGCGGTTTTTTTTTGCCGTGGATTTTACAAAATCTATTTCGATACATTTGTGGGGCAAATCAGCTTCAAGCCAACATGCCTAAAATCTACGCTTTACCAATACTCGGTCGTCTTATATTTCTGTCGGTATTCGTTTTGGTGTTCACCAACGCAAATGCGCAAAACAATGTTGATTCGCTGAAGCAGGTCATCAAAAGCCCTGTTCATGATACCACGAAATTGAAAGCGATCGGTTATCTGCTGAACAATCTTCCCAACTCGGCGAAAGAATACGACTTTTACAATGAAATGTTCAGGCGCACCGCCTTGCACGCGCTACAATCCAAAAACCTGCACCCGCTGGTAAAAGAGCGCGGCTACGATGCTTTGGCGGTTTACCATGTGAACAAAGCTTTTCAATCTATGCAAACGGATTATTTGCGCACGATTAAATACCTGAACATCAGCTTACAGTATTACGATCCCAAATACTTCGTCAGTAAAAAGTATGCTTGGGGCGGAAGAGGAAATGTGTTGATTTGCCTGGGTGTCATGTACAACAAAATAGGGAATACCCAACAAGCTATCAACAACTATTTTGAAGCGCTGCGTATCCTGGAAAAACGAAAAGATGACAGTTCCACGTCGTATGCATATCAAAGTATCGCCAACCTTTATAAGGAACAAAATAAATACAAACAGGCGTTGGCGTATTATGTCAAAGCCTATGATATTTATTATAAAAGCGACAAGCTGAGTTATCAGGATAACATCCAAAAGGCCTTGCTTTTCGCCAATATAGGGAAGTGCCATCAGGCGTTGCAACAATGCGAACTGGCAGGCGTGTATTTGAATAAAGGCCTTGAGGTTGCCGAGCGGTTAAAGGATAAAGACCTGTTGTCCGAACTGTATTTTAACCTGGGCAAGAACGCAGACCAGTGCAATGGCGATATCGGTAAAGCGCAGGCGGACTATCAAAAGAGCCTGTCTTATAGCACGTTGCCCGAGAACAATGCCAACGCGCACATTGCCATCGGGCAGGTATTGCTCAGACAGAAAAAGTACGCCGATGCCGAGCGGAACCTGAGAACCGGATTGGACGTCGCCAGAAAAATCAAACATCTGGAATTCCAGAAGCAGGCACTTGAGCATTTGTCGGTCTTGTACAAACAGCAGAGACAATTCGAAAAAGCGCTCGAAGCAACGCAAGAATTTGCAGTGATCAAAGACAGTATCAAAAAATTTGAGAACGACAATGCGTTGACCAAGAAGCAATTGCAATATGAATACGACGCCAAACAAAGCAAGATGCGGCTGGAGCAGGAGCGGAAGCTCAGTGCGGTGAAATTGGAGAACCAAAAGGAAGCCGCTTTTAAAAACAACCTGTTGATCGGGCTTTCGGGTGCATTGTTGCTGCTTTTTGCCATTGGCTACTTTCAATATAGAAATGGCAAACAAAAACAGGCGATTGCCCAGTTCGAAAAAAAGTCGCTCCGCCAGAAGTTGTTGTTGAGCCAGATGAATCCGCATTTTATCTTCAATTCCATCGACAACATCCAGAGCCTGATCCACAACAAGCAAGAAAACGAAGCCGTGAAATACCTGACCAAGTTTTCGAGTTTGACGCGTCAGATTCTGGAGAACTCCAATGAAAATTATATTTCCTTGACCGAAGAACTGGCGATGATCGACAACTATTTGGTGATCCAACAACTGCTGTACAACAATAATTTCGATTTCAAGGTGAACGTCGAGGACGACATGGATACCGATTTGATTTTACTGCCGCCGATGCTCACGCAGCCCTTTATAGAAAATGCGATCAAACACGGGCTGAAGTCAAAAGAAAAAGGATTTATTTTCATCAGTTTTACGTTCAAAGATCAGAAACTTGTTTTTGAAGTGATCGATAACGGCGTAGGATTTAAAAATGAAAATACCGGCAGTAAGAAATCCATGGCGATGCGGATTACCCAAGAACGGCTCGCGTGGATGTCAAACGAAAGCGATTTTAAGGTGCATGTCGAGAATAGGGTGGACGACGCGGGTACGGTTATCGGCGCCAAAGTTTTTTTTGAGATACCGTATATTTACGAAAAATAAAACCACATGTTACGAGCCGTTATTATTGAAGATATCGATGCCATACGACGAAAGAATATTGATGTCATCAAGGCCAATTGTCCGAACATTGCGGTTATCGGACAGGCGAACAGCGTCGAAAGCGGCGTCAATCTGATCCGACAGATTATTCCGGATATCGTTTTCCTGGACGTGGAAATGCCGGACGGAACCGGTTTTGATTTGCTCCAGAAACTCGCCCCGATTCACTTCAAAGTCATCTTCATCACCGGATATGAGGATTTCGCCATCAGGGCATTCCGCTTCAGCGCGATTGATTATTTGTTGAAACCCCTCGACCCGGCCGATTTGGTGGAAGCGGTAAATAAAGCGGAGGAATCGCTCAGTAAAGACGTCCTGGAATTGAAACTCAATACGCTGTTTTCAAACCTTGAACGCCCAAAAAATCTACAGAAATTGATCCTGAAAACGGCCGAAAAGATTTATTCGGTCAATATCCAGGACATTGTGAATTGCGAATCCGACAAGAATTATACGACGTTTTATTTCATCAACGCGCCCAAACTGGTTGTTTCCACAACGTTGAAGGAATATGAAACCTTGCTCAAGCCCTTTCAGTTTTTCCGTGCGCACCAATCGCATCTCATTAATATGCTGTACTTCGATCACTTCATCAAAAACGACGGTGGCAACACGATTGTGATGAAGAACAAGAACAAAGTGCCGCTCGCGATCCGAAAGAAGGAAGAGTTTTTGGCGCTGATTGACAATTTATAGGATTTTTGTTCAAACGAATTTTCAACCACAACCTACAAACTTTCATGTGCGGTTGCCGAATGTTCATTTCCATAATAGGGCTTTCTTTTAATCTATAGTTTTAGGGCTTGTATAGCATTACAACCTCTAAAACTGAATTAAAAATGAAAGGGATTATCTCCAGTTATCTTCACAAAAAAAATGCAATTGCCTTACTTGTCAGTGCGCTTTTGTTTTCAACAACAATTACAGCACAGTGTACCAATGGAACAGGCTCTAATTCAGCCTTTACGCCCAATTATTCAGGTAATCTTGAAACCATTCAAAGCATTAGTGCGGGTCATTTTGCCAAGGTGAACATATTGCCCAATAAGTACTACACTTTCGTGTCAACGCTTCAAAATCAAGCGTCCAACGGTTATACAGGCTTTATAACCATTACCAATGAAGACGGTTCTTTAGTTTTAGCGAATGGTTATGGAAGTTCTCCGCTCTTTTGGGAATCCAGTGCCAATACGGGGGTTATTCGATTTTACGTTCACACTTCCGCAAATTGCAATACCTCAACTGCGAATTATAATTATTCCATCGCAAGTTACAACTCACTTTGCGCCGCGCCGACAAATTTGACGACCACCAATATCACCAATACCAGTGCGACGCTGAATTGGACGCCACCTGTTTCGGCGCCTGCGAATGGTTATCAATATTACATCAGTCAGACCAGTACGCCGCCGCTCAATAACGATTCAACGCCTCCGACAGGTTATTCCTTGACGAGTAGTAAAGTGATCAACAACCTTAACCAAAATACCACTTACTATTGGTGGGTTCGGTCGAGCTGTGGCACCCAAAATACCATTTGGATCTATTACGGTTCTTTTACGACGGCGGCAACCATTTGTAACCAGCCTTCTAATTTGTCGGTGAGTGCGATAACAGGAAATTCTGCCTTGCTGTCTTGGACGGCACCTTCACCAACGCCATCGGATGGCTACCAGTATTTTTATAACACCACCGGAGCTACACCCATCAATGCATTTGACGTCAGTAACACGAGTGTTACCTTGAATGGTCTACAACCCAACACGACCTATTATTACTGGGTAAAGTCTGTTTGCGGTTTCAATATATTTAGCCCGTGGTTATTTGGAGGCTCTTTTACTACTTTGAACGGACAGTTTTGTAATGTTGCCACCTACGGATTGCATCCTCCAGCTACATTTACGCCTGCCTGCACCGGAACAGCAGAAAATATCGCAATCGATGCCTACGCAGGGGAATACAGCAACGTGGCCATTACGGCCAATACCAACTATACGTTTTCCAGTTCTGTTGCTACAGATTATATCACATTGACCAGCCAAGACGGAAACACACTCCTGACGAAAGGAACGACACCGTTGTCTTGGAACTCCGGAACCAACTCAGGCGTAATCCGCTATTATTTTCATAAAAGCGCTGCCTGCGATAGCGAAAACGTCGATCGAACCCGTTCTATCACCTGTAGCAGTTCGGCCAGTTGTCTTCCGCCTTCGAATTTGTTGAGTTTTGATGTAAGCAGTTCAACCGCTTCCATCAGTTGGACGGCTTCTTCATCCAATCCGTCATTGTACGATGTGTATATCAGTACATCGGCTACGGCGCCAACCGCGGGAACAACGCCCAACGGAAATATTGATGCAACTGCAGCCACCATCAACAATTTATCGCCCTCAACGACCTATTATTTTTGGGTACGGTCTGATTGCGGCGCCTTGGAAAGTGTCTGGGTTTCTGGCGGAAGTTTCACGACAACAGGAGCCAGTTGCAACGCGCCTTCCAATATCACGAAGTCGAATATCACCAGCAGTACGGCGCAGATCAATTGGTCGGCGGCAACACCAAGTCCTGCCAGCGGCTACCAGTTTTATTACAGCACGAGCAATATTGCGCCCACAGGTGCCACGACGCCATCGGGAAGTACTGCGCTCACCAATACAACACTCAATGGATTAAGTGCCTCTACGACATACTACGTTTGGGTGCGTTCGAACTGCGGTTCGGCAACAAGCAACTGGGTATCGGGCGGAAGTTTTACGACTGCGGCAGCGGTATGCAATCCGCCGTCTGGTTTGATCAGTTTCAGCATAACCAGTAACTCAGCCGGGATAAGTTGGACCGCTGCCGTTCCGGCGCCAGAGCAGTATGATGTCTATTTCAGTACATCCAGTGTCGCTCCTAATGCCGGTACAATTCCCATAGGCAGTGTGTCTGGTGTGTCGGCAACGTTGATTGAATTGTCGGCCAATACAACCTATTATTTCTGGGTACGTTCTGATTGTTCATCTACCCAAAGTGCTTGGTCGGCAGTGGGAACGTTCACTACGCTTGTGGCGGTTCCCGGGTGCACCAACGCCTCGTTCGGCCAGTTTCCGGACGCCACTTTTACGCCATCTTGTGACGGTTCAGACGAGTTGATCGTAATCAATGCTTATGCGGGCGAATATTCGTTGGTGAATATCGTTGCCAATAGACAGTACACGTTCCAAAGCGACGTCGAAACCGATTACATTACCATTACCAATCAGGATGCAACGGCGACCTATGCTTATGGCACGACACCGTTGGTTTGGAACTCGGGGAGCAGCAGTGGTGTCATCAGGTATTATTTCCATACAAACGCGGGCTGCGGCGAGCAAAACCAAGATCGCGGACGCTACATCCGTTGCCAGACGCCGCCACCGTGTAATGCACCGGCCGGCGTGTGGGTCACAAACGTCACATTCAACGGCGCACAATTGGGTTGGGCAACGGCGTTTCCACAACCGTCGAATGGTTATCAGTATTACGTAAGCACGTCGGCTACCGCACCAACTGCCGCTACTGTCCCAACGGGTACTGCAGCGACCAATTCTGCGGTGCTTTCGTCCTTACAGCCACAAACGACTTATTACTTTTGGGTACGCACCAATTGCGGCGGTACGCCTAGTGTCTGGACCGCCACGGCCGGAACATTCACTACGTCTGCGCAACCGCTTCCAGGCTGTACGGAAGCGCCATACGGCGAATTCCCCAGTTCGGTATTTACGCCCAACTGCACAGGAAGCAACCAAATCATTGTCTCAAACGCCTATGCCGGCGAGTATTCGCGCGTGAATGTCGTGGCGAACCGGCAATACACGTTCAGCAGTTCGGTGGACACTGATTATGTGACGATCATGGACGTGAATGCCACTACCACCTTGGCGCACGGCGCATCGCCATTGTTATGGGATTCGGGTAGCACCGCCGGTGTCATTCGTTATTATTTGCATACCGATGCGTCTTGCGGCACCGCGGATGTTGACAGGATACGCTACATTTCCTGTGCTGCCACATTGGGTGAAGTAACTGCCGAGATCACCTCGCTGGAATGGCATCCGAACCCGGTGAAGGACAGGTTGTATTTAAGTCATGAAGACATTATAGACCAAGTTGAGGTTGTGGATGTACTAGGGCAAATCGTGAAGACTGAACTACCGAATCAATCCAGTGTTGCCATTGACTTTACCAATGTAGCGGAAGGCGTTTACTTAATAAAAGTTTTGTCTGAAGGTCGCGCCAAGACCTTCCGGATCGTAAAAGAGTAGTAATAGTTTTTCATTTCAAAAGGCCGCTTCTTTCTTGGGAGTGGCCTTTTGCTTTAAAGCCCTAACAAGAAGAACAACGGTTGATCAACGCGTACCGCCCAGGAAGTTTCGGAGTGGTCCAAACCCTTAAATTCGCGTGTCATCCAGTTTTTATCGGTGTAGCCGATGGCTTCCATGATGGCGTCAGCCTTCAACTGGTATGGTTTATAGACGGCATCGAGCGTTTGGTCACCGTAATCGAAATAGAATTTATGGACTTTCGGATCCGGGATATTGGCGGTCATGTAGTCAAAGAAAGCCTTCGGGATCGGATTGGTCTTTTCGTTTTCCATGACACCGGGCCAATGTGTAGACAAGCACATCGCGCCGCCAAAAACATCTGGGTATTCGCAAACCGCATACATCGAAATCAATCCGCCCATGCTGGAACCGCCGATGAATGTGTCGGTTGGGCCAGATTTTACCGAGAAATTTTTGTCGATGAAAGGCTTGAGTTCCTTGACGATAAATTTAAGGTAATTGTCTGAACTTACTTTCGTCCCGAACAGGGGTTGCCCATCGCGCTTGAGTGCATACAGCGAATCCTGTGTTTTCTTCGGGAGTGATTCAAAAGGTTTTTGCGGAAAATAATTGCTGTGTCTTACGCCCGCTACATTGGAAATGCCCACAACGATGAATTTTTTCGTGGCGTTCTGCCGGATCAATTCACCGGCGACTTCATCAATTTGCCATTCTTGTTTGTTCCAGGTCTTGTTCGCGTCAAATAACATTTGCCCGTCGTGCATGTACAACACCGCATATTGTTCTTTCGGGTTGTAACCTTCTGGAAACCAAATGTCAACGTTGCGCGGTTCGATGAACTTCGATTCGAACTTTTCGTAATGTTTGATGGAACCCGTTTCCGGAACCATTTGCGCCGATGCCGAAGCAATGGTGAGCAGCAGTAACAAAGTCAAACGTTTTTTCATTGCTTATCGTTTTAAAGCGAAATGTCCTTTATAGGTTCGGCCGTCGTCAAATTTGATGACGTACCAATAATCGTCAGACGGCAGCGGTTGCCCATTGTATGTGCCGTCCCAACCGTTTCCGGCCGCTCCGATTTCCTTCAGCAACTTGCCGTAACGGTCGTAAATGAAAGTCAACGTACCCGCATGGAAACGGCTGCTGACGCCTTTCACGTTCCAAGTGTCGTTGAATCCGTCGCCGTTGGGTGTGAAGAACTTAGGAATGCCCAATATAGAAATTATTTGGCTGCTTGTTGGGCATCCGTTCTTATCTTTTACATAAACGGTGTGAATTCCGGCGGGCACATTGGTCAGGATGTTCGAGGCCTGCATCGCGTTTTCATGGTCGATGGCGAACAGGTAATCACCATAACTGTTGGACGAAAGCGTGACGATGACGGTATTGTCGTCGGACAAATCCGTAATGACGATGTCCTCGATGATGGCCTGGCTCGAGGCGATGACCGGAATGTTCCTTGTCTTGCTGCAACCGTTGGCATCGGTAACAACTACGGTATAGTTTCCTTCGGCCGAGACCGTCAGCGTATAACCGTTGGCGCCGGGAATCAGTACGTTGTTGAAATACCAGAGGTAAGTGTAATCGCTCGGCGAACTGCCATCTTGTAATGCGGCATCAATCGTCGTAGTGAAGGTCGTCGCGTTCACGCACACCACATGTGGAACCAATTCCGGGTTGTCGTCAATGTCCGGCAACGGATTGACTTTGATGTTGAGGAGATACAACCGCGAACAATCATTCCCGCTTTCAATGCGCGCGTAAACCGTTTGCGACGTGTAAGGCAACAGGTTCCGGTAGTTGGTAGGGTTGGCGATGGCGTTCTGTTCCAGCAAAGCATCGGTTTCGTTTTGATAATAACGGATGCTTTGCCCGGCGGATACCGGAATACTGGCCGAGGTCAAGTCGAAAAACAGGAACCCGTCTTCCTGGCCGAAGATTTCACATTGCTCTGGAAGGTTTACCGTGACATTCGGCAAGTTATTGACTGACAAAATCAGCGTACTGTAACTGAAACATCCGCTGGTATTGTCGGTGATTTTTACCACGAGCGACTGCGGGTTGGAGAGATTCGTATAGTCATTTGCGAGGGCGTTCGTGTCATTCTGCGCATCCGAAAGCGATTCAAAATACACGACAGAAAGATTGGTGTCGCCGCCCGTGAGCGCGTTGGCCGCTTCATCCAGATTGAAGATGGTAATGCCGTCAGGGCTCGCGCCGGTGTCGCATTGAATCAGTGTTCGCGTGACCGATGGCGGCAACGGCTGGACGTCCAGCGTTACCACTGATGATTGTGCGCCGCAGATATTGCCACCACGATCCAAAACCACGCGGAATTTCCATCCATCCATGGCGGCGGTCGTGGCCGTAATGGTCAATTGGTTGGTGGTTGTTCCCGAATAGACGGCCGTTTCCGGCAGGTTGCTGAAACTGACATCGTTCGTGGACACTTGCCACTGGTAGGTTACGCCCGGATTCGTGTCTATGGTGAACACCGCGCTTTGCGCTTCGCAGGTTAAGACATCGACAGGTTGCGTTACGATGTCAATTGGCGTTGGCGTTAAATAGTTCGGGTTCGGTGCCGTATATCCGGTGGTTTCGCCCGTGACCACGCCGCTCGTGTTTACGGACGGATTGCTCGCGTTACCCAGATAACCATCGTTGTTGGCATCGGCAAAACCGGCTTCACGGACGTCACTGCATAAGTCGCCATCGGCATCTGCATCCACGGAATTGAATTGCCCATCGGCATCCGTATCGGCTGGTGTGTAGTTCAAGACACCGCTGTCTGTGCCGGTTTCCAGGCCGTTAAACAAGCCATTGTTGCCAAAAGACGCTGCGTTACCATCAACGACGCCGTTGTTGTTGGCATCCGGCGCGCCGCTTCCAGATTCAAACAGATCGTAAATGCCATCGTTGTCGCTGTCCAGATCCAAATAATCCGGAAAACTGTCGTTGTCTGAATCTGATGCGGAAATCCCGTTTCCAAAAATATTGTCGATGCCGTTTCCGTCGTCGTCCGAACCAGACAAAGCCGAGTAATTCTGCCCTTGAGATTCTATTTGGTCCGGGATGCCGTCGTTATCGGAGTCCAGATCGATTTGATCGGGAGTGCCGTCGCCGTCGGAATCTTTGGGAAGGCAAGTCGCTACAATCCTGAAAGTGGCCCGATTGGCTTGCGTGTCCAGCAGGTTTTTGTGGGTAAACGTGAGTGAGTTCGCCAAATGGGACCGAATGCTGAACGTGCCGCTGCCCGAAGCCAATGGCGCGCCTCCGTCCACGCGGAACCGTATTTCGAACGACGAAAATTCTGTAACGCCGCTTTCGTAGATGCCATCGAAATTGGTGTCAATCAGCAATTGGTTGTCCGGGTTGAGTATGGTGAGGCTTTGCGTATCGGGAACGCTTACCACAAATTCTTCGTCGGAATCGATCCAATCGGTGACATCTGCCGAAGACACATACGTCATGGCAATGCTTACCGGTTGGGCATACGTCATTTTGTAAATTACCGAGTTTCCTTTTCCGGCTGTGACTTCGGTAACGAATTTCCCGTTGGCATCGCCCTGAAACGGAATGGCCGCAGGTGTTCCACTGGCCGCCGGGAAAATGCCTGTAAATGAATTGGCGTAGTTTCCTAAAGTGATACTTCCCGCCGCCGGGTTGGTGAGATTCCAATCTTTGTCGCCAAAAGACTCGGTGCAATTGGTCAATCCGTCGTTGTCATTGTCAAGGTCGATGTTGTCATTCGCTGAATCGTTATCCATGTCTGGCGGACAACTGCTCACCGGGATTTCGTCTGAAGTAAGCGTTACACCACAGTCTGAAATTGTCGCTTCTACATAGTAGTAGCCGGGTGAAAGCGGTGTGAATTCGCGGTTTGTAGCGCCTGGAATGGGCAATCCGTTGTAGTACCATTGGAAGGCATCAAATGCCGTGGCCGTACTCACCGATAGTGAACTGTTCGGGATGCAACTCGATTGTTCAGGATCCAGGCGGTCAAAAGAAACCTCAGGCTTAAAGGTAAATCCGGAATAGAAACCGCCAAAGGTTGCCGCGTTACTGGAACCATAAGATGCGAGATACAATTGCCCGGTAGAAAATACGGAAACATTTCCGGACAGTCCGGTAATGGTGTAGGTTACATATCCGGTGTTACCGGTAACCGCTGCCGGACCGTCTATGTTCACCCCAAATGGGAGCGAGGCCAAAGTGTAAGGCACGCCGTCAAGGACAAAATTCAAGGCCGATCCGGTTTGGGTCACAATGGTGACGCGCCCGTCGAAAACCCGATCGCCTATCAAGTTGAGGTCTGGGATGTTGTCGATGACTTTTGGTGTCTGGCAACTCAGCGGCGGCACGAAAAACATTTCCTGGTTGGCCTGATCGGTTCGTCCGTCGTCACCGATGCTTTGGTAAGCAAAAATATTCTTGGTACTGCGGACGTATAAGTTGCCTTGTGGTCCATAGTAATTTCCGGTCAAAGAGGCATACTGTCCTGCATCCAGTGTTGTCGCGGGAAGAATATCTCCGTTGAGGAATATTTCGGTATCATCTTCATGGGCAATCAATAAAATACGTTCTACAGGATCTTGCCCGGTGCCGCGTATGAAGATATAGTCTTTTCCGGTTCGTTCGCTCGAGACGATTTGGTCAAAGCCGAGGTCGAGGTTTCCCATTTCGCCATTCGTTCCGCCAAACGAGCCGCAGTTCACGGCAATAGGTTTGTCCGAAGAAACCAATGACCCGATCAGGCCGCTCCGATTGGCATCCGTTGGCCCCATTACCGCCATCACGAAACTTTGGCCGCTATCCAAGACAATATCCTCGGGTGCGTTTCCGGCGAGTTGGTTGTTGTGGAGGATTACGCCGGGAGCGATGCCGCTGAAGGAGACGTGTGTATTGTTTTCGGTGGCCAATATCGAAACAAAAGTGTAATGTACGGTGCCGTAACTCGGTGCTTGTGTATTGAGGTAAGCACCAATCCTGAATTGCGTGCCGAGCGCCGCCAATCCTTTGGAAACAATAAGCCCGGCTTGGTTTGAATTTCCTGCAATCACCCGGGCCGATACCGCAATCAAGTCTTCGGCTTCGATGATAAAACCTTTGTCGGACATGACGGTGCTAACGAGATCGCTATTCACATCGAGTTGGGTGCCTTGCCCGAAACCGATAAACGATACATAGGGCTGATCCCGGGAAACGGTGCCTTCTTCTACACCGCCGCCTAAACTGATGATCCTAAAACTGACCGGCGCGAGGCTTGGGGTAGAAATATAGAGGAATTGATCTTCGGGAACAACGTCTGGCGACGACGACAATGGCGGCAAATAATGCGTTTTGCTGAATTGCGCCAGCGCGGTCACGGAAACCAGTAAAATAAGTGCAGACAGCCATTTTCTCATGATGTCAAATGTAAGAAATTCGGACTTTATCTTTTGAGCGAAAAATGGCCTTTAACAATTGTCCTGTCGTCCAAAGTCAGTACGAACCAATAATCTGTTGCAGGCAGTGCTGTGCCGTTATATGTGCCGTCCCAACCGTTTGTATTGGCATCCTGATATTTGAGCAATTTCCCGTATCGGTCAAAGATTTTAAGGGTAGCGCCTTGCCTTAAAAATAGGTTTTTGATTTGCCACAAATCGTTGAAACCATCGCCGTTGGGTGTGAAGAATCTGGGGTAATCCAGTACGACCACAGACAGTGGCGGTGTCGTTCCGCATCCGTTTTTATCACGCACATACACACGATATTCTCCCGGCGATACCGGACTGAAGGTATTGGCATCTTGCCAGCTGGCGCCATCCAGTGAATATTCATAAGCACCATTTCCGGTTACATTCACGGTTATCGTGTTGTTGTTGCCCGAAAAATCGGCGATGTCTACGGATGTGATTTGTGCAACTTGCGATGCAATGACGGTGAAATTCTTTGTCGCCGAGCAGCCGTTGGCATCGGTCACGGTCACCGAATAGGAGCCAGACGTTGCAGCGGTAATGCTATTAGACGTCTCGGATGTGTTCCAGAGATAGGCCGAAAAAGAAGCGGAAACACCAATACTGACAGGTGTATTGTCGCATAAATAAACGATTTCGTCCTGAAAATCACTCGGGTTGAAGGTGTTGACCACGAGCGTCACCGGGACAATGCCGTAACAATCCGGGCCGTTCACAATCAGCGCATAGACGATTTGCTGCAACGCCACGGTATTGGTAAAATTGTCCGGAAGCGGATTTTGCCCCAGTATGGCATCAGACGATGACGCAAAATACGAAACAGACAAACCCGCCGGAAGCCCGGCCAGCACTTGCGGCGTTACTTGTGTACTGAATGTAAAAGACGTAGATCCGTCTTCCGGGCCATCCGCATCACAAATGGAAACCGGGGTTTGCGGTGCGATGGCGTTGTTCGCGATCTGAAGGTTCACCGTTGCGTAATTCGCGCAACCAAAACCGTTTTCGACCTTAGCGACCAGGCTGCTGCCCAACGTGTTTGAATAAGCTGTCGGATTGGCTATGGCGTCCGTCCCATTCTGCGCATCGGTGAGGCTTGGATAGTACGTAACGCCCAGGGAGCTGTCACCAAAAGTCACAACAGCATTGGCTTTCGTCAGGTCAAAGGTCGAGATGCCATCATTATTATCGTCACACTGTATGAGCACGGTCGGGTCGTTGACTACGGGCAGGGCCGCATATTCGATAACCGCTTCGCCTTGGGCAATGCAGCCGGTTCCGCCCAAATTCACGTCCACAGTATAGGTCCCGGAATCGGTAACGGTATATGTGGCGTTCGTGGCGCCGGGAATGGGATTGCTGTTCTTAAACCATTGGTAGGTGTTGGTGCCCGATTCGGTGGCGTCAAGCGTTACGGTGTCGCCTTGACACACCGGGTTATTTGTCGCGAACAATCGGTCCGGACCAATGTCTGTGCCCACACTGAAGCTGCCGCCACCCAGAAAAATCGCAGAATCGTACCGTATGTTTTCTTCATCAGCGATAACCAGTTTGATGTGGTATGGCGTTCCGGGAATGACGGTCGCTTTCGCTGTCAGGACCACTGTTTGCCCGTTGAAATTCACCGGATAAGCCGAATCGTTGTATCCGCCGAAATATTGTTCGTTGATCGCCGGGCAATTGCCGCTGATTTCGGGATGTACGGTCGTCACCAAAACCGGCGTGTTGGTGTTGGGCAATACCGCGAGATTTTGATAGGGTTGCGAACTCCCGACCGGTTTCAGCAAAAATGCAAAACCGTCAGAATAGCGGCAAGGCGCCGTTCCCGAATATTCTTCAGAAGCAAAAATGTAGTCGAAACTAATCTGGCTGGACAACGGCGTAAAATCGAATTCCAGTACAGTCGCGTTGTACGTATTGCCGATGCCAAGCGCTTGTTCGAGATCCTGATCGCCGGCCCACGAGGTTGAGCCTTCGTCCACCAAATTGTTGTTTGGGCCTTCGGCACGCACCGCCCGCGCCGTACTCAGGACGATACCATCGGTAAACGGAAAAAGCGGTGAAGTGTTCGTGAAATAGCCGAAACTCTGTTGCCCGGCCGAAAAAGTATCGCCGCTCACGGCAAAATTCGACACGTTGGCGCACGGGCTGTCAATCAGGACATCCTGCACCAATTGTTGTGCGGAATAGGTGTCGTTCACCTGGATGTTCTGTGCGAATAATCCGGTCGGGATAAAAGCGAAAATCCAATAAAATCGTGCCTTTGCCCTTTGTATCATAGCAACGGCAAAGATACTACAAATCGCGTTTTTTCAGCAGTTTGTATGAGATTAACACAAATATAACAGTCCATACGAGTACGATGACAATCGACCAAAAATGCACACCGTAATCCTTGACGTTGTTCATCCCGATCTGGCCCTGCATCGTTTTAATGACCGAAAGCCTTGTAAATGGTTCCACCAACAGGTTGGAAATGGATTGTAACGGGAAGAAAGAAGCAATGGTATCGGCGGTTTTTTCATTGAAAATCTGCCAGCGCATCAAGCCATAAGCAATGCCTTCGCCGATGTACCAGACCAATAGGAAACCCAGCGCGAAAGCCGAGCGTTTCACCAAAATGCCCAGGAAAAGACAAAACGAGAAGAAACCCACCAGTTTGACGAAGAACGCCAGCAGGTATTCCATTTCCGAAAAAATGATGCCCGGTTCTTTGTACGATGAGAAACACAAGCCCAGAATCAGGCTCATCACAAAAACGTAAACCGTTGATGCCAGCGCGAAAACCACTACCGTGAGAAACTTTGATTTGATGAATTCTTCCTTGCTCATGCCGTCGATAAGGTTTTGCTTGAGCGTGCCGTAACTGTATTCGTTGGCCATCATGGAGACAATGACAATCGCGAGGAAGAACTTGAAATAATCGGCCATATACGAATTGAAATGCCAGATGTACGGGAAGTTGAAAATGCCCATTTCGGCCAGGTGCAATTTGAAGTTCCCGATGTCAAACTTAATGGAAGCAATGAGCGCGATGAACGACAATAGGATGAAATAGGTCAGTGTCAGAACGCGGCTCGCGCGGTTTTTCCAGATTTTCTGGAATTCTATGGAGAGAAGTCTTTTCATGATGATTATTTGGTAAGTTCGAGGAATTGCTCTTCAAGCGTGTTTTGGCGGCGGACCAGATGCGTGACATACACATTGCGCGATACCAGGAAACGGTTGATTTCATCTGGCCTTACGGAATTTTTCGTCCGGAGAATGATGCGGCCATCTTGTTCTTCTACCGATTGTGTTTCCGGATAATCCCGCAATGCTTCCCTAAGCGACCGCATTTCGACGGCGGCCAATTCATAAAACGATTGCCCTTCGAGCATACTGTCTACGCGGCCAGAATACAGGATGATGCCTTTTCTCAGTACCAACACATGCGAACAGACTTTTTCCACTTCGTCCAAAAGGTGCGATGCCAGCAGAATGGTCGTGCCCTGCGCCGCAATTTTTTTGATGATTTCCCGGATTTGGTGGATGCCTTGCGGGTCGAGGCCGTTTGTGGGTTCGTCCAGGATTAGGATTTCCGGGTCATTGAGCAGCGCCGATGCAATGGCCAACCGCTGTTTCATACCCAGTGAAAACGTCCGGAACTTGCTGTCCTGTCTCTCGATCAGGCCTACAAGTTCCAGTTTTTCGGCGACCTTACTGTAGGGTGCGCCTTTTATTTTACAGACCAATTCCAGATTTTGACGCGCGGTCATGTACGGATAGAAATTCGGGCGTTCAATGATCGCGCCCACTTTCTTTAGCGCATCGTGCGTCTGCATTTTTCCGCCGAACCAGGCGTAGTCGCCGGAAGTCTTGTTGACCACATTCAGGACGATGCCCAGTGTGGTCGACTTTCCGCTGCCGTTTGGCCCGAGGATGCCATATACATTGCCTTTTTCGATTTCGAGGGAAACATTGTTCACCGCGTGTACGCGTCCGTACTTCTTGTGGAGATTCCTGATGGATAAGATGGTTTCCAAATGTTGGTTTTTTTGGTTCGGTTGCTTGACGACCAAGATAAAAAATTGTTACCGAAGAAAGCGGTAAAAAGTTCCCACGCGAAAAAATAACCGGTAAGGTCTTGATTTGGCTATATTTGCTTTCAAAATTCCTCTTCGATGTTTAGAAAAATACTCCAAATAGGCATGTTGCTCACCGGTGCCTTGGTTTTCGGCCAAACGTTCAACGGCACTACCGGCCCAATTTCGGACGACGGACAACTCAACGATTACAGCGTGCCCGTTTTTGGGCTGTCAACGCCGCTGGGTGCAAGCTTTGGTTTGGTCAAGGTTTGTCTCAACATCACACACACTTGGGATTCAGATTTGAACGTATCGCTCATCGCGCCCGACGGCACACCCGTAAACCTTTTCTCCGGGCTCGGTGGCGACGGCGACAATTTTTCCGGAACTTGTTTGAGTCAGGAAGCGGGTGAAAGCATCAACCAAGGCAGCGCGCCGTTTACGGGATTGTTCCGTCCGCAGCAAACGCTCGGCAATGTCAACAACGGGCAAAGCGGTAACGGCGTTTGGACTTTGCGGATTCTCGATACGTATCCGGATGCCGACACGGGTTCGGTTTTGGGCTGGAGCATCGAATTCGGCGAAAATGCCGCCACGCCATTCGTCTTTACGTCGTCCAATTTGCCCATCGTCATACTCAATACCAACGGGCAGCCCATCTTGGACGACCCGAAAGTGCCGGCCACGATGACCATCATCAGCAACGACCAAGGCTTGCCCAATTTTGCTAACGGCACGGGTACGGCCTACAACATCGGGATTGAAGTCCGCGGGAATTATTCGCAGTCGCTGCCGCAAAAGCCTTATAAATTCGAAACCTACGATACAGAAGGGCAGGAGTTGGATCTCTCGTTACTCGGAATGCCAGAGGAACACGACTGGACGCTGATTTCCAACTACAATGACAAAGTATTCATGCGCAACACCATGTCCTATGAGCTGTTCCGGCAAATGGGTCATTACGCTGCAAGAAGCCAATATTGCGAGGTCGTCCTCAATGGCGATTATCAGGGCGTTTATATGCTCATGGAGGCGCTTAAACGCGATAATGAAAGAATCGACATCGCCAAACTCGACGCTGATGAAAATGCAGGGGTAGACGTCACCGGCGGCTACATCCTCAAATGCGACTACTGGAATTGGGACGACAGTTGGCAAACACAATTCACCCCAATCGGCCATCCGGAGCGCGACGTGCATCTGGTGTACGAATACCCGAAGCCCGAAAACATCACGCCTGAGCAACAATCCTACATCCAGACGTTCATCAATGATTTCGAAACGGCCTTGTACGGAAACAATTTTTCCGACACCGCCACGGGTTATGCAAAATATATTGATACGGATTCGTTCATCGATTATTTCATCGTCAACGAACTGGCCCGGAATATCGACGGTTTCCGCAAGAGTTTTTGGATGCACAAAGACAAAGACAACAGTGATTCCGAACTGTCTAAACTCGCCCTTGGTCCGGTGTGGGATTTCGATTGGGCGTATAAAGACATCTGGAGTTGTTCCATTTTTGAAGCCACAGACGGGTCAGGTTGGGCGTATGACATCAATGATTGCAATCCTGATGTGGCGTCGCCAGGCTGGCATATCCGCTTGTTGCAAGATCCGGCATTCGCCAACAAATTGCGCTGCCGCTGGGAATCGTTCCGCACATCTTTCATGAGCGATGCCGCGCTGCTGCAGTACATTGACAACACAGCCGCATTGCTCCAGGAATCGCAGGCGCGACATTTTGACCGCTGGGGCAATCTCGGCGTAAATACCGGAACGCCCGAAGTCCAACAGGATCCGGCCACTTTTGCCGGTCAAATCGCCAAATTCAAGGATTGGCTTTTGTTGCGTACGGCGTGGCTCGATGCGAATATTCCCGGTACGACGAATGACTGTGCGCTTAGTATTGGGCCTCGCAACCCCGAGAATGCCAAGATTTATCCAAACCCGGCGAGTGACACTTTTCAATTGTCATTAGCGTCGACATGCGCGGTCGATAAAGCGGCGTTTTATGACGTGTCGGGCCAACTCGTGAAAATGGCCACACCGGCGCGCGACGGGTCGTTCTCGGTGGCCGAATTGGCCAATGGCGTATACTTATGCAAGCCTATCGTAAACGGTATCGCTTACAGACCCGTGAAACTAGTGGTCATCCACTGAGGTGATGGTTGCGTTATAGGTTTTCTTCGACAAAACGGCGACTGTATTCCTTGATTTGCCCGCGGACATTCCGGAAAACTTCCATAATATCGCTTTCGGTTCCGGTCGCTTTGGCCGGATCAGGGAAATTATGGTGAAATTTCTGGGCGTTCGACGGGAAGAACGGACAGTTTTCCTTGGCGTTGTCGCAAACGGTAATGACGAAGTCAAATTCAATGTCGGCATATTCGTCTACGTGATTGCTCGTATGGCCTGACAGATCGATGCCGTCTTCGGACATCACAGCAATCGCACGCGGGTTTACGCCGTGGGTTTCAATGCCCGCGCTGTAAACTTCCGCTTTATTTTGTGCAAAATACCTCAGATAGCCTTCCGCGATTTGGCTTCGGCAACTGTTGCCGGTACAAAGGATAAGTATTTTCTTCATATTACACGAGCAGCCAGATGAGGTTTATGATAAAGAATTTCGGATCCCAGCCAAAAAGCAATTGCAATACGATCACGGAAGTCGTGATCACGATGGGCCTTTTGTATTTGACGAAGAGGTTAACAGCAGTTTCCATCGGTTCCGCAGCATGAGGTTTCCAAATCGGATAGTTTCAGTTTTTCTTTCGGGATGCCGCAATGGTCGGCTGCCAGACAGGCTGTTCTCTTGGCCAGCAACAGGAAGTTTTGGCCGTTGAACCCGAGGTCGTATTTCCCGATGGTGTCAGACTGGTATTCTACTTCGATGTCTAGGTCTTCGATGCCGAGGACTTTTTCGGACAATGCGATAATGTTCTGAAGTTTCCCGGGTTTGAGCCGATGATCAAAGTCATTCGCGTCCCACAATTGGAAGTTGACGACTTTTTCGGTCCTGACCACACCGCCGCAATCGATGAAATGTTTGGAGACGATGCCGATTTCGGTCACATGGAAATGTTTCGGCACGAAGGTGCCATTTTCCAGTTGGAAATTTACCGTATCGACAGTGGTGAGCAGTTGTTTGATTTCTGATAGTTTCATGATGGAATTATTTAGCAACAGTTATTTTTCTTTTGTTCCAGATGTCCGGAAACGGTTTTGAAATAGGATTGTAGGATTTCCAAGCCGCTTTCGTCGATACAATAGCAAATGGCGTTTCCTTCCACATTTCCTTTGATCAGGCCGGCGGTTTTCAATTCCTTCAAGTGTTGGGAAACCGTAGGCTGGGCGAGAGGCAACACATTCACGATGTCGCCGCAAATGCACGTGTCAACGCCCATGAGGTATTCTATGATGGCCACGCGTGCAGGATGCCCGAGCGCTTTGGCGAGGTTGGCGATTTGGTTTTGCTTGTCGGTGAAATGTTCGGTCTTGGTTGCGCCCATGATTGATTTTTATATTGCAATATTACGATAAACTTTATTGCAACCAAATTTTTTAGGATTATTTTTTTGTGTTGTTATCGGATAAAAAAAGAAACCCCGCCGAAGCAGGGATTATAAATGACAATTTGAGCCTTTTTAAACGTGTGAATGACGCCGCTGGTACAAGTTGATCAGCGTTTCGTTGATTTCACGGTGTTCCTGGGTAAGGGAAATGGTTCGTCCTACATCATCGTTGGTGACTTGGAGGTGGCACACTTTACACTCGAATTCCTTGAAGTGATTGGTGACGTATTTGGTGGTGACGAATTTGTGGCCAAACAATGTGCACAAAAGGCGTCCGGCCAGAGAATGCTCCTTGTAAGTTACTGATTTCATGTTCTGTAGGTTTGGGATGATAAACATACAAGAGCCGACTCAACTTCCAAAAAAAATCCGATGAATTACCTAAAAACACTATGAAACAACAGAAAAGGACTACAAATGTTGACCTAGGAAAAGAAAAAATCCGCAAGTCATGGGCAAGTGCCGCCGATTTACGGATTTGATTTTTAACGACTTACGTCTGGCTAGCTTTTCTGTTCTTTGTTGAAGTAGACCAAATAGTAGTACATCTGTTTTTCTTCGTCCCAGCCTTTTTCCACGAATTTCTCCGCGCTTTCCGGGTTGATGAAATCGAGCTTGATCTGGATGTTCGTATCCAGGTTGATGACGTTCTTGATGGATTTTCTGGCGTCGCTTACCGCAGCATTCGCAATCGGGAATGTGGTCACGTCCTCGATCGAGAATTTCGGGCCTTTGTCCACTTTGTAACTTTTGAACTCGGGAACCAAGTCCGGGTTGTCGAGCACTTCGTTCAGGAAATTGGTTTCCTCGAACTGGTCGTTCTTGGCGAAATAGTTCACCGAGCGGTTCATGAACATGACTTCCTCTTTTTTGTCTTCGGCAGGGAAAACCACGTCTTTCGCGAAGTTCTGGCAGAATTTGAGGTATTTCTTGGTCATGAAGTTTTCGTCCTCGAATGCATCCACCGAGAGGAAATGTTCCAGCCAGTAACGCGCGTCGTAACGGTTCGAATCTACCGTCAGGATTTTGTAGCCTTCGTCTTTTTTATGGTTAAAGATCAAACAGCCTTTGTCGAGTTTGTTGAGGTTGATGCCTTGCTGCAAGATCATTTCGAGTTGCGAACCTCTTTCGCTGAATTGCAAAAAGTCCGTCTGGATTTCGCTTTTGAAAATGCCCACGGCGTCCACTTTCTGGTTATCGATAGACAAATGCGTCAGGTACGCCACGTAGACTTCGCCGTTTTTGATGTGCGGATGCCCGCTTTGCTCATACAAATGTTGCGTGATTTTCTTCGACACCTCATGCACGTTCTCCGGATGTTCGAAAATCTCCGAGGCGTATTTGTACATGTCGTTGTAATCCAGGTCGACTTCGTGCGCAAATTGGTAGTAATTCTCCTCCTTATCGCGGAACGGCTTCAGGAAAAACTCTTTCAGCAGTGGCACGATTTCATCGTTGAGCGCATAGGGTTCGCCCGACAAAAACACAGATTCATTACGGCTTTTATTTCCAACGCGGTGGATGGAAAGGGTTTCGATGTGCGTGTTGTATAAGTTGATCAATGCAATGAATAATTAATAGTTAATAATGAATAAGGGTGAAGGTTGGAATTGGATGCAGAATGACAATTATTAATTGTTCATTATTAATTGGTTTAATTCCAGTTTTCCTCAAACCCGAAATCCTCAAAATTCTCGTTGTCGCCGAAAGCATCGAGGTCGTCTTCGTCATAATCGTCATCGTCGAAATCGAATTCATTCTCGTCGGTGCCGAATTCCTTCTCGGGCGCATCGGCAGGCATTTCACCGTGTGCAAAAAGCGTTGACGGATAACTTTCGCCCGGTTGCGGTTCTTCCATCGCGGCCAATTCCACGAAAAACGTCCACATGTTCATGAAGTCGTACACGTAGATGATTTTGGTCTGGTCTTCATTGAGCAATTCGCTCAGCGCGTAATCCGACATGATTTTCTGTTCGCCGGGAACGTCGCCGCCGTCGAAGAGCGAAATCTCGTCTTCCTGGTTCCAGCTTTCGTCGCAGGTGTAGAATGAGGCGAGTTCAGAACCATCAAAACCAAAGGCATTGACAATGGCGTTGTGCAAGTCTTCGAGCGAGTCGTCCGAAGCGATGGCGATGTCCCTGAACACGTCTTCTTCGGTGTCCAGAATCACCCTGAATTTGTAAATCATAACAAAAAAATTATAGGAAGCGCAAAGGTAAAATTAATATCGGGTTGGCGGCAAAAAAGAAATCAACAAATTACCGCGATGGTACTTGCGCCGCGATTTTGTGGATGGAATACACCGTGTGCGGGTACACTGCCTTTGCGACATATTTTGACAGCAGGCTGACGCCAAGTATCGGGACGAATAATACATAGTTGCCCGTGAGGCCGCAAACCAGGAAAACAGCAGTCAACGGCGCATGGATGCTGGCGCTCAAAACCGCCGCCATGCCCACCAACATAAAGTTCAGCGGGACAACGTCGGCGCCAAAAAACGCATTGGCGCACATCGCGGACAGCCATCCGAGAAATGCACCCAAGAACAAGCTTGGCGCAAAAACACCGCCATCGCCGCCAGAAGCCAACGTGGCCGACGTGACAATGGGTTTCAATAACAATACCCCCAATGTGGCGCAAACAACCGGTAGTGTTAATGTTGTTGTTGGCGTGATGAACATCGTTTTCAGCGCGTGGTAGCCATCGCCGTACAAAGCCGGAAATGCCAATAACGACAACGAAAGAATTGCGCCGCCGATGACCATTCTCTGTCGCGCATTGATCGGCTGGAACCGGCTCTTGAAAAACAGGACGCAACGCGTGAGGTAAATCGAGAGCAGTGCCGCCAGGATACCCAATATCAGCCAATACGGAACTGCACGATAATACCATCCGGTAGGGTTGATGTCGAACAGTCTGGGTTCGGCCAAATAGTAAAGAAGCACGGACGTACATGCGATGGCGACAGCAACCGCCCACGCAAAGGTTTTACTGATTTTACGCGAAATGACTTCGTACGCAAAGAAAATTCCTGCGAGCGGGCTGTTGAACAATGCGGTGATCCCGGCAGCCACGCCTGCGCAGATCAATTCGGTTTTGTATTCGCGGAAGAAATTGGCCTTTTGTTGCACGACCGACCCGACTGCCGCCGACGCAACAACCGTAGACACCTCGATGCCTGTAGAACCGCCGAAAACTACGGTCAAAAAGCCGTTGAAGAAATGCGAAGGGATTTTATAGGCTGGAAGGTTTTTCTTTTTCGATTGTGTGCATTCAAAGATTTCGGTGATGCCTTTGTTCGGTTTCTTCTCAAACAAGTATTCGCGCAGCAAAGAAATCAGCCCAAGCCCAATGAACGGCAACAATACAAAAAGCCACGGATGCAGCGACGCTTGTGTAAAGAGTCGGTGTTCATATTGGTCGGTCAAATGCTTGAGCGTGACGGCCAATAATGCCGATAGACATCCGATAATTACTGAAGCAACGGTGATTTTCCGGAATTTGATGAGTGAGCGGCGCCGCTTGATCTGGGAATGTGTCATGGCAGAAGGCAAGAACTACAAAGTTACTATCGGGTGTTTAAAAACGCCAGAAACGGATGTTATTTTTAGGAAAGCTTTGGCATTGCGCCCGACAGCAAAAAAAAGCCGCATCAAGCGGCTTTAAAGTATTTCAGTTATTTTTTAATGTTTCTCGCTGGTGCAAAGCCCGACGATTTCGTGGAAGATATCGTGCGCTTCGGTGATTGATTTTTTCAGCGCGTCGTTCGAAGCGTTGCTTTTCACAAGTTTATTGACTTCCTGGGTTTTCACCTGCAGTCTTTTAACGGTTTCCATGAGCCGCTCGGTCTTGATTTCGCGTGGCACTTCCTTCGTGGACAATTCCATGGCTTTGTCGGCCAAGGTTTGCGAAAAATTCTTCAGCGGTTCAAAGTTGCCCTGTTCTACTGGATGGAAACTTCTGGACATCACTTCGTGGAAGGTTTTCATCGCCGGCCATTTGTCTAGCGTACTTTGTGCAGATGCAGGTACGGCCATCAAAAACAAGATCGCAATGGCCAGTGTCTTAACGTATTTCATAGTAGTTTTAATTAGTTTCTTTCAAAGATAGAAAAATATCGCTCGCGTGAAATCAATCGGTTAGAATTTTTCCTTTGCGATTTTGTTGTGGATTTCATTTACTTGACCCATCGCCGCCGAACCGTACCAAGGATAATATTCGGCCTTGAGCAAACCGGCCGCAACTGTAGGGTCAGACGACACGAGTTCTTTGGCTTCTTCCATCGACGTCACATTGAAGATATACAATCCGCGGAACGCATTCTCGTTTTTACCGAACGGCCCGGCTACCGCCAATTTTTCGGATTCGGCCATTTTCTTAATGTTTTCCATGTGTCCGGCGAAAATCTTGTCGCGCTTGGCTTTGTCTTCCATTTGGGTGTCGCCGGTTTTCAGGATAACCAAAATGTAGTTCTTCATGCCGTAAGCATCCGCGCCGAGCTTCAAGGCCAATTTTGGATCGTAACTTTCGTCTTGTGCAACGGCCGAACCGCCGGCCAGCAACAACACGAGCAGCAAATGTTTAAGATGTAATTTCATGATAATATTGTTTTTGGTGTGGATTAATTCCAGGGAATTTGGTCGTCCAAGATACGATTTCGTTTACAATTCATCCTGAAAATTCTGCAATTCGGTCAGGAATTATTTTATAGGTTTACGTCCCGAAAGATATTTGCCGCATCAAATCAAGCAAAATGAAATCAATTTTATCGACACTGTTTTCTCTCCTGTCTTTAGCATGTTTTGCACAATCCGTCGTTTCGGGCAAAGTTACCGATATGAAAGGCAACCCGATTCCCGGCGCCAACATTTACATCGACGGTAGTTACGACGGTGCCAGTTCTGACGAAAAAGGCCAGTTTTCTTTTACGACGTCCGAAAAAGGCAAACAGGTTTTGGTCGTGAGTTTCCTCGCCTATGAAACCTCCAGGACCGAAATCGAGGCTGAAAATGCCACCAATCAAACCGTCAAACTCAAGGAAAGTGTCAATACACTCGACGCGGTCGTGATTACCGCCGGAACTTTTGAGGCCGGAGATAAGGCACGCGTTTCGGTGCTCAAACCACTGGATATTGTTACTACTGCTGGTTCTGCCGGCGACATCGTAGCGGCGTTGCAAACCTTGCCGGGCACGCAAACCGTGGGCGAAGATGGCCGCTTGTACGTGCGCGGCGGCGAGGCCGATGAAACCCAGACGTTCGTAGATGGCATCCGTGTGGCGCAACCGTATGGCGCAACCACCAATGAATTACCTACGCGCGGTCGTTTTTCCCCGTTTCTGTTCAGCGGGATTTCCTTTTCCACGGGCGGCTATTCAGCAGAGTATGGCGAAGCCTTGTCCAGCGTATTGCTTTTGAACACGCAGGATGAGCCAGACCAGAACAAAACCGATATTTCGCTGATGACCGTCGGGCTCGGGTTCGGCCATACCAAGAAATGGCAAAAGAGTTCACTGTCCGTCAATACGGCCTATATCGACTTGGCGCCGTATCAGGTCGCGATTCCGCAGGACGTGGAATGGAACAGGCCGTATCAGTCGCTTTCCGGCGAAACGGTCTACCGCTACCAATTCGAGAAAGGCTTGCTCAAGGTTTATGCGGCTTTCGATGCCGCGCGTTTTGATGTGGATCAGGAAACCGTCAATGCGCCTTACGTAAACCGCGTGGATCTGCAGAACAACAACTTCTATCTCAACAGTTCTTATTTGGGCGATTTGCCGGGCGAATGGCAACTGTTCACCGGCTTGGGCTACGGTTACAGCAAGAATACCATAGGGCTCAATCTGGACGATGTGGACAACGACGAGAACGCGCTGCACTTGAAAGTGAAACTCCGCAAGAATTTTTCGGATCGGTTCAAACTGTCTTTCGGCGCGGATTATTTCGTCACGGCATTTGATGAAGTATATCAGCAAAACGCCGGCGACCGGTTCGCAACCGGTTACGACGCCAATCTGGCGGCAGCCTTTGCGGAAGGAGACATTTTCTTATCGAAGAACTTCGCGGCCAAAATCGGCATCCGGGCGTCGCACAACAGCATTCTGGGTGAAGCCACCGTATCGCCGCGTGTGTCGCTGGCCTACAAAATCAAGCGCAAAGGGCAATTTTCGTTCGCTTACGGTGAATTCAGCCAGGCGCCGCGTGCCGAATACCTGAAGTTTTCTGATTTTCATCAATTCGACAACGAGCGTGCACGGCATTATATCTTGAATTACCAATATAGCCGCAATAAACAAACATTTCGTCTGGAAACGTACCTCAAGGAATACCGCGATTTGGTTAAGTTTTCCGGCGACAGCCAGCCGCTTGATTACAATAACGATGGCTCGGGTTACGCCAAAGGCATCGACGTATTCTGGCGCGACGGGAACAACATCCGCAATCTGGAATACTGGGTTTCGTATTCGTTCATCGATACCCAGCGCGACTACAAGGATTTTCCGACCTCGGTAACGCCGAACTTCGTGGCCAGCCACAGCCTTTCTGTCGTGACGAAATACTGGATCAACAGTTGGCGGTCTCAACTCGGTGTGAGCAATAGTTTCGCTACGGGACGACCGTTCAATAACCCAAATGACACGGCGTTCATGGCGAGCCGGACGAAAAGCTACAACAACATGAGCGTGAGTTGGGCATATCTATTATCGGCGCAGAAAATCCTGTATTTTTCGGTGTCGAACGTGTTGGGCAACCAGAATATCTTTGGCTACGAATACGCGGACACGGCCAACGCAAACGGCATTTATGAGCGTCGTGCCATCCGACCGACCGCGGACCGTTTCTTTTTCGTGGGCTTCTTTTGGACGATTTCGGACGACAAGAAGAGCAATCAGTTGGATAATTTGTAAAGTCGAAAGCCGAACGCGCGTCAAGTTCTGCAATCGGCTGCGGTTCATCCTTAAAAATCAACAGTTCAGTAGAAAACAATTTCATCATCTTAAAACCGCGGCTACATTTGCCGGGTAATCTTTAAAAAACAACATCATGAAAAAAGCAATTACCACCATCGTATTACTGGTTAGCGTGCTGGCGGGCGCGCAAGGAAAATTTGAAGAAGGCATGGGCAAGGCGTTCCAATTGTGGGGCGAAGGCAAACCTGATGAAGCATCGGCTATGTTCGAGCGAATTGCTTCGGCGGAGAAAAACAGTTGGCTCCCGAACTATTATGTGGCGCTGGTCAACACGACCTCGTCTTTCCAGAGCAGAGACAAAGAACGTGTGTCGGCCCTATTGAAGAAAGCCCAGGATGCGCTGGATATTGAGTTTGTAAAAGACCCGAACAACCCGGAGTTTTTGATTATGCAAGCCATGATTTATACCGGTTGGGTGGCGTTTGATCCGCAAACCTATGCCATGACATATTCGTCGAAAGTAATGGAATTGTACACCAAAGCGCAGGTGCTTGACCCTACCAATCCGCGGGCGGTGTTCTGTAAAGCCGAGTACGAAATGGGCGGTGCGAAATACTTCGGGTCAGACATCAAGCCGATGTGCGCAGAAGTTGACCGTTCCATAGCGTTGTTCGAGAATTTTAAACCAGCCTCGCCGTTGCACCCGAAATGGGGTTTGGACCGCGCCTTGGCGACACAGAAAGAGTGCAACAAGAAATAGTAAAGCATTTGCTTTCATTAAATTAAGTTTGTCGATATGAAGTATTTTATAAAGATATTATTTCGAGGTCTGGTGATCAGTGCTGTGGTGGCTACCATCATGATTTCGCTCGAAATAGCGTTCGGCAGAACGTTGACCATCGACACAAATTTTGCAATTGAACTAGGGTATTATTGTATGTATTGCGTGGTTCTTACGGCAATCAATAGCACATATTTCGATTATGTGAACCGAAAGGTGAGCTGGCGTAAATTCGGACGTTACCGGATTTTGATCAGCGCGTTGGGCGGCGTCGCGTTGACGACATTGGGAATTTTCCTGATCCGGGCGGTGATCAATGTGTTGATAGAAGGCAAGTCGCTAGACTTATTTTTAAAGGGCGAGCGCGTGCAGTTCTACATTATCTCACTGTTGATTACGCTCGTCATTACGTTGTTTTTCCATGCCGTTTATTTCTACAAACGTACGCAGGAAAACAAAGTAAAGGAGCAGAAGATCATTGCGGGCACGGCGTCGGCGAAATTCGAGACGCTCAAGAACCAGATTGATCCGCACTTTTTGTTCAATAGCCTGAATGTGTTGAGCTCGCTCATTGAGGAAAATCCAGACTCAGCACAAAAGTTTACTGCCTCTTTATCAAAAATTTACAGATACGTTCTTGAACAAAAAGATAAAGAGTTGGTTTCGGTGGAAGAAGAGCTTTCGTTTGCGCGGACGTACATGAATCTGCTGAAGATGCGCTTTGAAAACAGTGTGTTTTTCGAGATGCCGGAAACGGTTCCCGCGGAAGCCTGGGTGGTGCCGCTGTCGTTGCAATTGTTGTTGGAAAACACGGTAAAGCACAACGTGGTAAGCGAGCAAAAGCCGCTTTATATAAAGATTTATGTTGATGGCGATGTATTGGTCGTCGAGAACAAACTCCAGAAGAAAGAAGTGTTGCAGAGCCGTCAGGGTGTAGGGTTGCAGAATATCGTCAGCCGATACGCCATCATCACCAACAGAAAGGTCATGCTCGAGGAAACGGCAGATGCCTTTGTCGTTAAAATCCCAATCCTGACCAAGCAGGTTGCAGTATTGGACCCGATCTACATCGACGAACGCAACGCATACCAGCGCGCGCAAAAGAAAATGGAAGACATCCGCGATTTTTACGGGCATGCCACGTCGTACGTGCTGGTTATCGTCGGACTCGTCATTTTGAATGCAGTTACCACGCCAGACTATTGGTGGGTTTTCTGGCCAGCCATCGGCTGGGGTATTGGGTTGGGTATCCACGGTGTTGCGGTGTATAGCCTCGTGCCTTTTCTTGGAAAAGACTGGGAAGAGCGAAAAATCCAAAAGATCATCGAGGAAGAAAAAATCAAAAAATGGGAATGATGGAAAAGCGGAACCTACAAGAAGAGCGCATCTACGAAAAAGCACGGAAAAAAGCCAAGGAAATTAGAGGGTTTTACATCAACCTGACGTGTTATTGCGTCATCATCCCGACGCTCTTCGTCATCAACCTTATTTACTTCCCAGGTTTTTTCTGGGTGTTCTTCTCGGCGCTCGGATGGGGTTTGGGGTTGGTTTTCCATTACATGGAAGCGTTCGACAAAGGGTATGCTATTGGGCAAGATTGGGAAGACCGCAAGATTGCAGAAATACTTAAGAAAGAAAATATTAAATCTCAAATAGACAGTCAATTAAAGAAGGATTTGAAAATGGAAAATTATTACAATTCCGAAGAAGCCAAATACGAGCGCGCCAAAAAACAGGTGAAAGCACAGTCGGGTTTCTATAAGCACTTGATCAGTTATATCTCCATCAACCTTTTCATCATTCTGGTGAAGGTTTTCAGGGAAGGCACAGATGTGCTATCGCAATGTGACACCTATACCGTCGCGTTCTTCTGGGGCATCGGCCTTGCGTTCCATGCCATTGGCGTGTTTTATAAACAGGCGGTATTCGGCAGGAATTGGGAAGAGCGCAAGATTCGCGAGATCATGGAAAAGGACAAACGCCAAAAATGGGAATAATGACCACAATCATCATCGAAGACGAAAAGCCCGCGGCGCGCCTGTTGCAGCGAAAACTGGACAAGCTCGGTGTTCCCGTGCAGGAAATGCTGCATTCCGTGGAAGAAGCGATTGCGTGGTTCTCCAATCATCCGCATCCTGAGCTGATTTTCCTGGACATTCAGCTTTCCGACGGGTTGTCGTTCGAGATATTTGAGGCGATCGACATCAAAAGCGCGGTCATCTTCACGACGGCATATGACGAATACGCGCTCAAGGCATTCAAGCTGAACAGTATCGATTACCTACTCAAGCCGATAGATGAGGATGAGCTGGCGGCTGCCGTGGCAAAATACCGTGAGCGGCAACCGGTAAAATCGCCGGTTAATGTTGATTTTGACGAAATCAGGCGTTTGCTCGGCGCGCCGGCCAAGGAATACCGAAAGCGGTTCACGATCAAAGTAGGGCAACACTTAAAAGTAGTCACTACCGCCGACGTGGAGTGTTTCTACAGTGAAAACAAAGGTACGTATGCGCATACGTCCGATAACCGCGATTACCTGATCGACACTACGCTGGAGGTTTTGGAAAAGGAATTGGATCCGACGGCGTTCTTTAGGGTCAGCAGAAAACACATCGTCCCGATGGCATCCATCAAGGAAATTACCGTGTACAGCAACTCGAGGCTAAAGGTTATTTTGCCGACTTACAAGGCTGATGAAGTGATCGTCAGTCGGGAAAAAGTGCAGGATTTTAAAACTTGGCTAGGTTAAAAATAAGGAATACTTATTATTTAAGTAATAAACTTTATAAAACTAGAAACCAATGTTTTAGACAGCTTCGATAGATTTGTTCTATTGATGGAATTCTGGTTATTTGGACAGTCGGTGCAGGACATAGGTCATGTTGGTCAACAGCAGAAAAGCCACGACCTGATGCAACAGTCCGAGCCACAACGGCACGCCGTACAGCAACGTAAGCACACCTAGCGCGAACTGCGAAAAGACTACGATGATCAGCAGACGCAACCCTTTTGATTGATGCGCGTCGGTCGTTGTCTTTTTGCTTCGGAAGTATAGCAACACCATCGCGGCGACTACAACGTATGCCAGTGTCCGGTGTACGAACTGCACGCCGCTCTTCCCCTCGGTCAACGCCAAGAGCGCCGAGTCTTTTTCTAACCAGACGCTTTCATGCAAAAATTCGCCGTCGCTCATCAGCGGCCAATGGTTGTGTACCAATCCGGCATTTAACCCGGCCACAAATCCACCGTAGATGATTTGAACAAGGAGCAACACCAAGGCGTAGCGTGCCAGATTCCGCAATGGGTGAATCGTTCGTCGCTCCGGATAGATCAAATCCAATCCAACCCAAAACGTATAAGCAAAAGTGATGAATGCCGTAAAGAGGTGCAGCGCCAGCCTGAAATGGCTCACGTCCGGGTTGTCCACCAAGCCGCTTTTTACCATAAACCAGCCAAAAAACCCTTGCAAAGCGCCCAATCCCAGTAAGATGAGGCATTTCTTGATGGTGGCGCGGTCCAATCTTTTCTTGATCAGGAAATACACAAACGGGATGATGAAGACGATGCCGATAATCCGCCCGATAAACCGATGGAACCATTCCCAGAAATAGATGAATTTGTAATCGTCGAGCGTAAAATCTTTCTGGCTGTTGATGAGTTTGTACTCGGGGAATTGCTTGTATTGCTCGAACGCCTGTTCCCATTTGGCTTCAGACATCGGCGGGAACGTGTCGGTCACCAAATGCCAGTCGGTCATGGAAAGGCCGGAATTGGTGAGCCGCGTGATGCCGCCAACCACAACCATGATAAAAATCAATACACATCCTGAAAATAGCCAGATTACCACCGGCCGGTCTGTCTTTTTCATATTATTCCACGTTTTTCTGGGGTTTCAAACCTAATGTAGATGCTTTCTGGATCACGAAACGCTTCGCCGCGTCGTAATCGTTCGGGATATCGCCTTCCAGGATGGCTTCCTTTACGGCGTCTTTCAAAATGCCGATTTCGCGCGACGGTTGTAAATTGAACATTTCCATGATTTCCTCGCCCGTAATCGGCGGCTGGAAATTCCTGACGTGGTCGCGTTCTTCCACTTCCACGATTTTGCGGCGCACCAGTTGGAAATTCTGGTGGTAGCGTTTGTAGCGGTTCGGGTTTTTGGTCGTGATGTCGGCCTCGCACAACGTCATGAGGCTTTCCACGTCCTCGCCCGCATCGAAAACCAATCGGCGTACGGCAGAATCCGTGACTTCATCCTGAGAAAGCACGATTGGGCGCGAAGACATCATCACCATTTTCTGCACGAATTTCATCTTCTGGTTCAGCGGCATGTGCAGGCGTTCAAAGAGTTTCTTCACCATTTTCCCGCCCAGGAATTCATGCCCATGGAACGTCCAGCCCACTTTTTTGTCGTAGCGTTTCGTAGGCGCTTTACCGATGTCGTGCAACAATGCTGCCCAGCGCAGCCATAAATCTTCGGTGTTTCGGCAAATGTTGTCCACCACTTCCAGCGTGTGGTAAAAATTGTTCT
This sequence comes from Flavobacterium longum, assembly GCF_965137575.1. Lineage (NCBI taxonomy): Bacteria > Pseudomonadati > Bacteroidota > Flavobacteriia > Flavobacteriales > Flavobacteriaceae > Flavobacterium > Flavobacterium longum. The sequence goes on along the minus strand of NZ_CBCRZJ010000003.1, from coordinate 81,981 downwards.
TATGCGTTTGGCCTTCGATCTCCTCAACGTTGTTCAGCGCTGTGAGTTCGGGCATGATCAAGTCCAAAAGCCCGGTCTGGTATAGCAAGAGGAAGCCCGTCGATGGTTTCGGCGTGGCCAATATCTTGTTCAATTCCTCGACGATGCGTTCGCCGGAAATGATGCCGATGCGTTCCTTATTGCGGCTTATCGCCTCGAGCGACGCCTTTTCAATGTCGAAGCCGAGTTGTGTGGCAAAACGGATGGCGCGCATCATCCGGAGCGGATCATCTGAATAGGTAATGTCTGGATCCAGCGGTGTGCGGATGATTTTATTCTCCAGGTCGTCAAGCCCGCCGAACGGATCGAGCAATTCACCGAAATTCCGTTGGTTCAGCGACAAAGCGAGCGCATTGATGGTGAAATCGCGCCTATTCTGGTCGTCCTGGAGCGTGCCGTTTTCCACAAGCGGCTTGCGGCTGTCGCGCTGGTACGATTCTTTTCTGGCGCCAACGAATTCAATGTCGATGTCCTGAAAACGCAGCATCGCCGTGCCATAGTTCTTGAAAACCTGCACTTTCGGACGTTTCGGCAGCAATGCCGATGTCTTGAGCGCGAGTTCGATGCCGCTGCCCACAGCCACGAAGTCGATGTCTTTCTTGTGGTCTCGCCCCAAGATCAAATCACGGACAAAACCGCCAATGACGTAGCTCTCAACGTCCAATGCTTCCGAGGCTTGCGCAACGGTTTCGAAAATCTTATGATGTAAGGCTTCTTTGTAATTCCTGACCACAGGCTGCTCTGTTTTACCCAATTGTCAACTTCCAATTGTCCATTATTTCCTGATGATTTTCACCTGCGAATCGCTCGTCAGCTTAATGATGGCCGAAGGTTTTCCGCCCACTTTATCGCGGTGCAAATTTACGACATAGTCTACGCCGTTTATGATTTCAGGCGATATTTCTTTGAACGAAAGCGGTGTAGGTTCACCAGATATGTTGGCCGATGTCGATACCAGGGGTTTCTTCATGCGTTCCATGAGTTTGTAGCAGAATGGTTCGGTCACCAGCCGCACACCCAAAGTCTGGTCTTCGGCGATGATATTTTTGGCCACATTCCTGGGATTGTCCAAGATCAACGTCGTCGGTTTTTCGCTCAAATCCAGGATTTGCCACGCCACTTCCGGGATTTCCTTGAACACGTTGTACAGCATTCGGTCGCCGTTCATCAGCACAATCATGGATTTGGTTTCCTCGCGGCGTTTGAGCGCGTAAATCTTCGCGATGGCTTCGGGGTTGGTCGCGTCGCAGCCAATGCCCCAGACCGTATCGGTCGGGTAGAGGATAATGCCGCCTTTCTGGATGATTTCAAAGGCGTTATGCACTTCGGTATTGAGGTCGCCCATAGCTAAAGTTTGCCCAAATTTACGGCGCGATTACAAAATGAACTCGTATTTTTGCCAAAAATTTTTATGCGGCTTATCCATTTCACGGCTTCCAAAGGTTGGCGCGGGCACGAACAGAAAATCATCTACCTGTACGAAGCATTCCGCGATTATGGCTATTGTGAGCAACAGTGGATCGTTTGCCGCGAAGGTTCAGACATCCACAAGGTCGCGTCAGACAAAGGTTTCAACACCATTACGTTCGAATACAAGTCTGAATACGATTTTAAACTGGCCAAAAGACTCCGGCAGATTTCCGAGGAAAACAAAGTCGATCTGGTGTTCATCCACAGCAGCCAGGCGCATACGATTGCCGTTCTTTCGGCGGTGTTCAAAGGCTTGAAAACACCGTTGGTTTTGTGCCGCACGATGATCAAGAAAATCGACACGAACGTCCTCAGGAAATGGAAGTACAATTATCCCGGAATCAAAAAGATCATTTGTGTGTCGCAGCCGGTGGTCGATGTCTTGAAACCAGCCATTAAAGACCATTCGCGTCTTTGCATCGTGGGCAGCGTTACTGATTTGCAGAAATACGATAAGAAATCCACGGGGATTTTACGCCGCGAATTCAACATTCCGGAAGACCATAAAATTATCGGAAACGTGTCGGCGTTCGTTCCCGTAAAAGATCATGTCACGTGGGTTGCCACGGTCGAGGAGTTGAAAAAACGCGGACTGAAGGCCAAGTATGTCCTAATCGGCGACGGGCCGCTGGAATCTGAAATCAAGGAATTGGTCAAATCAAAAGGGTTGGAGACCGACGTCATTTTCGCCGGTTTCCGCCGCGATGTGCCAGACATCTGGCCGGAATTGGACCTCTTTCTGTTTACGTCGAACAACGAAGCCACCGGAAGCGTCGTGCTGGAAGCCTATGCTTCGCATGTGCCGTCTGTGGCCGCGCGCGCTGGTGGAACGTCCGAAGTGCTGATAGATGGCGTCACCGGATTTTTGGCCGAAGCGCGCAACCCAATCGATTTTGCAGACAAGGCCGAAGCGATTTTGTCCAACGATGCGTTGCGTTACAGCATGATTGAGAAAGGCTACCAATTCCTGAAGGAAAATTTTACGAAGGAAGTCATCGCCAAGAAAATGTTCGATGAACTGAACGAAGTATACCAAGCCGCAAAAAAATGATGTACCTGTTTGTATTCCTAGCGCTTGTATTGCTGGCCTGTTTGTGGTATATCGACAAACAGACCCGGTTCTTTACGCCTGCAGGAAACAAACTGCGCGTTTTGGAATACCATTCCATTTCGACGGACGGTTTTGAAGACCAGATTACGATCTCGAAAGAGAAATTCATAACGCAACTCAACTATCTAAAAAGCGAAGGCTACACGACGATGTGGCTTTCGGAAATCGACGATTATCAGCAAAAGCGAAAAGGCTTGCCACCAAAAACCGTAGTGCTTACTTTTGACGACGGTTACGCAAATAATTACACCGAACTGTTTCCGCTCTTGAAACAATACGGCATGAAAGCCACGTGTTTCATGGTATTGGGCCGCATCGGGCAAAATATCGATTGGGCCGGGAAATATGTAAATGATTCGATGCAGTTGATGAACAAGTCGCAGTTGCAGGAAATCAACTCGCACATCGAAGTCGCACACCATACGTTCAAGCATGACAACTATACAAAAATCACCTTGGATGAAGTCGATGATGACTTGAAGCAGTCGAATGCCGTTATCGAAACTGAGAAACTTAACGTATTTCCGGCGCTGGCCTATACATTCGGACGCTATTATCGGAAGAAAGGCGAGAAGCAGACACGTCTGTTCGCCATCTTGAAACAAAACGGGATCAAATATGCCTTCCGCATCGGCAACCGCATCAACAAATTTCCGTTGAACAGTTTTTACGACATCCAACGTACCGACATCCGCGGTACCGATTCGATGGATGATTTCAAGACCAAACTCCGTTTCGGGCGGAACAAATTATTTTAGCCTATGGGTTTGATGAAATTCCTCAAACGAAAGTACAAACAGCTCCAGATTGCGCGCATCCGCAACTCCGGCATGAGCGACGAGCAGTTTTCTAGATTGCAGGTGAAATACGTCGCCGGCCAGGAATTGCACCTCAATCCGCCGGTGCTGTTCTGGGAAAAACTGCAATGGCTGAAACTGCATAAATACACCGAAAGCTACGGTGATTACGCAGACAAATATGCGGCGCGTCAAATCGTCGCAGATAAAATCGGCCCCGAATATTTGAACGAGTTGTACAAGGTGTACGACAGCGTCGATGAAATCAACCTCGATGAATTGCCCAACCAGTTCGCGTTGAAATGTACGCATGCATCGGGATACAACGTCATCGTCAAGGACAAATCCAAGCTCGACTGGCCAAAAGCCAAAGCGAAATTGGAAAAATGGATGAAGCGCAATTACTACAATTGGTACCGAGAACGCGTGTACAAAGACATCAAGCCGCGCATCGTCGCCGAGAAATACCTCGAGCAATCCAACGGCGAACTCGTCGATTACAAATTTTTCTGTTTCCATGGCGAGCCGAAATTCTGTTCCATGAAGATTTACGAAGACGGCCAGCCCGCGCGCGGTTTCTTTTCGATGGACTGGAAAAAGGAAGAACCGGACGAAACCACGCGAGAATACATCAAGTCGTATCCGCCAAAACCGCCAATGTTCGATGAAATGGTTGAAATCGCCCGAAAATTGGCCCACGGTTTTATCTTCATCCGCATTGATTTGTATCAGATTGATGGCAAGATTTACTTTGGCGAATTCACGTTTTTCCCAACCGCCGCCGTCTGGATGGTGCCGCACATCACCAGGTTAAACAAAGAATGGGGCGATTTGATTGATCTCTCGAAAGCCTAACATCTAGCCACTAGCCACTAACAACTAGCAACTAAAAAAAGGTAAATTTGCCTAAACCCGAAACACCAATGTTCCATCACTATCTCATCACGCGTTTCAACCTCCGGAACCCCAAATGGGATGTGACCAAGAACAATGAAACGCTGCTCACCGATGACTGGATGGAAGACCGGATGTGGCTTTTCGAGAATTTCTGCTTTCCTTCGGTGACTGCGCAAACCTGTACCAATTTCACGTGGTTGCTCTTTCTGGATGTCACGACCAAGCCAATTTTCAAAGAAAGGATTGAAGCGTTGGTGAAAAACATCGGGAACATCAAAGTGTTTTACATCGATGGCATGCCGTCGTTTTACCCCGAAATCAAGAAATACATTTCGACACATTCGGCAAGCGTGTCTTATTTGATAACGTCTCGCATTGACAACGATGATTGTATCCATAAGGATTTCATCGGCGAGGTGCAAAAGCGGTTTAATTCCCAGGAATATCAGGCGGTTGATGTCATCAAAGGTTATTCGCTCCAGATCAAGCCCGATTTTATGTTGGGCAAGAAAGAGCACATTTTCAACCCGTTCATCAGCCTGATCGAGCGCAATGCCGATCCGCGTACCGTGTGGCAAAACGATCACAACATGTGGAAAAAGGAAACACGCATTACACAAGTCAAAGACCGGCGGCTCTGGATGTCAATCATCCACGAAAAGAACAAAGTCAATGAATTTGACGGCTACGACAACGTAAAATGGGACGACGTGCGCACCGACTTCATCCTGTCTCCGGCCTTGGACAAGGAAATCGCGGCCAAACTCCTGCCGCACAGCCAATGGTGGTTTTTGAGTTTGCGGAACAACTTGTACGTAAAGTCGGTGTTGTTCAGCAAAGTGCTCAAGAAAACCTTTGGGATTTACCGGATCAAGGAATCGAAATTCGGAACGATGACCGTTCATTCGGGTTTTGCGCAGTGGCGGAAGAACATCGAGAACCGCATCGCGAACTTTTCAAAGGAAGGCGAAGCGCTCGGGCCGGCCAAACGCAACGCCATCAAGATTTTTGACATCGACGGGCAAAAAGTCAACATCAAGTCCTTTAAGATTCCGGCTTGGTTCAACGCGGTCGTCTACCGGTTCTTCCGGAAAACGAAAGCGCGCCGTTCCTATGAGTACGCCAATATCTTGCTCGAAAACAGCATCGGAACACCACAGCCCATAGCATTCTTGGAACATTTCGGATGGATTACGCTCAAAGACAGTTACTACGTGAGCGAACAACTGCAGGCCGATTTGCTCTTCCGCGAATTGACCACGAATCCGGATTATCCGGAGCGCGAAATCATCCTGCGGCAATTCATCGCATTTTCGTACAAGTTGCATGAAAAAGGCATCGAGTTCATCGACAATACTTCGGGTAATACGCTCATCAAAAAAGACGGCCCGCAAGCGTATTCCTTCTATCTCGTGGATTTGAACCGGATGAATTTCCACAAATCGATGCCGCTTGAAAAGCGTATTTCGAATCTCGCGAAATTGACCACCAAGCAGGATATTTTGGAAATCATGAGCGACGAGTACGCCAAATTATCAGGCAGGAATTATCCTGAAATACTGGCGATGATGCACAAATACGCGCACCATTTCCAAGACCAGTTCAACCGCCGCCGCCGCCTGAAGAAAAAATTAAAATTCTGGAAGAAATGAAAGCATCCGTCATATTCAGTACGTACAATTCGGAAGCCTGGCTTGAGAAAACCATCTGGGGATTTTCGGCGCAGGACGAAACGGATTTTGAGATCATCATCGCCGACGACGGTTCGAAACCCGCTACCAAAGAACTGATCGATGCGCTTCGGCCGCAGGTCAAGATGCCGATCATTCACGTGTGGCAGGAAGACAATGGGTTCCAGAAATCGCAAATTCTCAACAAAGCCATTCTCGCCGCCACGACAGATTACCTGATTTTCACCGACGGCGACTGCATCCCGCGCAAAGATTTCGTTTCAACGCACCTGCAATACCGCGAAAAAGGTTATTTCCTTTCGGGCGGCTATTTCATGTTGCCTATGGAAACGTCTGTCGCCATCACCAAAGACGACATCCTGTCCGGGCGCTGCTTCCGTCTGGAATGGCTCACGAAACACGGGCTGAAATCCTCGTACAAAAATGTGAAGTTGGCCGTGCACGGTTTTACGGCGAGTTTCCTCAATTGGATTACGCCCACCAAGGCTACCTGGAACGGCCACAATGCTTCGGGTTGGAAAGAAGACTTGGTCGCGATTAATGGTTTCAACCAAGACATGCAGTACGGCGGGCAAGACCGAGAACTCGGGGAAAGGCTGTTCAACAAAGGGTTGAAATCGAAGCAAATCCGATACAGCGCCATCTGCATCCACCTAGATCACAAACGCGGTTATGTGAACGAAGAAACGTGGAAGAAGAACTACGCCATCCGCGCGAACACCAAGAAAAACAAAGTGGTGCGCACGCCTGTCGGGATTGATTCGAATCAATAAGTCCGTCGGCGAGAAAGAAAACTGCCATAGGTGATCAGCCGGGCAAACAAAAACGTTGCGGCCGCGCTCAACAGAAACGTTGCGGCTGGGACGATGACCATCCAAATCCCTAGTATTTCCCGTTTCCGCTTCGTGTAAAATGCCGCGACATCGTCCAGTGCGACCTCGAATCCTTTCCGTGCCGATAACAGTTCTTCTCGCGATTGGTAAAGCTTCAGTTTGTGGCCGTGCAAATTCAGTGAAAAATACCAGCCATCGGTATTCTGCCCAATCAACACATCGTCTACCTGCTGTATTTGACGGACTGTCAGGATGTCTTCGCCGTTGCGTTGGATGTACGCTTCCTCGGTCAAATCAATCATCAGCATGGAATACTCGTCGTTGATCGGGACATACCACGCATCACCAATGCCGATATCGACGTTTTTCCATCCTGACACCGCACCGGTAGCGAACAATCCCATAAAAAACCAACCGTAGAAGAACACGAACGGCGACAATGCCGCTGCGACGATTTTCCGTCGTTTAGGCGGTTTTGCAACAATAGATGTAATCACGATGGCGACTAATGCCAACACGGCGCTCACGACAAAAATGGCGATGAGATACATCAGGATTACGAACCCGGCACCCATCAGTTGTGTTTCAGGTAATCGGTCAACGCGGGTAAAATCAACTCGGGCGTGAAAGCTTCGTACAATGCCATCGCCTTGCTTTTCATTTCCTTGGCCGATTTCCCGCCGTACAATTCGGGTTTGAAATCCTTCAGATGTACCGATACCGTGTGCTTTCCGTCTTCAAAGGAATTCCAGGCTTCTTTCTTGATCCAAGTCGAGAAAATCGTAAACGTCGGTTTGCCGATCGCCTTGGCCATGTTCACCGCACCGCCTTCGTTCCCGATAAGCGCGTCGCAATGGTAGGTCACGGCCAGGAATTCGCGGATGCTGCCCGGCACCAAATCGATTTTGATGTGGGCTTGCGTGTCGGGTTTGCACAAATCGAAAACGGCCTGCGCTTCCGCCCGTTGTTTAGGGATGTAGTTAAATAGCAGCATGGCGCCGGTTTGCGCGACAATTTCATCGAGCAATTGCGCCATGTATGGGAACGGATAGGTCTTGTTGTGTCCACTGCCCAATACGCCGACCATGTAGGTTTTTCCGGAAATGCCATAGTCGGTCAGGATTTTTTTTCCGTGGGCAATTTCGGCTTCGGTAAGGAATATTTTGGGACGGTTGTCAAGAAGTTTATGGTCTTTGGTCTTTGTCTTTTGGAGGAAATCCGAGACGAGTTGCATCCGGTTGTCGATGGCCAGTCCGGCATCGGTTTTCGGGACGGAAAATTCCCTGTAGGTTTTGGTGTATAGAAAGTTCGTGTAGGATTTCCGGAACCCAATTTTCGTCTTTGCGCCCGATACGCCCACGACCAGATTGCTTTCCAGCTTTCCGTAGGCGTCAATCACGATATCGTATTTCGCTTTTCGGATGGAAACCAAGAATTTCAGCAATGCTTTTTTGCTCTTGCGGAATTCGTCCGTAAAGAAAATAATCCGGTCAATGTTCGGGTTGTTTTCCACGACCGGTTTGGTGAACGGATAAATCAGGTAATGGATTTCAGAATCGGGGAAAATCGTCTTGAGGTTGTTGCAAACGATGCTTGTGGCGAGTACGTCGCCAATCATTTTTTGCTGAATAACCAGAATTTTTTTCATTGAAATTTTTTGGGCGTTTCCCTTCGGGCAGTCGGCTTTGCAAGCCTCGTTTCCCGTCGGGCCGCGCTTTCCGATCTATCTTTTGCTTCCCGGCGTCAGCAAAAGGATGACGCTGCAATCGCTAACGCAGATTCGTCTACACCGCAACGTCGTAATCGCGCAAAGCATCGTTCAAACTCGTCTTCAAGTCCGTCGACGGTTTGCGTTTCCCTATGATGAGCGCACAAGGCACTTGGTATTCGCCCGCGGAAAACTGCTTGGTGTAGCTGCCCGGAATAACCACTGAACGTGCCGGTACGACACCTTTCATTTCAACGGGCTGGTCGCCGGTGACGTCAATAATTTTGGTGGATGCGGTCAAACAGACATTGGCGCCCAGTACAGCTTCGGTTTCAACGCGCACGCCTTCCACGACGATACAACGCGACCCGATGAACGCGCCGTCTTCAATGATGACTGGTGCGGCCTGTAAGGGTTCGAGTACGCCGCCAATCCCGACGCCGCCACTCAAATGGACATTTTTCCCGATTTGTGCGCAGCTTCCTACCGTAGCCCAGGTATCGACCATGGTGCCTTCATCGACATACGCGCCGATGTTGACATAGCTCGGCATCATGATCACGCCTTTTGAAATGTATGCACCGTGACGAGCCACAGCATGCGGCACCACCCGGATGCCTTTGGCGGCATATCCGCGCTTCAATGGAATTTTATCGTGGTATTCAAAAATGCCCACTTCAAATGTCTCCATTTTTTGGATCGGGAAATACAGTACAACGGCTTTTTTTACCCATTCGTTCACCTGCCAACCGTCAAGCGTCGGGTCGGCCACGCGGAGTGTGCCTTCGTCCAAAAGGTCAATGACTTTTCGGATGGCGGCAAGCGTTTCCGGTTCCTGTAGTTTGGAACGGTCGTCCCAGGCGGCTTCAATAGTGGCTTTGAGGTGGTTCATGTCGGTCTATTTTCACGCAAATATACGGGCATTTCACCAAAGCCAAAACGAAAAAAACGGTAAAAAAAATTGTAGTGCCTTACTCTTCGGTGTTGGCAATGGAAGCCGTCGCGGTAGCCGCAATATCGGTTTTCTGGAATTCCACCATCAGGCGCTTGTCGCCGTCATAAACGAACATCCGGTCATTGTCAATCAATGTAATGGTGATTTTGTGGCCGTCTTTGTCTTTGCAAAGATATACCGTGCCGTCGTTGGTGAATTGGTTGGTAGACACGATGTCAAGGTGGTACAACCTGTCGATGTTCATCGAGATTTCGTTGTCGGAGAAGTAGGCCACGCAATCTTCGTCGGTCGTCAAAGATTCCTGCCATTGTTGCTGCGCGTTGCGCGCATGGACGGCATCGAGCATAAATACTTTCGGTTGCGCAAAGCAGGGGCAAGCCGCCAGCGCGAGAAGTGTGATAAGTGCTTTCATGTTCATTAAAGTAGATTGGTTGCGGCAAACATAGGTATTTTCTTCTTAAAGGCGACAAAATGTATAAAATAATCGATGAAATACATATTTTTTTCAGTCGACAAAATTCGTAAATTTGGTTTTTTCCGATAATGAAAGACAATTTCTCTAAGCAAGCTGCGGCATATGCACAGTTCAGGCCGCATTATCCCGAGGAGATGATTGATGCCATTTTAAGACACGTCAATGCGGGCGATTGTGCGTTGGATGTGGCCACCGGAAATGGGCAAGTAGCGGTTTTGCTGACGCAGCATTTTGAGAAGGTATATGCCACAGACATCAGTCAAAAGCAAATCGATCATGCCGCGCAAAGGCCAAACGTGTATTACCACGTGGAGGCCGCCGAGCGCACCCGCTTCAACGACCATCAGTTTGATTTGATTACCGTGGCGCAAGCCATCCATTGGTTTGATTTCGAGTCCTTTTACAAGGAAGTCGACCGGATTTTGAAACCCGACGGGATTTTCGCGGTAATGGGCTACGGGCTGTTGAAAACCAATCCTGAGACTGACGCCATCATTGGCAACCTTTACCGAAACATCATCGGGCCGTACTGGGATGCCGAACGTCGCTACATCGACGAGATGTATCAAACGATTCCGTTCCCGTTCGACGAAATACCGTGTCCGTCGTTTGCCAACAGTTTCAATTGGGCATTGGACCAGCTCGTAGGTTATCTCAACACTTGGTCGGCGACGCAACATTATATAAAAGCAAACGGCGAGAATCCTGTAACTTTGATTTACCCGGAATTGGAAGCCAGTTGGCGCAACAGTAATAAGGAAGTCGTTTTTCCGTTGTTGTTGCGCATCGGAAGGAAGACAATCACTTAAAAAAAAGCTATGAAAAGACAGACCTTATTTTTACTATCGGCCATCGCCTTGCTGAGTTGCCAGAACCAGAAGGCTGAAAACCCCAAACCCGCGCCCACGGAAATCGCCACCGACCAGCCGTTGCCTGCCCAAAAACCGACGGCCACCAATTCCATGGATTACCTCGGATTTTACAAAGGCACGTTGCCTTGCGCAGACTGTGAAGGCATTGAAACCTCCGTCGAACTGTCGGAGGATTTCACCTACGCCATGACGACACGTTACAAGGGAAAAGGGACGAAAGTGTTTGAAGGCAAAGGCGTTTTTCAATGGGACGACACCGGAAAGAAAATCATCCTGAGCGAAAACGGCAAAATCACCGCGCAATTCCTGGTAAGCAACAACGCGCTCACCCAACTCGATGCGTCCGGCAACGTGATTACGGGGCAGTTGGCCAGCCGGTACATCTTGAAAAGGATGAGCGACGCCGCCGCCGAGAAACTTCCCGAACCCAAGCAAGAGCCGCAAAACCTGGTCGGCGTCAAATGGAAACTGGTGGAACTCAACGGTTACAAAGTGCAGCAGGAAGGAGAAAAGCCTTATTATATAGAATTGGATCCGATGAATGCTTTTACCGGATTTGCAGGCTGCAACAGTCTGCGCGGCCATTATGAGACGCGCGGCGGAAAAATCCGGTTCATGCGGATCGTGGGCACCATGAAAGGCTGCCCGGCCTTACCGACCGAGGAAAAATTCAAGACCGTACTTAGTAGGGCGAACGCGTTCGTCGTCGAGGGCAAATCCTTACGCTTCCTGGAGGGCGAAACCCTTTTGGCGACATTTGAACCGATGCCGAAATGACGCGCGAAACCATTGTGGCCACGAGGTTGCAAGCCCAACTGCTGCATAAGCCGACGTTTAACACCGCGCCGGAAGTCGTGAAGCATTTCGGGGCGATGCAGGCACAGGATTATCCGATGAGCTTGTTTGCCGTAGGCGTTCGTTCGCCCGGCAGTACCTACGCACAGATTGAACAGGCGCTGGACGATGGCCATATCATCCGGACGCACGTGTTGCGCCCGACCTGGCATTTGGCGCCGGCCGAAGACATTGGCTGGATGCTGGAACTTACCAGCGAGAATATCCTCCGACAAATGAAAAGCATGAACGCCAAGCTGGGACTCGATGCAAAGCTATTCACTAAAAGTGCCGATATCATCATGAAAGCCGTTTCGGATGGTGAACACAAGACGCGCGATGAACTGACCGCAATCTTAAATGCGCACAGCATCCGCACCGATCAGTACCGAGGTTTGCATATACTGGCCTACGCCGAACTTCAAGGCCTGATCTGCAATGGTCGGCGTGCCGGGAAACACCACAGCTATGCACTTATGTCGGAACGAGTCAAGCATCCGAGAAGGTTAGGCAAGGAAGCCGCTTTGGCCGAATTGGCGCTTCGGTATTTCACCAGTCACGGCCCGGCAACGTTGCGTGATTTCATCTGGTGGTCCGGGCTTTTGGTGGCCGAAGCGAAAACCGCAGTGGCTTTGACCGAAAAAGAATTGGCCAATAGTACCATGGACGGTGAAGTGTATTATTGGAAGGAAGCCGGCCATGCGCCAACCGACCGAAAAGTGATGCTGTTGCCGTCTTTTGACGAATACCTGATTGCGTATAAAAATCGCCGCGCGGCCATCGACGAAAAACATATGCCACATGCTTTTACCAGCAATGGTATTTTCAAGCCATTGATTGTGTCTGGCGGGGAAGTGGTTGGCGTCTGGAAGCGTACCGACAAGAAAAACCGCGTGGAAATTGAACCGACGTTTTTAAAGAAAGTCAGCAAGGCCGTTGAAAAAGATACCCTAGATGCGGCGGAAAGGTTCGGATTATTTTTGGGCAAGGAAGCCTCGGTACGGTCGCGTTAGGGATGGAAGCGGCAGCCCGCAGCTTGCAAAGCGAGGACTACAGCGTACAGCCCGGCGCTTGCGCAACGCCCAAATCCTAAAATTGCAAACATCTTAGTAGCTTTGCATCGGAAATGAATAAGAACCCGACCAATTGCCGGAACTAGCCACTAACAACTAGCCACTAACAACTACGAACCAGCATGAGAATACTCGCCCTAGATTACGGACAGAAACGCACCGGGATTGCCGTGACCGATGAACTACAAATCATTGCGTCTGGCCTGACCACCATTGCGTCAGAAACGGCTATTGATTTCTTGCGCGACTATTTTGCGAAAGAGAAAGTGGCCAAAGTGCTCATAGGCGAACCACGCCAGATGGACAATACGCCGTCTGAGAGCACGGCGGTAATTGAAGTTTTCGTATCAAAATTCAAGGAGACTTTTCCGGATATGCCTGTAGTTCGGGTGGACGAACGCTTCACCTCTAAACTGGCTTTTAAGGCGATGCTGGACAGTGGATTAAAGAAAAAACAGCGTCAGGACAAAGGGTTGATCGATGAAATCTCGGCCACGATCATGCTCCAGGATTACCTGACGCGCAAGATGTTTTAGGCGTGTGACTTGAGCGATTGTACCGCTTTGAGGATGTTTTCGGTCATGTTGGTAAGCCAGACCAGTTGCTCGATGACCAGTTGCGCTTCCTGCATTTTCAGCTTAAAAGAGGCTTCGTTGATGTTCTTGCTTTGGGCGAGTTCCTTGGCACGGATGTTCCTGAGTTCGGTGAACCGGAGCGACAAATCTTCTTTTTGACGTGGCACGGGCGGCTCGTCTTTGAGCAATGTCAATGCATCGTTGAGGTTGGCGATGGCCGTGTCTACGATGGCATTGAATCCCGCCGACGCCTTAGATGTCTTATAAGATTGAATGTACGTGCCGAGCGACGCCAGCGAAGACAACAGCGTGTGGTTCATCACGGCCAGTTTATAGACCTGCTGCAATGATTTTTGCTTGGATTTCGGTTCCTGCGCCATGCGTTGGAACGAAGCCATCAGGTTTCCGATTTCGATAAATGCTTCTTTTCGCGCCAAGCGGTATGACACCGGAATTTCCCCTTTTTTATTGTACAATTCCGAGATTTCGCGCAGGTAATCGCGGTTGGCCTTGACGGCATTTTCGGTATGCGACGGCACGCTCAAGAATTCCCAGGTTGGCCAGAAGAAATGGTTGGCCATGAACGCGAGCGCGGCGCCGGCTACGGTGTCAAGGATGCGGTATTGTACGACATCTTGGATGTGCGGTGTCTGCAGCCCATATATAAAAACGACATACATGGTCACGAAAGTTGCGCCAACCTTGTAGTTGGTGGTCGTGAAGGCGAATCCTAAAATCATCGACAATACGGCCAGCCCGCTGATGACATAGTCGTTCTGCATGACAGACAACAGCCCGAAAGCCAGTAGTCCGCCGAGTATCGTACCGAAAATCCTGTGGTAGGAACGCTCTTTCGTCAGGCCATATCCCGGACGCATGATCACGACGATTGTCAGTAATATCCAGTAAGCGTTCTGAAACGGCAACAGTTGCCCGATGATGAATCCGAATAACATCGTCACCGTCAACCGGAGCGAATGCCTGAAAATCGTGGATGAAAAGCTGAGGTTTTCGGTGAAGGTACTGATCGGGTAATACTGCGGCTTGAGGAATTTCTCCAAATCTTTGTCGGCGCCCTTGAAATCGTGTTTGAATACGGCGAGTGTCAACGCGCGCTCGGCGATGTTGATCTTTTCGACCTGTTTTTCTGCGTAGTGGTGCATCGTCCGGAGCAGATACACGCCTTCGGCGGCATCGTGGCCCAGTTCTTTTTCGTAGTCTTCGATGGCTTTTTCCAGCGCGGCCAAATCGTCGAACAAACGGTTGCCCGAGGTGTATTTCGAGCGGTTCTCGATGCTTTTGGCGAGTTTCTTCAGTGTCGATGCGAGGTTGTACGCGAGTTGCTGATAGGTCGCGAGTACGTTCTCATGTCCTTTGAATTTTTCGTGGAGTTTGCCGTGGTCAAACGACGTAGACAGCGCCAGTTCCAGGATTTCCAGGAGCGAAATGAACACGATGAGCATTTTCCGGTTCTGGTTGGACGGCCCGGAACCCAGCCGCGAGTTGATGAGCGCCTCCCGCAGGTGTTCGTGGATGGTGTTGAGTTCCACCTGGAGTTCGAGCTGCTTTTCGATGATTTTCTCTCGATTGGCACCTACGGTCCACAAATCGCCGCGCAGCTTCAGGTATTTGGACGTCAGCCGGATGCAATCATACAATTGTTTTTCGGCGTAACGGTTTGGGCGGACGTACCAGAACGCCATCGACACGAGGAAATAAAACAAGCCGCCGGCGAGCATGAGTCCACAATGTTCGTACAATTCACGCCCGGAGTAAATCGTGCTGAAGACTAATGAAACAGACAGCAATCCTGAGAACGACACATTCGTGGCGCGGTAGCCGTACACCGAAATCATCGACAGGAAAAAAAGCAAGCCCACGAAAACCGGATAAAAAAGCCACGGGTACGGATACACTATTGACACGAGCAACGCGCTTCCGGCTACTATAAACGCACCAGACAACAGCCCGTTGACTTTGTGCGTGAGGTTGCTGGAAATGTCGCTCGGGGAAGTCAGGAATGCGCCGAGTGCAATCGCAAAACCGGTCTTGAAATCGCCCAGCCACGAAAACAGGATCACCGGTATGGCTGCGGCAATGGTAACTTTAACCGCGTTGGCGAATTCGATGCTGTCGGTAAATTTCCTGATTTTGTAGACCATACCCGAGAATATGGGCAAAGGTAGGAATTGTAACAGGTTAACCTTTCAGCCGATGGCGTTTTAAGAGTATTTTATAAATATTCGCTAATTATTTTTTCGTGTTTCCTCGGGCTTTGTTTTTTTCACTTATTTTTGCAGACGTTTACCACTAGACACATGATTTTACCTATTATTGGTTACGGCGATCCAGTGCTTCGCAAGGTTTGCGACCCGGTTGCCGCAGATTATCCAGACCTGAAACAAGTCATCGCAGACATGTACGATACGATGTACAATGCGCATGGCGTGGGTTTGGCGGCGCCGCAGGTTGGGTTGCCCATCAGGATTTTCATTGTCGATACCGAACCGTTCAGCGACGACGATGACTTGTCTGCCGATGAACAGAAACAACTCGGTTCATTCAAGCGCACATTCATCAACGCGCAAATGCTGAAGGAAGAAGGCGAGGAATGGGGTTTTAACGAAGGTTGCTTGAGCATTCCGGAAGTTCGCGAAGACGTGTATCGCAACGAGCGCATCACCATTGAATACGACGACGAGGATTTCGTCCGGAAGACCGAAGTATTCGACGGCTTGATTGCCCGCGTCATCCAGCACGAGTACGATCACATTGAAGGTATTTTGTTCACAGACCGCATATCGTCGCTCAAGAAACGCCTAATCCAAAAGAAGCTCATGGGCATTATGGAAGGCAAGGCGCGCCCGGATTACAAAATGAAATTTGCCGCGAAAAAAGGAAGGTAATTAATTGACAATTGACAATGGATAATTGACGATTGGTGATACGAAAAGAATAAAAGTTAAAAAATAAATGGAATTAGAAAAAGTATTGGCGATTACCGGACAGCCCGGATTGTATTCACTCAAATTGCAGACGCGTACCGGTTTTGTGGCCGAATCGTTGGTTGACGGCAAGAAAATCAACGTCGGGATGCGCAACAACGTAAGCCTTTTGTCGGAAATCTCGATGTACACGCACACCGAAGAAAAACCGCTGGCCGAAGTGATGCGCGCCATAGCCAAGAAAGAGAACAATGGCCCAGCCATTTCGCACAAGGAAGACAGCAACAAACTGATGGCGTATTTCAAGGAAGTTTTGCCGGATTACGATGAAGATCGCGTTTATGCGTCTGACATCAAAAAAGTGTTGAACTGGTACAACTTGTTGCAAGCGAAAGGCATGGTGTCGTCCGAAGCGCCAAAAGGCAAAGGAGAGAAAGCCGAAGCCGCAGAAACTGCTGAAGGTGAAGCACCGGCGGAAAAGAAACCGGCCAAGAAAGCCAAGAAAGAGTAGTGGAAAACTATTGACAACTTCACGTCCCGAGGCCAGCATTTGGTTTCGGGATTTTTTATTTTTAAGACGCGACAATTTGCTGCCGGAATGCAGCAGTAATTAGCTCACCGATGACTACAAAAGAACAGAAACTCGAAGCGTTCGGCCGGCTGCTGGACATCATGGACGATTTGCGCGAGAAATGTCCGTGGGATAAAAAGCAGACGTTTGAATCGCTCAGGCATTTGACCATTGAAGAAACCTACGAACTTGGCGACGCCATCCTGGACAACAACTTGGAGGAAATCAAGAAAGAACTGGGCGATTTGCTGCTGCACATCGTATTCTACGCCAAGATCGGAAGCGAAACCGGGACGTTCGACATCGCCAGCGTGGCACATGACATTTGCGAGAAACTCATCCACCGGCATCCGCACATTTACGGCGATGTAGTGGTGGCCGACGAGGAAGAAGTGAAGCAGAACTGGGAAAAATTGAAGCTCAAGGAAGGCAAGAAGTCTGTTTTGGAAGGTGTTCCGAAAAGCCTGCCCGCGCTGGTGAAGGCGTCGCGCATACAAGACAAGGTGAAAGGCGTGGGTTTCGATTGGGAAGAACCGCATCAGGTCTGGGACAAAGTCCAAGAAGAACTTCGGGAATTGCAGCATGAAGTGTCGGCGCAGAACCACGATAGGATCGAAAGCGAATTCGGCGATGTGCTGTTCTCGATGATCAATTACGCCCGTTTTTTAAACATCAACCCCGAAGACGCGTTGGAACGTACCAACAAGAAATTCATCAAGCGGTTTCAATATTTGGAAAGCAAATCAAGCGAATCGGGCAAGCCGTTGTCTGAGATGACACTTGCCGAAATGGATGTTTTTTGGGAAGAAGCGAAAAAGTTATAATAAATTAGCCTAGTTGGCCGTTGACAATACATGAAAAGATTGATGCCATTAATCGTCTGCGTCTGCACGGCCATTACATTGACCGGATTGGTTTTTCAGATGGAACAAGTGAACGATCCGGTTCCTTCGTCTTACAATCATTGGAATGACTTGCCTTTCTTGGTAGTCCTTGTGGCGTTTTTCACGCTTTTTTTCTTTGCCGTCTTTTTACTGGGTCGTTTTTTTGTTAGTCGCTTGGTAAAGGCTAAAAAAGAATTCAGATAAAAAGAAATCCCAAATCCTGAAACATTCAAGCTGTTTAGAATTTGGGATTTTAATTTTAGGGTTTCTGAATTTATTCTTGTGCGATGCTGCGCAACTGCTTCAACTTCGCTTTCAGCATATCAAGTTCTTCCTTGTGTTTTTCGATGCTTTTGCGGACTTCGGCCACCATCGGATTCTCTTTCTTGGAATCTTTGCTGGTGAAAAACTGGATGTTGTTCTCCAGCTGGAAAATCTCCGATTGCACTTCATCGATCTTGCGCATCAGGAAGATTTTCTCGTTGTCGAGCTTGCGTGTGTCGTTGCTACCCGATAACGCTTCTACGCGGTTGGTGAAGCGCATCATGTCTGATTCTTTCTTGCTGAGGCTGAGTTTCTCGAACAAAGCGTCAAGGACTTTGTTGAATTTCCCTTCCACGTGACGACGCGCTTGCGGTACGCGGCCAAAACTTTTCCAGGTTTCGATGTGCGCCTTGATGGCATCGAGATCTGGTTTGTGTTCGCCGGTGAGTTGAAAATCCTTGAGCGTTTCCAAATAGGCTTTTTTCTTCTCGAATGCTTCCACTTCCTCGGCGACCTCGCTGCTGCGCGATTCTTTCATCTGCTCGAAATAATGGTTGCAGGCCGCTTTGAACGCTGCCCAGAGTTTGTCCGAGTACTTGCGGGGCACATGCCCGATCTGCTTCCATTCTTCCTGGATTTGCTTCATGACCGGCGTAGTTGCCGCGTAATCGGTGTTGTCTTGCAATTCCTGTGCACGTGCCACCAAAGCCTGTTTGCGGGAAAGGTTGTCGTTTTGGTCTTTCTTGATGTCTTTGTAGAACGCATTCTTGGACGAATTGAAATTGCGCACCGCGGTCTTGAACGATGCCCAGATTTCTTCATTTACATCTGATGGGGCTTTCCCGACGGCAAAAAATTCACCGCGAAGCGCTTCCACTTTAGCCATTTGTGCCAGCCAACCGGCGTGGTTATTGGCCTTTTCTTCAGACAAGGCTTCAATCTTGCCGATGATTTCTTTTTTCCTCGCGAGATTTTCCAATTCAGTACCGCGCATTTTCTCGAACAATGCCTCGCGCTTGTCGTGCATTTGTTTGGTGATGTCGCTGAAACGGTTCCAGATTTCCTCGCGGTGTTCTTTAGAAACCGGGCCAATGTCTTCCTTCCAAAGTTTGTGTAAATCCTGCAACTCACGGAACGCTTTGTTGATATCTACCATCTCCAGCAACGCTTCGGCACGGACGATGATTTTCTGCTTCTGCTCCAGGTTGTGTTTGAAATCTGCGTCGCGGGCTTCGCGGTCAAGATGCAGGTAATCGTAGAAATTCTCGACGTGGAAATGGTAATTGTTCCAGACGTGGTTGTATTTGTCGCGCGGAATCGGGCCGGCATTTTTCCAGCGTTCGCGCAATTCATTGAAATGTTTGAGCGTATCCTTGATGTTTTCTTGCGGGTTGATGAGGTTTTTCAACTCCTCGACGATGGCCAGCCTTTTGTCCAGATTGGCCTTCAAATCGTGCTGGATGCTCTGGAAATGCTTGTTTTTGCGGTCGCGGTATTGCGCATACAATTGGTCGAAGCGCGCCTTCGCCGGCAGATGATAATGGAAATCCTCCGTGGTTTCAGGGTTGGCGTTGTGCCATTCTTCACGTTTCTCATCGATGAAATGATGGTATTTCGAAAGAAAACTTTTTCTGACTTCTTCGACGTGGTCTTTCACCGACATCACTTTGTCTGCAGCGGCAAGCGTCTCCATTTCGCCGACGAGCTGGTCCATTTCCATGGCTTCGTAATCTTTCATCGGAACGGCTTCGTGCGCGCCGTGTTCGCTGTCTTCGGCGTTGGTCTCGGCGATGGCATTCACCGCCTCTTCGGTTTCGGTCGAAGCTTCAGCGGGCTTGGTTTCCGCTTCTTCGGTTGCGGCCGATTCAACGGCAGTTTCCGGCGCTGCTTCAACTTGAACTATTTCGGCCACGGTATCGGCGGCCGTATTTTCTGGGATTTCTTCTTCGGATGAATCAGGTTGGTCCGCATCGGCCAGTACTTCTTCTGAAACGTCATCTGCAGTTGCGGTTTCGGAAACTTCTTCCTGCGCCGGTTCTGTCACTTCCGCTACGACGGATTCTTCCGCCGCGGTTTCCGGCTCGATGGCGTCATCTGCAGGCGCAGCATCGGTTTCAGGTTGGCCTGATTGAGCGTCTTCAGCGGGTAACGCTTCGCCCGTTTTTTCGGCGTTTGCCGGTTCTTGGTTTACACTTCCGTCTGCATCGTGCAGGTTATCATTCTTTTCGTCCAACATTTGAGCAATGTTTTGGGGTTCATAAATTTTTAAGAACGCGAAAGATAGTAAAGCGGTTCTAATATTCAAAAGAAAACCAAGTTTTATCGCATTTTCGCGATTTCGGCGGCGTGAACTTTTTAAGCGATTTTGTATGCGTTTCTGTTTTTTGTAGCTTTGGAAAAAGCAATCGTAAACCTAAATCTTGTACCATGGAATATCGTAAATTATTTGTGCTGCTCTTGTTTGTTGGATGTTCGGTTGTTGGATTTGCCCAAGACCGGCCGAGTATGCCAGAAGATTTAAAACAGGAATTGGTGAATTTCCAGCAGGAAAGCAAAGAGCGGCTGAAGTTAACCCCGGAGCAGGAAGAGCCGTTTCGCGAGATTTCGACGCGTTACTTTAGGGAATTCCGCGAGGTGAAAAAAAGCGACATCCGTGTAACGGAAAAATTCCGCAAGGTCAAAGACATCCAAACCAGAAAAGACGCTGAAATGAAAGCGCTTTTGACCGAAGAGCAATACGCAACCTATCTGGTCATTCAGCAGGAAAGGCGTGATAGGATGCAGCAGAAAAGGTAGTCTTCAAATTGAATTTGGTAAACCCGAAAGGTTTTTAAAACCTTTCGGGTTTACTATTTTAACCCATCGCAAAACAACCGAAATGCCACAAGAGTCCATTACGGTAAAACCACCAAAAGAGTTAAATGTCGCGGTTCCAGATTACCCAGGATTTTTCGGCCTGCAATTCCAGCATTTCCAATCCGTTTTTGGTCACGGCGCCGTTTCTGGCGGCTTTTTTAAGAAACAAAGTCTCTGCCGGATTGTAGATTAAGTCATAGGCGATATGATTCGCGCTGAACTTTTCATACGGAAGTTCCGGACAATCATCAACGCGGGGAAAAGTCCCGACGGGCGTTGCGTTCACCACGATTTGCACCAACTCAACGGCCGAATCGAGTTCATCATACCGAATTGCTCCGTCAATTTCCTGCCGCGACACATGCCGACAGGCAATGTCCAGTGAGGCGAGTGCATACGCCACAGCCTTTGACGCGCCACCCGAGCCTAATATCAGTGCAGATTTATGGTGCGGTTTCAATAACGGTTTCAGCGATTCCGTAAAACCGTGCGCGTCGGTATTGAAACCTTCCAGTATGCCGTTCTTGTGTATTTTTATGGTGTTGACCGCGCCGATGGTTTGGGCGGTCGCATCGAGCTTGTCGAGATGCGGCAATACTGATTGTTTAAACGGAATCGTGACATTCAGCCCAATCAAATCAGGGTTTCGGGAAATTACGTCACGAAGATTTCCGATGTCGGCCATGTCGAAATTCACATACTCGCAATCATGCAAGCCTTCATCCACGAATTTTCGCGAAAAATAGCTGCGTGAAAACGAGTAATCAATGTTGCGTCCAACCAATCCGAAAAGTTTCCTGGCCATATGCAAAAATAAAAAATCCGGTTACTACACCGGATTTTCTGTTTAACCCAACTTACTAATTCTTCTTCTTTTTCTGTTTGGCGATGTACGCTTGCACGTCCTTGCGCTCCCAGACCGCAGGAAATAATTCTTCAATAATCGTGTGGTTTTCCAGACTAAGCCGCAATCCGTTGCACAAGTGGAAAATACCTTTTTCAATTTCATGCAACATAAAATGCAATCCTGCCAATCGGTATTCCACTTCAAATTGCTCCGGGAAATATTCGGAAGCCTGCAGTAATGTTTGCACCGCGCTGTCGAATTCGCCCAAATATTGCAGCAAATCCACCCAGAAAATCCAGGTGTCGAGTTCGTAATCGCCGAATTCCACCGCTTTCCGATAGCCGTATTCGGCTTCTTCGTATAAATTCAACGTCTTGCTGATGGTCGCGTAACGCTTCCAATACAGGCGGTTTTCGTTGTCTATGGCGATGGCTTTGTTGACGTAGAACAAGGCTTTCTGGAAGTTTTTCTGGCGTACATAAAAGTCGGTGATCGCAATCCAGCCTTTGTCCAACAGCGGATCTTCGTGTACCGTCCGATTGAAAAACTTCAGCGCCAAGACCTTGTTGCCCAGCTTTTCGTAACATTTCCCAATCCGCAACAAGGCGTACGATGTCGGTTCATCCAATTCCATCGTGCGGTTGTAGCTTTCAATCGCTTCCTCGTACCGCTTTAATCTTTCGAGCGCTTTTCCTTTTTCCATGAACGCGCCAATGAATGTTTCGTCTATGTAAGTCGCATATTCAAAAGCGGTAATCGCATTTTCGTAATCCTTCAACCCGTAATATAAACGACCTGATTGGTGCCAAGCGATTTCGCTGTACGGGTTGCGTTCGATATAGGTTTTCAGGTATTCAATCGCTTCGGCGTTCTGGTCCAAAAACTCGAAACAATACACGACATTGTACAATGCGGTTTGGTCTTCGATGTCTTCTTCCAAACATTTGATGAAACTTTCCTTGGCCAATTCCAGATTGTCCATGAACAGGTATTCCATCCCGATGAGGTTGTACACGTCGGCGTAGTCGTCTGTATATTGAAGCGCAATCCTCAAGAGTTCGACCGCTTTTTCGTGGTTGTCGCGCTTGGAATAGATGTTGGCTTTCTGGATGTAGATTTCCTCGTTGTGCGGCTCAATCGCATACAATTCGTTGAGTAGCTTTTCGGCTTGGTCGAGCTTGTCTTCATAGACGAGCATTTCCACCTGTACCAACCGAAGTCCGGTAGATTTCGGGTGTTGTTCGAGGGCCAACTTCAGGGCTTTCTTGGCCAGTGACGTTTTTCCGGTATCGAGATAATGGAGGACAATTTCTTCAAATTCTTCCGAGTCGAAGAACAAGACCTTATTGGTTTTCAGCATCGACTCGAACCGCTTTAAGGATAAGCTGTTTTCTTCTTCTTCGCTGCTCAAATGCATAAGCTTAGGTTTAAAAGTTATCCATACTAAAAGTACGGAGCAATCAAGATATACGTAGAAACGGGGTTTTTTGTTGTAAACAATTTAATTAACAAAAAATTAGCGGATGCAAAGGCTATCGTCCGGCAGCGATTTCATCCATGGTTTCCAGAATGATTTTGCAACCTTCCCGGATTTCGCCTTCACTGATGGTCAGCGGCGGTGTAATCCTGATGGCGCAACCTTCAAAGAGCAGCCAAAACAAAATCAAGCCTTTGTCCTGGCACCGTAAAATAACTTCGTTCGTGATTTCGGGACTGGCCGTCATGGCCGCGAGCATCAGCCCTTTGCCCCGGATTTCGGTCACCAAAGAATGTACCAGCAATGACCGGAAGAGTTTTTCTTTTTCCAACGCCTGTTGCATCAATCCGGTTTCCAAGACTTCCTGCAATGTTGCCAGGCAGGCCGCCGCAATTACCGGATGGCCGCCAAACGTCGTGATGTGGCCGAGTTTCGGGTCATGGCTCAGCAAATCCATTTTATCGCCTGAAGCCACGAACGCGCCTACGGGCATCCCGCCGCCCATGCCTTTTCCCATGATGACAATGTCCGGTACGGCGTCGTAATTCTCAAAACCAAAGAGTTTTCCGGTTCGTCCGAATCCCGGCTGTATTTCATCAATGATGAGCATGGCGCCCACTTGGTTGCAGCGTTCTCGTACTTTCCGTAAGAAGCCATCTTTTGGTTCAATGAATCCTGCGCCGCCTTGGATACTTTCCAGGATTACGCCTGCGGTCTTGGCCGTAATTTTCTCCAGATCCGACTCGTTGTTGAACGTGATGAAATCCACGTCCGGGATCAGCGGCCGGAAGACTTGTTTCCGCTCCTCAAAACCCATGACGCTCATCGAGCCCATGGTGTTGCCGTGGTACGCGTTGTAACAGGAAATCAATTGGCTGCGTCCCGTTGCCCGACGGGCAAGTTTCAGCGCGCCTTCGGTGGCTTCGGTGCCCGAATTGACCAAGTAGACTTTATTGAGATATTCCGGTAAATGCTGCACGAGCAATTTGCAATAGTCCACCGCTGGTCCTTGCGCGTATTCGCCATACACCATGACGTGGGAGTAAAGGTCGAGTTGTTTTTTAATCGCATCATTCACGCGCGCGTTGCCATGCCCTACGGAAACCGCCGATACGCCGGCCACAAAGTCCAAGTAGCGCTTACCATTGGTGTCGTAAATATAGGAACCGGCCGCATGCGACACTTCCATGCCCAGCGGGTAGGGCGAGGTTTGGGCTTGATATCGCAGGAAATCTGGGTTAATTCGCTTCATTTGGTTTGACGTTTAAAGCTTAAGGTTTAGCAACTTTAAACATTGAACTAATTTGATGGCTTTGGGTTTACGTCGGTCTTGTCGTAATCGAGCGTTTCCTTACGCACTTCCATCGGCGTGTCTTCTTTGGCCATTTCAGCTTTCTTGTCGGCCTGTATCTTGGCGTCCAATTCATTTTCTTCCGGCGGAAAAATATCGTCCTTGCTTTTGATGCGCTCGTCGGGTCGCCAGACAAAACCCCTCAATTTTCGCGCATTTTCAGGCAGGTCTTTATCCGGATAAATGTCGCCGTCTACGGTCTTGAAAAAGGTAATCGTGTCTATCGCGTTGCCGTCGAGCGTCAGATTGATTTTGCTCGAGACGTTTTTATTGATGCCGATCAGCTCGTTGGTATCGTTATACATGTAATACACGACTTCCGTGTTCTTGACAATGTCCACATCATACAATTTGTTGTCGCGGAACTTGCCATACAGGTTCTGGCCTTTCACCTGATTGTACCCGGTGCCGAGCGTATCTTTGGACACCAAAAATGCGTTGTTCAACACTTTAAGCGAATCCAGTTTCTCGGTTTCCTTGTTGCTCACCAAATGCATCACGTCGCCGGTCATCTGGTTGTCGAAATTCCACATGATGGGTTTGCCGATGAGCTTGGTCAATCCCACAGCCTGTTCGGAGTGGATCGAGTCGCACTTGCCGCTCATGTCGCTCTTGTAGAACCGTGCATTGTTGAACGCCCGCACCACGCGTTGGCCTTCCTTGCCGGTAATCATCAGGATTTTTCCGTGAATGTATACCGAGTCTTTCTCTACCAAACTTACCGCTACCGCGCGCTTGGTAACGTACATTGAATCCTTGTTTTTATAGACTTCGGCGTAATGGCCTTTAACGATGCCCTTGTTGATGGTGTCCGTGATCTTGACATTGTTCGTCCCCGAAGCAAATTCCTTGACACGGTCATAATACAGACTGTCGGCCTCGATGCGCCGGTCGTTGTATTTGATATACGAATGCCGCAGGAAGTGCGCGCGGTTTTTCTTGGTGTCGTAAAATCCTTTCTCGGTGTAGATGTAGTTGTTCTTGCCCGTAATGGTCGATGGGCCGAACAAATACGCATGGCCTGGCCCGGTGTAATAGTCCAGATGGTTGGATTTCATCACGTATTTCGGGTTGGTGAGCGTGACGGCTGTCAGGAATTGGTATTTCCGTTCCTTGACGTAATACCGTCCGGATTTGCTTTTCAAAACATTGTCTTTGTTCGTAATCGTGCCGTACGTATTGTACCAAGCCTGCTGGATGTTCCGGTCGAAATTGATTGTGTCGGTTACGAGCGTCATGTCGGGCGAGCGCAAGTTCACGTTCCCGGTTGCGAACGCTTGTTTCACGTTGCCGTTGTACTCGGCGTATTTGGCATCGAGATAGAGCGTGTCGCCCTGAACCATGTGCACATCGCCGAACGCTTTAAGGTAATTTTCTTTCTGGAAATAATACGCCTTGTTGCAAGTGACCACAATGCCTTCGTGCCGTACGCGTACATTGCCCGAAAGCAGCATCGCGTCTGGAATTTCAGTTTGATTGATGTCGCCGAAATCGGCATTCTCGACAATGATTTTACTCGAACCTTGTTTTTGGGTTTTCACCTGCGCCAAGCCAATCAGCGGAAATGAAAGAAAGAACAAGAAAAACAGCAGTCTGTTCAAGGGGTGAATTTTTTTGCAAATTTAACCAAAAACAGCCATCGAACCGGCTTGTTAAGAATAAATTAGTAACAAGTAATTTGAAAATTTGAGAATTTGAAAATTCGGGAATGATCATCGGATTCTTGGTGGTTTTGCTGGCAAAAACGCGTTCAATTAATCACCCAAATACCTATATTTGTCACTTCCCGCGGGACAAAAACCAACCTGATGAAGAAACTACTTATCGCCGCGTCCGTCATCCTGTCTGTGACGGCTTCCGCACAAAAAGCCAAATCAAAAGCCCAGCCGGCTGCCAAACCCGTACAAATGACCACGCAAACCCAGAATGAAGGCCCGAAGAAGGCCGTCGTGTACCAAGTATTTACCAGACTTTTCGGCAACAAGAACACCACCAACAAACCTTGGGGAACGGTTCAGGAAAATGGCGTAGGGAAATTCAACGATTTTACCGATAAGGCCTTGCAGGAAATCAAAGGTTTGGGCGTAACGCATATCTGGTATACCGGTGTGCCGCACCATGCGTTGGTTGGCGATTACATGGCCATTGGGATATCCAACGACGACCCTGAAGTCGTGAAAGGCCGCGCCGGATCGCCGTATGCGGTGAAAGATTACTACAATGTCAATCCAGATTTGGCCGTTAACCCGAAAAACCGTTTGCAGGAATTCGAGGCGCTCATTGCCCGGACGCATAAAAATGGGATGAAAGTCATCATCGACATCGTCCCGAACCACATTGCCCGCAAATACGAAGGCAAGACCAACCCGAAAGGCGTGCGCGATTTCGGTGCCGACGACGACAAAACCGTCGAGTACAAACGCGACAACAATTTCTACTATATTCCCGGACAGGCTTTCGAAGTCCCGACATCGCCCGATTACCAGCCGCTCGGTGGCGAAAAGCACCCGATGATCGACGGCAAATTCGATGAAAACCCGGCGAAATGGACCGGCAACGGGTCGCGATTGGCCAAGCCCGACATCAACGATTGGTACGAAACCGTAAAAATCAACTACGGCATCAAGCCGGAGGGTTCAAAGGATTTCCCGGAATTGCCGGGCGGTTTCGACGTCAAATCCTATAAAGAACACTACGCTTTCTGGCAAGACAAGAGCGTGCCGTCATCGTGGAAGAAGTTTCGCGACATCGCGTTGTACTGGGTGGCCAAAGGTGTCGATGGTTTCCGTTATGACATGGCCGAAATGGTGCCGTATGAATTCTGGAGTTACATGAACTCGGCCATCAAGATGAAAAATCCCGATGCATTTCTGCTCGCCGAAGTCTACAATCCGCGCGAATACCGCAACTACATTCATTTGGGAAAGATGGATTATTTGTATGACAAAGTCGAACTATACGATAAACTCAAGGCAATCGTACAAGGAAAAAGCGACGCCGACGGCATTGCCGACATCCAGAACGGTTTGCGCGACATCGAAAAACACATGTTGCACTTCCTGGACAATCACGACGAGCAGCGCCTGGCCAGTCCGGAATTTGCGGGCAACGGTTCCAAAGGCCGTTCACTGATGGTCTTGTCGGCCACAATCAGCACCTCGCCGGTGATGATTTATTTCGGGCAGGAAAACGGAGAACCCGGCGATCAGGACGGAGGTTTCGGAAAGCGTTCGCGTACGTCGATTTTCGATTATGTGGGCGTTCCGACGCACCAGCGCTGGATGAACAACGGCGCTTTCGATGGCGGGCAATCCTATGCGGATGAGAAAGAACTCCGCGATTTCTATAAACGGTTGCTGAATTTTACAGCCACAAGTCCGGCCATTATGGGCGAATATCAGGAATTACAAACCATCAACCGCCGCGACACGCCTAATTATGGTGAAGCCGTTTACTCTTATGGGCGCTGGAGTGGCAAGGAACGGTTGCTGATTTCTTGTAATCTTTCCGCCGAAAAAACCGTGTCGTTCGAGTTGAAAATCCCGTCGGAACTGCTCAAGAAATGGGACATGAGCGACGGCCAATACGACGTCACCGAACAACTTTACGGACGCGCCAAATCGAAACTGGTAGTGAAAAATGGCGAAGGCAAGGTTTGGGTCGAACTCCGTCCGTCCGAATCGGTAATCTACAAACTGTAACTATTTGAAGCGGCCTTTGAAGAGCACGATGCGCCAGCCGTCCGGATCTTCGTAGGTGAAACTCTTGTCGTTCCAGTAGGGGTTTTCAGGCGCAACGGGTTCGCATCCGGAAGCTCGTAATCGTTCATTGGCGGCCGCATATGTATTTTCGTCGTCGAAATAAAACACCAGCAAATTTTCCTTGGTCGGTTTCGGCAAATCGAGTTGCTCCGGATGCTGTGTAAACTCCAGATGGTATTTTTCTTCCGGCAGCCCAATCATGATTCCGTCGTAGCCGTCATGGCCTTCAAAATGCCCGATGATGGGAAAACCCAACACATCACAGTAAAACCTTTTGATCTTGTCGAGTTGTGCCGTGGGCCGCGCGATACGGAATTGTACGGCGCTTGCGAATGGGTTGGAGGAGGTCATGGCGTCAATGTTTCAGTTTTCGGAGCGTCATTTTCAGCGACAAGAAACCAATTAAACCGGCAATGAGCGAGGCAACGAGAATGGCCATTTTAGAGTCGTCGATGATGTGGATGTCGTCATAGGCGAGCAGCGTGATGAAGATCGACATCGTGAAGCCGATGCCGCCCAGGAACCCGGTGGCAAAGATGTGTTTCCATTTCACGCCGTTCGGCAGTTTGCAGATGCCCGACTTCGATGACAGGTAGGAAAACAGCCAAATCCCGACGGGTTTGCCCACGACAAGGCCAAGGATAATCCCGACACTTGACACGTGCAACAGGTTTTGCTGCCAGCCGCTTTCCACCGGAATGCAAGTGTTGGCCAGTGCAAACAACGGCAAGATGACAAACGCCACGGGTTTATGCAGGAAATGTTGCAACAGGTAAGAGGTCGATTTTTCGCCGCCGTCGCCAAACGGTATCGCAAAAGCCAGCAATACACCGGCAATCGTGGCGTGTACGCCCGAATGCAGCATAAAATACCACATCGCCACACCGCCAACCAGATACGGAATCAGGTTCCGGACCTTGAAATATTTGCCCATGACGAACAAGATCGCCCAAATGCCGAGCGCGATGCCGAGGTTGAGCAACGACAGGTTATCCGTGTAAAAGATAGCGATGACCAGAATGGCACCCAGGTCGTCGATGACTGCCAGCGCAGTCAGGAAAACCTTCAGCGACGCCGGAACGCGTTTGCCCAGCAGCGATAAAATTCCGACGGCAAATGCGATATCGGTCGCCATCGGGATGCCCGCACCGGCTTGCGTCGGCGTACCGAAATTCAGCAACAGGAAAATGCCAGCCGGGATCAGCATGCCGCCCAACGCGCCGAAAATGGGCAGTGATGCGGTTTTCAGGTCAGACAATTCGCCGATGAAAATCTCACGCTCCAACTCTAATCCGATAAGCAAAAAGAAAATCGCCATCAGGCCATCGTTGATCCATTCGGCCATCGTATGGCTGCCCAAATCCTGATTCCAGAAGGCCACGAAATGCTCGCCACCGGTGATGTTCGAGAAATACAGCGACAGTGCCGTTGCCACAAGCAAAATGACACCACCCGATTTCTCGCTTTCAAAAAAGGCATTAAATAGTTTCGTGGCTTTCATTCGGTACGTGGGTTTTGATGGTACATTTCTACGCAGTCGCGTTGCAAACGTTGGCGCATCCAACTGGCCAACTGTTTTTCCTGTGCGGCAGTCAATGTTTTCGCGCTTTGATAAATCACGGCGAGGCATTGCGTCTTGCCGTCTGAGAATTCATGGTTGCTTACCGAAATGGCCTTGACTTCGGGGAAAAACGCTTTCATTTCAGCCAGGAGTTGCTTTTGGTCAAAGCGGTTTTTGTTCAGTCGTTCCTGAAGTTGTGCGATAAGCTGGTCTTTTTCGTTTTTGGAACCTTGCGCCAACTGGAGTTCATTGAGGATTTCCCGCTTGAGGTCGGTCGTGTCTTGCCTGAAATAAAGCTTCGTCCCGGCCAGCCCATAAGCCGCAAGTTTTTTGCGCAATTCGATACGTTCATTAAGATCAAATCTTTTAGACAACAGCCCGATTTCTATGCTTTTGGGGCGCCGCGCCATCTCAAATTTTTTGTAGATCACCGCGTAACCCTTATCTGAAAATTCAGCTTGGATAAAACGCTGCGCCTGTTGCGTATATTTTTTTTCCTGAAACAAGACGTAGGCGAAATAGATGCTCGGCACCAGCAGACTCATGGTCAACAAGGTCATGACCAGTGCCACTCGCTTTTCCTTTTTCTTGTCGGGCATCGAAAGCCTCGGGTATTTCAGGTATTTGACGATGACGAATGTGGCCAGGCAAATGAACACGCAGTTGATGGTGTACAGATACAGCGCGCCAGCAAAGAAGCGCCAGTTCCCGACAGCCAACCCGTAACCGGCCGTACAAAGGGGCGGCATGAGCGCCGTAGCGATGGCGACACCGGGAATCGGGTTGCCTTTTTCGACGCGCGTAATGGCGATGACACCTACCAAACCGCCGAAGAAGGCAATCAAAATATCATAAATGTTGGGCGAGGTGCGGTTGAGCAGTTCCGATTGGGTTTCCTTAAACGGGCTGAGCAAGAAATATAGGTAAGACACGGCAAGGCTCACGACCGTGGCCACGAAAAGGTTGCGCAACGATTTTTTCAGTAGCTCGAAATCAAACGTGCCGATGCCGAAGCCTGCCCCGATGATCGGGCCCATGAGCGGCGAAATGAGCATGGCGCCAATGATGACGGCGGCGCTGTTCACGTTAAGTCCGATGGACGCCACCACGATGGCACAAGCCAAAATCCAGAGGTTGGCACCGCGGAACGACACGCTGGCGCGGACGGTTTCGAGTACCCGGTTTTTGTCTTCCTCGCCTTGGTGAAGGTCAAAATAGTTCAATGCACCTTTATCCATAGGCGTTAGCAATTTATTTCATGATGGTTTGCTTGCGGTCTGGCCCGACCGATACGATTTTGATGGGAACTTCCACTTCTTTTTCGATGAACGCGATATAATCCACCAGCTCTTTTGGAAGTTGGTCGTAGGACGTCATGCCGGTCAAATCGGCGTTCCAGCCCTTAAATTCGGTATATAACGGTTCGACGTTTTCAGGTTCGATGTTGTATGGCAAGTGATCGATAGACTGGCCTTTGTATTTATAGGCGGTACATACTTTCAAAGTCTTGAACCCAGACAATACGTCGCCTTTCATCATCATGAGTTGCGTGACGCCGTTGATGCGGACGGCGTATTTCAGCGCCACCAGATCGAGCCAGCCACAGCGCCTTTTGCGTCCGGTGACCGAACCGAATTCGTTGCCCACTTTGGCCATGACATCGCCCGCTTCACCGAAGTCCTCGGTAGGGAATGGGCCGCTGCCCACACGTGTGGTGTAGGCCTTGAAAATGCCATAGACTTCCTTGATTTGGTTGGGCGCGATGCCAAGTCCGGTACAGGCGCCGGCTGCGGTCGTGTTGGATGAGGTCACAAACGGATACGTGCCGAAATCAACGTCGAGGAGCGAACCCTGCGCGCCTTCGCACAAAATGGTCTTCCCGGCTTTCTGCGCGTTGTACAGGTATTCTTCGCTGTCGATGAAGTCGAGTTTTTTCAAATCTTCAATCGCGTCGAAGAATTCCTTCTCAAGTTCGG
This sequence comes from Flavobacterium longum, assembly GCF_965137575.1. Lineage (NCBI taxonomy): Bacteria > Pseudomonadati > Bacteroidota > Flavobacteriia > Flavobacteriales > Flavobacteriaceae > Flavobacterium > Flavobacterium longum. The sequence continues at coordinate 50,158 of NZ_CBCRZJ010000003.1, read as the reverse complement.
CCAGGTTGTACTGGATGTTCACGTCGTAGAACTTGATCATGGTTTCGTGCTTGTCGGCCAACGTGCGGTAGCGCTCCTTGAAATCGGTCAGTTCGATGTCGCCGACGCGAAGACCGTTGCGTCCCGTTTTGTCCATGTAAGTTGGCCCGATGCCTTTGAGCGTGGAGCCGATTTTGGCTTTGCCCTTGGCGGTTTCTGACGCTGCGTCGAGCAAGCGGTGCGTCGGCAGGATCAAATGCGCCTTGCGCGATATGATGAGTTTGGATTTGATGTCGATGTTGAACTTCTCGAGCCCTTCGATTTCTTTTTGGAACACGACCGGGTCAATGACTACGCCGTTGCCGATGATGTTGATGGAATTCGCGTGGAAAATACCCGACGGAATGGTGCGCAAGACGTGCTTGATGCCGTCAAATTCCAGCGTATGCCCGGCGTTTGGCCCGCCCTGGAAGCGCGCGATGATGTCGTAATTGGAAGTGAGTACGTCGACGATTTTGCCTTTGCCTTCGTCGCCCCATTGGAGGCCGAGTAGGAGATCTGCCATTTTTAGTTGTTAGTTGCTAGTAGTTAGTTGCTAGTGGTTAGTAATTTCTATGTTCGTTTGACGTTTGACGTTCGACGTCTCTGCGTTAGGGATAAAAGCGGAAATCCTTTTTGGCGGTTCGAGTTTATCGAGAACCGCCGAAAAGATTGAAGCGGATAGCCCGGCGGCGGAAAATATCTTATCTGGAACGGCACGGCCGTATCCGCCGCAACGCCCAATTATTCAATATTAATTATTCACTACCCATTGCCTTCTTGGTTCCGTAGAAATACAACGAATGGTTGTGGATGTCGATATCAAAAATCTCTTCGATGGTTTTCTTGATGGTCTGGATGCGCGGGTCGCAGAATTCGATGACTTCGCCACTGTCTGTCATGATGATGTGGTCATGCTGCTTGTCGAAATACGACTTCTCGTAATGCGCCTGGTTCTGGCCGAACTGGTGTTTGCGCACCAATCCGCAATCGAGCAGCAATTCGATGGTGTTGTACAACGTAGCGCGGCTTACCCTGTAGTTCTTATTCTTCATCTTGAGGTAAAGGTTCTCGATGTCGAAATGTTCCTCAGAGTCGTAGATTTCCTGCAGGATGGCGTAGCGCTCAGGCGTTTTGCGGTGCCCTTTGCCTTCGAGATATTTGGTAAAGACAGTCTTTACAATCTCTTGGTTTTTACTGTTGTCGACGGAAATAAGTGTCATGGGGCAAAGGTAGGAAAAAAGTTGCTAGTTGTTAGCAGCTAGATAAGTCAAGTAGCCGGATGTATTATTTTCAAATTTGAATTGGAGTCAAATGTTTCGGCAAGTCAACATATCTAGCAACTAGCCACTAACAACTAACCACTAAAATGCTCCTTCCAACTTCTCCATCGCCTTCGCCATCCGGTTTACTTTTTCATCTTCGGTTTTGGCTGAGAAAATCCAGTCGGTCATTTCTTTTTGTTTGGCTTTCGGGAGTTTTTTGAATCGCGCCAAAAGTGTGGGTTCTTCTTGCAGGCAGGCCATAAAATCGTCTTCGTTCGCCGATTCCGGCTCGTCAAGGAAGAGTTCCAGTTTGACTGTATCGCCGGCTTCTTTTTTAATCACTTTCCGGATTTCGGTCTTTACGGCCAGGAACGTCCCTTTTTTCATCGCCCAGATGTGGATGTCCTTCAACTCGTAATCATCAATGAACCCGCGCACTTTCACCGTCGAATTCTTCTTCTTGGGCAAGTGCGGCATCACGGGCATGGTCACGAACGTCCAGGCGCCTTTGGCTTCGCCTTTTTCGAGTTTGATATGGTCGTTGAATATTGGGTTCAAGGTTTGAGGTTCAAGGTTTCACGTTTATGGTTCAAAGTTCAAGGTTTGAAGTTTAGACAGATGTATTTTTCACCATTCACCATTTACCATTCACAATTTACAATTCACAATTCACCATCAATTTTTATAAACCCGCGTCACTTTATCGACACCTTCTATTTTCTTGATGTTGTCGATGAGTTTCTTCAATATCGTATTGTTCGGGACAATCACCGCTACCTGCCCGTTGAACACACCCGCATCGCCCGAGAGCGAAATGCTTTGGATGTTCACGTGCATGTTGTTCGAGATGACTTTCGTGAGTTTGTTGGTCAGGCCAAGCGTATCCATGCCGGTAATCTTGAGCACGGCCTTGAATTCCTGTTGCGAGGAATCGATCCACTTGGCCACCATGATGCGGTAGGCATAATTCGATTGTAGCGCGATGGCGTTCGGGCAGTCTTTCTTGTGCACTTTGATGCCTTCATTGACCGTCACGAAACCGAATACGTCATCGCCCGGAATCGGGTTGCAGCAGGCCGAGAGCGTGTAATCGAGTTTGTCCTGTTCGGCCCCAAAAACCAGCATGTCGTACTTGGCCGATAGTTCCGGTTTGTGGATGTCTTCATCGGCGGTGTGCGCCGGGCGTTTGATGGTTTTCTTGAAGAAATTGATGAACGTGTTGCTGCGCTGGCCGGCGTAATCCTTAAGCGACTGGTTGTCTATGGCATTGGTGCCCACGCGGTAAAACAAATCGAGGCTGGTCTTGAGCTTGAAGTAGTTCACCATTTCGTTGATGACCGATTCGCTCATCGTAATTTTCAGGTGTCGGAGCTTGCGCAGCAGGATTTCCTTGCCTTCGTCGGCCATTTTCTTCATGTCCTCGTTGAGCACGCTCCTGATCTTGTTCTTGGCGCGAGACGTGGTCACATAATCCAGCCAGTTCGAAGACGGTTTTTGGTTTTGCGACGTAATGACTTCCACCTGGTCGCCACTTTTGAGTTCGGTATTGAGCGGGACGAGTTTGCCGTTTACGCGCGTGCCCAAGGTCTTGATCCCGATTTCGGAGTGGATGGAAAACGCAAAATCAAGCGACGTCGCGCCTTTCGGCAAAGACTTGATTTCACCCTTGGGCGTAAAGACGAAAATCTCTTTCGCGTAGAGGTTCATCTTGAAATCCTGTACGAAATCCACGGCGTTGGTTTCGGCGTTTTCCAAGGCTTCGCGCAAAAGATTCAACCATTGGTCCAGGCCGCTCTCTTCGCCGCCGCCTTGTTTGTATTTGTAGTGCGCCGCGTAACCTTTTTCGGCGATTTCGTCCATGCGTTCGCTCCGAACCTGAATTTCCACCCAGCGGCCTTTCGGCCCCATGACCGTGATGTGCAGCGCTTCGTATCCGGTAGACTTCGGCGACGAAATCCAGTCGCGCAAACGGCTCGGGCTTGGCCGGTAATGGTCGGTCACGACAGAGTAAATCTTCCAGGCCAGGAACTTTTCGTCGTGCGGGTTTGATTTATACACGATGCGAAGCGCAAACTTGTCGTACACTTCATCGAAACTCACATTCTGCACGCGCATTTTCCGCCGGATGGAAAAAATGGATTTCGGCCGTCCTTTGATTGTATATTCAATACCTTCCGCGTCCAGCGACTCGCACAACACATCCGAAATCGCCTTGATGTAAGCGTCTTGTTCTTCCTTGGTTTCCTTGATTTTCGAGACGATGTCGCGGTACGTATCGGGCTCGGTGTATTTCAATCCCAAGTCTTCCAACTCGTTCTTGATGTTGTACAAACCCAAACGGTGGGCGAGCGGTGCATAAATGTAGAGGGTTTCTGAGGCAATTTTCACCTGTTTGTGTTCCGGCATCGATTCCATCGTCTGCATGTTGTGCAAACGGTCGGCGAGCTTGATCAAAATCACCCGGACGTCGTCGTTGAGCGTGAGCAGCATTTTCCGGAAATTCTCGGCCTGCATCGAGATGTTCATGTCTTTCTTAACCTGCGCAATCTTGGTGAGTCCGGCCACGATCTGCGCCACTTTCGGGTTAAATTCCCGCTCGATGTCTTCCACCGTGATGTCGGTATCTTCCACCACGTCGTGCATCAATGCCGCGGCAATGGCCGTCGCGCCCAAGCCAATCTGCGACGCCACGATTTTCGCCACCGCAATCGGGTGGAAAATATAGGCTTCGCCAGATTTGCGCCGCACATCCTTATGCGCTTCCACGGCAAAATCAAACGCCTTCCGAATCAATTTCTTGTCGGCGTCGGTGAGTGTCTGGTAGCTGATGCGCAACAATTCCTTGTATTCCTGCGCAATCGCTTTGTTCTCTTTCTCGATAAATTCGTCGGTCAACTCCATAGACGCTAAAAATAGAGAATTAATTGATAATGGACAATTGGCGACAGATAATGAATAGTTAATAATTGATATTTATTGGGGCGTTGCGTCGGCTGGATGCCTACAGTAACCGAGTCTTGGTGTATGCCGCCGCCGCGCTTTCGGCACTCGCTTTTTTTCCGTTGCACTGCAAAAAGAGCTCAGACAAAGCCTCAATCGCTAACGCGAAAACGGTTGAAGCTGAAGCAGACAATAAAGTCTAAAGACCAGCGACCAAATGACTTCATTGAAAAATACGGTTTTCCCGTACGTCTTGTAATTTCGTGGTCGTTATCTTTGACCTATGGGTAGGGGAATATGGGTTTATCCCTAAAAAATTACTGGACGCCGTGTTGCGGGAAAGCCGTAGATTTTGTTAAGATGGCAGTAAGTCGAATGAAGAAAGAGAAAAGAAGAAAGAATAAAGAAAAAAGACCAGCCACCAACAACTAACAACTAACAACTAGCCACAAAAAAACCACGAACCCGCTTGTTCTTTCGCGAATTCATGGTTTACTTTTTTAGCTGATTCTACAAACTATAATTCAAGTTTACGCTCCAGCGGTATTGGGCTTCCACCATGCCGCCGTTGAGGTTTTGCGCCATCGGCAGCATCGCGTTCAAACCCGCAGAAAACTTTCCCCGGCTGGCTTCAACGCCCAGTTTCCCGAACAAGACATCGCCAGCGGTGTCGGCTATGGTCAAGCCATATTGGTGGTTGGCTTCGTATTTTTCACCCGCTAAGCCCGCCTGTGGCATGACCTTGAAACGTCCGGGTTCGAGCATGTAAAAAATAGTCGCACCATAGTTGAACTGGTTACCAAACCTGAAGTCTTTGTTGTTTTCGGTCTTAAAGGTATAATTCCCGTTGAGCATGAGCCCGCCCCTTTGGTAGTTCACCGAATACTCGGCCGCCAAGAGGTAATCCCAACTTCCGGTGCCAATCTGGAAACTCGCGTTCACGCTGCCCGCATTGTTGGCCGCATCGTATTTGCCGGTTGGCGCTTTCACGCCGCCGCCCAGTTGAACGCCATGGCTCCATTGGGTGCTGTCGCTTTTTGTTTTCCAGGCCTCAAAATACGCAAGCACGGTAAAGTCGCCGATGCCTGAGATGCTTTCGTCGCCCGAAACCCGTTCACGCTCATGCGCATGGTAGGGCAACAGCGCAATCATCTGGATTTTTTTGGTGATCGGAAATTTTGACCACAGTTGCCAGGTGTTGAACTTTTCTTTGGCTATCGGAGAGTTGTTGAAAATGCCGTCGCGGCTTTCGTAGCGTTGGTTCAAGTATCGTATGCCAATGTATTGCGTAGCCAGCATCGAACTGAAACCCATGCTGCCGCCGCTGGCCGAGCAGCCGCAGGCATCGCACGTTCCGGTGCCCAATCCGGCGGCCATTGGTGCCCACCGTTGTACAAAAGCCGGAACCGTATCTTTCGCGGGATTTGCCGCGGCAAGGTTGGCCATCAAGAGTAATATAAAAAGTTGTTTCATCAGAATTCAGATAGTCTTGGGTCGTTAAGGAATTGATCGTCGGTGAGCGTTTTCAAAAAAGCGATAATTTGTTGCTTCTCGGTGGCGGTGAGCGCGATGCCGAATGTGCCGCCTTGCTGCAACAGCGGATCCAGTGTAGCCGAAGCCACCACGCCAGAACTGTAATGGTTCAGCACAGATTCCAGCGTCCCGAAACGACCATCGTGCATGTACGGCGCGGTCTTTTCGATGTTGCGCAGGCTCGGCACCTTGAACTTGTAGCGGTCGGCTTCCTGGTTGGTCACCCGAAAATACCCGATATCGTTGATGACCGGGTTCGGTGTGAGGCCATTGTTCCGGAACGAATGGTCGGTCATCAAATCAGTGGCATGGCAACTGGCGCACTTGGCGTTGAACACCGCATAACCGGAAAGTTCTTCGCCGGTAAGCGTTCCGCCGGCCTCGTTCCGTCGGTATTTGTCAAAACGCGAGTTGGACGACATCGCCATCACCATGAATTGTGACATCGCCTTGAGCATGTTCTCTATGCTTACCTGTTGGTCGGCAAAGGCCAGCTTAAATAGCTTGCGGTATTCGGCATCGCCCTGCATCATGGCCAGGATGTCGTTAAAATCACCATTCATCTCGATTTCGCTGGTCAGTGGGATGATGGGCTGCAAATCCAGGTGATCGGCCGCGCCATCCCACATGAACACGTTTTGGAACGCCAGGTTTTGTATCGGTGGTGAATTCCTCGTTCCGGCCGCGTTGTTCACGCCGTGGCTCACGGTATGGCCGTGGTGTGTAAAGGCATTGGCCTGGATGTGGCAGAATGCACACGAAATCGTGCCGTCCGAAGCCAATCGGCCGTCGTAAAACAGTTTCTTGCCCAGTTCAAATCCTTTTTCCGTTGGCGGATTGGCGTCGATGTCATAGGCGATGTCCGGGAAGTTTGCGGGTTTTTCAAACGCCAGCGGAACGTCCTGGTATTCATCTTCATCGCTACAGCTTACAAACGCCAAAGTGAGAAAAACCATTACCAAGAAAGAAAGCCGCCCTTGACGTTGCAAAAGCGGCTTTTTCTGAGGATTAGTGTCCGTGCGCACCTTCTTCATTGTGAACGTGGTCAACGGTGAATACGCCAGGCATGTTTTGGGTAATCAAAGGCAACAAATCGCCACCCATGATCATGGCACCCGCGCCGCCGTCGTTTTCAGACAAGTTGATTTTATTGGTGCCGTCCAGGATTTTAGACAAATCGGCGATGATGTGCACCACCGGCGAGATGGTCTCGCGTACCAAACCATTGGTAGGCAAATCAAGCGTTACCTCTACATAATTGTAGTTGGCGCCGCTTTTTCCGGTATGTACCATAAATGGCGAGTCGGTATCGATGCTCGGCGAGGTATAGGTGCCTTCAAAAGCCACGAAACGGTAACCGGCAGCCCAAGTCCAGAGCATGCCTGCAGCGTCTGCGGTAGCAAGGAAATTGCCTTGGCCCGCAGCGCCCAGATTGTATTGTTCCTGATCTACCCCGATACCGAATTTCACTTTCGTATAATTGCCCGCCGGAATGCCTTCGAGTGTGATGGCATGCGTAGCTTCGTTGGCTTCGTCTACCACGAAATAGCTGTCGGCTTTCGGATAGGTGTAAGTCGTTCCGTCGGCTTTGGTCAGTACGATATTGCTCACGATGTATTTCATGGATGAAATCTTCAGCACTTCGCCTTCTGAATTGGCCGTTTGTGTGGCGCCGAAAATTAAGTCGTCGCCACCGTAAGCCTGGTCGAATTCGAGCACGAGGTCGCCGTTTCCGGTAATGGCCGGTGAATCGTCATCGCTGCTGCAGGAAGTTAAAGAAAAAGTAAGCGCCAAGGCGGCGAAAGCATATTTAAAGGTATTTTTCATGATAAGTTATTTCTTGATTAAATGTATGGCATGACAGCATCGTCCCAAAAGGACAAAGCATCACAAGTCAAAAACGGGAATCAGGAAATAACGGTGGGCGGATGAAACACCGCGTGGCCACGAAGGTTGCGGTAAAAATTGTGGTAAAGCGTACTGGCTTTGGTTTTTAGCCCAAGGATTTTCCCCGGAACGGCAACGGTTTTCACGTCGTCTATCCAGTCATGGTGTTCCAGCGGATTGGCTTTTTTGTCTGACGAAATCGGTTTTTCGCTCTCTGAAGCCGCCGCGAGTTTTTTCATCAACTGACACTTGCCGTTACATTGCAATTTCGGCTTTTCCTTGTTGACGCAAAGTTTCGTACTGATGTAGTCGTAATTGATGACGTATTCGGCCACCGGCAGCACCGGTTTGGTCAAAATCATGAAACAGACGAATACAATCAGTTTTTTCACGACGCAAAGGTAAGGAACAAATCCCGATTTTTTGTGACTTAAAGCACCTTTTCCACCCGCGAAAAGTCAAGGTCGTGAAAATCATAACTGAAATCTGTCAGCGGCGATATGGCTTTCATGGTAAAACGTTCTGCGGTGGTTTTAAAAGGGTCGAAAAAAATAAAAGCATCGGCCCCGAAACTGCGCTCGTTCCATTTCACGACAAACGTACGGTCTTTGTACAGGAAAATTTCGCCCGACAAACGCGGTGACCGTTCCGAGGCGAAATACATTTTCCCCTTTTTCGTCGAAATCGTCACCTTTCCGAACCATTTGTCCTGAAATGTACCAGAGTATAATTTCGCATCGACTTTGATTTTGTCTTTGATGTTTTTGTTTACTGATGCCCAGACGTCAGCGGTTATTTTGTCGGCGTCGTCTTCCTTGGCCTGACGGTCTGCGCTGAGTGCCGCCACATGATCTGGGTTGGAAATTCCGAGATAGCTGTCTTTTATCGTGTTCGATACGGCGTTAAATGCCGCGCCCGATTGCTGGTTGGTCAAGACAATGATGCCGAGTTTGATTTCCGGATACATGATGACTTGCGTCACGATGCCATCGAGTCCGCCCGTATGCGACACTTGCAGGTGCCCGTTGAAGTCTTGCAGTTGCCAGCCCAAGCCGTAGCATTTGAACAATGATTTGTAAGGCTTCACGTCGCGAACGCCCTGGATGGTTTGCGGCGTCCACATTTCTTTGTGACGTGCTTTGCTGAAGAGTTGTCGCCCGTTGCCGTATTTGCCGCTGTCGAGTTGCACCATGACCCAGCGGCTCAAATCATTGACGCTGGCGTATAAACCAGCGGCGGCGTTAAAGATCGGGTTGGTGTAGCGCGGCACGACTTTGAGCTTGCCGTCTGTGGGCACGTGCGGTACGATGGCATTGGTCGTGTCTTTCAAGGTTTTCCAAGACGGCGCGCTGCGTTGCATCCCGATGGGCGTCATGATGCGTTGCTGTACAAAATCGTCCCAGGATTGGCCGCTGGCACGTTTTACGACTTCGCCCGCAATCACATAAAGCAAGTTGTCGTAATCGTACTTTGCGCGGAAACCCGAAACCGGCCGTAAGTATTGGATGTTCTTGATGATGTCTTCGGGCGTGAAATTGTGTCCATCTGGCCAAATCATCAAATCGCCGGCGCCCAATCCAAGCCCGCTCCGGTGTGTCAGCAAGTCACGTACGGTGAATTCACGTGTCACATAATCGTTGTACATCTTAAATTCGGGAATGTATTTCGTGACTTTGTCGTCCCAATTCATTTTGCCTTCGTCCACCAAAATCGCCAGTGCTGCCGAGGTGAACGCCTTGCTGTTGGATGCAATGCCGAACAAGGTATTGGCGTCCGTTTTTTCGCCTGTACTGATGTTATTCACGCCATAACCTTTCGCCACTACAAGCTTTCCATCTTTAACGACGCCCACGGCCATTCCGGGAACGTCAAAAGTTTTCATCGTTCGGGCGACCACGTCGTCGAGTTGTTGCTCAGTGATTTGCGCAGATGCCGCACAAGCCATCACCAAAGCACAGAGTGCAAGGATTCTTTTCATATTTCGGGTTGTTAGTGAGTTCACGTTTTCCGGCTATCAGCAGTTGTCGTAACGGCGCAATCGGGCAAAACGGGTTGCACGACCGGATGTTAAACGCGGGCTGTCAGCTAAAATTGCGCTGGCGTTTGGCCTCGAAAATCAGCACGGCAGCAGCCACCGACACATTCATGGAATCAATGGCGCCTTGCATGGGAATGATGATGTTTTTCGTGGACGACGTGCGCCAGTCGGTACTCAGGCCGGTTGCCTCGGTACCAACTACAATAGCAGTAGGTTGGGTGTAGTCTTGGGTATGGTATGTGACCGAATCCTGCAGCGTAGCACAGAAAATGGCTATTTTTTTTGCTTTTAAAAACGCAATAATGTCCTCGGTTGTGCCCGTGGCGATTTGATTAGTGAACAAACAGCCCACGCTGGACCGCACGATGTTCGGGTTGTACAAGTCACTTTTTGGGTTGGCGATGATCACCGCATCCAGATTCGCCGCATCTGCAGTGCGCAACAATGCCCCGATGTTGCCGGGTTTTTCGGGCGCTTCGGCCACGAGAATGAGCGGGTTTTGAGACAAGTGCAGGTTGGCCAATGAAAGGTCTTTGCTTCGGGCGATGGCAATCACGCCTTCAGTGGTGTCGCGGTAGGCGAGCTTTTGATAGACCTCACGGCTTATGGCCACACGGTCAATTTGAAAATTTGAAAATTTGGAAATTTGAAAATTGATGATCTCCGGCGTGAATAACAATTTTTCGATTTCATAACCGGCTTTTAGCGCCAATTCAATTTCCCGAACGCCTTCAATAAGGAAGGTGCCCGTTTGCTTGCGGGTTTTGGCTTTTTCCTGAAGTTGGACCAGAGATTTAATGTACGGGTTCTGAACGCTCGTAATTTCCTTCATCGGTTCAAAGTTAGGCGTTTCAGTTGAAAGGCCAAAGCCAAGTTATCAACCGAAAGCCGATCTTAAGAATGAAGGTGTCGAATGTCGAATATCAAACGTCGAACGAGAAATGCATCGCACGGTTTCGATATTCATTATTAATTGTCAATTATCAATTAACTTTGCTTCATGTTCCACATCATCGAAATCCTCGGTACGATTGCCTTTGCCATTTCGGGTTCGCTCACCGCGATGAGCAAAAAGCTCGACCCGTTTGGCGTATTCATTATTGCGTTTGTCACGGCGGTCGGCGGTGGTACGTTGCGCGATGTGATGATTGGGCAAACGCCGGTGGCGTGGATGAAACAACTCGACTACGTTTACCTGATTATTCTGGGTTTTGTGCTGGCATTGTTGTTCCGGAAAAAGCTCGACCGGTTCCGGATTTCGCTGTTCCTTTTCGATACGATCGGGCTGAGTGTTTTCACGCTGATTGGCCTGCAGAAAGGGCTTGAAACCGGTTTGCACCCCATCATCTGCGTGGCGCTCGGCACCATGACGGCATGTTTCGGCGGCGTCATCCGCGATATTTTATGTAACGAAATCCCGGTGATTTTCAGGCGCGAGATTTACGCGACCATCTGCATGGCCGGCGGCATCTTGTTTTTCTTGTTGAAAGCGCTAAAAGTCAATGACGAACTGTTGTCCGTTATCGTAGCCGTATTCATGATTGTGTTCCGAATCCTCGCCGTGACGCGCAAATGGCGTTTGCAACCCGTGGAGCGGCAGTAGTCATGCCGTCAGCAACTTCCTGATCAGCACAATCTGGCCCAAATGGTAGTAACTATGTTCAATCATCGCGTCGATGTTGCGGGCGTATGAACCGTATTTTTGGTTGACGAAATCACTTCTCAACGTTTCGTCAGACATTTTCTCGACGTGTTGCGCAAAGGTTTCGGCGTCGTCCCAAAAGCGTGATAGGAATTCAAGCCATTGCGCTTGTGAAGTCATGGGACGGAAGTCAAAACTGAATTGGTCCCTGATTTCCAGTGCGCCGCCAGAAAACACTTGGTTTACCCCGTTGATGTAATAGTGGATGTGTTGGGCCAGCACGGCGATGGTATTGGCGTGCGCGGTTTGTGTATGGGCCATTGCACAATCTGTCTGTTCAAGTTCCTGCTTGAAATTCGTGTTGGCGATCCAAGTACCATTGAGGATAACTTCCCGGAAGCGTCTGGCAAGTGCGGCAGCAGTAGTCATCGGTTCAAATATAAAAACCCGGTGTACGGTTCGGGAAACCCAGGGTCGTTCAAATCCAAGACATAAAAATAAGTGCCGTCCGGAGCCTCGTTCCCGTCGATGCGCAGCCCTTTTGTGATTACGCCACGCCAGTCTTCGGTGTTGTTGTTGCCTTCCCAGACCAAAACGCCCCACCGGTTGTAAATTTCGAGTTGGAAATTCACGAAAATGTCGCGCAATCCGTCAATGAAAAACGAATCGTTCGTACCGTCTTCGTTGGCGGAAACATAATTGTACACCGTCGGCGGACAATTTTTCGACTGCAGCATAAACGATGTGACGGCAAAGCAAGAGCCGTTTTCAATTCGCACGAATATTTCCTTGGGTGTGGCCTGCGCTAGGTAATTCGATGTGTTGAAGATAGGGTTGAGGTCGTTCTCGGCATCGGCCAGATTGTCGTGGAAACTGACGGTATGCGCGGCGTCGGTACGTACCAGATCTTCGTATGATGAAAAGTCGAACAGCGCCCGGGTAAAACCGAGGTTGCAGGATTCCAACGGCGGCAATTCGTTAAACGGTGGGGCAACCAGCAGCGATACTTCCACGACGAACAAATTGTTGGTTTCCACCAATTCGGTGACATGCCCGTTGCCGTCGCCCATGTCGTCAGCGGCCAGCGTCAGTGTGAAATCGAGCGGAATGTTGTCCGGAATCGTCAACGTAATTTGACCTGATTCAGCTCCGCCAATGGGAATATCGTTGAACGTCAGCGCTTGCCCAACCAGTACGCCGTCGGCATAAAACGCGATTGGGGTTTCGGCCGGAAGGAAATCCGTACAGTTGGTGTTGGACACCATATAATCGAGTACGATAACACGGGAATCGCAATTGCGTTGCACGTTTCCGGCGATGATTGTCGCATCGGGCAATTGGCTGTTGAGCTTGGTGACGATGGCGTTGACCATGACGAAATCCTGCCCGGAAGTCAGGCTGATGTTGGCCGATGTGTCGCCGATATCGATGAAATTCTGGATGTTGTACACGTCCAGATCCATGTTGTACAATTGGTTGGAACCCGTAAAGGAATTCGTGCCGTTGAAGGCGTTGTTTACCGGGTTGAGCGGCAGGCTCGAAAGCGGTTGCCCGTTGATGCGCAATGTTTCATTGACCGCAATGCCCGAGTCGCCTTCCCAAGCCAGAAACCCGATGCGCGCGCCATCGTTGTCAATCACATTGAGGCTATTGAGGTCTATGCTGATCTCGGTCGGAACGGCCTGCAAACCGTCGTACACATTGAGTTGGTTGAGCGGTAGCGCGTCGTTTTTATAGACGATGATCAACGCCCAGCCCGCAAAGTTTGTGCTGGCCTGGGAATGATACACGATGTGGTCGGACACGTCGAGGTCAGACAGCGTGTAATTTCCATTTCCCGTAGCGATGACTTGTGAGGTCACATCCACGAAAGCGCTGAAGAAATTAAGTTCGAGAAAACCGATGAAGCGTGTATGTGCAAACGTCCTTTCGGCGGTAAGCGGTTGCCCGTTGAGCGCGACATCGAAATCGCCCGTACCGCAGCCGGCCCAATACAAATAGGCTTTTTCGATGACGTCTGTGGGTTGCAAAGCCATTGTGGCCGATGACGTCGTATTGACCGCAACGGTAGATTGGAACGAATTCTCAACCGGATTGAGCGTATTGCCCACGAACAAAAAGTCATATCGCCCGTTGAACTGCTGGTACAACGAAATGTCCTGCCCGAATCCAAAGCGCGGGAAGAGCAGGCAAACAATACAGAGGAATAGCAATTTTATCCGCACAGGCGAAGACTTAAATTGATTTTAAAGGTAAAAAATAAATGATTACTTTTCGCATATCAAAAAATTGCCGTGGCAAACTTCACCATCGAATTGTATCGCGCAGAGTATTACCGCCAATGGAATGACTTCATTGCGCTGGCCAAAAACGCGACTTTCCTCTTCCACCGCGATTTTATGGACTACCACAAAGACCGTTTCGATGATTTTTCGCTGCTGGTTTTCGATGGGCAACAATTGGTGGCTGTCATGCCCGCGAACCGCGTCGGCGACCGTGTCTTCTCGCACCAAGGCTTGACCTATGGCGGATTGGTGCACCGCGAAAAATTGAAACTCACCGAAGCGATCGGCATTGTCCAACAGGTGTTAGAATTCCTGCAATCCAGCGGCATTCAATCGGTTCAGGTGAAAATGCTTCCGGCCATTTACCACGACAAACCCGCCGATGAACTGGCGTATGCTTTATTCCTGACGAATGCCGAATTGGTCAGGCGCGATGCTTTGTCGGTGCTCGACTTGTCTAGGCCGTACAAGTTTTCGAAAGACCGTAAACAATGCATCCGACGTGGTGAAACCGCTGGTCTTGAGGTGCGCGAAGACGGTGATTTCAAAACGTTCTGGAACGAGATTTTGATTCCGAACCTGGAGCGGAAACACCAAGTGGCGCCGGTACATTCGCTGGCCGAAATCGAGAAGCTGCACCAATCCTTTCCGGAGAACATCAGACATTTTAACGTGTATCACGAGGGCAAACTCGTGGCTGGCACTACGGTTTTCGTAACGAAAAATGTAGCGCATCCGCAATACATCTCGGGCCAACAGGACAAGAATGCACTGGGTTCGCTCGACTTTTTATACCATTATCTGATTACCGACGTTTTTAAGGACGTGCGGTTTTTTGACTTCGGCATTTCTAATGAACAGCATGGCCGAAAGCTCAACGCCGGGCTGGCTTTCTGGAAAGAAAGTTTCGGCACCGGAACGCTCGTTCAGGATTTTTACGAAGTCCAGACCGCCAATCACGTCCTCTTAGAACATGTACTGCTATGATTAAATTCCTCGACCTGCAACAAATCAACGCGCCTTATGCAGAAGCCTTCCGGACAAAACTGGATGCAGCGCTCGCCAAAGGCTGGTTCATTTTGGGCGATGAGGTGACGCGGTTCGAAACTGATTTCGCGGCTTATTGTGGCGTAAAACATTGTATTGGCGTGGCGAACGGGTTGGATGCACTGACCTTGATCTTCAAGTCCTATATCGAATTGGGTAGGCTGCAACCCGGCGACGAAGTGATCGTGCCGGCCAATACCTACATCGCCAGTATCATAGCGGTCATGCAAGCCGGTTTAACGCCGGTTTTGGTGGAACCCGATGCGCAAACGTTCAATCTTGACCCACGGCAGATCACCGAAAAAATTACGCCCAAAACCAAAGCGCTTTTAGCCGTGCACCTGTACGGGCAATTGTGTGACATGCACGCCATCATCGGCATCGCGAAATCACACCATTTGTTGGTGGTTGAAGATGCGGCGCAAGCGCATGGTGCGGCGATTGGCGATATGAAAGCAGGAAACTTCGGTGACGCAGCCGGTTTCAGCTTCTATCCGGGGAAAAACCTTGGCGCTTTGGGCGATGCAGGTGCGGTGACGACCAACGATGATGCGTTGGCGGCCATGGTGAAATCACTCCGGAATTACGGCTCGGAAACCAAATACTACAACGACCACATCGGCGTAAACAGCAGGCTAGACGAACTACAGGCGGCGTTCCTCAACGTGAAGTTGCCAGACTTGGACACGCAGAACCGCGCACGCAGAACCATCGCGCAATACTATCTGGAAAATATCTCAAACGACAAGATTGTGTTGCCTGCGTACCAATTCAGCGACCATCACGTGTTCCATCAGTTTGTCATCCGGACGGCGCACCGTGATGAACTCCAAGCGTTCCTGAAGAGCAACGACATTGAAACGCTCATCCATTACCCGGTGCCGCCGCACAAACAAAAAGCACTGTCGTGCTGGAACCATTTATCGTTCCCGATCACCGAACAAATCCATCGGGAAGTATTAAGTTTGCCTATCAGTCCGGTCATGACGCCGGACGAAGTCGCGCACATCACCAACATCCTCAATCAGTATTAATGGGCATCGGCAACCGCATCAGGCATTTTTTCCTCGTGACGTTCCGGATTAAAATCTTCAGGAATTTGTCTGATTGCGCTCATGTTTCAGGCCAGCCGAGGTTGTTCCATCCGATGCTACTCAAAGGCCGGGGCAAAATTTCCTTTGGCCGAAATGTCCAGATCGGTGTCATTGCGTCGCCCAATTATTATTCGCACTACGCATATCTCGAAGCCCGAAACCCTGACAGTGTGATTGTCATCGGGGATAACGTTTCCATCAACAACGCCTTTTCGGCTTCGGCCATCACCAAGATTTCCATTGGCGATAATGTGCTAATCGGGATCAATTGCAACCTGATCGATACCGACGCGCATCCGCTCGACCCGCAATTTCGCCACACCGGCGAACCACATTCTGCACCGATACACATCGGAAATAACGTTTTTCTCGGCGACAACGTAACCGTGCTCAAAGGCGTTACCATCGGCGAGAATTCGGTCATCGGCGCGGGTTCGGTCGTCGCGACATCCATTCCTGAAAACGTGGTGGCCGCGGGCAATCCGGCCAAAGTCATCAGAACACTCTAGTTTGAAAGGCATCGCACAAAATAAGCTTTACAAAGTCTTGTCGCTCAATGCGGTTTCGGTTGGCGTCAGTTTGGTGCTGGGCGTGATTTCCACCAAAATCATCTCAATTTTCCTCGGTACGCAGGGCATGGCACTCATGGGCAGCTTGCGCAATTTCGTTGCGATGCTCAAGTCTGCGGCTACACTCGGCATCAGCAATTCTGCGGTGCGGCTACTGGTGGAATACAAAGAAGACAAGGAAGAACTCTCGGGCATCTATGCTACTTTTTTCTGGATTTTCCTGTCGGTTTCAGCCGTACTGGGATTGTTTGTGTTTGCGACCGCCGGACCGGTGTCTGCATTTCTGTTCCAAACCGATGCCTACGTGTTGCCCCTGCGTGTTTTCGCGTTGGCCTTGCCGCTGGTTGTCCTCAACACGTTCTGGCTGGCGGTTTACAACGCATTGGAGCTTTTCCGGAAGATCATCATCATCCAGATTTTGTCGAACATCATCATATTTGGCATTACGGTGTTATTGGTCTGGGAAGGCAATCTCGCGGGCGGTTTGTTGTCCGTGGCCATTGCTGAAGCCGCCATCGTCGCGGTAACTTACTTTTTCATCAGGCAACATCCGGAATATTTCAGGTTTGACTGGCGCAAAGCCATCAACCGGAAACACACAGCGGTCATCGGCAGTTTTTCAGCCATGGCGTTGCTCAGCGCAGTATTGACGCCGCTTACCTTGATTTTGGTGCGCAACCACATCATTGACACGCAATCGCTCGAACAGGCGGGCGTTTGGGACGGCGTGCTGCGGCTGTCCGGGTTTTACATGATTTTCTTCCATTCCGGGTTGTCGTTGTATTACATGCCGAAACTCTCGGGAATCAACGATGACACAGGTTTTCGCCATGAACTAAAGTTATATTTCAAAACGCTGGTGCCGCTTTTCGCGATGATGTTGCTGTTGCTTTATTTCTTGCGCGGTTGGGTCGTCGGGCTGGCTTTCACGGATGCATTTTCGGGCATGAACGACGTGCTTGCGTGGCAACTTGCCGGTGATTTCCTGCGCATCATGACTTTGGCTTTCGGGTTTCAGGTCTTGGTGAAAACAATGATGCGCGAATATTTCTTCATTGAAATCGCGTTCAATGCCACATTCCTGGTATTGTCCTATCTGTTGTTGCCTACAGAAGGCATCGCCGGCGCGCTTCAGGCATACTGCTGGGCAAATGCGTTCGGACTTTTAATTGTGCTGTTTATTTTCAGGAAATTGTTGTTCGCCCGAAGTTAGGCGTTCCAGACTTCAATATATTTTTCCGCAATTTTCACGTAGTCGTGCTGCGTTTCCACAAAACGGCGGGCGCGCTCAGAAATGGCAGCGGTTTCGGTAGGGTTTTCAATCAATTGTGACAGTTCTTTGGCGATGGCTTCGGCATCGGGCAGTGCATTGACGGCCACGCGTTCCGACAATCCGTAGTGTTGTATGAACTCTTTTTCAGCACCCGTAAAAACCACTTTCCCTTTTGCCATGGCTTCGAGCGCGTTGTAACCTTGGTCATACGCATTGACTTGGTCCAACACGATGTGCGCGTCGTCGAACAACTTGATGTATTGCGCATACGGAAGATTCTCCGCAGTGGTCACCACGACCTTGTCTCCGTATTTCCGTTGGATGATTTCGAGCGCTTTTTCAAAATACGCGTTGCCTTTCTTGTGGTAATTCCAACGGTTGATGCCGTGGAAAATCCTCACGGGTGGAGCGGGCTTTGGCGGCTGGACTGTGATCATGTTCGTATTGACCGGGTTCGGGATCATGCCCAAAAATTCGGGCGTGCCTTCGAGCGCAATCGCATAATCGATGTCGGTCGCGATCATGCCTTGGGCCAATGCCATCATTTTTTCGTGGTGTTTCTCATACGCCCGCGTCAGGTGCGGCAACACATGTCTATATTCGGCGACCAGCGCCGGGTTTTGCAGATAAGCATTGAACAACGAGTAGCGGTATTTTTTTTCGGCGACGGCCTGCATGAACCGGAAATCGGTGCCAGAGGAAAGGATGAAAAGCTTTCGGTTGGCGGCCTTGATCCGTCTCAACAACTTATATTCAAAACCGAGATGGGTCTGGATGGGTGTTTCCGAGATGAGTTGCACCACGTCGAAACCGCGCAATTTGGGCAGCATGAAATAAAACCTGATGCCGTGTTCCATCGTCGCGAAGTCGTACTTGAACAGCCGGAAAATTACCTGCCGCAAAGGGTTGAGCAGGAAAGATTTGCTCCAGTTGGCGTCGATATCCAAATCCACGGGATAATCCTTGAAGCCGTCGCCGTTGCCCACAATCGTCACGTCATGCCCCAGTTTTACCAAACCTTCCTTGAGCGTGTTGTGCAACCTGCTGTATTCGCCAATCAATAAAATCCTCATGAACCGGAATAAATCTTTATTTTTGGCTAAAATAGGAAATTAAAAGTTCAAGGTTCAAAGTTCAAGGTTCAACTCGTTGAAACACGGCTTTTGCATTGGGCTTTAAACGCTGAATGTTGAACCGCAAAACGCCAAAAATCTGCCTTATCGGAGAAAGCCTCGCCAATGGTGGCGCCGAGAAGGCCATGGCGTTGCTTTCGCAGTTTTTTCATTCCAAAGGCATCGGCGTGCACAACGTCATCGTGCTCGATCAAATCACATACGATTATTCGGGGCAGTTGCTCAATTTGGGAAAGATGAAAAACACCGCCAACGGGCCGTTGAACAAATTGAAGCGGTTTCTGGCATTGCGAAAATTCCTGCGGCAACATCGGTTTGACTTCATCATCGATTTTCGCGTGCGCGTTTCGTTTCTTCAGGAATACTTCATATCCAAGGTGTTGTACAATGCGCCAACCATTTACACCGTGCACAGCGCCATGACCGATTTGTATTTCCCGAAGAACAAAAAGTGCGCGCACTTGGTGTACAAAAATGCGTTTGCGGTTGTGGCTGTTTCCGATGTAGTGGCTGAAATCATCCGGAAGAAATACGGGTTGGACAATGTCTCGACCATGCACAATCCGATCGATATCCGCAACATTGAAAAGTGGGCCGACGCGTTCGTACCTGCAGAAGAACATTACATTCTGGCCGCCGGACGGATGAACGACGATGTCAAGCAGTTCGATAAATTAATCGCGGCGTATGCAAATTCGGGATTGCCCGCGCAAGATATTTCGCTCGTGATTTTGGGCGATGGCAGCAACCTGCCGACACTGAAAAAACTCGCGATGCGTTCCGGTGTCGAAGCGCAAATCGTCTTTAAAGGCCGCGTTGACAATCCGTTTCCGTATATGAAACACGCCAAATTCTTCGTGCTCTCGAGCAGGCGCGAAGGCTTGCCGACGGTCATTCTGGAAAGTCTGGCCTGCGGCAAACCGGTCGTGTCTTTTGACTGCGTATCCGGTCCGTCAGAAATGATTGCCCATGAACGCAATGGCCTTTTGGTTACCGATCAGGATTTCAATGCCTTGACCGAGGCGATGAACCGGATGGCGTCAGACGAAAAACTGTACACCGCATGTTGTGAAGGCGCGAAACCGTCGGTGCAATCTTTTTCACTCGAAAATATCGGCCGGCAATGGCTGGAATTCCTGAAAATAAACGTAAGTTAGCCACCATGGACATTGCCCTTATCGACATCCCCAAAATCGAAGATTACCGCGGAAATATTGCGGTCGTAGAAAAAAACACCATTCCGTTCGCCGTGAAGCGCGTGTATTATCTGTACGACATCCCAAGTACGGCGCGTCGTGGCGGCCATGCGCACAAAGAGCAGGAAGAATTGCTAGTGGCGCTTTCGGGCAGTTTCGATGTCATCCTGAACAATGGGCGCGAGTCCAAAAGTGTGACGCTCAACAAGCCCGACAAAGGTTTGGTCATTCCACGCAACATGTGGCGCGAACTGGAGAACTTTTCTTCCGGTGCCGTTTGTTTGGTTTTGGCGTCGGACGTGTTCGAGGAAGCCGATTACATCCGTGATTTCGACACGTATGTGGCCGGGATTACTTCCTAAAAGTCGTCAGCCGGACGCCGCGTCTTAAGAACAACAACTTGATTTTACGGACCAAACGCACGACGAATCCCGGTGCATGCAACAAGAATCGTTGGCTGGTCGTGAGGTTTTTCGAATCGATGGCGTTGGCGAGCAAACCGAACTTTTCACTATTTCCTTCCAGTTTATAGGCAATCGCGAGAATGTAACGGTTCACGTCCAGGAATTTCTTCAACGACGGATTTCCCGCGGCATCGGCTTCATATTTAGAAAAGTCCGTGATGTTTTTTGTGCTGAGCGATGCGCGTGTGATCTGGTTTTCGGATGCCATCGTATAAGACGCGCAAACGCCGTTGTAATAGGCCATTTTGAAGAGTTGTCCGGCGCGTATGTTGAAATCGGTATCTTCGCCGTACGTGATTTTTTCGTCAAAATAACCCGCTGCGGCAAAAACTTCCCGTCGCACGACTGCGCTGCCGTACCAGAAAATGGGTTGATAGGTGTTCGCTGCAAAGAAATCTGGAACGAGATTCATTTCGCCCGCCGCAAAATCAAGGTTTTTATGAACCGACAGCGACTTGCCGTTAGGGTATTTTTCGTCATAACCGGCCGCAAAAATCCCGGCTTCAGGAAACTGGTGAATGAGTGTATGCATTCGTTCCAGAAAGTCAGGCTTCCAAACGTCATCGGCATCGACAAAGGCAATCAAATCTGACGTTGCGTTCCGGATTCCGGTGTTGCGCGCCGCAGACAAACCGCTGTTGCTTTGGTGTGAAATGATTCGGAAACCCGACGTGAATTTTCCCGAAAAAGCTTCGGCCACGTTGCGGCTGGCATCGGTAGAGACATCGTCCACGACAACCACTTCATAATCGGTAAACGTCTGCGCCAAAATGCTTTCGAGCGTAGCGGAAACAAACTTTTCCTTGTTGTACAACGGAATGACGATGGAGAAAAACGGCACGGGCGTAATTTTTCCAAAAATACTTTATTTTCCCATAATCGGTAGTATTTTTGGCGGATGCAGTCGCGCAAGCTCCACATCGTCAGTTTTGACAACCCTTATCCGCCGGTCTATGGCGGTGTCATCGACGTTTTCTACAAGCTCAAGGCATTGCACGGGCTGGGTTTCGAGATTTACCTGCATTGCTTCGTGGATCAGGACACAGCGCCGCATCAAGAGTTGCAGCGTTACGCCAAGGAAGTCCATTTCTACCGTCGCAAGAAAAAGCGAAACAGCCACAAATGGTTTTCCGTTTACCCGTTCGCGGTATTTTCGCGCTACAAAAAGGCGCTGTACGACAACCTGAAAAAAGTGGACGCCCCGATTTTATTCGAAGGACAGCAAAGCAGTTACGTGGCGCGCAAACACGATTTTGGAGGTCGGAAAATGTTGCTCCGGCTGCACAATCTGGAAGCGAATTATTTTCTGGGGCAGGCGAGAAGCGCAACCCATTGGTTCAAGAAAGCGGCGTATTTTTCGGAATTCCTCAAATACCGTTGGTTCCAGCGCGACATGAAGAAGTTCGATGCCGTGTTGGCGTTGTCCCGATTCGAGCAACACGCGGCGCGCCAATACAGTGACAAAGTTTATTACGTTCCGGTTTTCCACGGAAACGAAGCGGTTGCCGAATTGTCCGGCTTCGGGAAATACGCCATTTACCACGGCGACCTGCGTTTGGCCGACAACCGCCGGGCAGCCAAATTCCTGATTGAAGTATTCAAGGAAATCCCGGACTATCCGTTGGTCATCGCCTCGAGCGGCCACGGCGATTTCGTGAAACCACTTATTTCGGGTACGGCCCACATTTCCTACACCGACATCAACAACGACGATCCTTCGCACCTGACTCGTCTGCTCGCTGATGCGCACCTCAACGTCATGTTGTCGTTCCAGGAATCGGGCACGAAACTCAAGGCGGTTTATGCGCTGTTCCGCAGCCGGTTTTGCATCATCAACAAGAACATGCTCGACGACGAAAACCTGCGCGGATTGTGTACGATGGCCGAGACGCGACAAGACTTTATCGATGCCGTCAACCAACTGAAAACGCAACCGTTTGACCAAACGTTTCGCCGCAAGGAAGTGTTGGCCGAAATCCTCGACGACCGCAAAAACGCTACGGAAATCCTGAACATCATAAACGATTGGCCATGAGCGCAATGTTGTATCGTTTCCGGTTTCCGATCTTGCTGATTGCGGCGGCGATGGGCTGGCTCGTGGTTTTTGCATGGTTGTCGCAAATCGACCAGCAGGGCATCATTTACGCCGATTCGACCAGTTATGTGGAATCTGCGCGGAATTTCTACGTGCATTTACGCGGCCACAATTACCGCCCGATCCTGATGGCGGCCATCAACGGGTTGCCGTATTTGTTCGGGTTTGGCGATGCCGCGATTTATGAATTCAGCTTTTACGTGAATGTGTTTTGCTGGCTGGCGACTTCGCTGATGCTTTATGCGTTGCTCAAGGACGTCGTCCGCCCGAAAATCGCGTTCTTTTTTGCGTTGGCGTTCCTCTTTACATTGGGCAATGTGTCGTACGTTTTTCATTTGTTGACCGAGAACATCTATTTGTTTTTCATCGTGTCGGCCTTTTACTTCTTGTCGAAATATTACAAAAGCAAACGGTTCCGCGACCTTTCCTTCGCTTTGTCCATCATTGTCCTGGCGATGCTGATCCGGCCGGGGTCGATGCTGCTCGGTATCGCGATGACCGTCTTTTTCCTCCGGGAAATCATCCGGAATTTCAAATCGAAAGCCGCTTTTTTCCTCTACGGAAGCATCGCGCTTGTGCTCGTGCAATGCGCAGGGATTAAGCACCAATTCGGGAATTTCACGATCAGTTACATCGATGCCGTGACGTATTACGGCTATTTGGGCAGCCGTGCAGAAGCGATGCAAAACGGTACCGAATACATCCAGGAGAACAACCCGCGCGGCGTGGCGATGTACAGCCTGCCGATGCCCGAACAAAAAAAGTTGGCTTCCGAGGATTTCGAGAAACAGCTCACCACGAACACCGTGAATTTTTTCAAGGCGTACGCCATAGATTTGCTGGACAACACCAAATCGGGCAACACGGCTTTGATGGATTGCAAAAACGTCGAACAATCCGATGTGTTTTTCGCACCGGAACTTTTTTGGGCGTCCAAATGGCAGAACCGCATCTTGACGGTCATCGGGTTTGGGCTTGCAGTGTTTTTCTTTTTCCGCGGATTTAATAAAGAACCACTGTATTTCCTGATGGCGTGCTACATTTTGTACATCGTGCTGCTTTCGGGCGTATCGTGCAGCCAAGGCGACCGTTTCCACATCGTGACGTATCCGTTTGTGTTGCTGTTATTGGCTAAATTTCTCCAACGAAGAAAAAACCTTGCTTGATGGAAGTAATCGTTGCTTTTTTTTGGCGGATTTGGGAACGGTTCCGTGACGAAATCATTTTGGTGATGATCGCGTTGGGTTGGCTGTTTTTGTTGTCAACCTCAATCCAACTTAAGCCTGAATTTACGATGGTCGGCGACGATTGGAGTTATTTCGAAGCCGTCTCAAAGTTGTATTTTGAAGGATTGCCAGACGAAGGCAGGCCGTTCGGGATCGCCGCGATTTATGGGCTGCCATTGTTATTTACAGATAATTTGGATGCCGCAATCCACTTTGGATTGGGGTTGAATTTATGTTGTTGGCTTGTTTCGATCCTGGTCGTCCACCGGATTCTTACGGAGCGTTACAACTCAGCATTCCACGCCTTCGCTTATTCGGTTTTGGTGCTGTTGTGTGTGGGCAATCTCGCGATCGCTTTCCGGTTTTTGCCTGAGCCGGTTTTCATCCTGTTGATTTTATTGGCGGTATTGTTCCTGAACCGATTCGAATTATCAAGTAAAACGAAACACTTGTCGGTAGCGTTGGCGATTTTGTGTTTCGCGATGTTGATTAAGCCGGTCGCAACCGGATTGGCGGTTATAGTCGCAGTCTGTCATTTCAGGTCGCTTTTAGCTGTCGTCAAGCATAAAAGTTCGGTTTTGGTTTATGCGATGCTGGTCTTGGTTGGCATCCAGATGAACGAAATGCACAAAGCATACGGCGACTACAAAATCAGCTACATCGGCAACACCACCTATTACAACTACTTGGGTGCGAAAGCCGATTGTTACCGCAAAAACATCGAATTTATTCCTGGCGAAAACGCGCGTGCCAAGCATTTCCAAAGTTTTTCAATCCACGATCAGCAGCGATTGGTTCGTGAGGATATCGCCGAACAATTACAAAACAATACCTTCAATCTGATAAAGGCGTACGGCTATTGTCTGATCGATAATTCTTCGAAAGGCAGCTACATTGTGGCATCGACATACAATTGGGACAACACGTTTGTATTCAGGCCGGCCAAATTTTTCTTCAAGGCTTTATCGAAAGCGCAGAACATTTTGCTGACCGCAATTGGCGTTGTGCTGTCGGTTTACGTATGGATTAAAAGGAAGTCAACGTCTGGTTTTTCGAAAATACTTGCGGCAATTACCTTGTATGTTTTCTTCGTTTCCGGGATTTCATGTTTGCAGACCGACCGTTTTCACCTGGTGTTTTTCCCGTTGGTCATCATGATGATTGCGGAATGCCGCAATAAAAAAGCGGGTGAAGAACCCGCCTGATATTTTTGAACAATATTGTTTTTAAACCGTCCGTTGTACAACCTCAAACAACGACTGTTTTTCGAGCTTGAGTGTTTTGGACGGGAATTTCATGATGAGCGCATAATCGTGCGTGGCCATTAAAACCGTTTTGCCGTTTCCGTTGATTTTTCGGAGTACTTCCATGACTTCCACGCTGGTTTGCGGGTCGAGGTTTCCAGTGGGTTCGTCGGCCAGGATCAATTCCGGATCGTTCAGGAGTGCGCGGGCAATGGCTACCCGTTGCTGTTCGCCGCCGGAAAGCTGGTGTGGCATTTTGTGTTCCACGGTTTTCAGGTCAACCTTTTCGAGCACTTCGTCGATCTTCGCTTCCATTTCCTTTTTATCGGTCCAGTTGGTCGCTTTCAGGACGAACACCATGTTTTCATGGACGCTTCGGTCTTCGAGCAACTTGAAATCCTGGAACACGATCCCGATTTTTCGACGCAGGAACGGAATGTCGCTTTCCTTGAGTTTTGCCAGGTCGTAATCTACGATGCTGCCTTGCCCTTCGCGAAGTTTCAGGTCGGCATAAAGGGTTTTCATTAACGAACTTTTCCCCGAACCGGTTTTCCCGATGATGTAGATGAACTCGCCTTGCTTGACATCGAGGTTGATGTCTTTGAGAATGGGGCGATTGTCTTGGTAAATATTGACGTTTCGCAGTGAAAGTACGGTTTGCGACATGGTTTTTCGTTTAATTTCATTCCGCTGGGCCAGGTTGGCCTCGGGTGGCGTAAAAGTAGTGAGTTTGGATTCGGTTTCAAAATTTTTTAGTGGCTAGTTGTTAGTGGCTAGTGGCTGGATAACTCGTCTTGCAAGGTGTTTATTGTTTCTGCGCGTGTTTTGTTTTGGGCGTGTCGGCGTTATCATAAATACGTAATTCAATAAGTTATTTTAACGCCGTCCGGCTTTCCGCTGTAGTCCTCGCTGCGCTGTGGGCTGCCGCTTCAATCCGTCACGCAAAAAAAATGTTCGGTTTAAAGAATATGGCTTCGGCTTGTTATCAATATCTAGCCACTAACAACTAGCCACTAGCCACTGGACTGTTAAAAACCCTGTTTATAATAAAAACTTAAACCCTGCCGTTATACAACGCATTATAAGGTAACTTTGAAATTCTTAAAAAAATGTAGCCATAATGCGTCAAATCGTCACCATTTCATGTGCTTTACTCTTTGCCGGAATCGCCTCTGTTTCGGCCCAAAAATCTGAAATACGCAACCCCGAGACCGAAGATTTCAACCGCGCACTCAACTTATACCAGAACGGTGTATACCAACCGGCGCAAATCATATTCGACAAGGTAAAATCGGAAACGCGCAATCCCGAAGTGGAAGCCGATTGTGCCTATTATTCGGCCAACTGCGCGATTCGCCTCGACCAAGGCGGCGCGGATACCGCGATGGAAAATTTCGTCGCCGATTACCCGACGAGCACCAAGCAAAACCAGGCGTACATTGAGGTCGCGCATTATTATTTCGAGCAAGGCCGTTATCCGCAGGCGTTGCAGTGGTTCGAGAAAGTCGATGAAAATTCCCTGACGCAGGCCGAACAAGACAAGTTCAACTTCCAGAAAGGCTACGCTTTTTTCACAGCCAAGAATAAAAAGGAAGCCGACAAGTATTTCAACATGGTCATCAATTCACCTGAATACGGCTCGCAAGCCAAATATTATCTGGGCTACATGGCGTATGAAACCGATGATTACAAAACGGCCACCAAGCAATTCGACCAAATCCAGGACCAGGAAAAATACAAGGAGAAAATGTCGTATTTCCAGGCCGACATGAACTTTAAGCTGGGCAAATTCGACAAGGCGATCGAACTCGGAAAAGCCGCAATGCCAAAGTCCAACGCGCTGGAAAAGTCTGAACTCAATAAAATCATCGGCGAGAGTTTGTTCAACAAAGGGCAATACGCCGAAGCCATTCCGTACCTGACCGAATACAAGGGAAAGAAAGGCAAGTGGAACAACACGGACTATTACCAGCTCGGTTACGCCTATTACAAGCAAGGCGATTACGAGAATGCCATCGCACAATTCAACAAAATCATCGGCGGCAATGACCACGTCGCCCAGAACGCCTATTACCATTTGGGCGAAAGTTACCTGAAGACCGACCGCAAGCAACAGGCTTTGAACGCTTTTAAGAATGCGTCGGAAATGGCCTTCGATGCCAAAATCCAGGAAGATGCAATGCTGAACTACGGCAAGCTGAGCTACGAAATCGGAAACTCGTACCAGCCGGTGCCGGATGTATTGGCCGGATTCCTTGAAAAATACCCGAATTCTGAAGCGAAAGCCGAAGTAGAAGGTTTGCTCATCGATTCTTACATTACGGCAAAGAACTACGCCGGTGCACTCGAATTGCTTGAAAAGAACAAAACGACAAACCGTGCGGCCTACCAGAAAGTAACCTTTTACCGCGGGCTCGAATTGTATACCGACGGCCAATACCAACAGGCATTGTCGATGTTCAAGAAATCCATCGCCGAACCGCGCGACAGCAGGTTTACGGCGCGCGCCACATTTTGGAAAGCCGAAACCGAATACGTGCTCGACAATTTCAACGAATCGCTCATCGATTTCAAGGATTTCCTGGCTTCGGCAGACGCGAAAGCCACGCCTGAGTTCAAGAACATCCATTACAACGTCGCGTATGATTATTTCAAACTGAAACAGTACGATCAGGCAGGCGATGCGTTCCAGCGTTTCATCGATACCAATCCGTCCGACAAAACCCGTTTGCACGACGCCTACTTGCGACTGGCCGACAGCCGTTTCGTGACGGCGAAATACTGGCCGGCAATGGAAGCGTACAACAAAGTCGTCGAGATGAAGAGCGTCGATGCAGATTATGCCGCATTCCAGAAAGCGATCAGCTATGGTTTCGTGAACCGCAACAATTCCAAGATCGAGGATTTGACCAAGTTCATCAACAACTATCCGCGCTCGAGCTACAAAGACGATGCGTTGTTTGAACTCGGCAATACGTATGTCACCGAAAACAAGACCGACCAGGCCATCAGCACCTACGACAAGTTGCTGGCTGAAGGCAAGAACGGTTCTTACGCATCGAAAGCGTTGCTGCGTCAGGGTTTGGTGTATTATAATGCCGAGAAAGACCAGCAGGCGATCGCGAAATTCAAGAAAGTCGCCGCCGATTATCCGCGCACGCCTGAAGCCTTGGAAGCCGTGTCGACGGCGCGTTTGATCTATGTGGATAACGGCAACGTCGATGAGTACGCGACCTGGGTAAAAACGCTTGATTTCGTTGAGGTTTCAGATGCTGACCTCGACAACGATACGTATGCATCGGCCGAAAAACAATACCTGCAAAACAACACCAAACAAGCCATTTCGCAACTGGCGGGTTACGTGTCGAAATTCCCGAATGGCATCCATGCGTTGAAGGCGAATTTCTATCTGGCGCAATCGTATTACGCAGACAATCAGGAAAGCAAGGCAGCCACGCATTACGAGAATGTGGCGGCGCGCCCACGGAATGAATTCACGGAACAATCGCTGGCACGGCTCGCGGAAATCTACATCAAAGGAGACGATGCCGCGAAAACCATCGCCACTTTGAAACGCCTGGAAAGCGATGCTGATTAT
The DNA here is from genome assembly GCF_965137575.1 of Flavobacterium longum. NCBI lineage: Bacteria > Pseudomonadati > Bacteroidota > Flavobacteriia > Flavobacteriales > Flavobacteriaceae > Flavobacterium > Flavobacterium longum. Next base: position 21,611 of record NZ_CBCRZJ010000003.1, on the reverse strand, counting down.
CCGCAAAACGTCACCTTCGCGCAGGCCAACTTGATGAAAACCTATTACGAAGAGAAAGACTATGCGAATGCCGTGGTTTATGCAGACAAAGTGCTCGACAACCCGAAAACGGACGCAAAAGTAAAATCGGATGCGCAGATTATCGTGGCGCGTTCGGCCATCAAGACCGGAGACGAAACCAAGGCACGCGCGGCATACGGCAAGTTGCTGACCATTGCCTCGGGCGAACTCGCAGCGGAAGCGTTGTATTACGATGCGTATTTCAAGAACAAGGATGGCAAATTTGAAGCGTCGAATACTTCGGTGCAGAAACTGACGAAAAACTATTCTGGCTACAAATTCTTTGGTGCCAAAGGTTTGATCGTCATGGCCAAGAATTTCTACGGGCTGAAAGATTCATTCCAAGCCACGTACATCCTGGAAAGCGTCATCAAGAACTTTACGCAGTATCCGGATATCGTCCAGGAAGCGCAAACCGAACTGGACATCATTAAAGGAGAAGAATCCAAAACGAATTCGTCGATACAGAATTAGTAAAGTTGCTAGTTGCTAGTTTTTAGTGGCTAGAAGAAAAAAGTTGCTAGTGGTTAGTTGCTAGTGGCTAGAAAATTTAAGAAACAAAATCGAAACAGAAATTTATATGGTAAAGGAGCGAGTTGATGCCAGACAGGACAATCTAACAACTAGCAACTAGCCACTATCAACTAAATATGAAATTCAAAGCCCAATATACCGCATTCATCCTGTTACTATCCGCCACCGCATTCGCCCAGGTCAAGGACGAAAACATCGGGACAGAAGTCGTGAACGTCGTAAAGCCATACACACCGACCATTTCCGATGCATTCAAGGTGAAGGAAACGCCAGCCGTCGAAGACGAAGACAACAGCAAGAAGGCCGACATCAAGTACAACATCTTCTCGTTTCCGGTGGCATCCACCTTTACACCGTCGAAAGGACGCGCGGCCAGTGTAGATAAGACGCCGCAGGAGAAAATCTATAAGAATTTCGTGTCGTTGGCCTTGGGCAATTACGGCACGATCAACGGGGAATTGTTCGTGACCGAAAACATTGGCGATAACGGCTACATTGGCGGCATGGTGCGTCACTTGTCATCGGCGGGCGGCATCAAGGAAGTGGAGCTCGAGGACAGTTTCCGCAATTCGCAAATCGATTTGACCTACGGCACGCGCACCGATGCGATGTCTTGGAGCATCGACGGCGGTTACCAGAACCAGATGTACAACTGGTACGGTTTGCCGCAGGATTATCGTATCGAACTGCCGCAGCCTGATCGTCAGAACATCATCGACGGCATCAGCCCTGAGCATGTATTCCAGAATTTGTATCTGGGAACTAAGTTGTCTTTCAACGAAGGGGTTTTTAACGATGTCTCGGCGAAATTCAGCCATTTCTGGGATTCGTACGGTGGCGCCGAAAACCGTTTCTTCGCCAAGCCGACCATCAGTTTCGACATCAACGACACCAAGATCAAGACGGAATTTATCGTGGATTATGTGGGCGGCCAGTTCGATGAATTGTTCGGGCCGCTGGAAGATTACAAATATGGCTACACCAACATCGGTGTGCATCCGAGTTTTGGCATCGTGAGAGACGATTGGTCTATTAACCTGGGTGCGGCCGCGTTTTACAGCATGGCGACCGAAGGCGGCGACAGCAAGTTTTTCGTCTACCCGCAAGTGAACGCATCGTACAAAGTCGTCGGGGATTTGATGGTGTTTTACGCCGGTGCCGAAGGAACGCTGCAACAGAATTCGTATCGCGACCTGACCACCGAAAACCCGTTCATCGCCCCGATCCAAATCATCGCCCCGACAGACCGCCAGTTCGACGTATTTGCCGGTTTGAAAGGGAAATTGGCCAACGCCGTGAGCTACAATGTCAGGGCATCGTACCTGAGCGAGCGCGACAAGGCATTGTTCAAGGCCAATGATTACGACAACACTTACATCGACAATTACGACCACGGGAATTCATTCGGGGTTGTGTATGACGATGTCAGGACGATTACGGTTTTCGGGGAGCTCAACGCCGATTTTTCCAAAAATGTTTCCTTTGGCATCAACGGTTCGTTCTTCGGATACAATACCGCAGACCAACCCGAAGCTTGGAATTTGCCGACTTTTAAATTGGGTTCGTCGCTCGACGTAAACATCACGCCGAAATGGTATGCCGGTGCGCAGGTCTTTTTCGTGGGCGAACGCAAAGACGCCCAGTTGAATCTCGACAATGTCATCGCGGCCGAAGACGGCATCGTGACCGTGAAGAGTTACTTCGACGCCAACTTTCACTTGGGCTACAAACACAACGACCGCCTGACCGGTTTCCTGAAATTGAACAACATCGCCAACCAACAGTATGAACGCTGGCTGAATTATCCGGTACAAGGCATCCAGGTATTGTTGGGCGCGAGTTATAAGTTCGATTTCTAAGGACAAGTAAAAGTCGGTACGCGGTTAAAGGTTAAACTGAAGAAACCTATGAAAAAGCCATTCCTTATTTTATGGGCGGTCATCTTCGCGAGTTTAGCCATGTTGTTTTTTTTCATCTTTTTAGGAAGGGCAGGGTTGCCTTATAATAGCGAAGGGAACTATTTCGACGAAAATAATATGGTGACGTATCAAACGCAAAGCGTGGCGGCGTACGGCGTGTTGTCGCTTGGGAGTTTAATTGTCGTAGGGATAATTTCGTATAAATATTTCTTACCGAAAAGGCCTGAATGCGACAAACCATAACCAAATAGATGGAATTAAAGGAAGAGATTCTGTTGCGGTACCGACAGTTGGTACAGGATAAGATTGATGTCTTCCGCGACATGATATCCGGGCTGGCCGACGATGCGCAGAACGATGCCAAAGGTTCGGCCGGCGACAAACACGAAACGGCGCTCTCGATGATGCATCTCGAGCAGGAAAAGCTCACGCAGAAACTTCGCGAAAACCTTGACATGAAAGCGGTTCTCGATAAACTCGAACCGCACCCAACCACCAAAATTGCCCTCGGCAGCCTGGTCAAAGCCAACAACACTTATTTATACCTCTGCGCCGCATTGCCCAAAATCACCGTCGATGGAAAAAGCATCATAGCGCTGTCTCCGCAGTCGCCGCTTGGGCAACAACTCTTGGGGCAATCGCCCGGTTTCTGTTTTCAAATCATGGGCACCGAATACGTCGTAGAAGCGGTAAGCTAGTTAACAGTTTTTAAGCGATGGTGTCGATTCCTGACGTTTATCGTTTTCAATTTTCTACAATTACTTTATTTAGATTTAAATTTGTAACTAAAATTAATTTTTTGGTTTATATATTTAAAGTCATCGTACATCTTTGCTTCACCAAATAAACAATTATGTGCGGATTTTTAGCCATCGTCGGCAAAGGGCTCGATGAAGAACTTGTAAAGGAACTGTCCAAAAGGATGTCGCACCGCGGCCCGGACGAAAGCGATATCGTCGTCACCCAAAACGGCCACATCCTGAGCCACGAAAGATTGTCCATCATCGACCTGCATTCCGGCCGCCAGCCCATTCAGGGTTGCAAAGGTTCGTGGATGGTGCACAACGGCGAAATCTACAACCACCAGCATTTGCGCGATACGGTTTTGAAAGACCATACCTTCCGGAGCAAGTCTGACTCTGAGGTCATTGTGCATTTGTACGAGGAATTCGGTTACGACTTCTGCGACAAACTCGACGGCGATTTTGCCTTTGTGGTCATCAATGGCGACGACTTTATCGCAGGACGCGACCCGATGGGCGTGAAACCACTTTACTACGGCATCGACGAGCGCGGACGCACTTGGTTCGCTTCGGAGATGAAACCGCTGGCCGACCAGTGTAAAACCTTCGCAACCTTTCCGCCGGGGCATTTCTACACGCCACAAACCGGATTCGTAAAATACTACCAGCCCGCGTATGAAGACCATGCCAAGGCTATTGAAAAACTTGATTTGGAAGCCATCCGCGAAACGCTGACCGAGGCCACAAGGAAAAGGCTGATGAGCGATGTGCCGATCGGCGTTTTGCTTTCGGGTGGGCTCGATTCCTCACTGACGTCCTCGATTGCGGCACGTTTACTGGCCGAAGCCGGCAAAACACTGCATTCGTTTTCAATTGGGTTAGACAACGCGTCGCCAGACGCCGCCGCTGCCCGTAAAGTTGCCGCATTTCTGGGGACGCAGCACCACGAAATCCACTTTACGGTCGAGCAGGGCATCGACATCCTGGGCAAGCTCATCTGGCATCTGGAAACCTATGATGTCACCTCGGTGCGCGCCAGCACGCCGATGTATTTCCTTGCCAAAGCCATTACCGACTTGGGCATCAAGGTCGTGCTCTCGGGCGAAGGTGCGGACGAAGTTTTCGGTGGCTATCTGTATTTCCGTAACGCGCCGTCTACCGAGGCGTTCCAAAAGGAAACCATCGAGCGCGTCCAGAAGTTGTTCACCGCAGACTTGCTCCGCGCCGACAAATCCACGATGGCGCACGGCCTGGAAGCGCGCGTGCCGTTCCTCGACAAAGCGTTCCTGGATTTGGCTATGACCATCGAAGCCAAGGAAAAACAGCCGCAATCCTACGATGGGCTCGAAAAATATATTCTAAGGAAAGCGTTCGACACGCCCGAAAAACCCTATTTGCCCGATGAAATCCTCTGGCGTCAGAAGGAACAATTCTCCGACGGCGTGGGCTACAACTGGATCGACACGCTCATCGCACACTGCGAGTCGCAAGTCACTGACGCCCAGATGGCGCAGGCCGCTGAGCGTTTTCCTTACAATACGCCGCTCACCAAGGAAGCGTATTATTACCGCGACATCTTCCACAAGCATTACCCTCAGAAAAGCGCTGCCCAAACCGTGCGCAAATGGATTCCGAAATGGCAGGAAAACCAAGACCCGAGCGGCCGCGCCAATGCCGCGCACGTTCACGCCGATGTCGACATTGCAAAAAGCAATATATCCGTTTAAAATATAAAAGTAAGGTTGTTGTTTAGTTTGTTTGTATTTTTGAAAGCGCCGGGTTTCTGGCGCTTTTTTTAATTGACAATTGACAGTTGACAATTGACAATTGGGCATAACGCCGCGCCTGAGGCCAACGACCGAACGGAGCGAAGCCAATCCGTAACTTGCTTGCGTCAGTCGGGCGCTATTGATACATCAATTATTAGCTGTCGAACCGAATCGACAGACTTTCGGTAGATAACATTTTCAATTGTCCATTGTCAATTATCAATTATGAATTTAGACTTCCGCCTTTTCGAAATGCCGCTCAAGCATCCGTTCACGATTTCACGTTACACCGTGAATGTCCAGAAAACCATAGTGGCGCGCATTTCAGACGGAGAAATATCAGGTTACGGCGAAGCCACGGTCAATCCGTATTACCATTCTACGGTCGAGAAACTCTCGGCCAGTGTCCAGAAAGTAACACCCATTGTCGCGGCTTTGCCCGAAGACTTGCACCCGGCCGCATTCTGGGATGTCATCGCACCGCGCTTGCAGGATGATTATTTTGCGCTCTGTGCCATCGATATCGCTTACTGGGATTATTTCGCGCGCAAACAGAGAAGAACGCTCAGAAGCTTTTTTACGGGCACGGAGCAACGCCCCATGACATCATACACCATCGGTATCGACGACATCGAAACCATGAAGGCCAAAATCCTTGAGATGCCTTGGCCGATCTACAAGATCAAACTCGGCCGCGGAAATGACATGGCCATCGTGGAAACTTTGCGCAAAATCACCGACAGTTTGTTCCGCGTGGACGCTAACGCCGCCTGGACCGCTGCGCAAGCCATCGGCTATTCCAGAATTCTCAAAGACCTGAACGTGGAGTTTATTGAACAGCCGCTACCGGCCGCAGATACTGATGGTATGAAGCGCGTTAAGGAAGCATCCGTATTGCCCGTAATTGCTGACGAAAGTTGCCAGCGGTTGGAAGATGTGGCCGCGTGCAAGCCGCTTTTCCATGGCATCAACATCAAACTCATGAAATGTGGCGGCATCACGCCTGCGCTCAAAATGATCGGCGAGGCGCGTTCCGCCGACTTGAGCATCATGGCTGGCTGCATGACCGAGTCGAGCGTTGGTATTTCCGCGCTATCACAACTGGCGCCTTTACTCGATTATCTCGATGCCGATGGCGCACTTTTGCTCGCCGGCGATATTGCCGATGGCGTAACCTTCCGCGAGGGCAAAATCAGGTGGGCAGAAGGTTGCGGTTCCGGTGCTGAAATGCATCGGTTTTAAGTCGAAAAAATGTTAATAACTTCACGCCCGAAAGCCTTGTTTTGACTAGATTTTCGAGCGTGTTTTCTTATATTTGCGCATCGCGTGAAAAAAGCGATTTTATAGCGAAAAATTTATATGAGCGAAGAAGGCAAAAAACAGTATTCGGCCGACAGTATTCAGGCACTCGAGGGAATGGAGCACGTAAGGATGCGTCCTTCCATGTACATTGGCGACATTGGCGTCCGCGGATTGCACCACTTGGTGTACGAAGTCGTAGACAACTCGATTGATGAGGCGCTCGCCGGCCATTGCGACACGATTTCGGTGGTCATCAATGAAGATAACTCTGTATCGGTTGAAGACAACGGCCGCGGCATCCCGGTAGACATGCACAAGAAAGAAGGCGTTTCGGCGCTGGAAGTGGTCATGACGAAGATCGGGGCAGGCGGTAAGTTCGACAAAGATTCATACAAAGTATCGGGCGGTTTGCACGGTGTGGGTGTTTCGGTGGTGAATGCGCTCTCAATCAGAATGCACTCTACGGTATTCCGCGAAGGCAAAGTGTACGAGCAGGAATACGAGCGTGGAAAATCATTGTATCCGGTCAAACAAACCGGCGAAACGACCAAGCGCGGCACACGTCAGCAATTCTGGCCAGACCCGATCATTTTCACGCAAACCACAGAGTTCAGTTACGACACTTTGGCGGCGCGTATGCGCGAACTCGCGTACCTGAACAAAGGCATCACGATTACCTTTACTGATTTGCGGAATTTTGACGACAAAGGCAATCCTATATCGGAAACATTCCATTCGGAAGAAGGCTTGAAAGAATACGTCAAATACCTTGACGGCAACCGTGAGCCGATTATTTCGCACGTCATCTCCATGGAGAACGAGAAAAGCGAAATTCCTGTGGAAGTGGCCTTGATTTACAATTCAAGCTACTCAGAGAACATTTTCTCTTACGTCAACAATATCAATACGCATGAAGGCGGAACGCACTTGCAAGGTTTCCGCATGGGCTTGACCCGTACGTTGAAAAAATACGCAGACCAGTCTGGTTTGCTGGACAAATTGAAATTTGAGATCACCGGCGACGACTTCCGCGAAGGCTTAACGGCAATTATTTCGGTGAAAGTGGCCGAGCCGCAGTTCGAAGGCCAGACCAAGACCAAATTGGGCAATAGGGAAGTGGTTTCCCCGGTGTCGCAGGCGGTGGCTGAAATGCTTGAAAATTATCTCGAAGAAAATCCGAACGACGCGAAAATCATCGTACAGAAAGTAATCCTTGCGGCCCAAGCACGTCACGCGGCCAAGAAAGCACGCGAAATGGTGCAGCGCAAAACCGTAATGGGCGGCGGCGGATTGCCGGGCAAACTCTCGGATTGTTCTGAACAAGATCCGGCGAAATGTGAAGTGTTCCTTGTCGAGGGCGACTCGGCGGGCGGAACGGCCAAACAAGGCCGCGACCGTAACTTCCAGGCGATTTTGCCGTTGCGTGGTAAAATCTTGAACGTGGAGAAAGCCATGCACCACAAGGTTTTTGAAAACGAGGAAATCCGCAACATCTTTACGGCCTTGGGGGTAACCATCGGCACGGCCGATGATTCCAAAGCGCTCAACCTGGAAAAACTCCGGTACCACAAAATCGTCATCATGTGTGACGCCGACGTGGACGGCAGCCACATTTCGACCTTGATTTTGACATTCTTCTTCCGATTCATGCGCGAGCTGATCGAGGAAGGTCACGTGTATATCGCAGCACCACCGTTGTATCTCGTCAAAAAGGGCAACAAGAAGGAATATGCGTGGAACGATTTGCAACGCGACCAGGCCAACGAACGCATGGGCGGCGGCGCGGGCATTCAGCGCTACAAAGGTTTGGGTGAGATGAACGCAGAACAATTGTGGGAAACCACCATGGATCCGGAGCACCGGACGCTGCGTCAGGTAACTATTGACAGCCTTGCGGAAGCCGATCGCATTTTCTCGATGCTCATGGGCGATGAAGTACCGCCTCGTAGGGAATTTATCGAGAAAAACGCCGTGTATGCGAACATTGACGCGTAGTTAATTTTACGTTCTAGATTCTAAATCTTAAATGATTTGGAACTTGGAATTTGAAGTTTGTCTGATGACCTGCAGCTTTAATTTAAAATTTATAATTCAAAATTTAAAATAATGAAAGTTACAATAGTAGGCGCCGGAAATGTAGGCGCAACCTGTGCCGACGTGATTGCTTACCGCGGCATCGCCAGCGAAGTGGTTTTGCTCGATATCAAGGAAGGTTTTGCGGAAGGCAAGGCGATGGATATTTCGCAGTGTACGGCCAATACGGGTTTCAATACACGTGTTTCGGGTGTGACGAATGATTATTCAAAAACGGCAAACTCGGATGTCGTGGTGATTACATCAGGTATTCCGCGCAAGCCGGGCATGACACGCGAAGAACTCATTGGGATCAATGCCGGCATCGTAAAAGGCGTGGCCGAAAACCTATTGAAACATTCGCCGAACGCTATTATGGTTGTGGTGTCGAACCCGATGGATACCATGACTTACTTGGCCTTGAAAGCCACCGGGTTGCCGAAGAACCGCATCATTGGTATGGGCGGCGCGCTAGACAGTTCACGTTTTAAATATTATTTGTCTAAGGCGCTCGACAAACCCATCAATGACGTCTCTGCGATGGTGATTGGCGGTCACGGCGACACGACCATGATTCCGTTGACGCGCTTGGCTTCTTACAACGGAATCCCGGTTTCTGAGTTCCTGTCCCAAGAGCAACTTGACAAAGTAGCTGCCGACACGATGGTTGGCGGCGCAACACTCACCGGATTGCTGGGCACATCGGCTTGGTACGCACCGGGCGCGTCTGTCGCGTATCTCGTGGATTCGATCCTGAACGACCAGAAGAAGATGATTGCTTGTTCGGTCATGCTTGAAGGCGAGTATGGGCTGAATGACATCTGTATTGGTGTGCCGTGTATCATCGGTAACAATGGCATCGAAGAAATCCTGACGATCAATCTGGATGAGAAGGAAAAAGCGTTGCTCGCGAAGAGCGCCGATGCGGTTCGCGCCATGAACGGCGACCTGAAAACGGTACTCGCTTAGTCAACATACATTATATATAGGAAGGGCTGCCGATGGCGGCCTTTTTTTGTCGGATGTCAAACCTAACACGCGGATATCACCTACGATGGAACGCTTCGCAATGTCATGTCTTTCTTTTATCATTGGAGACAGTTTTACGTTTCCACGTTCGTTATCCTTCGTTCGACGTTACCGTCTGACAAAATTCCCGATTAACCACAAATAAAATTGGTTAATCTTTTCCTTAATTATATATTTGCACGTTTCAAAAAAAATGTGATATTGCGGCGCGGGATGCCTTGAAAATCCTAAAAAGGCTAATCGCTTCGTAGCAAACACATTAACCTAGGCCAAAACAAGAGATTAATTAATTTTTAGTAATAATGCAGAATAGAGGACTCGTTAAATTTTTTGCAATTTTATTTGCGCTGGTAAGTATTTACCAATTGACTTTCACTTTCGTAGCCCACAATGTGGAAAGCGACGCCAAGGCATTTGCCAAAGGCGATTCACAGAAAGAAGTGAAGTATCTTGATTCCATCGGGAAGACCGAAGTGCTGAACATGGGCTTCACGAGCTTCACCTACAACGAAGTGCGGGACAAGAAAATCAACAAAGGACTTGACCTCGAGGGCGGTATCAACGTACAGCTCCAGATTTCTGTAAAAGACATCCTGAAAGGGTTGGCGAACAATACAACCAATCCGGCGTTCAACCAGGCTTTGGATAACGCTACAAAGAACAAACAGGGCAACCAAGACTATATCGATGCCTTCTACGACGAGTGGGACAAAGTGTCAAAAGGCACCAAACTCGCTTCACCGGAGATTTTCTCAAACCGCATCATGGGCGATGAGGTCAACATCAACATGACCGACGATCAAGTAAAGAAAGTCGTCGCACGTAAGATAGACGAATCGATCACGTCTGCGTTCGAAGTATTGAACAAACGTATCGACAAGTTCGGCGTGGTGCAACCAAACATCCAGCGTTTGGGCCAATCGGGCCGTATCCTCGTGGAATTGCCAGGTGCAAAAGACGTTGACCGTATCAAGAAGCTCTTGCAGAGCACCGCACAGTTGGAGTTCTGGGAAACCTACAAAAGCGAAGAGTTGGGCAACTTCCTGTTGGCCGCCAACGAAACGCTGAAGAATTCAACCAAAAATGAAGCTGCTCCGGTAGCTGCAGACACGACCAAACCAGCCGATACGAAATCTGAAGAAATCTCCAAACTGCTCGGGGCAGACAAAGCCAAGGATTCGGCGGCAGCCACGGCCAAAACCGGTCGCGGCCCACTACTCGATAAGATTTTGTCTGGCGGCGGCGGTCCAGTACTCGCCATCGTCGCTTCTAAAGATACGGCTGAAGTGGGCGGTTACCTCAGAAGGCAAGAAGTGCGTTCGCTGTTGCCAGCCGATATGCGTTACGCCAAATTCGTTTGGGGCAAGCCAGTAGCAGGTAAAGACGACAAAGGAAAAGATATTGAAACGACCGAACTGTATGCGCTAAAAGGCAACCGTTCCGGTCAAGCGGCCTTGAGCGGCGGTGTTGTAACCGACGCCCGCGATTCATTCGATCAATTGGGCAAACCATCGGTGACGATGCAAATGAATGGTCAAGGTGCGCGTGCTTGGGAAGAATTGACCGGCAAAGCATTTACGACCAAAGGCTTCATCGCCATCGTGCTCGATAACGTCGTGTATTCTGCGCCGGGTGTATCGTCTGGCCCAATCTCCGGCGGACGTTCTGAGATTTCAGGCAACTTCGACGTTACAGAAACAAAAGACTTAGCCAACGTGCTCCGCGCGGGTAAATTGCCTGCCGCGGCCGAAATCGTACAATCAGAAGTCGTTGGCCCGTCATTGGGTCAGGAAGCGATTGACAACGGCACCACATCGGCCATCATCGGTCTTTTAATCGTAGCACTTTGGATGATGGTGTACTACGGCAAGTCTGGTTTGTACGCCAACATCGCCTTGATCGTAAACTTGTTGTTCTTGTTTGGCATCTTGGCCAGCCTTGGCGCGGTATTGACGCTTCCGGGTATTGCGGGTATCGTGCTTACAATGGGTACGGCCGTGGATGCGAACATCATTATCTATGAACGTGCGAAGGAAGAACTTCGTGCGGGCAAGTCTCAGGAAGAAGCCATCAAAGCCTCTTTCGGATGGAAAGGCGCCATGCGTTCCATCGTCGATGCGAACGTGACACACGTCTTGACCGGTGCCGTACTCCTTATTTTCGGAACGGGTCCAATCCAAGGTTTCGCGACGACGCTCTTGATTGGTATCGCTACTTCATTGTTCACGTCAATCTTCATCACCCGCATGTTGCTGGACCGCGGTTTGGCCAAAGGCGAGGCGTTGACTTTCACCACAGGTTTCTCTAAGAACTTCTTTACGAATTTCCACTTTGACTTCTTGCGCATCAAGAAATGGACGTACGCGTTTTCTGCGGTTGTCCTGGTGGTTTGCATCGTTTCGTTGTACACGCACGGTTTGAACTACGGTGTTGACTTCAAAGGCGGACGTACGTTCCAGGTGCGTTTTGAAAAGCCGGTATCTGCCGAGGAAATCCGCGAGGAATTGCTCAAGCCGTTTGACGGTAGCGCAGAAGCAAAAGTATTCGGTTCAAACGACCAGTTGAAGATCACGACGAAATACAAAGTGGACGAACACGGTACCGAAGCCGACGCAGCCGTGAACCAAGTGTTGTTTGAAACCTTGAAGAAACACTATGGCCCGGACATGACGTATGACAAATTCGTCAACATTTACGACGGCAAGAAACTGGGCATTTTGCAAGGATCGAAAGTATCTGCGACGGTTTCCTCAGACATCCAGACCAATTCATATTATGCCGTTATCGGTGCGATGTTGATCGTGTGTCTTTACCTGATGGTATCGTTCCGCAAATGGCAGTATTCGCTTGGTGCGATTGCCGCGATTGCGCACGACGTCATTTTCGTTCTTGGCGCGTACTCGTTGCTGTGGAAATACATGCCGTTCGGGATGGAAATCGACCAGCATTTCGTGGCCGCGATCCTGACCGTGATCGGTTACTCGATGAACGATACCGTAATCGTATTCGACAGGGTTCGTGAATACCTTGGCGGTAAAGTAAAAGGAAATTTCAATGAAATCGTGAACCAGTCCATTAACTCCACCATGTCGCGTACCATCAACACGTCACTCACGATGATCTTGGTATTGGCCATCATGTTCGTGTTCGGCGGTGAATCCATCCGCGGCTTCATCTTCGCGATGTTGATCGGTATCGTGGTAGGAACGTATTCATCGTTGTTCATCGCGACGCCGGTGTTGTGCGACACGATTTCGGATGCCGAGCACAAACGCATCGAAGAAGAGCACAACAGGGAATAATCGATTGAAAGAAAATAAAAAGAGGCCTCGGACAATTCCGGGGCTTTTTTTATCTTGACAGTATGAAACATTTAATGACGATGCTATTGTTGTCGGCATACGCTTCATGTATTGCGCAAAATGTAGCGGACTGCGAAACGGATTTGCAGGCTGTTGCAGCCAGACGCGCGCATTTCTTGGATCGCTACATAAATGGTCATGATACGACCGATATGGATTCGATCGTCGTTTACAACGAAAAGCTGCAGACGCGGTTGCTGGAATGTACGCAAACCCAGGAAAGCCTCGACAAACCATTCAAATCGCTTGAAGAGTATAATGTTGGGTTGACCCGTTCTCCAGACGGGCTTCTCAGTATTTACAGTTGGGACGATGAGACTGGTGGAACGATGCGTTATGCCATCAGCGTATTCCAATTCAGTGATGGCCATCGCGTGTTTTCACAGAAACCCATTTGGCTGGAGACCGAAGACCCGGACGAATCCGTAAGCTTCTTCTATGACGTGTTGGACGAAGTGGTTTCGGGCGGCAAGAAGTATTATGTCGTAAAAGGGGTGGCTGTCGGAAGCTCAGCGGTATCTGTCCATACGGTAAAGATATTCTCCGTGGAAGACGGCGTGCTCAACAGCGATGCAAGGCTGATCAAAACCCAAACAGGTATCCGCAATGAACTGTCCTATGAAATCGATTTTTCGGCTTCTCCCAATCGCGATAATCCCATCAATAGGGAAGAAGCTTGGCTGCAATATGACGCAAAGTCGCACACCATATGCATTCCCCTCATTCAGGAAAACGGCCGCCTAACCAGAAAGAAAATCCGCTACCGTTTTACCGGAACATATTTCGAAAAAATATAAAAAGAGCCGACAACAGCGTTGTCGGCTCTTTTCAATATTAATTACTCCTTATTAATTATCAATTCCTTCAATCGGTTTGTCTGCATTCCACATTAAATACAGGCCAATCAGGATAAACGGAATACTCAGCCACTGGCCTGTCGAGAACAAGCCTAATGCACTTTCAAATCCGCCTTGGCTTTCCTTGACGTATTCCACGACAAAGCGCACCGACCAAAGCAACACGAGGAACAGCCCAAACATAAATCCGCGGCGTTCGCGCGTGTCGGTTCTCCAATACAGATAGAACAAGATGCCAAAAATGATGATGTAGCCAATCGCTTCCATAAGTTGCGCCGGATACTTCGGCTGCACTTCCTGCAACAGATGGGCGAACGCTGGGTTTTCCGCTATGGCTTGGTAGGCTTCGTTGGGTGTTTTCATCCGGGTTTGTGCCATCGCCTCACGCGGCAGGAATTGGTCGCGTACGAACCGAATGCCCAATGATGACGAGGTTTCTTTGCCGACGATTTCAGAGTTGAAGAAATTCCCGATCCTGACGAACACAGCGCCGAGTGTGATCGGGATAACGATACGGTCCAAGATCCAGAGCAACGGCCTTTTCATCACGCGCTTGCTGAAGAAATACATCGCAATGGCGATGGCAATCGCTGCACCGTGGCTGGCCAACCCCTGAAATCCCGTGAATTCGAGTTTAGGCGTAAAGCGCACCGGCAGCAGGATTTCGGCTGGATGGTTCCTGAAGTATTCCCAATCGTAAAAGAAAACGTGGCCGAGACGCGCACCCAGCAAAGTCGCCAAAACCGTCCAGATGAACAGCGAGTCGAGTTTTTCTATGGGCTCGTGTTCGTTGTCGAAAATCCTTTTCATGATGTACCAGCCCAAACCAAAGGCCAGCACGAACATCAGGCTGTAGTAACGAATCACGAAAAATCCAAGGTCGATGCCTTCCGACGGATTCCAGATAATTTGCAGAGGTAAAGTCATGTGGTGAAGTTGTTGGGTAAAAATAGGAAAAATAGTCGAAAGGCAAACGTCAAAGTCAAACGTCCAACGTCAAACGTCGAACGACGGACGTCAAACACTGAACGTCAATTGTTTCCGTCCATATTTTTTTTAGGCACCGGATCGTAGCCGCTTTTGCCCCACGGATGGCAACTCAGGATTCTTTTTATGCCCAAATATCCGCCATAAAATAGCCCATGCGTCCTGAGTGCTTCTATCATGTAATGAGAACACGTCGGCTGGAACCTACAGGTGGCCGGAAATAAGGGCGAAATCACGATCTGGTAAAAACGTACCAGCGCCACAAAAGGAGAAATCAGGATGTTCTTCAGCAAGGCCAATGTCAGTAGGTAAACGTAGTGCCGTCCTTGCCGTCTTTCAACTGGATGCCGAGCGCCGCCAACTGGTCGCGGATCTGGTCAGACATCGCGAAATCCTTGTTGGCGCGGGCAGTGTTGCGCATCTCAATAAGCAACCCAACCAAGCCTTCGATTTTTTCGGTGCCGTCGGCCGGCAATTTTTCGTCCTTCAATCCCAAAACGTCAAACAAAAATGCCTGCATCGTCTGTGCCAGCGTCTGTAAATCGGCCGCTGTCAAGGTCGCCGAGCCGTCTTTCAGTAAATTGATATAACGCACGCCTTCAAAGAGTTGCGCAATCAAAATCGGTGTGTTGATGTCATCGCTCATGGCATCGTAGCAAGCCTGCTTCCAAGCGGCGATGTCCAGTGTAGAAGCGTCCGAAGCCGTCAAGTTCGGCAGGCTGTCCATGGCTTCCATGATGCGGTTAAAGCCTTTTTCGCTGGCGACCATGGCGTCGTTGGAAATGTCCAGCACGCTACGGTAATGCGCCTGCATGAAGCAGAAACGCACCACGCCGGGAGCGAAAGCCTTTTCAAAAAAGTCGTTCTCGCCGTTAACGAGTTGCATCGGCAAAATGTAATTCCCGGTTGATTTACTCATGCGCAACCCGTTCATCGTAAGCATGTTGGTATGCATCCAGTAATTCACCGGTGCCTTGTCGTTGCAGCCTTTTCCTTGCGCGATTTCGCACTCGTGGTGTGGGAATTTCAAATCCATGCCGCCGCCGTGGATGTCAAAATTTTCCCCAAGGTATTTGGTGCTCATGGCCGTACACTCCAAATGCCAGCCCGGAAAACCTTCGCCCCAAGGCGAGTTCCAGCGCATGATGTGCGCCGGCGAGGCTTTCTTCCAGAGGGCAAAATCCTGCGGGTTTTTCTTTTCGTTCTGGCCGTCCAGATCACGCGTATTGGCCAGCAATTCGTCCACGCTCCGGTTGTTTAGTTCGCCGTAATTCAGTCCGCGGCTGTTGTATTCCAACACATCGAAATACACCGAGCCTTCGCTCACGTAAGCCAGCCCTTTTTCAATGAGTTTCTGTGTCAGTTCAATTTGCTCCACAATGTGTCCGGTGGCCGTCGGTTCAATGGTCGGCGGCAGGAAATTAAAGGTGTCGAGGACTTTGTGGAAATCCACCGAATATTTCTGCACAACCTCCATCGGCTCCAGTTTCTCAAGCCGCGACTGCTTTACGAAACGGTCGTTTTCCACGTCGCCGTCATCGGTCAAATGCCCGGCATCGGTAATGTTCCGTACATAACGAACCTTGTAGCCCAAGTGCAGCAGGTAGCGGTAAATCATGTCGAATGACATAAACGTACGTACGTTCCCCAAATGTACATTGCTGTAAACGGTCGGGCCGCACACGTACATGCCAACATTGCCTTCGTGTATGGGCGTAAACACTTCCTTTTCGCCCGAAAGCGAATTGTAAATCTTGAGCGGATGGGTTTTGTATAGCTGCATTTTTAGGAGCTTTTTCCCGCTTTCCGTTGCAATCTTTTTTAAACGTATTTCCTTGCTTCGCCGGCAAACATTTAAAAAAGGATTTCCTCTGCAATCGGGGCTAGGGTTTGGTGGTTTATTCGAATTCCGTATCCAGCTGGATGTAGTCCAAAAACTCACGCTTCACTTGCGGATCTTTGAACTTGCCACCGAATTCAGACGTTACCGTACTGGATGCGATGTCTTTGATGCCGCGCGAGTTCACGCACAAGTGTTTTGCATCGATGACACAGGCAACATCCTCGGTGCCGAGTGCCTGCTGCAATTCTTGTACAACCTGCATGGTCAGGCGTTCCTGCACCTGCGGCCTTTTCGCATAGTATTCCACGATGCGGTTCATCTTGGACAGTCCAATGACTTTCCCGCTCGAAATGTACGCTACGTGCGCCCGACCGATGATCGGAAGCAAATGATGTTCACAGGTAGAGTAGAGGGTAATGTTTTTCTCCACGAGCATTTCGCCGTATTTGTAATTGTTTTCAAAAGTGGACGGCTTTGGCTTGCGCTGTGGGTTCAGCCCACCAAAAATTTCCTTGACAAACATCTTCGCCACGCGGTTGGGCGTGCCTTTAATGCTGTCGTCGGTCAAGTCCATACCCAAGGTGTGCAGGATGTTTTCCACATCTTTTTTGATGCGTTCGATTTTATCCTCGTCAGATAGGTCAAATGCATCGTCGCGAATCGGGTTTACGGCACTGGTATATGGATGATCTTCGGCTGAAAGTTCGTCTAAATCTCTGGAATGGCTCATTTAAGGGCGATTTTTTACAGGCACAAAGATAAATAATAAATAAGTAACAATTCTTAACCGTTTTAAATTAAAACTTTTCTGAATTTAACGTCAATCTTTTCTTAATTTTCTGTAAATTTCGCCCTGCTATAATTACCAAAAAAATGAAAAAGAGTTACCTACTGTTAGTTTTACTGACTTTTTTGTGTATTAACGCTTACGGTCAGTCGCCCACGTGCGCTGGCGCAGATCCATTCTGTGCCGGCGGTTCAGCGTTAACGTTCCCTAACGTAACCAACCAGCCTGCTGCCGAGGCCGGTATCGATTACGATTGTTTATTTACCCAGCCGAACCCGGCTTGGTTCTATCTCCAGATTGGTATTGCCGGTAATCTGAATTTCCAGATTTCCCAGGTGAGTAATGGCGGTACTGGTATCGATGTCGACTTTATCGCTTGGGGCCCATTTGCCACGCCCATTTGCGGTGCCGCCAACCTCAATGCCACATCACAGATTGCCTGTAGTTATTCTGCGGCAGCCGTAGAAAACTTCACCATCACTAATGCGCAAGTAGGTGAGGTGTACATGCTCCTGATTACCAATTTCAGTAATCAGGCGGGGCAAATCAGCTTAACGCAGACCAACAGTGGCGGTCCGGGTGCTGGTGCAACAGATTGTAACATCATCTGTCCGTTGTCCATTTTAGGTGCCGCTCCACCGTGTCCGCAAACTACCTTGACAGCGCAATACCTGAATGCTACCGCACCTACCTTTCAATGGTACAATTCTTCAGGTCCCATTTCTGGGGCAACGGGTTCAACCTACACGACTTCGGTGCCCGGTGACTATACCGTGGTGGCCAACAGTCCGGGTTGTTACGCCAATGCGTCGGCAACCGTAACCATACCACCGCCGGTATTGGCTCCGACGACTCAAAACCCGGTAACGTTAAACGAATGCGGTCCCGCGCCCGCATTTTTCGATTTGACGCAGAATGATGAGGCGTTTATGGGGCTCGATCCCAACGATTATACGATTAACGGATATTATACAGATCCTACCAACGCCGGACTGGGCATATCGCCAATCGGATCGCCGACGAACTATTCAGGCGCCGACGGACAAACCATTTACTTGGCCATCGAAGATAATAATGGCGGTTGTATTACCGTGCTGTCTTTTACGCTCGACATTATCGACTGCGGCCCGATTCCGCCGCCGACACAAGCGGTCTGTGACGACATCTCTAACGATGGAACGGAGACATTTGACCTCGACGCATTGATTCCAGGTATTTTGGGTACGCACAGCGCAACTGATTACACGGTTACATTTCACACGTCACAAGCCAATGCGGACAATGATGTAGCAGATGTTTTGCCAACCAATGCCTATGTTGGCGGACCGAATCAAACGATTTTTATCCGGATGGAAGAAAACGCTACAGGATTGTTCGGTACGACATCGTTCTTGTTGGTCGTTCATCCGCAACCGGCTACGCCAAACCCTGCCGACGTTACCGTTTGTGATTCTTACGTACTCCCGGCGCTTCCAGCAGGGCAAACCTATCATGCCGGTTCCGCTACTGGTCCGGTCATCGCTGCCGGCTCCAGCATCACAACCACGCAAACTATTTTTATTGTAGCGGAATCCGGAACTACACCAAATTGTACCGCCAGCGGCGACTTCCTTGTTACGGTGAACGTCACCCCGACGGCACCGAACCCTGCTGACGTGACGGCCTGCGACAGCTACGTGCTTCCGGCCCTTCCGTCGCCGACACAGACTTACCACGCGGGCACGGCCACAGGCCCAGTGATAGCTGCGGGCACGACCATCACCACGACGCAGACCATCGTGATCGTGGATGAGACGGGCACCACGCCGAACTGTTCCTCCAACGGCGATTTCGTCGTCACTATAAACACGACACCGGTCGCGCCGAACCCNGCNGACGTNACGGTNTGCGACAGCTATGTGCTCCCTGCCTTGCCATNGCCGACCCAATCCTACCACGCGGGCACGGCCACCGGCCCNGTNATCGCNGCGGGCACGGCCATCACCACGACGCAGACCATCGTGATCGTGGACGAGACGGGCACCACGCCGAACTGCAGCGCCAGCGGCGATTTTTTGGTTACGGTGAACGTCACCCCGACGGCACCGAACCCTGCTGACGTGACGGCCTGCGACAGCTACGTGCTTCCGGCCCTTCCGTCGCCGACACAGACTTACCACGCGGGCACGGCCACAGGCCCAGTGATAGCTGCGGGCACGACCATCACCACGACGCAGACCATCGTGATCGTGGATGAGACGGGCACCACGCCGAACTGTTCCTCCAACGGCGATTTCGTCGTCACTATAAACACGACACCGGTCGCGCCGAACCCGGCGGACGTCACGGTGTGCGACAGCTATGTGCTCCCTGCCTTGCCATCGCCGACCCAATCCTACCACGCGGGCACGTCCACCGGCCCTGTGATCGCGGCGGGCACGGCCATCACCACGACGCAGACCATCGTGATCGTGGACGAGACGGGCACCACGCCGAACTGCAGCGCCAGCGGCGATTTTTTGGTTACGGTGAACGTCACCCCGACGGCACCGAACCCTGCTGACGTGACGGCCTGCGACAGCTACGTGCTTCCGGCCNTNCCGTCTCCGACCCAATCCTACCACGCGGGCACGGCCACCGGCCCGGTCATCGCTGCGGGCACGACCATCACCACGACNCAGACCATCGTGATCGTGGACGAGACGGGCACCACGCCGAACTGTTCCTCCAACGGCGATTTCGTCGTCACTATAAACACGACACCGGTCGCGCCGAACCCTGCTGACGTGACGGTCTGCGACAGCTATGTGCTCCCTGCCTTGCCGTCACCGACACAGTCCTACCACGCGGGCACGGCCACCGGCCCTGTGATCGCGGCGGGTACGGTGATCACCACGACGCAGACCATCGTGATCGTGGACGAGACGGGCACCACGCCGAACTGCAGCGCCAGCGGCGACTTCCTTGTTACGGTGAACGTCACTCCAATCGCCGACGCCCCTTCGAACGTGATTTCGTGCGACAGTTATGTATTGCCTTTCCTGAACTCGGGTTCTTATTATAGCGGTCCGGGCGGTACGGGCACGTCCTATGCCGCGGGCGACGTGATCACGTCCTCGATGACGATGTACGTCTTTGCGCAGACGGGCACCACTCCGAACTGCACCGACGAGCACAGCTTCACCATCACGATCTTCAACAGCCCGGTGGCTTTGCCTGCCACGGACATCCATGTCTGCGACGACAACAACGACGGCTTCTCGTGCCTTTTCGACCTTACGCCGGCCATCGCGCAGGTCACCGGGGGCAACGCTGCCCTTTCGGTGAGCTTCCACGAGACGGCCACCGACGCCCAGACGGGCGCCAGCCCGATAGCGACGTCCTCGGCCTACTGCAACATCGTGGCCTCCTCCCAGACGATCCATATCAGGGTATTCGACCCCGCTGCGCCGCAGTGCTCGAGCCAGCAGACCGTCGATATCTTCGTGGATCCGGTACCGGTGCCCAACCCGGTGATCCCTGACTACCGCCTGTGCGATTACAACGCCCCGGGGGACAATCAGGAATCCTTCGATTTGACCACCATGGACGGCGTGATCCTGAACGGGCAGACGGGCATCACGGTCACCTATTACGTGAACAACGCCGATGCGGTCCTGGGCACCAACGCGATCCCGACCCCGACGGCCTATACCAATACGGGCAGCCCGCAGCAGATATGCGCCAGGCTGACCAACGATACCAGCGGCTGCTTCGCCGTGGCGTGCTTCAACCTTGTGGTCGATCCGCTCCCTGCGGTCTTCGCCTCCTCGATGAACGCCTGCGGTGACGCCACGGGCATCTCGGTTTTCGATCTGACCAGCCAGTCCCTTACGGTCTCGGGCGGCGTTCCGGGATTGGGCGTTTCGTATTACCTGACCCAGGCGGGTGCGCAGGCGGGAGATGCCACGGCCGCGTCATACATCGCCGACCCTGTCAATTTCCAGAATACGGCGGCCAACCCGCAGGTTGTCTATGCCTCTGTGCGGGAGCTTGCCACGGGCTGCATCTCGGTGGCCCCGGTCACCCTGACGGTTAGCCAGGGCCCGCCGGCGGCAATCCCTCAGCCCCTTGAGGTCTGCGACCCGAACAACGACTGCTTCGCGCCGTTCGACCTGACGCTTTCCATCGCGGACATCCTGGGTTCGCCGGTTCCCCCTGCGGGCATCACGGTGACTTTCCATGAGACCCTGACCGATGCCCAGAACGGGCAGACGCCTATCGCCACCCCGGGCTCCTATACCAACATCGTCGCCTGCGACCAGGTGGTGTACGTCTCGGTGGCCTACGATGCCACGGGCTGCCGCACGGTGGTTGAGCTCCCGATC